>NZ_QUHG01000001.1:0-612814 GCF_003479505.1 Roseburia sp. AF15-21 | reverse complement strand
GCTTATCAGCAGGCTGGACAATGGAACAATATGAACATCAATACAGACAGGCATTTGCAAAAGCCGCAAAAGCTGCTGATCCTACATGGAAAGCGGGTAAACCAATACCGGAGGGTGCATTGGATGGCATTACGAGAGAGTATGTTGAGAGTGGAAAGAAGTCAGTAGATATAAAAATATAGTATGCTTTTGTCGGGTACTTTCTTGTGATTATCCTGTAAAGGCATGGTCTTTGGACCGTTATGGAGAGTGAGTAGATTCCGAATGACAGAGGAATGAAAATAATTGGAGGAAACGAAAATGAGTATAGCAGGAATTAACGGTTATAATTATTCAAATTATTATACAGGAACAAAAAGAAACACTGCGAAAGCGAACGGTATGAATTCCGGTTTGTTATCAAATGTAAGCAGTACATCTTCTAATATTACATTACATATGTCGGGAACAGAAGATAGTGGAAATGCATTAACAGCAGTAGGATTTCCGGATGGCAGTAGTGCATCTGTATATAAATCAGATGCATATGATTCGGCAAACCCAGAATACAGGGTAAGATATTGGGACAAAGAAGGAAATTACACAGATACAAATGTACAGATAAATGATGTTGATCCAAGAAATGCAAGTTATTTGGAAATGCTTGCATATACAACATATAGTGATGTAGAAGGCTTTACGAAAAATGCTTTTGGAGATTTCATGAATGCGGCTGGTGGTGTGAATGGCAACATCACTTATGATTCTGACAGCATAAATGAAAAGAAAGACTATATGAGCATGATTAAAGAATTTATGCAGTTACAATATGATTCGAACAACTTATCAGGTTATCTGTCATATAAGGAATTGTATGATTACATAAATGACAGAACAGAGAGGTGATTCAATTAAATGGAAATATCAAATAATTATAGCACAGCAAAAGTGTGGAACACATCGAATAAAAATGTTTCTAAATCTTCTAAAAAAAACAAATGGAAATTAACGGATTCTTTAAAAGAGAAGATTGTTGATCTGGCAAAAAAAGATGCACAGGACAATGTATATATGGGAAATGCATTTATGAATTTGAGAAAGACGGAAGTAAGCAAAGTAGCCCCGAATAGAGCTGCTTTAATTGGAAAGTTTAGTCAATCAATGAATTCAGGTAATATGTCAGCAATGAAAGAAGTTGAGGAAGCAGACAAAAAATGGCTCTGTATGCTGTTTGGAATACCTTATGAGGCAAAATATCAGGGAACAGGGACAGGCTCGGCAATTCATGTATACAATGAAGAGGGCGAAGAAGTTTTGACCTATACAGGGGGAGTAGGCTGGCAGGAAAAAGAAACAAAAGCAGAGTCACAGGTTCATTCAGCATTAAAAATGACATATTATGAGGCATTTAGTGAGGCGAGAAAAGCACTAAATAGTGAAGAAAAGACTGGTAGTGTAGGTGAAAACATAATATTGCAAGATAATTTTGATATGAAGGCATGAAGTATGCAATTAAAATAACAGTAACTTCTACAGTGTTCATTGCAGATGCACAGGGGCATATAAAGAGAATAATTTGTGGCAGGACTTTAAAGCCGTGACAGTTATTATTGATCCGTCAACAGGTAAGTTAATAGATATAGAAAATTTTAATTATTATTATGATTATGCAGTAGGATCAAATTCTTTGACATTCACCAGACGTTATCCGTCAATGACATTGTATAAATATGGAAATTGAGGTGACAATATGAAAATATCTAATTACATGAATAATACGAATTCAATAATGGAAAAAAATACTGATAAAGTACAGAAAGGAAATAGTCAGACAAACGAAAAACATACAGTGGGGCAATCAGTGAAGCTTTCGATTTCTAATGAGGGATTGGAGTATTATCGTAATCGTATACAGCAGAGTGGACAGGAAAAATATGATGATGTGGTTCAAAGAAAGGAACTGTTAGCGAGTAAAAAAATCAGTGATATTGATTATAGTTATGAAATTCAAAAGAAGGCAGCACAGCAGAATCAAAATGTTGATACAGGAAAAAGTGCCTTAAATATTACTGACAAGGCAAATAATTATGTTAAAGCATACGCAGAATTATATGATGAAATTGTGAAGGGCTATGAAAATGGAACCAGAGAAATATATGTAGCTGATGAAAATGGACCTCGTAAGCTTACAAAGGATGAAGAGTTAAGCAATTTAGATGCTGCATATAAAAAAACAGTGGATGACTTTGTGACAATGGAGACAACCAATCAGCATGCCCGTGGAATTATTGGTGAAGAAATGAATAAAATTTCAAAAATTACCACAAGGTCAACTTTGGCATCGGCTTACATTGAGGAGCAAAAAACCAGGGGAAAGGACGAAATCCCAGAAAATTTAACTGAGAAAATGTATGGTGCAATTACCTCATTTAAGGAGAAATATACAATGATTCAGCCTAATAGAGAGCAGTTATTGATGAGCATTAAGATTTGATGATGTTAGTACTATGATTTACAAATAAAAATAGTAATTACATATCATATTGAGGCTGAGAGAAATTAAATATCCAAGTCGTTCAATATAATAGAAATTATTTTAAGTTTCAATAACAGGGAGGTAGGATTATGGCAATTACGGGTATCAATAACAGCAGTTACACATCGTATTATGCTTCAAATTATAAGAATACTGTAAAAAAAACAGATAGTGAAAAGGATAGTACAAATACAAAAGATGGCAACGTGACAACAAGTACAGTTGAATTAAAAACATCACGTCCCGGTGTGACAAAAACAGAGCAGATTAAGACAGGGTATAGTAATGTAAATGATTATTCAAAATACTTGCAAGGAAAATACCATTATATGAATATAGGGCTGACTTCAATGCAGGGTATTCCGACAACGGTATCTGTTTCAAGTGCATTTTTACAAAAGTGCATGAATGATCCGGAAAAAGCAAAGTATTTGGAGGAAAACTTAGCAGCCATTCCGGATTGTACAAAAGATACGATTAATGGATGTTTGGGCACTGTGACAAATCAGAGTTATATGATTGATGCAAACGGAAATATTATAGAGACAGCATCTTGTACAAATGATCCAGATGGGAAAATAGCGAAAGAGAATGCTGAACGAAAGGCAAAAGAGAACAGAGAAAAAGAGGAAAAGATAAAAGAAAAAAGAGCTGCTAAAAAAGCAGAGGAAGAAAAAGCTGCAAAGAAACGTGCAGAAAAATCGGCAGAAGGAAAAGAAACGGGTGATTATACCTTATCCGTAACTGGTAATGATGTAAAAAGTATGACACAGAGCCTTGTAGCAGAATCTGTGAGTATTTCTGCACCTGATAGATCAAGTTTTGATATTAAGGCATAAGAGGATTCGATAAAAGGAAAATATCAAATTGGTTCATTGAGCAATGACAGTGATGTAGATTACCTGAAAATAGATGCAGGTTCTTTGACATCGAGCAAGATAGATAAAGAAGTATAGAAAGTGTGGACTAACTTAAGGAGGTTGCTATGAAAGTTCAAGGAAATAGGTATATTAATAATCCAGAGATGATAAAAAATAAGGTTGAGAAGAAAACAACTGTTCCTCAGAATATTATTTCGGAGGATGATGTGAAAATCAGTGATTCAGCAAGAAAGTTAGTTGAGACTGCTCGTAATAAGGTATCAGATTTTCATACAATGCATTTTTCATCTATTAATGGAGAAATAAGAGAGATACCAGCAGAATATAAATGTGAAAATTTATTCAAATTAGATTTGAAAGCAACTTCCATTTCTGGAGAACAAAATGCGTTTGAAGGCTGTTCGGAAAATCAATCAGAGGTTTTTGAAAAATGGCTGGACGAAAATGCTTCTGAATATTTGACAGAAGATGAAATGAAAGATTTAAAAGAGAAGATTAATGCAATGACAGCAGATGTAGATTCTTTGAATGCTCAGGAGGGATATAGAGGAACTTCTTATGAATCTGTATTTTTGTTAAGTGCAAGTGAAGTGGGGCTAAGGAAAGTAAATGAAATGTATGTTCCAGAGCAATTTCAAGCTGGTTTTTCAGACATGATTGACGAATATGTTCATTTTAATGATTCGGCACGTAATTCTATCATGGAGAAAATGACACCAGATTACATGGTTGTTGGAATTGGAAGCAAAACAGAATCTTATAAGTACAAGTCAGAAATAATCTCAGATGAGACAGCTTTTTATACAAATGAGAAGAAAGAGATAAGTGGTATCTGCAATCAGTTTTTAAATGGTAAAACAGATCAAAAATTATTTTGTAATGAGATGAAAGACCGTTTAAATGATTACTATGGAAGCAGGTATGAATTAAGGAATCAGCCAGAAGCTGTTGAAGGCAGAGTAAATAATATGCTGGACAAATTGCAGCATATGTTTGGCGTTTAATGTTGAAAAAGGGTTTGGAGAATAATTATGAAGACAGTAACAGATGTAAACACAGTAAACCAGCTATTGACATATTCAAAGCAGGCAGAGGCAGGAATACACCAAAAAGCAATACAGATGTTGCTTGGAGCAGGAAATAATAAAAAACAGGACAGTTTAAGTATTTCTGATGCTGCACGAGGCTTTTCAAAGCAATCCATAGCTGCACTGATAGATAAAAATGCGAATATTTCTAACAGTGAATTAGCTTATTATTTTGCAAACTATAATAATTCAAGTGCTATTTTGGATGCAATCAATTTTGGGGAGAATGTTTCCTGTGGATATAATTCTGATTTTAAGGAGTACGGGGTTATTTCCTTTGACCTTAATGGGAGCAGACAGGTAGTACCTAATTATGCAGTACCGAAAATGAATACAAGCACCATGTCAGGCATTTGTGCTGCGAATAATTCTCTGGTACTAAGTAATAAAAGTTATTATGCATGGACAACATCAAGTGGCGGTAAATATACATGGACGGTCAATAATGGAAGAATAGGCTGGGCAGCCTCGGAATCGTTGCTTGCAGAGAATACAAATCAAAAAGGAACAAATTATAAGTGGGAAATGTGTAAGGCAGGCAATATCCTGTCTGATCTGGCACAGGGAAAGAGTGTGTGGGGGTATCTCTACAGCAATGAGGAGGTATTGTCCGTCTGTGAGAAAGTCGGGATTTCTCCGGGATTCTTTTCTATAGATGCGGGAGCAGGAAAACACACTTATTTATTGCAGGAATCAGGAAAGACCATAAATGTTGACGCAAAGATAAAACAGTTAAATGATATAAACTGGATAGAAATCGGATATAAAGAAGGAGATACGTTTTTCGTTTATGGTAAAGAGTATGCTATTGACAGCAGTGGGCATATCAATGTTTCGGCAGAAGATGAATTTACATCAACGGAAATTAAATATCCAAGTCGTTCAATATAATAAAAATTATTTTAAGTTTCAATAACAGGGAGGTAGGATTATGGCAATTACAGGTATCAATAACAGCAGTTGCACATCGTATTATGCATCAGGGTACAAGAACACGGTTAAAAAGGCAGCTTGTGATATTCAAAAAACAAAGGAAAATTCACTGGTGGGCAAAACAGAAGAGAGTCAGGAAGATTATGTAAAAAAATTGCAGGAAAAAAATCCTCAAATAGATATTGTGGCAGGAAGTTCGGATAAAAATGTAAAAACAGCTAATCGTACAGGAAAAACGGATGTGAGGATTGCTCCTGAGATTTTAAATAGGATGATGAGTAATCCAAAGGTTGCCACAAAATATGAAAATATGTTGTCAAAAATTCCAGCATTAGATAGATGGGCTGACTCAATGATTAAATCAATGACTGGTAGTGAAGTTAAGTATCGTCAGATATGGATAGATAAGGATGGTAATATGGGCTCCATGGTTATTACAGGACCAAGCGAAGAACAAAAAAGGGCTTATGAAGATAGAAAAATCGAGAAAAAGAAAGAAAATGAACAAAAACTTGTGGAACGGAGAGCTGAAAGAAAAGAGCAGATGAAGAAAATTCAGGAAGATAGACGCACAATATTTGCAATTGGTACGGATATGAAAAGCATTACAGAGAATGTTGTAGCACAGGCAGTAGGTACAGCTCCATCTATCGGAGGAAGTTGTGATGTTAAGGCATAAAAGGATTCGGTAAAAGGGAAATATCAAATTGGTGCATTGGTTGGAACTGCTTGTTTCCTATTATGGCATATCCAAGCTAACGATAGCAAAAATGGCTGGTGTTGAGGAAAATGATATTGACAGGCTTTTAGTCAATCCACCAGAAAAAGTTGAAATCGAAGTAAAGTATAAAATTGATGTGACGGTTATGGAGGGAGTATCCCAAACAATATTAAAAAAGGTAATCTTAGTGCTGTTGAAAATAAGCCGGATGATCAAGAGTAAATGTACGTTCAGATTTTCTGGGTGCTCTTGACATACCGGCTTATTTTTGCTATTAAATAAACAACGGCTTAACAACAGAAAACTGCTGTTAAGCCGCATCAATTATCATAGAAGATCTGAATTTACAGAAAAAATTTCACACCGTCGAAAAATCACCATAGTTCTAATGAATCTTCTGCATCTACCCACATCTGCATATTCCCGTCCAAATATAATCGTACATATTCAAGTGGTTCATCAATAGCAAGTGCGTTTAATGCACAGTCTGATCCGGGTGTAGTTTTTAAATTCTTTTCAGCTTCCCAGCAATCAATGCGGAGCATATAGCCAGCAGAGGTGTAAACATCAATACTATTGCGCTGTGGATTGTATTCTGCAAATATTGTTCTCATCGTATCTTATCTCTCCTTATCATTCAATCAATTATCAGTTACAAAAATCAGAAGCATTTCAATCAGTTCACCATGTCACTTTTATTTTGTGTTATACTGTTTTATAGATTTTTCTTGCCCTTGTATTTGCCCTTATCAGAGTTCGTAAACACTGATGGGACGATATAACACAAGGGAAACAATAAGGAAAAGCTCACCTGCGATAAATCCAGTGTTTTCAAGGGCTTGTGGAGAATTTAATAACAAAATATAACAGTTATTAAATCTCTTAAAACAGGTGAAATCTCAATTCAAGTTTATGGAATTGGAAAACCGGAAGTTGTATGTTTTATCAATTACAGGTTCTAAAACTGAATAAATCAGAAATTAAGAGTAGATAACCTGAAATATGGTTATCTATTTTTAATCGTCTTGATTTTCTTTACCATTGAATTTTTTATGGGAAGATATGATATACTTGATTTAATTAGATGAACGAAAGCGAGGATATTGTAATGGATATATTAGAAATTATGAAAGAAAGACACAGCGTAAGACAGTATAAAAATCAGACTATCGAACCATCGAAAAGAGAAGAAATCAACTCTTTGATAAATGACGTCAATGCTGAGAGTAAATTATCAATTCAGGCTTTTTATGACGAACCGAAGTGCTTTAATTCCTTTATGGCTCATTATGGGAAGTTTGAAAATGTGAAGAATTATATTGCCATTGTTGGAAATAAGAATGATCAGGAAAAGGCGGGATATTATGGTGAGAAGATTGTTTTGAAATGTCAGGAACTTGGTCTTAATACCTGCTGGGTAGCAATGACGCATGGTAAATCAAAAGCAGAAATAGAAAGAGGACAGAAACTGTTAATCATTATTTCACTGGGATATGGAAAAACACAGGGAGTTCCACATAAAAGTAAGAGTATAGTGGAACTTGGAAAGGCAGACCAGAGTACAGAATGGTTTGACAGAGGTATGGAAGCAGTAAGTCTTGCACCTACTGCCGTAAACCAGCAGAAGTTTCAGTTGGAACTGAAAAATGGAAAAGTTACAGCAAAAAATCTTGGAGGATTTTATTCTAAGATAGATCTTGGAATTGTCAAATATCACTTTGAAGCAGTAACTGGACATGAGGTAAAATGATGCATACAAAGAAAGATATAGATAAGCTGGCGGCAGATTTTGAACAATGCCAGAAAATTCTGCTTGCACTGGGAGATGAAAATAGACAGCATATGATTTTGGAAATGATGAAAATGGGGGATTGTAACGAGGTGCGTGTAAATGAGATTACAGAGGAGTTGAGTAAAGTAGAAAGTCTGATTTGGAGGTAGGAACTATGCTATACATGGTAATTGAAAAATATAAAGACAAAGAAGCTGTTTACAGGAGATTTCATGAAAAAGGGCGGATGATGCCAACAGGTGTAACCTATGTCAACAGTCGGGTTGCAGAAGACGGTAATACCTGTTATCAAATCAATGAAGCTGAAAGTTTGGAAGTGTTGCAGGAGTGGGCTTCGAATTGGAATGATGTTACTGATTTTACATTTATACCGGTAATAAGTAGCCATGAAATGAGCGAAAAAATGAAGAAGTAGACAATTCAGGTTTGGAGGAACAATATGGTACGAAAAGCAGAAAAACAGGATTTAGAAATACTGGCAAATTTAGCAGTACAAATGTGGGACAGCCATTCGGTCAGTGAACTGATTACTGAATTCTCAGAAATTATGGAAAAAAGAAACACTCAATTTTTTTGAAATATGAAAATGATATTCCAATTGGCTTTGCACAATGCCAGTTGCGGTATGATTATGTAGAAGGAACAAAAACCAGTCCGGTTGGATACTATAGATAGTGTTCTATTTCATAAAGCAATGAATTTTACAGAAGCAAACAGAATTATTTGCTTTACCAAGACATTATAAAAGAATGCAGAGAAGTAGTTTATAGAGATACTTCTCTGCATTTTTGCTGTCGGGCATCCGAAAGAGGCTGCCGGTGGCAAGTCCGGTAGGTAAGTTATGGTACATCTTCCGCAGAAGCAGCAGGCTCACAGATTGATTTCCGGGCGGCAAGATTTGCAAGCATATCACTTAATACCACCAGGTCTGCAGCAAGGAGCGTAAGTTCATCGGTCGACAGGCATTCGGACAACTGGCAGGAAATTGTGGAGAGGTAAAAAAGATTTGTACAGTTTGACATAGCGGTTGACCATAAGATATTTATGATATGGTATGCAACTGTCAGAGAAAATGTGTATAATAAAAGAAAATAACTTCCGATAGATAATTGGTAAAAGGGAATGAAAGGAATCAAATATGAAAACACTGATTGTAGTAGATATGCAGAATGACTTTATCGATGGTTCACTTGGAACCAGAGAGGCACAAGAAATTGTACCGAAGGTAAAAGAGAAAATCAAAGAGTATCAGGAGCGTGGGGACGAGATCATTTTTACCAGGGATACCCATCAGTCAGATTATCTTAGTACACCGGAGGGAAAGAAGCTTCCGGTGGAGCATTGCATTGAAGGAACAAAGGGCTGGGAGATTGCAGAAGGCTTGGAGGTGCCGGGATGCAGCTGTATTAATAAACCGACCTTTGGATGGACACACTGGTCGGAGAGAAACTTTGAAGAAATAGAATTATGCGGACTTTGTACGGATATCTGTGTGGTATCTAATGCCTTGATTTTGAAAGCGGAATTTCCAGATGTAGAGATTACAGTAGATGCTACATGTTGTGCCGGAGTGACGCCGGAATCCCATAAGGCGGCGCTTACTACTATGAAAATGTGTCAGATTCAGGTAATTGGAGAGTAGAAAGGCGTAATAATTCGAAAAGAATCCCTTCGACGCTTGAACGTCGTTCGTTTTTTGAGTATAATCGTTTCGTAAGGAAGGTGACAGATATGAAGGATACAAGAGTTGATATTTATCATGGAGTAACACCAATTAAGGTAAAACCGTATGAGCACAATGTAAAATATTATGAGACAGACCAGATGGGGATTGTGCATCATTCCAATTATATCCGTTGGATGGAAGAGGCACGCATGGACTTGATGGATCAGATGGGCTTCAGCTATAAACAGATGGAAGACCAGGAAATTATCAGTCCGGTGCTGTCTGTACAGTGTGAATATAAGAGCATGGTACGATTCGGAGATACTGTTGTTATTGAAACAGCCATTGCAGGTTACAATGGAATCAAACTCAGTGTCCGTTATCGTATGACAGACAAAGAGACCGGAGAACTCCGTACCATTGCAGCCAGTGAGCACTGCTTCTTAGATCGTAATGGCAAGCCGATTTCCTTGAAACGGTCATACCCTGAGATAGATACAAAATTCTTCCAGATGATGGATGAGGAAAGTTAGGACAAGATGAGCGAAAAATTAGTTCTGATCGATGGACACAGTATATTAAACCGGGCATTTTTTGGATTACCGGATTTGACCAATGCAGAGGGACTTCATACCAATGCAGTATATGGTTTCTTAAACATTTTATTTAAAATATTAGAGGAAGAGCAGCCGGAGTATCTTACGGTTGCTTTTGATGTGCATGCACCAACATTCCGTCATAAGATGTTTGATGCATACAAGGGAACGAGAAAACCGATGGCAGAAGAATTGCGGCAGCAGGTACCGCTGATGAAAGAAATGCTGCGTGCCATGGGAGTTACGGTAATTGAAAAAGAAGGCTTGGAAGCAGACGACCTATTGGGAACCATAGCAAAGCGCAGTGAAGCAGCAGGCTATGAAGTGTCTGTAGTGTCCGGAGACCGGGACTTATTGCAGCTTGCCAGTGACCATATTAAGATCCGGATTCCAAAGACTAAGCGGACCGGAACGGAAATCGAAGATTATAATACCAAAGAGGTATTGGAAAAATATCAGGTTACACCATTGCAGTTTATTGATGTAAAGGCGCTGATGGGCGATACCGCAGATAATATTCCGGGTGTACCGGGAATCGGCGAAAAGACAGCCACGAACCTGATTGTGGCATATGGCAGCATTGAAAATGCATATGCCCATGTAGAAGAGATTAAGCCAAACCGTGCGAAAGAGATGTTAAAAGAGCATTATGATATGGCACAGTTGAGTAAGACACTGGCTACCATTAAGATAGATGCAGACATCCCATATGATATCAGGGAAGCAAGAATTGGCAATTTATATACACCGGAAGCTTATATGATGTGTAAGCGTCTGGAATTTAAGAATCTTTTGAAACGGTTTGAAGTGGACACACCGGTAAATACCGGAGAGGAAAACTTTAAACGAATCGAGGATTTTGCTGGGGTAGAAGATTTTTTTGAAAAGGCAAAGAAGCAGCAGGCAGCAGGCTTCCAGTTGATTTATGAAAAGGATGTTGTGCTTGGACTTGCAGTTGCATGCACAAAAGAAGATGTGGCATATATTCCGGTTGCGGGATTTGTGACAGAGCAGTATCTATTCGAACAGAGCAGACAGCTTCTTGCAGCAGGCACAGAGATTCGCACCTTTGATTTAAAACCACAGCTTAAATGGATAGAAGCCGATGAAAAGAGTCATATTTTTGATGTGAAAATAGCAGCTTATTTATTAAACCCATTGAAAAATGACTATGCTTATGAAGACATTGCAAAAGACTATCTTGATTTGATGGTGCCATCAAAAGAGGATTATCTTGGAAAGAAAGATTTTGTCACAGCATCGGAAGAAAAGCCGGAAGAATTCTTGAAAATGGCGTGTTATCAGGCATATATTAATTTAATGGCAAAAGAGCCGCTGGCAAAGCAGTTAGAAGAAGAGGGCATGAAAGAACTCTTTGATAAAATAGAAATGCCGCTGGTATATACCTTATCTGATATGGAAAAGGAAGGCATTGCTATTGATGCAGATGCCTTAAAAGAATATGGAGAGAATCTTGCAGTATCCATAGATAAAATTGAAAAAGAAATCTATGAAGAAGCCGGTGAGACCTTTAATATCAATTCACCAAAACAGCTTGGTGTGATTCTTTTTGAAAAATTGCAGATGCCAAATGGCAAGAAGACCAAGACCGGATATTCTACTGCAGCAGATGTACTGGAAAAGCTGGCACCGGATTATCCGATTGTATCAAAAATATTAGAGTACCGTCAGCTGACCAAATTAAAATCCACATATGCCGACGGACTGGCTGCATTTATTGCAGAGGATGGACGGATTCACAGTACATTCCAGCAGACCATAACAGCCACCGGACGTTTAAGCAGTACAGACCCGAATTTACAGAACATTCCAATCCGGATGGAATTGGGACGGCTGATTCGTAAAGTGTTTTTACCGAGAGAAGGTTATGTATTCTTAGACGCGGATTATTCCCAGATAGAGCTTCGTTTGCTGGCACATATGTCAGGAGATAAAAATCTGATTGATGCATATAAGCATGCAGAAGATATTCATGCGATTACTGCATCCAAGGTATTTCATGTGCCGTTCGAAGAAGTAACACCACTGCAGCGAAGAAATGCAAAGGCGGTAAACTTTGGTATTGTCTATGGAATCAGTTCCTTCGGATTAAGTCAGGATTTAAGTATTACAAGAAAAGAAGCAGAACAGTATATTAAGAGCTATTTTGAAACCTATCCGGGAATCAAGTCATTCTTAGACGGACTGGTAGAGGATGGCAGGACAAAAGGCTATGTCACAACAATGTTTGGCAGAAGAAGACCGGTGCCGGAGTTATCCTCCAGTAATTTCATGCAGCGTTCCTTTGGAGAACGTGTGGCAATGAATGCACCGATTCAGGGTTCTGCAGCAGATATTATTAAAATAGCCATGATTCATGTACATGACCGCCTGAAAGAGGAAGGCTTGAAATCAAAACTGATTTTACAGGTACATGACGAACTTTTGGTTGAGACCTGTAAAGAAGAACAGCAGCAGGTAGAGAAGATTTTGAAAGAAGAAATGCTTCATGCAGCAGACCTTGCGGTAACCTTAGAGGTAGATATGCATGCCGGAAATAACTGGTACGAAGCAAAATAGGATAAGGCAGAAATTATGAAATTTATCGGAATTACCGGAGGCGTAGGAGCCGGAAAAACAGAAATATTAAAATACCTTGCCGGCAGAGAAGATACGAAAGTAATGCTGGCGGATGATATCGCAAGAGAACTTTCTGAGCCGGGACAGTCCTGTAACGAAAAATTGCAGGAGCTGTTTGCGGGAACAGATGTTTTTGATGAAAAGGGGAAGATGAACCGTCCGAAGGCGGCAGCCATTATTTTCAAGGATGAAGCCAGGCGGAATGGAATGAATGAGATTTTGCATCCGGCAGTAAAGGAATATGTGCTCCATGTATTAGAGCAGGAAAAGGAAGAAGGCAGGCTTCGTTATCTGGTATTGGAAGCGGCATTATTAATCGAAGAACATTATGATGAAATTTGCGATGAATTATGGTATATTTATACTTCAGAGGAGAATCGCAGAGCAAGGCTGAAGCAGTCGAGAGGCTACAGTGATGAAAAAATCAGTGAAATGTTTGAAAGCCAGCTTTGCGAGAACGAATACCGCAGACATTGCAAAGTGGTAATTGATAATAATGGTACGACGGAAGAAACCATTGCACAGGTAAGAACGATAATAGAGAATGAGGGAGAAAATACCAATGGATAATGCAGAACAGAATGCAAATCAATTTGTATTTGGCTTGGATATCGGAACAAGAAACGTAGTTGGAACAGTTGGATATCGGGAAGGCAAAGACTTCTATGTGGCAGCCCAGTATATGAAAGAGCATGAAACCAGAGCTATGCTGGATGGTCAGATTCATGACATCGGAAGAGTAGGCAGAACAATTGCAGAAGTAAAGGCAGAATTAGAAGGGCAGTTAGAGGCAAAGCTTACCGATGTCTGCATTGCTGCCGCTGGTCGTGTACTGAAAACCGTGACCACCAGCGTGGAATATGAATTCGCAGAAGAGACCGTAGTAACTGCAGAACATATACATACTCTGGATTTACTGGGAGTAGACCATGCCCAGCAGATTTTAAAAGAGAGGAATGATACCCGTTACAAATTTTACTGTGTGGGATATTCCGTTGTAAAATATTATATCAATGATGAAGTCTTTTCCAATATCGAAGGACATAAGGCAGAGAAAATTTCGGAGGATGTTATCGTAACCTTCCTGCCGGAGGACGTTGTAGATGGTCTGTATTCCGCAGTAGGGCAGGCTGGATTAAATGTTGCCAATCTGACTTTGGAGCCTATTGCTGCAATCAACGTAGCAATTCCGGAGGCCTTTCGAATGTTAAATATTGCATTGGTTGATGTGGGAGCCGGAACATCCGACATCTGTGTCACCAGAGACGGAAGCATTATTGCATATGGCATGATTCCTTATGCCGGAGATGAGCTGACCGAATTAATTGTACAGCATTATCTGGTGGATTTTAATATGGCAGAACATATGAAGCTGACATCCGGTATGGCGGATGAAGTGGAATTTACCGATATCATGAGCATTACCCATACGATTCCATCTGAAGAAATCTGGGATTTAACCCATGATACGGTAGATAAGATTACCACTGAAGTAGCAGAGAAAATCAAAGAGTTAAATGGTGATAAATCAGTCAGTGCAGCCTTCGTAGTTGGTGGTGGCGGCAAAATCCATGGATTTACGGAAATGCTTGCAGACAAGCTTGAAATTCCAAGAGAGCGTGTAGCATTACGTGGAGAAGAAGTTTTAAAAGAGGTTCATTTTGCACAGGAAGAGATTAAGAAAGACCCATTACTGGTAACACCGATTGGAATCTGTCTTAATTATTATGACCAGAAGAATAATTTCATTATGGTCCGGTTTAACGGAGAACGCTTAAAGCTTTATGATAACAGCCATCTTACCATTGTGGACGCTGCATTGCAGGCGGGCTTCCCGAATGAAGCACTGTTCCCAAGACGGGGCAAGGCAGTAGAGTTTACCGTAAATGGCAAGCCGAGAATCGTCCGTGGAGAACCGGGAGAATCAGCCATTGTTAAAGTGGACGGAAGAGTAGTCAGCATCAATACACCACTGGTTCCGAATTCCGAGATTACCATAGAAGCCTCTACCATTGGAAAAGAAGCCGTATCTACGATTGAACAGTTAGATGAATATACATCCTCCACCATTACCTTCCAGGTCAATGGCATCAATATTACCTGCCCGAAATTTGTTCAGGTCAATGGAAGCCTTGAACCTTCTAATTATGTTATTCAGGAAGGGGACGAAATCGAAACCAGAAACTTCTATACCATTGGACAGCTGGCAGAGTTTATGGATGTGCGGATTGATGAAGAAGCCGGAATTATCTTAAATGGAAAACCGGCAGATATGGGATCTCTTTGTTATGAGAACTTTGAAATCGAATGGAGTGCTTCTGCCTATGAAAGCGGTGAACGTCATATTTCCTATGGACAGGCAGACCACAGATTTGATGCCGGACCGGAAGAAGTTTCAACAGAAGAAAGCGCAGACAGTGCAGCTGAAGTTCATGAGACAGAAGCTTCTGTGGCAGCTGAATCTGTGACAGACGAAAATGCTGCGGATGAAAATGCAGCAGATGGCATTCAAACGGCAGGTGCAGAGCCGGCAGTTGAAACGAATACAGATTCTGCAGCAGAAGCAGCAGCCGATGCACCGGTGCAGAAACCGACAGAGCCGGAAAGCAAAGAATTACATATTATTGCAAACAATCAGGAAATTACTTTAAGTGGCAAAGAAGAATATGTATTCGTGGATATTTTTGATTATATTGATTTTGATTTGTCAGCATCCCACGGAAGAGCAATTGTAACTTTAATCAATGGCGTGGATGCCCAGTATACACAGGTATTGCAGGACGGCGATAAAATTGAAGTGTACTGGAAAGAGAATTACTAAATAGAAAGAGACATAAGAAAATGGAATTATGCAGTATTGCAAGTGGAAGCAGTGGAAACTGTATCTACGCAGGAACAGAAAGCAGCCATCTGATGATTGATGCCGGAATCAGTGGAAAGCGCATTGAAGCAGGATTAAACAGTATCGGTTTGAAAACCGCGGAAATGCAGGCATTGCTTGTGACCCACGAACATTCAGACCACATTTCCGGTCTTGGCGTGGTAGCAAGAAAATATGGAATTCCAATCTATGCCACGGCAGAGACCATTGAGGCAGTCAAAGGGATTTCCAGTGTGGGAAAAGTAGATGAGACATTGTTTCATCCTATCGAAGCCGGAGTGGAATTTCAGATTGGAGATATTACGGTGGAGCCGGTATCCATTTCCCATGATGCCGCAAATCCGGTGGCATACATCATGAAACAGTCAGATAAAAAGATGGCGGTCATTACTGATTTAGGGAAATATGACAATTATCTTATAGACAAGCTGCAGGATTTAGATGTATTATTGTTAGAAGCAAATCATGATGTGCGTATGCTTCAGGTGGGCAGTTATCCTTATCCTCTGAAACAGCGGATATTAGGGGACAGAGGACATCTTTCCAATGAGAGCAGTGGACAATTTTTAGGGCAGCTTCTGCATGATAAGTTTAAAAAAGTAGTATTGGGGCATCTGAGCAAGGAAAATAATCTGGCAGAACTGGCATATGAGACAGTGCGCCAGGAAGTAGAACAGGGTGAGAACCCGTACCACGGAAATGATTTTCCAATCCAGGTAGCAAAGCGGGACGAAGTGTCTGAGCTTATCCGGATTTAAGAATATTAAGAAAGCAAAAATAAGAGGAGAACAAAATGGAAAAGACACAGAGCAAGACAATTATTACTGTAGTAGGAAAAGATACTGTAGGAATTATCGCAAAAGTTTGTACTTATTTATCAGAACAGCATATCAATGTACTGGATATTTCACAGACTATCATTGACGGATTCTTCAATATGATGATGATTGTTGATTTAAATACATCCAAAACACCATTTGCTGAGTGTTCTGCAGCACTGGAAAAATTAGGTGAGGAAATCGGTGTTACCATCAAATGTCAGAGAGAAGAAATCTTTGATATGATGCACAGAATTTAATACGACTTACATAAAAGGGAACTGCTGTTGGCAGGTCACTAAGGCGTATCAATGAAAATACAGGAAATGAGCTGTGTAGAAAGGCAGAATATAGGAGACAAAAAATGATTAATATAATGGAAGTAAGCGAAACCAATAAAATGGTGGAGCATGAGAACTTAGATGTCCGTACCATTACCATTGGAATCAGTCTTTTGGATTGTATTGATTCTGATTTAAAGAAGTTAAACGATAACATTTATAAGAAAATTACTACAGTGGCAAAGGATCTGGTATCAGCAGGAAATCAGATTGAGCAGGAATTTGGAATCCCAATCGTAAATAAAAGAATTTCCGTTACACCAATTGCACTGGTTGGCGGGGCAGCCTGCAAGACACCGGAAGATTTTGCAACCATCGCAGATACTATGGATGCAGCAGCCAAAGCAGTAGGAGTAAACCTGATTGGTGGATATTCTGCACTGGTATCCAAGGGAATGACAAAGGCAGATGAGCTTTTAATCCGTTCTATTCCAATGGCACTTTGCCGTACCGAAAGAGTCTGCAGTTCTGTAAATCTTGCATCCACAAAAACCGGAATTAACATGGATGCTGTAAAATTAATGGGAGAGATTCTCTTAGAGGTGGCAGAGCAGTCTAAGGACAGAGATTCTGTAGACTGTATGAAACTGGTTGTATTCTGTAATGCGCCGGATGACAACCCGTTTATGGCAGGCGCATTCCATGGTGTAACAGAGGCAGATGCGGTAATCAATGTTGGTGTCAGCGGACCGGGTGTTGTAAAGACTGCACTGGAAAAAGTCCGTGGAGAGAACTTTGAAGTATTATGTGAGACCATCAAGAAGACTGCATTTAAAGTAACCCGTGTAGGTCAGCTTGTAGCACAGGAGGCTTCCAGAATTTTAAATATTCCATTTGGTATTGTAGATTTATCTCTGGCACCAACTCCTGCAATCGGAGACAGTGTAGCAGATATTCTTTGTGAAATTGGTCTTGAATATGCAGGTGCACCGGGAACGACAGCAGCCCTTGCTCTTTTAAATGACCAGGTTAAGAAGGGCGGCGTAATGGCATCTTCTTATGTTGGTGGTTTAAGTGGTGCATTTATTCCGGTCAGCGAAGACCAGGGAATGATTAATGCAGTACAGGCAAATGCCATTACACTGGAGAAATTAGAAGCAATGACCTGTGTATGTTCCGTAGGTCTTGATATGATTGCAATTCCGGGTGATACCAAGGCAACTACCATTTCCGGTATTATTGCAGATGAAATGGCACTTGGAATGATTAACCAGAAGACTACAGCAGCCCGTCTGATTCCGGTAATCGGAAAGGGAGTAGGCGATACTGTAGAATTTGGTGGATTATTCGGCTATGCACCGATTATGCCGGTAAACCAGTATTCCTGTGATGCATTTATCAACCGTGGGGGAAGAATTCCTGCACCAATTCACAGCTTTAAGAACTAGGATTTTTTGAAATGGAGAAAGAAAATGAGTGATATCCGTAAACTTGTGTTTTTTGAACGAGGCGTAGAAACATTAACTTATTTTTCACATGAGATGGCAGCGTCATTTCGCAAGATGGGATATCAGATTTTCTTCTTCGACATTCAGGCAGAATATGCTGACACGAAACGATTAAGCCGCTTTTTAAAAAGTGGCGAGACCGCAGTCATTACCTTTAACTTTATCGGATTAAGCGGAGAGGAGTTCCTGTTGGAAACAGAGTCTCAGTCTGTCTTTGCCAGCAGAAATATTCCGGTCTATTGTATTCTTGTGGACCATCCGTTGTATTATCATAAGCAGCTTGATGAGACAATTCCGAATCTGACTGTGTTCTGCATCGACCGTCAGCATATTTCTTATATGAAACGGTTTTATAAAGGGATTCCCTGTCATTTTTTACCATTGGCAGGGAATTTTCTGATGGATAAGGAAGAACGTATTTCTACAGACTTTATTCCATATGAGAACCGGGAATATGAAGTGGGTTTTATCGCAAACTATGTGCATCTTCCGGCAATTGAAGAGCATTTTACCAGCCAGACGAAGGAATATATTGATTTCTATCATGAGATATTAAATTATCTCCGCCTGCATCCGTCAGAGCCGTTAGATTCTGCCATGGAGCATTTTGTCCGCCGGGAGATTCCGGAAGTAACGGAGCGGGAGCTGATGGCATGCTTTGCAGGAATGCTTTTTTTGGATATGTATAACCGGACTTATTTCCGTGGAGAAACGGTGCGGACATTGGTAGATAATGGAGTACGGGTGTATGTTTTTGGAAAGGGCTGGGAGAATCTTAAAGTAAAACATCCGGAGAATCTTATTTTAAACGGAAGACAGCTGGATTCTGCTGAATGCGTAAAAATCATCCAGAATACCAAGATTGCATTGAATACCATGCCGTGGTTTAAGGATGGCGCCCATGACAGAATTTTTACAGCTATGTTAAATAAGGCAGTGTCCTTAACGGATGACAGCATTTATTTAAAGGAGCGTTTCTGTGACGGAAAGGATCTGGCATTTTATGAGTTAGAGCATCTGGATGCATTGCCGGAGCAGGTATTATCCATGCTGGGGCATCCGAAGAAAATGAAAGAAATCATAGAATATTCTTATGAACGGGCACTTAAGGAAGATACCTGGGCGAACCGTGCAGAACGTCTGAGAGAGTTCTTATAGAAATAGAAAATCTTATGAAGGGGAGTCCTTAGAGGAAGAATTCCTTGACAAGTGTTTTGGAATATGTTTTACTAAATTCAGGTCATATGACTGACGGAACCGTGGGAATAACCACATGAAGTATGACCTGAGAAAGCCGACCGTCTGGGCAGTTAAGCTCGGGATACGTGTCGGTATTTTTTATGCATGCAAACAGGAAAAGTCACAGGGAAAATTCGAAAGAGAAAGAGACTTTGACGAAAGCTGCAGCAACTTTAAAAATTACATGGAGCGTAAGAAGGAGGAACAAAAATGAAGATGACTTCATTAGCAGAAGAACTTGGAAGCACTACTTATCCGGGAAGAGGAATTGTAATTGGAAAGTCGAAGAATGGAAAGTATGCGGTAACTGCTTATTTTATCATGGGAAGAAGCGAGAATAGCCGTAACCGTGTATTTGTTGAGGATGGAGAAGGAATCCGTACCCAGGCATTTGACCCTGCAAAATTAAGTGACCCAAGTCTTATTATTTATGCACCGGTTCGCGTACTGGGCAATAAGACCATTGTAACCAATGGAGACCAGACAGATACCATTTATGAACTGATGGATAAACAGCAGACCTTCGAACAGGCATTAAGAACCAGAAAGTTCGAGCCGGACGCACCGAACTATACACCACGTATTTCCGGAATCATGCATGTGGAAGATGGAAAATACAATTATGCAATGTCTATTTTAAAGAGCAACAATGGTAATCCGGATGCCTGCAACCGTTATACATTTGCTTATGAGAATCCGGTAGCTGGGGAAGGACATTTCATTCATACTTATATGAATGATGGAAATCCATTACCAAGCTTTGAAGGCGAACCGGTACTGGTTGATATCGGAGATGACATTGATGCATTTACCGAGCTGGTATGGAATAACCTGAATGCAGACAATAAGGTATCCTTATTTGTAAGATATATTGATATTGAAACCGGAAAATATGAAAGCCGCATTGTAAACAAGAACAAATAGGATTTTGTGAATAAGATTCGTGCGAGAGAGGAAAATAAAATGAAAGAATTAGAATTAAAATATGGTTGTAACCCAAATCAGAAACCATCCAGAATTTACATGGAAAATGGCGAATTGCCAATCAAAGTATTAAATGGTAAACCAGGTTATATTAACTTCTTAGACGCATTCAATGGCTGGCAGTTAGTAAAAGAATTAAAGAAAGCAACCGGACTTCCGGCAGCCACTTCTTTTAAACATGTTTCTCCGGCAGGTGCAGCAGTGGGACTTCCACTTTCTGAAGTAGAGCGTAAGATTTACTGGGTAGATGACATGGATGTAGAATTTACACCGATTGCTAATGCATATGCAAGAGCAAGAGGCGCTGACCGTATGTCCTCTTTCGGAGATTTCATTTCTCTTTCTGATGTTTGTGATAAAGCAACCGCACTTTTAATTAAAAGAGAAGTATCTGATGGAGTCATTGCACCGGGCTATGATGATGACGCATTAGAAATTTTAAAAGCAAAGAAAAATGGCAATTACAATGTCATTGAAATTGATCCTGACTATATTCCGGACCCAATCGAGCGGAAACAGGTATTTGGCGTTACCTTTGAGCAGGGAAGAAATGAGTTAAATATTGACGAGCATTTCTTTGACAATATTGTAACAGAAAACAAAGAGCTGCCGGAATCAGCAAAGAGAGATCTGGCAATTTCCATGATTACTTTAAAATATACACAGTCTAACTCCGTATGTTATGTAAAAGACGGACAGGCAATCGGTATTGGTGCCGGACAGCAGTCCCGTATCCACTGTACCAGATTAGCTGGCTCCAAAGCAGATAACTGGTGGTTACGCCAGTCTCCACAGGTACTGAATCTGCCATTTTTAGATAAAATCCGCAGAGCTGACCGTGATAATGCAATCGACCTTTACATTGGCGAGGATTATATGGACGTACTTGCAGATGGCGAATGGGAGAAGATATTTAAGACCAGACCTGCTGTATTTACGGCAGAAGAAAAACGTGCATGGTTAGATAAGAATACCGGAGTATCTCTTGGCTCTGATGCGTTCTTCCCATTTGGAGATAACATCGAGCGCGCCCACAGAAGTGGCGTGCAGTATGTAGCACAGCCGGGCGGATCTATCCGTGATGACCATGTAATCGAAACCTGTAACAAATATGGTATGGTGATGAGCTTTACCGGAATCCGTCTGTTCCACCACTAAGAGCTGGAAAATCAGATAGGATTTGAAAGATAAGATTTTGTTTTGTGAAAGGACATTTAGTTCCTGCTATAAAATTCCGCAGTTACTAAGCAGTTTGTTTTTCTTTTTGAGATAAAAACAGTCTTTCCAATGTTTGACAAGATGTCTGTACGGTTCGTCGAAGTACGGATGCATAATAAAGGCTGTTAGGGGCACTTGGAATTTCGTCTGGCAACAGGCAACGCTGGCACAGGGATGTGCCAGCGAGGCGCATTTGAACATGGATGTGAATTTGCGCCGGTTGCCAGATAATGTGATGTATTATCCGAAATTCCCAGTGCCCCTTGCAGGCTTTATAGAGCATCCGTACCCGACGGACAGTGCAGACATCCAGTCAAAGCAACGGAAAGACAGTTTACATTCAAGAAAAACAAACTGCTAAGAACTGCTGAAATTTTACTGCCAAAGAACTAAGATGTCCTTTTACAATCAAAATCTTAGTTCTTATCAAACGCTCTTTTGATTTTCCCACCAACCAAATGGTGGAATCAGACGGCACGGCAAATTCACACCCTTACAATATTGCGTACAAACTCGCTTCTGGCATCCTGCCCGGTTTTCACGGACAGGATGTTTTCATATAATTCTCCAGCAAAGACATCCAGATCAAAAAGGCGTGCAGCATCAGAAGATAGCATAGAGGCTGCGTTGGCACTCTTAGAAATCATCGGAACATCCGCATAATTGCTTAAAATCGTGAGGAGCCGGGAGGCGTCTTTGCGGAATCCTAAGATACGAAGATAAGGAATGTAATCTAAGGATTTTCCCAAACGATAATCTTCAGATGTAATCTGAAGCAGAAGGTGAGTGAAAATCCGGCTGATTCTGGTATAAGTCATATCCTTTGTTTTCAGTAACTGGCAGAACTGCTCAAAGGAATGAAACTGTTTTTGCAAATTTTTTATCCGGTGGGCAATTGCTTCATTGGAATCACCACAGAAAGCCAGTTGTGCTTCACTCTGCTGTAACAGAAGGTAGGAAAGTAGAGCAGAAAAATCATTGGCAGAAACCGGCGGATAAAGATTAAGATACTTTTTTAAAATAGAATAAGCAGCTTCCGGCAGATATGAATTTAATGTAGTGATGTCATTCCAGCCGTTTGAAAGAAGCTCTTTTCTTATGGCAGTGGCAGAGGAAAGACTGCTGTTAAGTGCCGCTTCGTGATAGCTGTCTCCGGTCCGCTGAATCAGATAAGGGGTGATGGCGGCATTCTGAGCCTGAATCGCTTTTAAATATTCAATAGCAAGAATATTATTTGGCTCATTTAAAAGGCAGGCAAGTTCATCGGCCGGGATTTGCGGGTTGGCTTCTTTTAAATAGCTGCATACCGCCTGACTTCTTGCGGCAGGATAGGACATTCCTTTTTTGAGACAGGAAGAGAGAACTTCTTTGTAGTCCTCAGGTTCGGATACGAGCAGGGAAGCAACTTCTTTTAATAAAGAAAGGTTGTCTGTTTCTGCACCAAAGCAGAGGGTGTCTACGCAGCCACATTTACGCATGAGTGCAACACCTGCAGAAGCAAAAAGTTCGGCAGAAGCAGTTGCCCAGAGGGCTGGCAGCTCAATTACCAGGTCAGCACCGCAGCTTAAAGCCATTTCTGTTCGTGCATATTTGTCAATAAGAGCCGGTTCTCCCCGCTGGACGAAATTTCCACTCATGGCTGCGATAACGAAGTCAGCCTGGGTCAGGGAACGGATTTTTTTTATCTGGTAAGCATGACCGTTATGAAACGGATTGTATTCTGCAATGATTCCTATGATGCGCATAAGTCCTCCAAAGTTACAAATAATATAGTTCTATCATAGCATTATTCCCATATTTTTGGCAAATTACTTATGGAAAGTATTCATAAGAAGAATTTCGAAAAAATATTTTTCTTTGCATTTTTTCAGACACTGTACTTGAACACCATTTAAAATAGGCGTATACTAAATATACATATGCGGATTTGTAACAATGAACCGTAAAAAAATAGCAGTGAGGAGAAAACAGATGAACGTATTAGTTATTAACTGTGGAAGTTCTTCTTTGAAGTATCAGCTTATTAATTCAGATACAGAAGCTGTACTGGCTAAAGGACTTTGTGAAAGAATCGGAATTGATGGAAGATTAGTATACCAGCTTGCTGGCCATGATAAAGAGATAACAGAAGCACCAATGCCGACCCATAAAGAAGGTATCCAGATGGTACTAGATGCACTGGTAAACCCAAAGACAGGTGCGGTAAAGAGTCTTTCTGAAATTGATGCAGTAGGACATCGTGTCGTACATGGTGGTGAGAAATTTGCCCAGTCTGTTGTATTAAATGAAGAAGTATTAGCAAAAGTGGAAGAGTGTAATGAGCTTGCACCACTTCATAACCCTGCAAACTTAATTGGTATTCGTGTATGTCAGGAACTTATGCCTGGTGTACCAATGGTAGGTGTGTTTGATACTGCTTTCCATCAGACCATGCCACAGAAGGCTTATCTTTATGGTCTGCCATATGAATATTATGAGAAATACAAGGTAAGACGTTACGGTTTTCACGGAACAAGCCACAGCTTCGTATCCAAACGTCTGGCTGAGTTCTTAAATCTTGATTATAACCATTCCAGACTGATTGTTGCCCACCTTGGAAACGGAGCATCCATCAGTGCTGTATTAGATGGTAAATGTGTAGATACCTCTATGGGACTTACTCCATTAGAGGGACTTGTAATGGGAACACGTTCCGGTGACATTGACCCGGCAATCATGGAATTCATTGCAAAGAAAGAAAACCTTGACATCGACGGAATTATGGATGTATTAAATAAAAAATCCGGTGTAGAGGGACTTTCCGGTGTGTCCAGTGATTTCCGTGACCTCGAGGCTGCTTATCATGAAGGAAATCCAAGAGCAATTGCAGCATGTGAAGTATTTGCTTACCGTGTAGCAAAATATATCGGTGCTTATGTGGCTGCAATGAACGGAGTAGATGCCATTGCATTTACTGCAGGAATTGGTGAGAATACATCATTCATCCGTGAGAAGATTCTTGCATACTTCGGATATCTTGGAATTACCATGGATAAGGAAGCAAATATGGTTCGTGGAGAGGATAAGATTATTTCTACTCCGGATTCCAAAGTAACCGTATGCATTATCCCGACCAACGAGGAACTTGCAATTGCAAGAGAAACCGTAGCTTTGGTAGGCTAAAAAGGAAAAATATTGTTGACAAAAGCTATAGTGCTATGTATAATTGTTTAGGTGTGAAAAGGAGACAAACGTGATATTAGATTTAACCGATGTATGTTCATGTGAAAATAAAGAGCTTACGAAAGAGGCTGAAATTGAATTGACATCCTTTGATTCAAAGTTAGGTGTGTTTCCGTTCATAGAGAAAAAGCCATTCGAGCTGCGTATCGTTAACGAAGAGAATAAGGATTTACTGATTCACGGAGAAACGGACGTAAGGATAGCAATACCATGTGACCGCTGCTTGGAAGAAGTTCCAACAGATTTCCACCTTGTATTCGATAAGAAGTTCCCATTGGAAGATGCGGATGCTTCGGAAGAAGAGATGGATGAGGCAGACTACATGAAAGGATTTCAGCTTGATATTGATAAAATGGTCTATGATGAAATCTTGGTGAACTGGCCAATGAAGGTTCTGTGCAGAGAGGATTGCAAGGGGATTTGTAAGAAATGCGGTACGAATCTGAATGTCAAGACTTGTGACTGCGAGAAATCTGAGCTGGACCCGAGAATGGCAGCAATTCAAGATATTTTCAATAAATTTAAGGAGGTGTAACCAGATGTCAATTTGTCCAAAGAACAAATCTTCCAAAGGAAGAAGAGATAAAAGAAGAGCAAACTGGAAAATGACTGCTCCAAGTTTAGTAAAATGCAGTAAGTGCGGCGCTTTGATGATGCCTCACAGAGTATGTAAGAACTGCGGTTCATACAACAAGAAAGAAATTATTCCTCAGGACTAATTAAGAAGTGACCGGGAGTGTTTGCAAAAACACTCCCTTTTTACTTTATGAAAAAGATAGGCATTTGCAGAACGATTCAGGTTTTGCGAATGCCTATTCATAGAAAAGGAGAAGGTATGAGCAATATTTTTAATTATAATAATAAGCTCTTTAGTGCATTTGATAAAGTGATTAACATATTCTGCCTGAGTTTAATCTGGTTCATGGCATGTATTCCGGTTTTTACCATTGGAGCATCCTGCACTGCACTTTATTATGCAGTGAATAAAGTAATCCGCCATGGCAGAGGATATATCTGGAAAGAGTTCTGGTCATCCTTCCGTTCTAATTTTAAACAGGCAACCGTAATCTGGCTGATTTTCTTACTGATTGGTCTTGTTATGGGAGCAGACTGGTTTATCATGTTCCAGTTTATGAAAGCCGGAGCAGCGTGGGGCAAGGCTTTTGTGATTTTCGTTGTTATGCTGGTATTTGAGATTGCAATCTGGTTATATGTATATCCGAACATTGCCCGTTTTGAAAATACCAATAAAGCAATTGTAAAGAATGCGGCACTGATGTCATTTGCACATCTGCCAAAGACCATTCTCATGCTGGTGATTTTGCTGGTAATTGCATTTTTAGTATATCTGATTCCATTTTTATTAATTTTTGCACCGGCGGCATTTATTGCAATTCAGAATGGAATTATGGAGAAGATTTTCTTGCGTTATATGTCAGAGGAGGACATTGCCAAAGAAGAGGAACGGAACCGGGAATATTTCAATTAGTTTTCTGTTGATTTCTATGGAAAGTTATAGTATATTTCAATATAGGCTTAATGTGATGGCAGATTTACAGGAGGAATGTATATGCAGGAAGTCATTAGAGTGGCAGTTGATGCAATGGGAGGCGACAACGCGCCGGGCGAAATTGTAAAAGGTGCCATCGAGGCAGTAAATACACGCAGAGATATACAGGTTGTACTGGTTGGACAGCAGGAAGTTATTGCTGAAGAATTGAAAAAGTATACCTATGAGAAAGACCAGATTGAAATTAAGAATGCAACAGAAGTAATTGAGACTGCGGAACATCCGGTAAATGCAATTCGTAAGAAAAAGGATTCATCAATTGTTGTGGGAATGAATATGGTAAAACAGAAGGAAGCAGATGCATTTGTATCGGCAGGAAGTTCCGGAGCCGTATTAGTTGGTGGACAGGTGATTGTAGGAAGAATCCGTGGTATCGAGCGTCCGCCTTTGGCACCGCTGATTCCGACCGAGACAGGAGTATCCCTGCTCATTGATTGTGGAGCAAATGTAGATGCCCGTTCTTCACATCTGGTACAGTTTGCCAGGATGGGTTCCATTTATATGGAAAATGTTGTGGGAATCAAGAACCCGAGAGTTGCAATCGTAAATATCGGAGCAGAAGAAGAAAAAGGAAATGCACTGGTAAAGGAAACATATCCTTTATTAAAAGAATGCAAGGATATCAATTTTGTGGGAAGTATTGAAGCAAGAGAGATACCACATGGCGGAGCAGATGTCATTGTCTGTGAAGCGTTTGTAGGAAATGTAATCCTTAAACTTTATGAAGGACTTTCCAGTACGCTGATTGGTGTAGTAAAGCAGGGAATGCTCAGCAGCCTAAAGAGTAAGATTGGTGCAGCATTGGCATTGCCGGCACTGAAGAGGACATTAAAATCTTTCGATGCATCCCAGTATGGCGGGGCACCATTGCTTGGACTGAATGGACTGGTGGTTAAAACACATGGAAGCTCCAAGGCGAAGGAAGTAAAGAATTCCATCATTCAGTGTGTTACATTTAAAGAACAGGATATCAATAATAAAATCAAAAAAAATATAGTAATTTCTGAAACAGAAGAATAGAAAGGAAAAGATTATGGAATTTGAAAAACTGAAAAAAATTATTGCAGAAGTCCTGAATGTGGACGAAGAAGAGATTAGTATGGAAACTACTTTTGTAGATGACCTTGGCGCAGATTCATTGGATGTTTTCCAGATTATCATGGGTCTGGAGGAAGAATTTGATATTGAGATTCCAAATGAAGAAGCAGAGAAAATTGTTACTGTAGGCGATGCGGTAGAGCAGATAAAGAGTGCGCTGAACTAAAAGCAGAATAGATAGTATTCTTCAAAGGAAGCATATTGTGCGAAAGAGTCCGGCATGCCGGATTCTTTTTTGCTTTACAGGAAATTTCTTTCCTGTAAAGTAAAAAACGCTCCGCGAGGATGCACACTGCGGCGTATAAGGTAGATGTCGCAAGCGACCGCCGCAGGCGGCTTGCAAAGCGTGTTTCCCGTAGTTTGCGGGCAGCAACGACAGTTAGAAGGAGAAAACAGTGAGCAGATTACATGAATTTGAAGAAGTGATAGGATATCATTTCAACAATCAGGGATTATTAAGACAGGCATTAACCCATAGTTCCTATGCCAATGAAAGACATATGAAGAAGCACTCAGATAATGAGCGGTTGGAATTCTTAGGCGATGCAGTGCTTGAGGTTACATCCAGTGAATTCTTATACCAGAAGTATCCGGATTATTCGGAAGGTGAACTGACCAAGCTCCGGGCAAGCCTTGTGTGTGAGCCGACACTGGCATTTTGTACCAGAGCAATTGATTTGGGAAAATATCTGTATCTGGGAAAAGGAGAGGATTTAACAGGAGGAAGAAATCGGAAATCCATTCTTTCGGATGCATTGGAAGCAGTAATAGGAGCAATTTTTCTGGATGGTGGTTTTGCTAATGCAAAAGAGTTTGTGTTAAAATACATTCTGACAGACATTGAGCACAAACAGCTCTTTTATGATAGCAAGACTATCCTGCAGGAGATAGTACAGGCAGGATATAATGAAGAACTGAATTATCAGTTGATCCGGGAAGAAGGACCGGATCATGATAAGCGGTTTGTGGTAGAAGCCAGAATCGGAGTAAAGTCCATTGGAGAGGGAATGGGACATACAAAGAAAGCAGCAGAACAGGAAGCTGCATATCAGGCGCTGCTTAAGCTGAAACAGCAGGAGAATAAGCGCTCTTAAACGGAGGAAGTTATGTATCTCAAAAGTATTGAAATTCACGGTTTTAAATCATTTGCAAATAAAATTGTATTTGATTTTCACAACGGAATCACAGGCATTGTGGGGCCAAACGGTAGTGGAAAAAGTAATGTTGCGGACGCAGTGCGCTGGGTATTGGGAGAACAGAGTGCCAAGCAGCTACGTGGTGCAAGCATGCAGGATGTTATTTTTGCGGGAACAGAGAATCGTAAGCCATTAAGTTATGCATATGTTGCGATTACATTAGACAATGCAGACCATCAGCTTGCGGTAGATTATTCAGAAGTAACGGTAGCCCGAAGAGTATACCGTTCCGGAGAAAGTGAATATCTTATCAATGGCAATCCATGCCGTCTGAAGGATGTAAGCGAGCTTTTTTATGATACCGGTATCGGTAAAGAAGGTTATTCTATTATCGGACAGGGTCAGATTGAGCGAATCTTAAGCGGTAAGCCGGAGGAAAGAAGAGAACTTTTCGATGAAGCGGCAGGAATTGTAAAATATAAGAGAAGAAAAGTAACCGCCCAGAAGAAATTAGAAAGTGAGCGGGAGAACCTGGTACGTGTCAATGACATTTTGACAGAGTTGGAGCGTCAGGTAGGACCGTTGGAGAAACAGTCAGAGACCGCAAGAATCTATCTTAAGAAAAAGGAAGAGTTAAAGACCTTGGATGTTAACATGTTCCTTTTAGAGATGGAGCGGATTGAGACCCAGACCAAAGAAGTAGAAGAAAAGTTTAAAATTGCAGATACCCAGTTAAAAGAAGACAACGAGGCATACGAGAATATCAAAGCGGAGTATGAGAAAAAAGAGCAGGACATGGAAGAAATGGATGCGAAAATCACAGAAATCCGCGAAGAACTCAGCAATACCAATGTCATGAAGGGAAAACTGGAAGGTCAGATTAATGTATTAAATGAGCAGATTAAGGCTGCACAGATGACAGATGACAGCTTAAAAGCACGTTTGGAGCAGTTAGAAAGTGACCGGAAAGAAAGAAAAGAACAGCAGGAGCATTATCTTGCACAGAAGCAGGAAATTGACAGCCAGGTAGCAGAGATTGAAGCACGCAAGCAGGCAGCTTCTGATGAGCTAGAAAAAATTCAGAAGGAAATTGCCCGCTGTACACAGGGCATCGAAGAAGGCAAGAATGAGATTATTGAGATTCTGAATAATAAAGCTTCCACAAAAGCAAAATTACAGAAATTCGATACCATGGCAGAGCAGGTAAATATCCGCAAAGCCCAGTTGAATCAGCGTCTCTTAAAGCGTAAAAGCGAAGAAGCAGATTTGCAGAGTGTATTGTCAGAATATCAGGACAAATTAGCAGAAGTAAGTCGTGAGATTGAAGCATTAAAGGCAAAAGAAAAAGAGACCGCAGACTTAATTCAAAGCTGGCGTAAGAAAACAGCAGAGAACCGGAGTGCCTTAGAAAAAGCAACTATTGATTATAATAAGGGAGAATCCCGTCTTGAGACCTTAAAAAATATTGCAGAGCGTTATGAAGGCTATGGAAACAGTATCCGTAAGGTAATGGAGCAGAAGGATAAGGAAGGCGGAATCCTCGGCGTTGTGGCAGACCTTATTCAGGTGGACAAGAAGTATGAGACAGCCATTGAAGTTGCACTCAGTGGAAATATCCAGAACATTGTTACGAAAGACGAGCAGACAGCAAAGAAAATGATTGCTTATCTGAAACAGAATCGTCTGGGACGTGCCACATTCCTGCCGTTGACCAGTGTTACCGGTAAGGATAACAGCAAGCAGGATGTATTCTTAAAAGAAGAAGGCGTAATCGGAAAGGCAGATACGCTGGTAAAACATGATGCAAAATTTGACGGTGTAATGTCCTATCTTCTTGGAAGAGTCTTTGTTATGGACTCCATTGACCATGCGTTGGCACTGGCGAAGAAGAGCCATTATTCTTTACATATGGTAACCTTGGAGGGTGAGTATTTAAGCCCGGGTGGTTCCATTGCCGGTGGTGCCTTTAAGAATACCGGTAATCTTCTGGGAAGAAAACGCGAAATTGACGATTTGACGAAGAGACTGGAAGAACTGAAGAAAACCATTGCATCCTGCAAGGAGCGGAGCGAAGAAATCCGCACTGCACAGGAACTTGCCATGCAGGATATGGAAAAGGTACGGACTGATTTACAGGAACAGTATTTACAGCAGAATACAGCCAGGATGAATGTAGACCGTACCTTGCAGCAGAAGAATGAAAGCGAGAGCGTATTTGAAGGTTTAAAGAATGAGAGCCAGGATATTGAAGAACAGTTGACGGATATTAAGAAGGGCAAGGAACGTACGGAAGAGGAAATCAAAGAAGCAGAAGTACGGGAAGAAGAAATCAAAGCCCAGGCAGAGCAGTTCCAGGTAATTTTAGAAGAACAGATGAAACTGGAAGAGGCTGCAACTGAAGCTGTTTCCAAGGTGCAGTTAGAGGAAGCCGGATTCACACAGAAACAGGAATTCATACAGGAAAACTTAGAACGTGTGGAAGAAGAATTAGAGCGTGTATACAAGAATCAGGAGTCTTTGAAGAATCAGTCAGCAGAATCCAAAGAAGATGCAAAACGTCATGAGGCGGACATTGAAGCCATCCGAAAGACCATTCTTGCATCCGATGAGAATTATGCGGCATTGAATCAGAAGCTTTCTGAGAGCATTGTTGCAAAAGAACAGATGTCAGCAGAGTATAAGGGATTCTTTGAACGAAGAGAAGAGATTTCCAAGCGGATTGCAAATCTTGACAAAGAGATTTTCCGACTGAACAGCCAGAGAGAGAAGTTAGAAGAGGCAGGTGAATACCAGACCAATTATATGTGGGAGGAATATGAGCTGACTCCGCATAACGCATTGTTGCTTCGCAATGAAGAATATCAGGATTTGCCGGAACTTAAGAAACAGATTTACGGTATCAAGGATGATATCCGAAAATTGGGTGATGTCAATGTCAATGCCATTGAAGAATATAAAGAAATCAGTGAACGTTATACGTTTTTAAAGACGCAGCATGATGATTTAGTAGAAGCAGAGCAGACGCTGGTGGGTATCATTGAAGATCTGGATACCGGAATGCGCAAGCAGTTTACCGAGAAGTTTGCGGAAATCCAGCATGAATTTGACAAGGCATTTAAGGATCTCTTTGGTGGTGGTAAAGGAACCTTAGAGTTAGTCGAGGATGAGGACATCTTAGAGTGCGGCATCCGTATTATTGCGCAGCCACCTGGAAAGAAGCTGCAGAACATGATGCAGTTGTCCGGTGGAGAGAAATCGTTGACAGCCATTGCACTGTTATTTGCAATTCAGAACTTAAAGCCATCCCCATTCTGTCTTTTAGACGAGATTGAGGCAGCGTTAGATGATTCTAACGTAGGACGTTTTGCAAAATATCTGCATAAATTAACGAAGAATACGCAGTTTATTATCATTACGCACCGAAGAGGAACCATGGCAGCAGCCGACCGCCTGTACGGAATTACCATGCAGGAGAAGGGTGTATCCACACTGGTAAGTGTAAATCTGATTGAAGAAGATTTAGATAAATAAGAGAAATGAACAGAGAAAGAAGTGACAAGATGGAAGAAGAAAAGAAAGAGAAAAAAGGCTTTTTTGCCCGCCTTGTATCAGGATTAACCAAGACAAGAGATAACATTGTATCCGGTATTGATTCTGTATTTCATGGATTTTCACATATTGATGATGATTTCTATGAAGAAATCGAAGAGATTCTGATTATGGGAGACCTTGGTGTACATGCCACAGAGGCAATTTTGGACAAGTTAAAGGAACGTGTCAAAGAAGAAAAAATCAAAGAGCCGGCAGACTGTAAAGAGCTTCTGATTCAGAGTATCAAAGAGCAGATGGATGTAGGCGAGACTGCATACCGCTTCGAGGAAGAAAAATCTGTCGTTTTAGTCATTGGTGTAAACGGAGTCGGAAAGACAACCTCTGTTGGCAAGCTGGCAGGTAAATTAAAGAGTCAGGGTAAACGCGTGGTTTTAGCTGCGGCAGATACCTTCCGTGCAGCGGCAGGAGACCAGTTAAAGGAATGGGCGAACCGTGCCGGAGTAGACATGATTGGCGGTCAGGAGGGTGCTGACCCGGGCTCTGTGGTATACGATGCAGTAGCAGCTGCGAAAGCAAGAAAGGCAGATGTTCTTTTGTGTGATACTGCCGGACGGCTTCATAACAAGAAAAACCTGATGGAAGAACTTCGCAAAATCAACCGTATTCTGGAAAAAGAGTATTCTGATGCATACCGTGAGACCTTGGTAGTATTGGATGCCACAACCGGACAGAATGCACTGGCACAGGCAAGACAGTTTGCAGAGGTGGCAGACATTACCGGAATTATTTTAACGAAAATGGATGGAACCGCAAAAGGTGGTATCGCAGTTGCCATTCAGTCAGAACTTGGCATCCCTGTAAAGTATATCGGTGTCGGTGAAACCATAGATGATTTACAGAAATTTGATTCCGGGCAGTTTGTAAATGCATTGTTTGATGTAAAGGAAGATTCGGGAGAAGAAGGAGAGACAGAATGTTAACATTAGATAAATTTGAAGAAGCAAGTGAAAAAGTAAAAGAAGTAACTTTGGAGACCAAATTAATTTACAGCAATTATTTGAGTGAGCAGACCGGTAACAAAGTATATCTGAAACCAGAAAATATGCAGTTTACCGGAGCATATAAGGTACGTGGTGCCTATTATAAAATCAGCACTTTATCCGAAGAAGAAAGAGAGAGGGGACTGATTACCGCTTCCGCAGGAAACCATGCCCAGGGTGTTGCCTATGCAGCAAAATGCTATGGCTGTAAAGCAACCATCGTTATGCCAACCACAACACCACTGATTAAAGTAAACCGTACCAAGAGCTATGGTGCTGATGTAGTACTTTATGGAGATGTTTATGATGAAGCATGTGCACATGCTTATGAACTGGCTGAGAAGCATGGATATACCTTTATCCATCCTTTTGATGATTTGACGGTTGCAACCGGTCAGGGAACCATAGCCATGGAAATCTTTAAAGAACTTCCACTGGTTGAGTATATTTTAGTTCCAATCGGAGGAGGCGGACTGGCAACCGGTGTTTCCACTCTTGCCAAATTACTGAATCCAAAGATTAAAGTGATTGGTGTAGAACCGGCTGGAGCAAATTGTATGCAGGCTTCCTTTAAGGAGGGTAAGGTTACAACACTTCCGGCAGTGAATACCATTGCAGATGGTACCGCAGTAAAGACTCCGGGAGAAAAAATCTTCCCATATATTCAGAAGAACTTAGACGATATCATCACCGTAAGTGATGATGAACTGGTCGTATCTTTCCTTGATATGGTAGAAAACCATAAGATGGTGGTAGAGAACTCTGGTTTACTTACCGTTGCCGCATTAAAGCATCTGAATGTGAAAGACAAACGGGTCGTATCCATCCTGAGCGGTGGAAACATGGATGTCATTACCATGTCTTCCGTTGTTCAGCAGGGACTTATTTTCCGTGACAGAATCTTTACTGTATCTGTACTGCTTCCGGATAAGCCGGGTGAGCTTTGTAAAGTGTCCGGAATCATCGCAAGAGAGCAGGGAAATGTTATCAAGCTGGAGCATAACCAGTTTGTAACAACCAACCGTACCGCGGCAGTTGAACTTCGCATTACATTAGAGTGCTTTGGACCGGAGCATAAACAGCAGATTATCAATGCTTTGGAAAAAGAAGGCTATAAACCAAAACAGGTTCGTACCAGCCTGTAAGGGACGTTTATTGGAAAAGGATATTTTTCAATTTCTTTGCAGACAGAAGAAAAAAGTATAGTTTGTAATAAAATAGAAAAAGCCGCATTGGAGAGGAAGAAAAACTTCAGCTCTGATGCGGCTTTTGGAATGGTAGATTATAATTTCTCCGGCGTAAATACACCGATATCATTTCCGGTTCCGCTAAGTGGCATCTGATAACAGACAGAGTCATTGCCGTATTCATAGAAGTAAAGGTACTGTGAGGTGGTATGTAATGCGGTATAATTACCGGATATCAGTAATTCCTCATTGCTTCCGTCGGTGAGACAGCGGTAGATACCGGCACCCTCGCCATTTTTCTGATAATAGATATAATCCCCGGTGACGTTGTAGCAGTCAATTCTGGATGGGATGATAAGGTTGGCAGTACCGCTGCTTAAGGAATAAGTGCTTAGTCCATAATCGTTGTCTCCATCCATGTAATAAGCCGTGTCATTGATTACAGTCGGTTCATAACAGGTGCAGCTATAGAGTGTAGCAACAGAGTTGTCGGCAGTATCAAGCTGCAGGAGAGAGTGGGAATCGTTTTCGCCATTAAAGTACATATACTGTCCATTAGAGGAGCAGGTCTTATAAGGAAACTTAGAAACCTGTTCTTTTTTTGTTCCGTCGATTTTTACCCGATACAGGGTAGAAGCCGTTTCTTTGTCATAGTGGATATAGTAAATATAATTTCCGTACAGTCCGGCATAAAGACTTGGGTCGTCATCTAAAATGGTAACCCTGCCTCCATCACGGTTGATACGGCATAAGCTGTTAGTTCCAAAATTCAGAAAAGAGAAATTAGTATCCTTACTCTTGTTGTTTCGGATATAGTAAACATAGTGATCATCTGCATTGATATAAGAGACGTTATCATCGGAAAGCTTCTTCATATCAGAACCATCAGGATTCATGGAATAGAGTCGGTGGTTATCGGAAGGATTACTGAAGAAAACAGTGCCGTTACTTTCACAGAAAAGTCCACCGTTATAAAGATTACCGGCAGAATTTCCATTGACATAACCGGAATTCATTTTTGTGCGGTTAAGAAAATGAATCAGACAAAACACTGTAATCAGAATAAGAATAATTGCAATCGTGATAAAGAGCTGTTTTTTTCGTTTGTTTTTCATAAGAATCCTCCTTTGATGTTATATGTAATCAGACGATTGTGAAATTTGGAAATATGACAGGAAAGAACTTTCCTATAACATTTCCAAATTCCACAATTCTTACGATAAAAATTATAACTTTCTTTCGGGAAACTTGCAACCGAAATGGGAATGGTATATGATAGAAAAAAATAATAAGGTGAAAGATAACAATGAAAGATTTAAAAGAGATAAGAGCAGAAATTGACAGCGTGGACAAAGAGCTGGTGTCACTGTATGAAAAACGTATGGCACTGACCGAACAGGTGGCAGATTATAAGCTTTCTACCGGGAAAAAAGTCTTTGATAAGGCAAGGGAAGAAGAGAAGTTAGAAAAGGTAACTTCCATGGTAGATGACCCGTTTTTAAAGCGTGGAACAAGAGAACTTTTTGAACATCTGATGAGCATGAGCAGAAAACGGCAGTATCAGAAGCTGGCAGAAAAAGGCATTATGGAGCCGATACCATTTGAAGAGGTAGCGGCACTTCCGGATAAAAATATAAGAATCGTATATCAGGGAGAAGAGGGCGCATACAGCCAGATGGCAATGCAGCAGTTTTTCCATGATACCACAAACAGTTATCATGTGCAGACCTGGCGGGATGCCATGGAAGCAATCGCAAAAGGAGAAGCAGATTATGCAGTGCTTCCGATTGAAAATTCTTCTGCCGGAATTGTGTCAGAAAATTATGATTTGCTGGTAGAATATGATAATTGTATCGTGGGAGAACAGATTATTCCAATAGACCACTGCCTGCTCGGAACGAAAGGCTCAAAGCTATCTGATATTGAACAGGTATATTCCCATCCGCAGGCACTGATGCAGTGCGGCAGATATTTGGACGAGCATCGGAACTGGGAAAAACACAGCTTTAAGAATACTGCCATGGCAGCAAAAAAAGTAAAAGAAGATGGTCTCCTAAGACAGGCAGCCATTGCCAGTCGTCTTACTGCCGATATTTACAGGCTTGATATATTGGACGAGCATATCCAGGATAACAGCAATAACTGTACAAAGTTTGTCATTGTAACCGGCCGTAAGATATTCTTAAAGAATGCCGGAAAAATCAGTATCTGCTTTGAAATTCCGCATGAAAGTGGATCTCTTTATCATATGTTATCCCATTTTATTTTTAATGATTTGAACATGAATAAGATAGAATCAAGACCATTAGGAGAGCGGAACTGGGAATATCGTTTCTTTATTGACTTTGAAGGAAATTTAAATGAGAGTGCAGTAAAGAATGCATTGCATGGAATCAAAGAAGAAGCTGAAAACTTTAAAATTCTTGGAAATTATTAGAAAGACAGGTAAGACATTAAGATGAAACATTCAGGAGAATTAATTTTATATAAGAACTTTGAAAATGGAGAATTATTTTATAATTTTACATGGATTTTGGAAAACTATGATAGTGAATTTTACAATCGGTCTGATATAGTAGAATTGTATTATAGATGTTTGAACCAACTGATTGAACTGGCAGTGAGCCACGGTTTTGAAGGAAATCTGTGGCACTGTTTTCTTGCGTTTATTATGGTGAATAATGAAAATGCCTATAGTACCGCCTGCGAAATGAAAGGAGCAGTAAACGGAAGTATCAATGCGATTGCAGCCCATGATTTTGCTATTTTAAAAGAAATGTTTGATTATAACTTAAATGAAGTGGCAAAGACTCTGGAAATTGATGATATGGATGTGCTTCAGAATTTCAAGGGACCGGATGATAATGGAAGCGTATTTAACAAACGTATCCGTGACTGCATCTGTGAACTGGCTGTAGAACTGGCAGGAGCAAAGGATACCAATGCATTTCAGGACAGCGTAACCGGATTCTATGCAAGATTTGGTGTGGGAAATCTAGGCTTACATAAGGCATTCCGTATCCAGAATACCAATGGTGTTGTAGAACTGGCACCGATTACCAGAATCGCTCATGTGAAACTCGATGACCTGGTAGGCTATGAAATTGCCAAGAAGAAGCTGGTGGATAATACAGAAGCTTTTGTAAAGGGAAAGAGTGCCAATAACTGTCTGTTGTTTGGTGATGCAGGTACCGGTAAATCAACCAGCATAAAGGCAATTGCCAATCAGTATTATGAGCAGGGACTTCGCCTGATTGAAGTTTATAAGCATCAGTTTAAAGATTTGAACACGGTTATTTCCATGATAAAGAACCGTAATTATAAATTTATTATATATATGGATGATTTATCTTTTGAGGAATTTGAAATTGAATACAAATATTTGAAAGCTGTAATTGAAGGTGGGCTGGAGAAGAAACCGGACAATGTGCTGATTTATGCAACCTCAAACCGCAGACATCTGATTCGTGAGAACTTTTCAGATAAAGAGGAAGTGCGTGAGGATATGCATACTTCTGACACCGTACAGGAAAAACTTTCGCTGGTATATCGTTTTGGTGTATCTATTTACTTTGGAGCACCGACCAAGAAAGAATTCCAGCAGATTGTAGTAGAACTGGCAGAAAAGCAGGGAGTACATCTTCCGGCAGAAGAGCTTTTAGCAGAAGCCAACAAATGGGAGTTAAGTCATGGTGGACTTTCCGGAAGAACCGCACAGCAGTTTATCAATTATATGTTAGGACAGGAAGTGTAACAGAAGATTTACACAGGAGGAGGAGCACGGATGAAGACTTTTGCAGCAATTTATATCGGGTCTTATGAAATCAGCATGAAAGTGTTTGAGCTTTCCATTAAGAGAGGAATCCGGGAAATTGACCATGTCCGCCATAGAATAGAATTGGGAAGGGATGTTTATTCCCAGGGATATGTTGGATATGAAACAGCGGATGAATTGTGTCAGGTGCTGAAAGAATTCGTGGGGATTATGGAGATGTATCGGACGGATGAGTATGAAGCATATTCAGGTCTTGTCATCCGGGATGCACAGAACGAAGCATTTATTTTAGACCAGATACGGATTCGAACCGGACTTAATGTGAAAGTGCTGAGCAATTCGGAACATCGTTTTATCAGTTATAAGACGGTGGCATCCCAGAAGAATTTTGAGGATATGACCAGTCAGAATGCAGCAGTAGTTGATGTAGGTGGTGGCAGTATGCAGATAACACTTTTTGTAAAAGGAAAGGTAGTTACCACGCAGCATCTTCTGATTGGAATTATGCGTGTGCAGGAGAAACTCTTTGACCTTGGCATGCAAAGCAGCGGTAATTATGAGCAGCAGATACAGGAAGTCGTAGATAAGGAATTAGAGGTCTTTAAAGCTCTTTATCTGCCAAAGGATGGCATCCGTTATGTTATTTTTATGGGAGATTATATCTCTGCATTTATGCCGAAAATCAGTAAAGAAAATGGCAAATGTATGGTAGATGCGGACAAGTTCTATCGTTATACGGAGAAGCTGAGAGCCAAGAATACAGGACAGATTGCAAGAGAATTAGGAATCACCAACGAGAGTGATGCATTGCTGATTCCGGCACTGGTTATCTATCGTCAGTTAGTTGCTGCATTAAATGCGCAGAATGTTGTTGTTCCGGGTGTGAATGTAAATGATGGTATAGCATATGATTATGCACAGCGGCATAATATGGTGAAAGCAACACATGATTTCGAAGAAGATGTAATATCTGCGGCGGAATGTATGTCCAAAAGATATTTCGGCTATCAGCCACATCTTGAAGCATTAGAGCAGATGGCAGTCCAGATATTTGATGCCATGAAGAAGATTCATGGATTGGGAAACAGAGAGCGGCTGATGCTAAGGACAGCAGCCATTCTCCATGACTGTGGTAAATTTGTCAGTCTGGTTAATGGACCGCAGTGCTCCTATGACATTATTATTTCTTCAGAAATTATTGGATTGACTCATCTGGAGCGTGAAATTGTGGCGTCTACGGTACTTTATAATACACTACCGATAGACAGCTATGACAGACTGGCAGATAAGATGGATCATGACAGTTATCTTACCGTAGCCAAGCTTGCAGCTATCCTTAAGGTGGCAAATGCCATGGATAGAAGCCACAAGCAGAAATTTAAGAATGTAAAGACATCTGTTTCCGGAAGAAATCTGATTATTACCATAGAGACGGAAGATGATGTGACCTTGGAAAAGGGACTGTTTGAGTCCAAGGCGTCCTTCTTTGAAGAAGTATTCAGTATGAAACCGGTGATTAAAGTGAAAAAGGTCTATAGTTAGGAGAGTATGCGAATGGAAAAATTAAAAGAATATACGAATCCGGAATATTATGAAAACCGTGAGTTGAGCTGGATTAAATTTAATGGCAGAGTATTGAATGAAGCAAGAGACAAATCCATTCCGCTGCTGGAGCGGTTAAAATTTGTCAGCATTACTTCTTCAAATCTGGACGAATTTTTCATGGTACGTGTGGCTTCTTTAAAGGATATGGTACATGCGGGCTATAAGAAAACAGATATTGCCGGTATGACAGCGTCTGAACAGTTAGCAGCCATTAATCATGATACCAGGGAATTGGTAGAACTGCAGTATTCTACTTATAACCGTTCCCTGATTCCGCTATTGAATGCAAGAGGAATCTATATTGTAGATGCCTATGAAGATTTGGAAAATTTTCAGGCAGAATATGTAGACCGTTATTTTGAAGAAAATATATATCCGGTACTGACACCGATGGCAGTGGATGCATCCAGACCATTTCCGTTGATTCGCAATAAGACATTAAACATTGTAGCTTTACTGGAAGAAAATCCGAAGAAGGATGACCTCCTTGGCAAAGAAGAAGAGAAGAAGCTTAAGGCAGAGGGGAAGAAGGGCGGAACCATCTATGAATATGCAACCGTTCAGGTGCCATCTGTATTACCAAGGCTGATTCCAATTCCATCCGTAAAGGAAGGCGAGAAATCCTTTATCCTGTTGGAGCAGATTATTGAGAAGAATATTTCCAAATTGTTCTTAGGCCATAAAGTGGTCTGTGCTTATCCGTATCGTATTATGCGTAATGCGGACCTTTCCTTTGATGAGGACGAAGCAGAGGATTTACTGAAAGAAATTGAAAAATCCCTAAAGAAACGGCAGTGGGGCGAAGTTATCCGGCTGGAAGTGGAATATGGCATTGATAAGCGTCTGCTGGCATTTTTAAAGGATGAACTTCGGGTAGAGTCAGAGGATGATATCTTTAAAATCAATGGACCGATTGATTTGACTTACCTGATGAAGATGTATGGACTGGAAGGCTGTGATGATTTACGTTACAAACCATATACGCCACAGCCGGTGCCGCAGATCCAGCAGGGAGAGAGTATCTTTGATGCGATTAAAAAAGGTGATATTTTACTGCATCATCCATACCAGACCTTTGATCCGGTAGTCGAATTTATCCGTCAGGCAGCCAAAGATCCGGATGTACTGGCAATCAAACAGACACTTTACCGTGTCAGCGGCAATTCGCCAATCATTGCATCGCTGGCGCAGGCAGCAGAAAATGGCAAACAGGTATCTGTTCTGGTAGAATTAAAAGCCCGTTTCGATGAGGAAAATAATATTGTCTGGGCAAAAAAATTAGAGAAAGCAGGCTGCCATGTCATCTATGGTCTGGTGGGCTTAAAGACCCACAGCAAGATTGCACTGGTCGTAAGAAGAGAAGAAGAAGGCATCTGCCGTTATGTACATCTTGGAACCGGAAACTATAACGATTCCACTGCAAAGCTGTACACAGACTGTGGTATCTTTACCTGTTCGGAAGCAATCGGAGAAGATGCAACAGCAGTATTTAATATGTTATCCGGTTATTCTGAACCGCTGTCCTGGAACCGGCTGGTGGTAGCACCAATCTGGCTGCGGAAGCGTTTCTTGAAATTAATTGAGCGTGAAACAAAATACGCCAGGGCGGGAAAGACAGCCAAAATTGTTGCCAAGATGAATTCTCTTTGTGACCGTGATATTATTGCAGCTTTGTATGAAGCATCAGCAGCGGGAGTGCAGATTGATCTGGTGGTACGTGGAATCTGCTGCCTGAAGGTAGGCATTCCAAAGATCAGTGAAAATATCAGAGTGCGTTCCATTGTAGGAAATTTCTTGGAGCACAGCAGAATTTTCTATTTCTATAATGATGGACAGGAAGAAATTTACATGGGAAGTGCTGACTGGATGCCGCGTAACTTAGACCGCCGTGTAGAGATTATTTTCCCCGTAGAAAATGAAGAGTTAAAGCATAAAGTAATGCATATTCTGGATGTGGAACTGGCAGATAATACGAAAGCACATCTCCTTCAGAAGGATGGCACCTATGAAAAGGTTGACAAACGTGGAAAGGTACTGGTGAATTCACAGCTGCAGTTCTGCAGGGAAGCAGAAGAAGCAGCACCAAAGCCTGCAGATGTGGTAAAAGACCGTATTTTTATTCCGGCAGAACCGGTAGAGGACTAAAGAAATCAGACACTTTTGCCGATATATAATATGAAACCATTGAAATAAAGCTCCAGGGAGGGGATTGTCGCATACGGATATGACGGTTATTTTAAGGTTCCGGTTGTTTTGCTCGTTCATGAGCAGGCAAGACAGCAGAATAGAGGGTATTCGGATGAATCCAGCCGGAAAAAATGTTCCGAAAATGAATTTGAACGAATCTTTCGAAATGCATTAGACGAGGTGAAAGACAAAAAATAGAAAGTATCTATAAAGAGGGACTGTTGTTTTACAGAAATTGTAAAATGACAGTCCCTCTTGGTGTACATGAGTAGTAAGCTATCTGCAATGCAGCGCATTTTTAATATCCGATAAAATATAATAAGGAATCGGCATATGTCTCGTTCCGTTTCCCATGGAAATATAAGGTTTGTTACTTCCGTGGAAGTCAGAGCCACCAGAAATAAGCAGATGATATTTTTGTGCAAGCTTCTTGATGTTCTGTTCGTCACCAAGCTGGTAGCTGGAATAGACGGCTTCAATACCATCTAAATGGCTTTCTTCTACCAGTGTCTGAACCAGAGCGTCCAATCGGTCTGCATTCATGCGATAGAGTACCGGATGGGCTAAAATGGCAAGACCACCGGCATGATGAATCAGGGAAATACCTTCCTGCGGAGTGATTTTAGGACGGTCTACATAATAAGGACAGTCATCCCCGATATATTTACTGAATACTGCATTCATATCTTTGGCAAGACCATGATTTACAAGGTATCTTGCAATATGTGCCCTTGTAATGACTGCATCCGGAAATTCTCTGATAAGACTGTCATAATCAATGGCAAAGTGTGCCTCCTGCTGCAGTTTATCAACCATCAGGCGGTTGCGGTCTGTGCGGGAAGAACGGAATGCATTTAATTTATCATTAAATACTTTATCGTCCGGGTTAATATATAGCCCGACCATATGGATTTCACGATCATCCAGTTCACAGGAGAGTTCAACACCGGCAATGACTTCCGGTGCATCCGGGGAGTTAAGCCGCAAGGTTTCTTCCTGTGCTTCTTTAATACCATCGATACAGTCGTGGTCAGTAAGGGCAAAGGCATATATCGAATGACGTCTGGCTTCATGAACCAGCTCAGATGGAGTAAAAGTTCCGTCAGAGCAGGTTGAATGTACATGTAAATCAATAAATCCTGTTTCCATGGTATAATCCTTTCTAACAGCTCGAAACAATTATTTTTTAGAATTATTTATGAATATGATTATAAGAGTAATCTTTCGTTTTGACAATCCGGAAGAAATGAGAAAAATCTTTTGCGTATAAAAACAAAGTCCTTTATACTGCAATTAGGAAAAATAATCTGCAGGGGGGCAGGAAGCATGAAAAAAATTTTAGAAGTAAGTATGCTTGGAACATTTCGAATGCAATATGGAAATCATTCCTTTATCATAGACCGGAAATCAACGACAAAGACGAACCGGCTGCTTCAGATTATTCTGCATGCGGGTACAGAAGGGGTAACAAGGGAAGAACTGGTGGGAAGACTATGGGAAAATGAGGAGGTCGCAAACCCATCCAACAGTTTCCGGGCAATTCTTTTCCGGGTGCGGAAACTGCTTAAGGAGCAGGGACTGCCGGAGAGCGATTATATTATAAGCCGAAAGGGAGTTTATTACTGGACACCGGAAATTCCGTATCGTTGTGATTGCATTTCTTTTGAAGAGAAGGCAGAGCATGCATTGAAACAGGCGGAAGATTTTGGAAAAACAGAATTAGAGGAAGCAGTCAGGCTGTACCGTGGAGAATTTTTGCCGGCACTGGGAGCATCGGAATGGGTAATTTTCTGGGCAACGAAATACCGGAAATTATATATGTCCTGTGTAAAGAGACTGTGCGGAATTTACAGGGATGAGCAGGAGTATCAGAAATTATATGAGATAGCAGAAAAAGCAGCGGTTCTTTATCCACTGGATGACTGGCAGGTATACCAGATGGAGGCATTGATTGCCATGAAGCGTTCCAAAGAGGCGGTGGCATTATATCATAAGACAGAAGAAATGCTGCTGGCAGAGCTTGGCAGTGAGCCTTCAAAGTCTATGCTGGAACAATTAAAACGAATCAGCAGCTGTGTTACGGAGGATGATGCCACTCATATTCAGGCAATACAGGAGAAGCTGGAAGAAGAGAGAGAGGAAGGAGCATTTTACTGTTCGTATCCTGTTTTCATTGAAAATTACCGCTTTGCAAAACGGGTTTTGCAGCGTACGGGAAAGAGCGCGTGGCTTCTTATGAGCACCATTACCGATGGGAAGGGGTATGCTTCAGAAGGCGGTGTTCATTTCGAATACATCCGGGCAGAACTGGAGCAGGCATTGAAAAACTCCCTGCGCAGCGGTGACCTGTATACCAGATACAGCACAAACCAGTATCTGATACTTTTAATAGGTATTGAAGAAGAAAATTGCGGACTTGTGATAGAAAGAATCAATGACAACATGGAACGGACGGCTGGAAAGAAATATGTGAAATATCATAAAGTATTGGTGAATGGAACAGACGAGTAGATACGAGGAGAAATACAATACAAACAGGAAGATTTAAGTACAATTCGGAAGAATAAAGAAAAAATAGAAAAATATAACGCTTTTTATAACACAGAGTAGGCTATGATTGGTTATACAATTCATAAATTAACAGGAAATGGATAAAATGAATAAAAGGAGAAAAAACATGAGAGTAGCCAAAATGTTGGGAAAAAGAATTACAGCTTTTGTAATGGCAGCATTGATGGTATTGTCCTTATCCGGAATAACCGGGATGACAGTAAAAGCTGCCGAAAAGGATGGTACAATTAAGATGCAGCTGCAGGATACGAAGAAAATCGAGTGTTCTGCATGGATTGCTTACGAAACCAAATGGAGTGTTACCAGTGGAAAAGATAAGGTAACATTAAAAAATACAAATAAGAAAGAGGTATCTGTAACTGCGGATAAGACAGGAACAGTTACCTTGAAGTGCAAGTATAAGAATTATCTCTTTCAATGGAAAACAGAAAAATATACTATTAAAATCAGTAAGAGAACTCCGGTATTTGAAGAGAGCATTTCAAATCTGACTTATAACGGAAAAGTCCAGACACTGAATGCAAAGAACTTTGTAAAGGATGGTCCAAAGAGTGGTATTGCTGGAACCTGTGACAAAGAGATTTTAAATGCAGGAACTTATACTTATACGGTTACAACACCGGCAACAGATGTATATGAGGCAGGAAGCAGGACTTATGCGGTAACTGTAAATAAGGCAGAGGCAGTAATTAAGGAAAAACCATCTGCAACAATCAATCATATGTCCGGAAAACTGAGAGAGTCCCATCTGAATGGCGGAATGGCAGTAGCGGTCAATGATGAGAACCAGGAACTGGAAGGCCATTTTGAGTGGCAGAGCCCGGATGAGACACTGTGGTTTAATACTACCGGAACTGCAATCTTTGAAGATGTAGACCATCATGTAGTATTTGTGCCGGAAGGAGATACAGCAGAGAACTATAAAGAGACGGTATTTATTGTACCGGTAAGAACCTATTTGAAAGCATTGTATGCAAATCTTACAGCCAGTGATTTTGAATATAACGGAAGTAATGACGAGAAGAATTTAAGCTGTGATGCCAATGCATACAGCTGGGGAATTGAGAAGAATCCAAGCATTTCCATTACTTATACTTATTATGATGAGGCAGGAAACAAATTAAGCAAAGCACCGGTGGACGCAGGAACTTATACGGTAATTGCAACAGCCAGTGCAAAGAAATTTGAATCCGCAGACAGTAATGAAGCAGCCTTTACTATCCGGCAGAAAACGTTGACGAATGAAATGGTAACTGCAAAGGATACTGAGTATACTGGAAACACAGTTGCAGTTGTGGTAAAGGATGGAGACAAAACATTAGTAGAAGGAAAAGATTATACTGCAATATACAGTGGAAGTAATCCAAATGCAGGAGAGGCATCAGCAGCAATTACCGGAATCGGTAACTATAAAGGAACGGTAAATACAACCTATACCATTCTTCCGAAAGAAGTGGAAAATGACAGCGTGATTGCAGCTGCAAAGGAAAAATATTATACCGGAAAAGCAGTAACACTCAGTGAAGAAGATGTAACTGTAACTTATAATGGAAAAGTATTAACAGCAGGAACCGATTATACTGTTGGTAATTACAAAGATAATGTAGAAGAGGGAACTGCGCTGGCAACCGTAACCTTTACCGGTAACTATAGTGGAACTGTAAATGTAAGCTTTGGAATCAGTAAGATTCGTGCAAAAGTATATGCCAAATATGGAAATGGAAAACTGCTGCTGTTAAGTGGAAACTGTATTTTAGACCCGGCTGTATTAGAAGAAGCAGCAGATTATGCAACCACAGAGGAAAGCGTAATCCATGGATTCATCTTAGAGGATGAAAATGCAGGTGTAGTGACAACATATACAAAACTTTTCCGCAATACAGAGGGTTATAACGTATATGTAAAAGTAGCAGATACATTTACACAGAAGGCAGAGTTCTACATCCGGAAAGCAGGAACTGTCCGTCCGGAAGGAACAGTTGGTGATGCAACAGCAAATTATGACTATATAGGAAGAGCAGCAGTTTCTTTAAATCAGCTGAAAGTGACAACGGATATGTCTGGTTTTACTGCACCAGCCTCTTTTGATGCAGAAAAGAATTATGATGGAAAGATGCCGGTAACACTTGCATCTGTTTTAGATGCATATGCAGCGAACAGCGGCATTGCAGGGGATGATGCAAGATTCTACCGCATCGAATGGTACCGGATGATTAATCCGAATTCCTGGCATATTGATGGAGAAATTGTTGATAACAGTTATACCGTTACTTTTATGGTAGACGGAAATGTATATCAGGAAGTACGTGAAGTAAAGGGAACGGAAGTTTCTGTAACAGATCCTGTAAAGGCAGAGACAGAGACAACAACCTATGAATTTACCGGCTGGACTTTAGAAGATGGCAGTAAAGTAAATGTTGCAGATTTAAATGATAGTACCGTAGTGTATGCTTCTTTTGATGAAAAGGAGAAAGAAACTGAGCCGACCGAGCCAGTTGGACCGACCGGACCAACCGAACCAACCCAGCCGACTGAGCCGACTGAGCCGACTGAGCCAACCGAACCGACTGAGCCAACCGAACCGACTGAGCCGACCGAGCCAACTGAGCCGACCGAGCCAACCGAACCAACCCAGCCGGCAGAATCAACGGAACCGGCACAGCCGGCAAATCCAGCCCAGCCAGCATCATCAGAAACAGCGGTAACTCCGGCAGATAACAATACACAGCCGGAGACAGCCGTACAGACACCGGTAATCCAGGCACAGACTCCGGTTACACAGACCCAGGTGGCACAGACACCAGTCAGACAGCAGCAGGCAGCACAGCAGCCACAGGATGCAGAAGAACCGGTGGTATTAGAAGATGAAGAGGTTCCACTGGCGAATGTAACGGACGATAATGCAAAACAGGAAGTAACTGCATTAGAAGATGAAGCAGTTCCTCTGGCAGCAAATCCGGCGGGAGAAGATAACTGTATCATCCATTGGATTATGATGATTCTTACGATTGTATTTGCAGGATATAATGTAGTAAGGGCAGTACTTCGTCAGAAGAGAAATGCATAAAGGCAGGAGGCAGAAAGTATGAAAAAAGTAGATGGAATCATTGCTGTTATATATGTAATTGCTATGGCAGTGCTGTTTTTCTTGAGAGACTGTGAGAAAGATCTTCCAATGGGAATTCTGGCACTGGCTGTTACCGCAGCTGCAGTAGCATGTATGGTTATCCAGAATAAAAAGCGTGATAGCAAAGCAGCAAGAGCTTAAAAAAATAATATAAATAAGTATTGCAGGCAGGACGATAGAAAATGAAAATACATTTTGTCGTCCTGCTGTTTTTAGTTGCCAGCCATTTGAAGAAAGCTTTCACTTGACATTATTTTGAAATTGAGTTATTGTATTAATTAAATAATACAATAATAATTGCAAAGAAGAAAAGGGAGATTAGGTATGGCAAAGAAAAAGAAGAAAAGGGAGTTTGAAACAAAGCAGATAAAGCTGCCTCATGTAAAGGGGCTGTCCATTGTACTTCCGGTTATTTATATTTTATGGGTGGCAGTGATGTATTATCTTCTGCTTCCGGCATTGAATATTCATTCCAGAGGTTTATGGCTGTTTGTATTAGGCGTTATGTTATTCCCGTTAGGAATAATAGGTGCGTTGGTATCGGCAGCCAGGAAGGCGGAAGGTAAGTCCGCAGGAAAGCTGGAAAAGCCGGTAAACGGTATTTTTGCAGCAGTTGGAGTAATCGGAATTCTGTTCTTGATTCTTTTATTTTATGGCAGCAAAATGTTCCATGCACAGGCATATGCAGATATCCTGACCATCGAAGACAGTGATTTTAACAGCGATATCAATACAGCATCTTCTGTATCAAAGATTGCGTTAATGGATACGGACAGTGCAGTATTGCTGGGTAATCGTGAAATCGGAAGCCTTTCAGAAGTGGTGAGCCAGTATAATGTATCGGAAGACTACACACAGATTGATTATCAGGGGGCACCAACGAAAGTATCTGCATTAGAGTATGCCGGCTTCTTTAAATATATGGGAAATAAGGAAAATGGTGTTCCGGGTTATATAACTGTTGATCCGGTAGGACAGAAGGCGCAGTATGTTCCGGTAAAGGAAGGAATGATTTATGTTCCGTCTGCTTACTTTGGCAAGGATTTAAGAAGGCATATCCGTATGAATTACCCGGATAAACTTTTCGGAAATCTTCATTTTGAAGTGGACGAAGATGGAAAACCATACTATATTGCCAGTGTATACAAATACACCATCGGTTTATTTGGTGGAGAAACTGTTGAGGGTGCAATCAGCTGTGACCCAATCAGCGGAGACTGTCAGTATTATGATGCATCAGAAGTGCCGAACTGGATGGATGATGTCTTTGACGGGGATCTTCTGGTGGAACAGTATAACTGGTATGGAGAATTATCTAATGGATTTATGAACAGCATCTTCGGCAAAAAAGGCTGTAAGAAATGTACGGAAACGGTAGTAGAGGATGAAGACGGAGATGAGGAATCTTACGAAGCAAACTTCGGCTATGTTGCCAAAGACGGGGATATCTGGATTTATACCGGAGTTACTTCCGTCAATGATGATGCCTCCAATATCGGGTTTATACTGGTAAATGAGCGGACTTCAGAAGCACATTATTACAGTATTGCAGGAGCAGATGAAAGCTCTGCAATGGCTGCTGCAGAAGGAGAAGTGCAGGAGAAAGGATACCGTGCATCTTTCCCGTCTTTGATTAATGTAGATGGTCAGCCGACTTATATTATGGTATTAAAAGATGCCAGCGGCATAGTGAAGCTTTATGGCATGGTAAATGTAGAATCTTATAATATGGTAACAACAGCAGCCAGTCTCGATGAGTGCTTTGCAAAGTATCGTAAGATGACAGGCAGTGATGGTACAGAAAACACTGGGAATCCGGAAGAGGCAGAAAATTCTTCCGGGGACAGCAACAGCACTGCAGGTAATGCACAGACAGCAGCCAAAGGAAAAACAATTCCGGAAGGTGAGACAGAGACAAGAAGTTTTGTAATCAGTGAAATGCAGTATGTTGAGATTGCAGGAGAGACCTATGTTTATCTGGCAGGAGACGACGGTATGGTATACTGGCAGAAGTTTTCTGATAATGAACAATTGATTTTCCTGCATGCGGGAGATACCGTTACTGTAAATGGAATTATGGATAAAGATAATATTTACTGGATAGATACCATTGGGATCATGCAGTAGGAAGGCGAAGAAATGGAAGCAGCAATCCTTGTAGTAATTATGATTGCAGGATTTACTTATTCAGCAATTAAGACAAAAGAAAGTTGGAAGAACCGCTGCAAACGGACACTGAAAGAAAAATATGGAAAAGAACCTGAGAAAAAGGAATTTAAAAGAGAACTGATAAGAAATTATCTGGATACTGTGGGTGGAACACAGCAGGTGGATGAGGTCACATGGAATGACCTTAATATGGATGATGTGTACCAGAGAATCAACAACTGTGATTCCACTATGGGAGAAGAAATTTTATATGCAAAGCTTCATTATGCGAAGCAGACGAAGGAAGAAGAGGAGCTTTTAGAAAAAAGAATAGCTTTTTGTGAAGCAGATGATGAAAAACGCTATCATCTGGAAGAAACTTTGTCAAAGCTTGGAAAGAGAGACGAGGCTTACTATATTCCATCCTTTATCCAGACAGTAGAGGATTTTGCAATTTCAAATCTCTGGGTTTATCAGATGCTCCGGATATTGCTGATGGTAGTTGTTGTGGCGGCAGTCGTATTTCATAATATATATGCTCTGTCAGCTTTGGTGGTAGTATTTCTTGTGAATTTGTCGGTGTATATCTTTACGGTCCGGCTGAAGTTTGACCAGGAGATTCATATGATGGGAACGGCGGCATACCTGATTACGGTAGCACGAGAACTGGAGCAGGAATACCGGAAAGACAAAATATGTGAGGAACTGGCACCGCTGCTTCCGGTATTTGCCAAAATGGATAAGAAGGCATTTCTGCTAAATATCCAGAGCAGAAATGCCATGGGAGATGTGTTTGAAATGCTGCAGGATTTCCTGCTGGGAGTAACCCAGTGGCATATCCTTACTTATATGAAAGTATTGAATCAGTTTATGGATAACCAGGATGCTTATCTTAAGATTTACCGGGTGGTAGGAGAACTGGATGCAGCGGTCAGCACAGGCTCTTTCCGAAAGAGTCTGCCTCTTGTGACAGTACCGGAATATGAGGAAGCAAAGCAGCTTGAGATGGAAGAAATTTATCATCCGCTGCTTCATGGAGCAGTGACCAATTCTATGGAACTTCAGCATAACTGCATTATCACAGGCTCCAATGCTTCCGGTAAGTCAACCTTTATCAAGACCATAGCTGTCAATGTGATACTGGCACAGAGCATTCATACCTGCACCGCAAAAAGAATGCATCTGCCTCATGCAAAAATGATTACTTCCATGGCGGTAAGAGACGATATTTTATCCGGTGACAGTTATTTTATTAAAGAGATTAAATATTTAAAACGTATCCTGGATGCTTTGTCGGAGGATGAACTGGTTATCTGTGTTATTGATGAAATCTTAAGAGGAACCAATACCCAGGAGCGTATTGCAGCTTCAAAAGCAATCATGGAATATCTGGCACATCATAACTGCATTGCAATTGTGGCATCCCATGATAAGGAATTGACGGAGCTTGAAAAAATTGGTTATGACAATTATCATTTTTCCGAAGAGTTTGGAGAAGCGGATATTGTATTTGATTATAAATTGCAGAAGGGACCAGCAAATTCCCAGAATGCAATCCGCCTGCTTTCCTTTACCGGGTTCCCGGAAACGATTATTGAGAGGGCGGAAAATATCAGAAGCGAATATCGGTAAAAATAATGCTTGACGAACGAAATGACATATGGTACTATAAGCGAGTTGAAGAAAGTAGAGTATCCACTCTCACCTTAGCACAATCAAGTGACTAAGTGTTTATAATGAGTATGCAATGAGCGAATCATTTTGAAGTGGATAGTCTGTCTATCCACTTTTTTTGCGGAAATAAACGGAAAGTTGTCTGGCAAAGCTGTGGTGAATTTAATTTTGGAGGTGTACGACCATTAGCGAGTTAATGATCAATGAACAAATCAGAGATAAGGAAGTCCGCCTGATTGGCGCGGATGGTGAACAGTTAGGTATCATGTCAGCAAGAGAAGCATATAAGCTGGCACAGGAAGCAGAACTTGATTTAGTAAAGATTGCTCCTGGAGCAAAGCCACCTGTATGTAAGATTATCGATTACGGTAAATACAGATATGAGCTTGCAAGAAAAGAGAAGGAAGCACGTAAGAAACAGAAAACGGTTGAATTAAAAGAAGTTCGTCTTTCTCCAAATATCGATACCAATGATTTGAATACCAAAATGAATGCCGCAAGAAAGTTCATTTCCAAAGGAAATAAAGTAAAAGTTACACTTCGTTTCCGTGGCAGAGAAATGGCACATGTACAGGCAAGCAAACATATTCTGGATGATTTTGCAGAAGCACTTGCAGATATTGCAGTAGTGGAGAAAGCACCAAAGCTGGAAGGCAGAAGCATGGGTATGGTGCTGGCAGAGAAAAGATAATGATTTTAAGGAGGAATAAATTATGCCAAAACAGAAAACAAGCAGAGCAGCAGCAAAACGTTTCAAATTAACAGGAACAGGAAAATTAAAGAGAAACAAGGCTTATAAGAGACATATCTTAACAAAGAAAACAACTAAGACTAAGAGAAATCTTAGAAAACCTGCAATGACAGATGCAACAAATGTTAAGAATATGAAGAAGATTTTACCATATTTATAAGAATTGGTTAAGGAGGAATAGAACATGGCAAGAATTAAAGGCGGCTTAAACGCTAAAAAGAAACATAATAGAACATTAAAATTAGCTAAAGGTTACAGAGGAGCACGCTCCAAACAGTATAGAGTAGCAAAACAGTCTGTCATGAGAGCCTTAACAAGTTCTTATGCAGGAAGAAAACAGAGAAAGAGACAGTTCAGACAGTTATGGATTGCCCGTATTAACGCAGCAGCAAGAATGAATGGATTATCTTACAGCAAATTTATGTATGGTTTAAAATTAGCTGGTGTTGATATGAACCGTAAAATGTTAGCTGAGATGGCTGTAAATGATGCAGAAGGATTTGCAACATTAGCAGAGCTTGCAAAAACAAAACTTGCTTAGTTTTAAGAAGTGGACAAGTTATAAAAGAGGATTGTGGTTATTCGCAATCCTCTTTTTTGATGTTTGGTTCATTTGAAGTTTTTGCGGAAGCATCCTGCCCGGAAGCTTCTTTTTTGATGGAATCCAAATCTTCTCTTAAAGAGTAATGATTCTTAAGTAAGCGGTATACCATGGTATAAGCCCAGATGAGAACCGGGACAACCACAGTGGCATAGATGGAAGCCTTAAGACAGTTTGTGGCAAAATCGCTTCCAATCAATGCAAAAACAAGAGTGGAAACATAGAGGGCAACTAAGAGTACAACACCGATAATTGCAAGAATCTGTTTTGTCTTTTTCATATATGACCTCAACTTTCTTTGATGACCTGTTTTTAGAAAAAAGCAATATACATTATTTTAACATTTGACAGCAGATAGTCAATCAGAAAATGTAAAGTTGCAGAGGATAAATACTTGAAAAAAGCACAAAATATGCTATACTGAAACAAGCGTTATACGACTAAATATGGATTAAAGGATGGATATGAACAATGGCATTATTAGAAGAATGGCAGAAGATTGCTTATGATCAGCAGGCAGATAGAGGAAAATTACAGAAGTTCTGGCAGAGATATTTTATGTTAGAGAAGGGCGTATATGAGAAGCTTTTAGCAAACCCGGATGAGAAGGTAGAAGGAACTGTAAAAGAGCTGGCAGAGAAATACGACCTCAGCATTATGGATATGACTGGATTCTTAGATGGAATCAATGACAGCCTGGTAACACCAAACCCAATTGATACTATGGAAGAGGATACCAAGGTAAGCCTTGCATTCGATAAAGAAAAATTATACAAGAACATGGTAGATGCCAAAGCTGACTGGCTCTATGAATTACCACAGTGGGATGAAATTTTTGATGCAGATACCAAGAGAAAGCTTTATTTAGAGCAGAAGAAATCCGGCACTGTTGTAGTTGGAAAGAAAGTCGGAAGAAATGATCCGTGTCCTTGTGGAAGTGGAAAGAAATATAAATTCTGCTGCGGAAGATAAGAATAAAATATTTTGGAAAACATTTGGAAAATATTTCGCAGAAAAACTCTTTACATAGCAGAAAAAAGAGTATACAATAGCTTTTGTCAAAAGGACAAAACAAAGAAGAGACGAGTAGCATGACAGGAAGTCAAAGAGAGGAATACATCTGGTGAGAGTATTCTGATGGAGTGTAATGTGAAGACCAGCTCTGAGTGACCCCAATCCGGTCCGGTGATTCCGTTATCATCAGAATGAGCGGTTGTACGATAAGTACAGCAAGCAGGGTGGAACCACGATAGAGTATCGTCCCTGATGCATAAATTTTATGCATCAGGGATTTTTTACTTTACAGTTATTAATACTAATATAATAAGAAAAGGAGACTTGAACATGAAAATCACATTAAAAGATGGCTCAGTAAAAGAGTACAGTGAAGCAAAATCAGTCTATGATATTGCAGCAGATATCAGCGAAGGCCTTGCAAGAGTTGCATGCGCCGGTGAAGTAGACGGAGAAGTGGTGGATTTACGAACCGTTCTTGACAAGGACTGCAATTTAAATATTATAACAGCAAGTGATGAAGAAGGATTAAAGGTAATCCGCCATACTGCATCCCATGTGCTGGCTCAGGCGGTAAAGAAATTATTCCCGGATGCAAAGATTACGATCGGACCGGCAATTGAAGATGGATTCTATTATGATTTTGATCATGCCCCATTTTCAAGAGAAGACCTCGATAATCTGGAAGCAGAGATGAAGAAGATTATCAAGGAAGGTCATGAATTAAAACGATTCACACTTCCAAGAGAGGAAGCAATCAAATTCATGCAGGAACGTAATGAGCCATACAAAGTAGAACTGATTGAAGAATTACCAGAGGGAGAAGAAATTTCTTTCTATGACCAGGGCGGCTTCGTAGATTTATGTGCTGGCCCACATCTGATGACAACCAAGGGCGTAAAGGCATTTAAGCTGACATCATCTTCCATGGCATATTGGAGAGGTAATTCTGACAAAGCAAGATTACAGAGAATTTATGGTACTGCTTTTAATAAGAAGGAAGAGTTAAAAGAATACTTAGAGAAATTAGAAGATGCCAAACGCCGTGACCATAACAAACTTGGTCGTGAAATGGGATTATTTACCACTGTTGATGTTATCGGACAGGGACTTCCTTTATTTACACCAAAGGGAACCAAGATGATTATGAAACTGCAGCGTTGGATAGAAGACTTAGAGGATAAAGAGTGGGGTTATGTACGTACCAGAACTCCGCTGATGGCAAAGAGTGACCTCTATAAGATTTCCGGACACTGGGATCACTACATGGATGGAATGTTCATTTTAAATAAGGACAGCGACGACAAAGAGACAATGGCACTGCGTCCGATGACCTGTCCATTCCAGTATTATGTATACATGAATGAACAGCACTCTTACAGAGATCTGCCATATCGGATGTCAGAGACTTCTACATTGTTCCGGAATGAGGACTCCGGAGAGATGCATGGACTTACCCGTGTCAGACAGTTTACTATTACAGAGGCACATATTATTCTTTGCCCGGAACAGGCGGAAGAAGAACTTACCAGATGTACTGAGCTTTGCCATTATGTAATGACTACACTTGGTATCGATGGAGATGTTACTTACCGTCTGTCCAAATGGGATCCGAACAACAAAGAAAAATATCTGGGCGACGAAGCATATTGGAACAGTACCCAGCAGTATCTGCGTGATGTTATGGATAAGAATGGCATCAAGTATACAGAAGCAGATGGGGAAGCTGCATTCTACGGACCAAAGATTGATATTCAGGCAAAGAATGTATATGGAAAAGAAGATACCATGGTTACCATCCAGCTTGACTGTGCAAGTGCAGAGAAGTTTGGCATGTACTATATCGATGAGAAGGGTGAGAAAGTACTTCCTTGGATTATCCATCGTACATCCATGGGATGTTATGAGCGTACCCTTGCATGGCTGATTGAACATTATGCAGGAAAATTCCCAACCTGGCTTTGCCCGGAACAGGTAAGAGTATTGCCGATTTCTGAAAAATATGCAGACTATGCAGAGCAGGTAAGAAAAGAATTAGCAGCTCATGATGTAGATGTAACGGTTGATAACCGTTCTGAGAAAATCGGATTCAAGATTCGTGAAGCAAGACTGGATAAGCTGCCGTACATGCTGGTAGTTGGTCAGCAGGAGGCAGAGGACGGAACCGTATCCGTAAGAAGCCGTTTTGCAGGAGATGAAGGTGTAAAACCTTTAGGAGAATTCATTGATGCAATCTGCGAAGAGATTCGTACAAAGGAAATCCGTAAGGAAGAAGTTGCAGAAGAAAAATAAAAATGCAATAAAATCTAATTTTTAATTTTATTATTTATATGGATTTAAAAAGACTGTTGCTGGTATTTGCACCGGACAACAGTCTTTTTTGCTTTACAGGAAAGCGGCCGCCGCAGGCACGAGAATGTGTCAAGATACATTTTTTTACATGAAGTTGGTAACATAAAAAGATTTCCTTTGGAGATACTAAACATGTAACGAAAGAAAGGAGATGATTTTTGTGACAGAATTAAAATGTTCTGTAAGAAGCTGCAGTTTCCAGAAAGATGATTGCTGTTGCCGTGGAAATATTACGGTAGAGGGTGCACATGCAAACCGCAACAGCGAGACAAGCTGTGGAAGTTTTGAAGAGAAGAAAAACTGTGGATGTGCCAATTCGACCGGTAAACCGCCTAAGATGAGCGATGTTACCTGTGAGGCAGTAAACTGTAAATTCAATGAAGGAAGAAAATGTCATGCAAAAGACATCCAGGTAGCCGGAACGAATGCCTGTACCTGTATGGAAACAGAGTGTGCCAGCTTCTGTTGTTCCTAAAAAGTGGAATATCAGTAAGTTTTAGCAAAATATTTCTGTGTCTACTCTTAACAGATTGGACACAGAAATTTAGAAGAATCTTAAGAAAAATACTATTGTAAATGAGATGAAAGAAAGTATAATGTGATTGAAGCATAAATAAAGCAGAAGTAATGTGTAAGGTGTAGATGGTAAACAGGAGGAAGCAAATGAGAAAAAAATCACATATTTTGCTGGCACGTTATATTGCAAAGAATACAGAGGATGAAGAACTTAAGAAACATAGACTGTCTTTTTATATTGGCAGCATCCTGCCGGATTGCAAACCATCTTTTGTATATAAGAAACATGAAATCAATGGGACGTTTCCGGATGTGAAAAAGATGGTGAATCAATTGATTTTCGGTAAACAGCAGGGGAAACTGACCCGTAAACGCCGGTATTATATGAATCTCGGGCAGGTAACGCATTATGTAGCTGATTATTTTACTTATCCGCATAACAAGATTTATCCGGGAAACTTAAAGGATCATTGTTCCTATGAAGAACAATTGAAGCGAAGCCTTAAAAATTATATCATGAGCCGGAATATGGAAGCAGGAGAAAAAGTGCAGGCTGATTTTTCTGATGCAGAGGCACTGTATGAATATATTTTAGAGAGGCATAAACAGTATCTTGGAAGAAAAATTAATATAGAAACAGATATTCGGAATATAGTAGCAACCAACCGGATGCTGGTGGAGGCCATTGCCGATTTGTTTTATAAAACACAGCATAAGGAAAAAATGCCGCTTGCTGTCGAATATTGACGAAAAAAGATGTTATATTTTGTTTGATTTTTGGTGATGAGCAGAGTAAAATGAATTTACAAAGAACAACACAGAGATGGGACACAGCATAGGAGAAATGCTTATGGATGAAAGGGAAGCACTTCGCATTGCGATTGAACGTGCAAGAATCCGACTGGATGAAGCACTGGAACGAGCGAAAAGTATGGATGAATGCTATGACCTGAGCCTGGAAGTGGACAGACTGATTGAGAACTATGTATCGCTATGTGAGCAAAAAGAACTTGTACCAATAAGATAAAAGTAAAGAGTAAGTGGAAAGAAGTACATTGAGAAATGTGCTTCTTTTTTTTGTGCATTTTTATGTGTAGTATATTGATTTTTTCCCAAAAGTGGGGTAATATGTATTCATAAGTGGAGGAAAATGGTTGAAAATGGCACAAAGTGGTGGATAAGTTGATAACTTTGTGGATAAATAGCAACCGGACTGAGGTGTTTGACAATGTTCATGGGAGAGTACAGTCACAACATAGACGCCAAGGGCAGAATGATTGTTCCTTCCAAATTCAGAGAACAGCTCGGTGATGAGTTTGTAGTAACGAAGGGTTTGGATGGGTGTCTTTTTGTGTACCCAAATGAAGAATGGCAGAACATTGAAGAAAAATTCCGCAACGTACCACTTACCTCAAAAGATGCAAGAAAATTCTCACGTTTCTTCTTTGCAGGAGCAACAACCTGTGAAGTGGACAAGCAGGGAAGAATTCTTCTTCCGGCAGTGTTAAGAGAATTTGCCGGATTAGAGAAAGAAGTCGTATCAGTCGGAGTCTTAAAGCGAATTGAGATTTGGGACAAGAACAGATGGCAGGATACCAATACTTATGATGACATGGATGAAGTTGCAGAACACATGGCAGAACTTGGCTTGAGTATCTAAAGGAGTGAACATGGAATTTAAACACACATCGGTTCTCTTGCATGAGACCATAGACAATCTGAATATTCGCCCGGACGGAATTTATGTAGACGGAACGCTCGGTGGAGCGGGACATTCTTCCGAAATTGTAAAAAGGCTGAATGAGAACGGAAGGCTGATAGGAATTGACCAGGACGAAGATGCAATTGCAGCAGCCAGTGAGCGGTTAAAGGATTATTCTGATAAAGTAACCATTATCCGCAGCAATTACTGCAATATGAAAGAAGAATTGAACCGTATCGGAGTGACGAAGGTAAATGGAATCCTTCTTGATCTGGGAGTATCTTCCTTTCAGTTAGATACACCGGAGCGTGGATTTACCTACCGGGAGGAAGATGCACCACTGGACATGAGAATGGATCAGCGTCAGACATTAACGGCAAAAGATATTGTAAATGATTACAGTGAATCAGAGCTGTATCGTATCATAAGAGACTATGGGGAAGACCGGTTCGCAAAGAATATTGCAAAGCATATTGTCGCAGCCCGGGCAAAGAAACCAATTGAGACAACCGGAGAGCTGACCGCAATTATCCGGGCATCCATACCGATGAAAGTACAGAGTACTGGCGGACATCCGGCAAAGAGAACGTTTCAGGCAATTCGTATTGAACTGAATCGTGAGCTGGAAGTCTTATCGGATACCCTGGATGAGATGATAGACCTTTTAGAGGAAGATGGAAGAATCTGTATCATTACCTTCCATTCCCTGGAAGACAGAATTGTAAAGAACATCTTTCGCAAAAATGAAAATCCATGTACCTGTCCGAAAGAATTTCCGGTGTGTGTATGTGGCAAGAAACCAAAAGGAAAAGTAATCACTAGAAAACCGATTCTTCCAACGAAATCTGAAATGGAAGAGAATCCGAGAGCAAAAAGCGCAAAATTAAGAGTATTTGAACGGCATATCAATGACTAGGGAGAGACGTGAAAATGGAGAAGACAAGAAGAAATTATCGAACACAGACTTACATAGATGGAAACACTGTCCGTAAATTAGAAGCTGCACCGGATTACCGCAGAGAACAGGAAGAAAAGCAGCGGGAGGAAATCAGACAGCGCAACAGACGTATGGCGCAGAAGAATCAGGAGAAGTCAGCACATATGGATTTGGGTTATGTGGCATTTTTATCTGTATCGCTGCTGGTTATGTGTGTGGCAGCAGTACTGTATATCCGTCTGCAGTCTGGAATTACAACGCATTTAAAGACAATTTCTGCATTAGAAAGCCAGGTAGCTGAATTAAAGGCAGATAATGATGCGGCAGAAAAAAGAATCGAGACAGCAGTAGATCTTTCAACCATCAAGGATATAGCAATGAACCAGCTTGGCATGAGCTATGCGGGACCGGACCAGATTATACATTATACGGTTGATAAAGAAGATTATATGAATCAGTTTGAGGATATTCCGAATAAGTAGGAAACAAACGTGGTGGTAAAATGGCAGGAAAGAGACGCGGCGGAAAGAAAATAGCAAAATTTAGTAAGAAAATGCAAAAGAAACTTGTAGTGCTGTTTGTAATAATAGCACTACTTTTGTTGGGATTAATTGTAAGATTGATGTATATTGAACACACCAGTGGAAAGAAATACGAAAAGAAAGTATTATCCCAGCAGAAATATGACAGTACGGTCATTCCTTATCAGCGTGGAAATATTACAGACTGCAAGGGAACGATACTTGCAACCAGCGTGGATGTATACAATGTGATATTAGACTGTAAGGTATTAAACAGTGATTCGGCAGATATTGACCCGACCATCGATGCACTGATAACCTGTTTCCCACAGCTGAATGAAACCGATTTACGTAATCTGATTACGGATAAGCCAAAGAGCCAGTACAATGTTCTGGCAAAGAAATTAAGCTATGAAGAGATTCGGGCGTTTGAAGATATGCAGGCGGCAGAAAAGGAAGCTTCCGATAAGAAGAGCGGCGATGCAGAGAAAAAAGGAAAAATTAATGGAGTCTGGTTTGAAAAAGAATACCAGAGAGAATATCCATATGGTTCTCTAGCCAGTGCGGTAGTAGGATTTACTACCAGCGGTAATCTGGGAATGAATGGAGTGGAAAATTCCTATAACAGTGTTCTGAATGGAACCAACGGAAGAGAATATGGTTATCTGAATTCCGACAGTAATTTTGAGAAGACAGTAATCGATGCCCAGAATGGTAATGATGTTACACTGACCATTGATGCAAATATCCAGAAAATCGTAGAAGATAAGATTGCTGCATTTGAAGAAGAATACAGGGATGCAGCAAGAGAGGGTGCTGGAAGTAAACATGTGGGAGTTATTGTAATGAACCCACAGAATGCTGAAGTGCTTGCCATGGCAAATTATCCAAATTATGACAGTAGTAATCCAAGGGATTTGTCTGCCTATTATACCCAGGAAGAAATTGATGCTATGGATGACGATGCAGAACTGGATGCTTTAAACCAGTTATGGTCTAATTTCTGCATTACTTATACTTATGAACCGGGCTCTACCGTAAAACCTTTTACCGTAGCCTGTGGTCTGGATACCGGAACTTTAGACCCGAACCGTACTTTTATCTGTGATGGATACGAGACGATTTCCGGTCATGACATTCACTGTGTAAATACCAACGGACATGGACTTGAAACAGTAGAAGATGCCTTAAAGAATTCCTGTAATGATGCCCTGATGCAGATGTCTTATGATATCGGACCTGAGAATTTCTCTAAGTATCAGCAGATTTTCGGCTTTGGTACCAAGACAAACATTGATTTACCGGGAGAGGCTAGAACCGATTCCTTAATTTATACCGAAGACCAGCTAAGCACCATTAACCTGGCTACCAATTCCTTTGGACAGAACTTTAATGTTACCATGATACAGGTGGCAAGTGCTTTTTGTTCCATTATTAATGGTGGTAACTATTATCAGCCACATGTGGTAAAGAAAATAACAGATGAAAATGGGAATGTCATACAGGAAGACAATGGAACCTTGTTAAAGAAAACAGTGTCTTCATCTACCAGTGAATTATTAAAACAGTATCTTTATGCAACGGTTTCCGATGGTACCGGAAAATATGCAAAAGTGCCGGGATACTCCATGGGTGGAAAGACCGGAACAGCACAGAAGCTTCCTCGAGGACAGGGAAATTATCTGGTTTCCTTTATCGGTTTTGCACCAGTAGACAATCCGCAGCTTTTGGTATATGTAGTAGTAGACGAACCAAACGCAGAAGAAGAGTTTCACAGTACCTTTGCACAGGAAATCGCAAAGGGAATTTTCGAAGAGACACTGCCTTATCTTAATATTTATCCGGATGAGGACATTGTTGTAACAGAAGAGACAGACCCGGCAGAAGCACCGACAGATGGAACAACAGATGTTCCGGATTCTGCACCGGAGGATTCTATGGTAGACCAGACACCGGATATTGCAGAGGAAACAGTACCACCGGAGGATGGTTTACAGCCACAGGATGTAGCACAATAGAGAAAACAACATAACCTTGTAAAAGTTGTAATAGATTATAATAACTGCTTTTATGAGGTTATGTTTTTATGTTTCAGCAAAAAATGCAGGAGGAAGAAGAAAACAGATTTTGCATCTATCGGAATAAAACCTTTAACCGACGAAAAATTATGATTATTTTTGTGGCAGTATTACTGCTGATGGTATTTCTGATGGGACGACTGGTGTATCTTATGATATTCTGTTCAGAATACTATGGGGTCCGGGCGGAGAATCTCCATGAAAGAGAAAGGGATATCAAGGCGGCAAGAGGAAATATTTATGACAGAAATGGTGTGGTTTTAGCAGAAAATAAGACGGTATGTACGATTTCTGTGATTCACAGCCAGATAGAAGACCCGGAAAAGGTAATTGCAGTTTTAACAAAAGAGCTTGGCATGTCAGAAGAGACAGTGCGGAAGCGGGTAGAGAAGGTTAGTTCCATTGAACGGATTAAGACGAATGTGGAGAAAGAAACCGGAGATGCGATTCGATCTTATGAACTGGCGGGCGTGAAGATCGATGAAGATTATAAACGGTATTATCCTTATAATGAACTGGCTTCTAAAGTAATCGGATTTACTGGCGGGGACAATCAGGGAATTATCGGAATAGAAGTAAAATATGATGAATATCTGGAGGGCATCAATGGAAAGATACTTACATTGACAGATGCCAGAGGCGTAGAGATAAAAAATGCCGGAGAGCGGCGGAGTGAGCCGGTAGAAGGAGATGACCTTTATTTAAGTCTTGATTATAATATCCAGATGTATGCAGCGCAGGCGGCAGTAAAGGTGCGGGAGGAAAAACAGGCAGATAGTGTCAGCATCCTTGTGATGAACCCACAGAACGGCGAAATTCTTGCCATGGTAAATGAACCGGAGTTTAATCTCAATGAACCTTTTGCCTTAAATACGGAGAATGACACGGAATTGAGCGAAGAGGAGAAGCAGGATGCTTTAAATAAAATGTGGAGAAACCAGTGCATCAATGACACTTATGAACCGGGATCCACTTTTAAGATAATAACAGCATCCGCAGCCTTGGAGGAGGGAAAAGTAAGTCTTTCTGACCAGTTTAACTGTCCGGGATATAAGATTGTGGAGGACAGGAGAATCCGCTGCCATAAAGTGGGAGGGCATGGGGCAGAGGATTTTACCCATGGCATTATGAATTCCTGCAACCCGGTATTCATAGAAATCGGACTTCGTATCGGTTCCGACCGCTTCTGCGATTATTTTGAACAGTTTGGTTTATTATCCAGGACAAATATAGATTTACCGGGGGAAGCATCCACCATTATGCATAAAAGAGAAAATATCGGTCAGGTGGAGCTTGCAACCATGTCCTTTGGGCAGTCCTTCCAGATTACACCGATTCAGCTTGCAACTACGGTTTCCTCTATTATAAATGGAGGAAACCGTGTGACGCCGCATTTTGGCGTGGAGACGAAAAATGCAGAAGGAGAAGTGACACATACTTTTGTCTATGGACAAAAGGAACATATTGTAAGCGAAGAAACTTCCACCACCATGCGCTATTTGCTGGAAAAAGTAGTATCTGAGGGCAGTGGAAAGAATGCGGCTCTTGAAGGCTTTTCTATTGGCGGCAAAACCGCAACGTCCCAGACGCTTCCACGTAGTGAAAAAAGGTATATTTCTTCTTTTTTAGGCTTTGCTCCGGCTGACGATCCGCAGGTACTTGCCTTAATTATTATCAATAATCCACAAGGCGTTTATTATGGTGGAACCATAGCAGCACCGGTCTGCCGGGATTTGTTTTCCAATATTCTGCCATATCTTGGCATTGAGCAGGCACTGGTTACAGAAGATGCGGAAATTCAGGAAAATCCGTGAAACTTTGGGAAGATATCTTGCAGGAAATCTCTAAATAACGTATACTAGATAAGTTGAAATGATATACAAAAAGAAAATAAAAAGAGGTGCAGTTATGACGTATCATGTTATTCTTCCGGTTATTATCGCTTTTGCAGTGAGTGCATTGTTAGGACCGGTCGTAATTCCTTTTTTAAGAAGATTGAAAGTTGGTCAGACGGAGCGGAAAGAGCTTGAATCCCATCAGAAGAAAATGGGAACCCCTACCATGGGTGGATTGATGATTATCGCAAGTATTATTGTAACCAGTCTGATTTATGTAAAAGATTATCCGAAGATTATTCCGATTCTCTTTATGGTAGTAGGATTTGGCGTAATTGGATTTTTAGATGATTATTTGAAGGTTGTACTGAGACGGTCGGATGGACTGCTTGCATGGCAGAAAATGTTATGCCAGCTTGTAGTGACCACTGTTTTTGTGGTATACATGGTGAAGTTTTCAGATGTTTCCCTTACAATGCTGCTTCCATTTTCCGGTGGAAAATACTGGAATATTGGCTGGCTTGCAATTCCGGTCATGTATTTTGCAGTAATCGGAACTGTAAACGGAGTCAACTTTACCGATGGCTTAGATGGTCTTGCTACCAGCGTAACCATTATCGTAGCAACCTTCTTTACTGTAGTTGCAGTGGGAACCAACAGCGGAATCGAACCGATTACCTGTGCTGTAGTAGGTGCATTGATGGGATTCCTTCTGTTTAATGTATATCCGGCAAGTGTATTTATGGGAGATACCGGTTCTCTTGCACTGGGTGGATTTGTGGCAGCTACCGCATATATGCTTCAGATGCCAATTTTCCTTCTGATTGTGGGACTGATTTATCTGGTAGAAGTATTATCTGTTATCATTCAGGTAACCTATTTTAAAAAAACAGGTGGAAAGAGAATTTTCCGTATGGCTCCGATTCATCACCACTTTGAATTAGGTGGCTGGTCAGAGACCAGGGTAGTGGCAGTATTTTCAATTGTAACAGCAATCTTATGTCTGGTTGCATTGATTGGATTATAAAGAGACAGGAGTGAATAAAATGGAATTTCAGGAGAAAAATGTACTGGTATTTGGCTCTGGGAAAAGTGGAATTGCTGCAGCAGAGCTGTTAGAAAAACAGAATGCGAATATTTTCGTTTTTGAAGGAAATGAAAAGCAGAGTGTAGCAGAAATCAAAGAAAAATCGGAGAGCTTTGCCAAGGCAGAAATCTATGTGGGCACCCTTCCGGAAGAAGTGATGGATAAACTGGATTTTGTTGTGTTAAGTCCGGGTGTTCCAACCGATTTACCATTGGTAAATGCCATGCGTGATAAGAAAATTACGATTATTGGTGAGATTGAGCTTGCTTATCAGGTGGCAAAAGGAAAAATCCTTGCAATTACAGGAACGAATGGCAAGACGACAACCACTACACTGGTGGGAGAAATTTTATCCAATTACTTTAAGGATGTAAAAGTCGTAGGAAATATTGGAATTCCATATACATCGGTAGCGGCAGATACCACAGAAGAAACGGTAACAGCAGCAGAAATCAGCAGTTTCCAGTTAGAGACAATTGTAGATTTTGCTCCGGATGTATCTGCTATTTTAAATATTACACCGGATCATCTGAACCGTCATCATACCATGGAAAATTATATTAAGGCAAAAGAGGACATTACAAAGAATCAGAAAGCAAACGATGTCTGCGTCTTAAATTATGAGGATGAAGTACTTCGCAAATTTGGGGAATCCTTATCCATGAAAGTGCTCTGGTTTGACAGTAAAAAGCCGGTACAGAATGGATGTTATTTAAATGGTGAGAAGATTATTTATGTCTCTGAGGGCAAAGAGGAAGAAGTCATTGATGTCAATGAGCTAAATATTCTTGGAACCCATAATTATGAAAATGTTATGGCGGCAGTTGCCATGACCATAAGTATCGGAGTACCGATGGATGTCATTGTAAAAACACTGCGTGAGTTCCAGGCAGTAGAGCATAGAATTGAATATGTTACGGAGAAACGTGGCGTAAAATTCTATAACGATTCCAAGGGAACAAACCCGGATGCAGCGATTAAGGGAATTCAGGCAATGAACCGTCCGACACTTCTCATTGGCGGTGGCTATGATAAGCAGTCTGAATATGATGAATGGATAGAAAGCTTCGATGGTAAAGTAAAGAAATTAGTATTAATCGGAGTAACAAAAGAGAAGATTGCAGACTGTGCAAAGAGACATGGATTTACAGAGTATGTATTCGCAGACAGTCTCGAAGAGGCAGTAAATATCTGCTATGACAATGCAGTTTCCGGTGATGCCGTATTATTATCACCGGCATGTGCAAGCTGGGATATGTTTAAAAGCTACGAAGAACGAGGAAGAATATTTAAGGATTTGGTGCGCAATTTAAAGGAGTAGTGATTTATGGGCCGCAGACCGGGAAGAAAATCAGACACAAAAGAAAAGACAATTAAATATTTTGACTATACACTTTTGTTTGTTATTATTTTCTTAGTGTGTTTTGGTCTGGTTATGCTGTACAGCACCAGTTCTTATAATGCACAGATTGAGTATGGCGATGGAACTCATTATCTAAAGCGGCAGGCATTTGCATGCTGCCTTGGATTTGCTGCCATGTTTGTGATTTCCAAGATTGATTATCATGTGTGGAAGAAATTGTATGGTGTGGCATACATAGGCGCATTTTTACTGTGCGTTTCCGTTATCTTTTTAGGATCGAATGGAAATGGTTCTACCAGATGGTTCCGCCTTGGTCCGCTTTCTTTCCAGCCATCTGAGTTTGCAAAGCTTGCTGTCATTATTTTTCTTGCAACGGTAATCAGCCGCATGCAAAAGAAGATTGGCGATCTGAAGGAACTGATGAAGGTAATGGTTTTACTGCTTCCGCTGGTTGGACCGGTTGCTTATACGAACTTAAGTACCGCGATTATCATTGTGGGTATCGCAGTGGCAATGGCGTTCGTGGCAAGCCCGAAATATGCGCAGTTTGTGGGAATGGCAATCGCAGTATTCGCTTTCGGAGCAGTCTTTATTGTACTGGCAAGCTATCGTGCAGAACGTATCAAAATCTGGCTCCATCCGGAGAATTATGATAAAGGTTATCAGACCATGCAGGGCTTATATGCCATTGGTTCTGGAGGACTTTTTGGAAAAGGACTTGGTGCCAGTATGCAGAAGCTTGGGTTCGTACCGGAAGCGCAGAATGATATGGTATTTTCCATCATCTGTGAGGAGCTTGGATTATTCGGAGCAATCTGCCTGATTTTGCTGTTTATCTTAATGCTGTGGCGTTTTATGGTAATTGCCAATAATGCGAAAGATTTATATGGTGCATTGCTGGTGGTTGGTATTATGGCTCACATTGCCATTCAGGTAATCCTTAATATCGCCGTTGTAACCAACAGTATTCCAAATACCGGTATCACACTTCCTTTTATCAGTTATGGTGGTACTTCGGCATCATTCCTCTTAGCAGAAATGGGACTTGCGTTAAGTGTTTCCAGAGGAATTCAGTTGGAGGGATAGGATATGATACGAGAAGAACGCAGAAAGAAGAGAAGAAGAAAACATATCCTGATTGGATTTCTGACTACACTGTTGATTCTGGCACTGGCAGCACTCATTGTAATCAAGGTATTTACCGTAAAAAATGTCGAAGTAGAAGGCAATAAATTATACAGTGATGAGCAGATTAAGGAATGGGTCTTAAATGATGACTATTCCTGGAATACATTATATGTATATTTTAAATATCGTTTCTTTGATACACAGAAAGTTCCGTTTATTGATACGATGGAGGTGAGTGTCAAATCACCGCATACCCTTCATGTAGAAGTATATGAAAAAGGACTGCTGGGCTACTTATATATGGATTCCCTGGGACAGAATGTCTATTTTGACAAAGATGGCTTTGTAGTGGAAATGTCTACAGATGTCATCGAAGGAGTACCGCAGATTACCGGACTGGCTTGTGGGGAAGCAGTACTTTATGAAAAGCTTGACGTAAGCGGAAAAGATACCCTAAAGGATTTGCTGGCAGTAACCCAGACCTTAAAGAAGTATAATCTGGTTCCGGATACCATCAATTATGATGACCAGGGAAATGTAACCCTGCAGTACGGAACGATTACGGTGAATCTTGGACAGGCAACCAGCCTTACGGAAAAAGTAGTTCGTATGGAGAAAATTATGCCAAATCTGGAAGGACTTACAGGCATTCTTCATCTGGAAGACTGGACAGAAGATACTACAGATATTACTTTTGAAAAGACGGCGTAATTTTTTCAAAAAAACAGAAAATATAGGTTGATTATTTTTACGAAAAATTATATGATAGAGTATATGAGTAAATAAAGGCATACTTTTTATGAGAAATCTGTAAAGCAGATTTCTCATAGATTACATATAGAATGAGGGAGAGAAGGAGGAACTACCTTGCTTGAAATTAAAACAACAGAAGCAGAATCCAGTGCTAAAATTATTGTAATTGGTGTTGGTGGTGCAGGTAATAATGCAGTAAATAGAATGATTGATGAAAATATTGGTGGTGTTGAGTTTGTTGGAGTAAATACCGATAAACAGGCATTACTTTTATGTAAAGCACCTACGTTGATTCAGATTGGTGAGAAGCTTACCAAAGGACTTGGAGCAGGAGCACAGCCGGAGGTTGGAGCCAAAGCTGCAGAAGAGAGTATGGAAGAGTTGTCAGCAGCTATTGAAGGTGCAGATATGGTATTCGTAACCTGTGGTATGGGTGGCGGAACCGGTACAGGAGCAGCTCCTGTTGTGGCAAAGATTGCAAAGGATCAGGGAATTCTTACCGTTGGTGTTGTAACTAAGCCGTTTAAATTTGAAGCAAAAGCAAGAATGGTAAATGCTTTAAGCGGTGTTGACAAGCTTCGTGAGAATGTAGATACCTTGATTGTAATTCCAAATGATAAATTATTAGAGATTGTAGACCGCAGAACAACCTTCCCGGATGCATTAAAGAAAGCAGATGAGGTGCTTCAGCAGGCGGTTCAGGGAATCACAGACCTGATTAATATGCCGGCATTGATTAACCTTGACTTCGCAGATGTTCAGACTGTTATGAAGGACAAGGGTCTTGCACATATCGGTATCGGTATGGCTAAGGGTGATGATAAGGCAATTGAGGCAGTCAAACTGGCTGTTACCAGTCCATTGCTTGAGACAACTATCAATGGAGCAAGCCATGTTATTATCAATATTTCCGGTGATATTTCTCTTATGGATGCCAATGATGCAGCAAGCTATGTAGAAGATCTTGCCGGCGATAATGCAAATATTATCTTTGGTGCAAAATATGATGAGACTATGACAGATGCTGCAACGATTACTGTAATTGCAACAGGACTGGAAGAGAATGCAGCAAAAACCACTGCATCTTCTAATCTTATGTCCGGATTGAAATATCCAAATACAGCAGCAACCACCAGACCGGTCATTAATTCCGGACTTGTAAACCGTACTGCTAATGTTACAACCAACAGCAGTTTCGGAGCAACATCTACTCTGGGACAGACTGCTGCACAGCAGCCGGCTCCGGCAGCTTCTCCATTTATTGGAATTACCAAACCAAAGAGACCGGAAAGCACTGTTCATGAGAAGGATATTAAAATTCCGGAGTTCTTAAAGAGTACCAAAAAATAAGAACTATCATTTTGAAAAGGATAGCAATAAAATTATAGTGTAAGAGTAGAAAAGGAATTTGAAGTTCCTGTATGATACGACGCTTAGAACATTTGAAATGTACCAGATACTGGTGACAGCCATTGTTCTAAGCGTTTTTTGCGTTGTCAGGCATCCGTAAGAAGCTGCCGGTGGCAGCTTCTGTAGGTAAGATTTGCAGAGTGCATTACGTTTCTTTTGCAACTTCCCTGCCGGGCAGTCGGATTCTGTCAATGAAATGAAAGAATGGCGGCATCTGTTTTGACAAAATATGCAGAGGAAAGTTTGTATAATGCAGGAAAGGAAGGGAGGTGGCATGTATTTATGAGATATATTTAGATGTTCTTTTTGTCAATAATTTCCTGATGGATGTGCTGAATCTGTTCCTGACAGGCATTTTTTTGCGGAATCTCATACATAAGGGCAGGATACTGCTTGCTGCCTTATTTGGAAGTGGTATGGGAGTCATTTGTTTTCTGATGCTTTCATCCTATAGATTGTATCGGCTGATTATGTATGTAGCGGTTCCGCTTGGCATGGTTATGATTGCATTTTTTACGAGGAAACATACGACACAAAGAGTCGCTTTTCTGATAAAAAACTGGCTTGGCTGTTTTTTGTTTTCGATTCTGACAGGAGGCTGCATGCAGTGGCTCAATAAGAGCCTTTTTTATGGGCAGCATTTTTATCTGGCAATGGTGCTGACGGCGGGAATTGCTGTGTCAGCATCCATAATATGGCGCAGCAGAAAGGAGAGAAGCCGGCATCTTTATCAGGTGCGTCTTTGCTATCATGAACATGAATTGCTGTTAGAAGCCTATTATGATACCGGAAATCTGCTGATCGACCCCTATGTGGGAAAACCGGTCAGTATCATAGATAAAGAGCTTCTGATGCCGATTTTCCGGGAAGATGAGCCGGTAGTACGACTGTTGCCATTTAGCAGTATGGGAGAGAAAAACGGCTTGGTAGAAGCACTTACCGTAGAAGAACTTTATATTAAAGAAGGAAAAAAAGAGCGGCAGATTTTACAGGCGGTGATTGCACTTGGAAGTCCATCGTTGTTTCAAAAGAAGGAATATCAGATGATTTTAAATTGCCATCTGCTATAGGATGGAATGTGAATAAGAGAGGAAAGAGGAGTTGTAATGTATTTAAAAGTAGATATACCGGAGCATTTTCAGTTTCGCATTGTGCGTAGTTTAAAAGATATGCTGCTTCGTAAGGAGACGGAGATTCACTATATCGGAGGGGCAGAGGTGCTGCCGCCACCGCTTCCGGCGAAAGAGGAAATGGAATGTATCGGACAATTGGTGAAAGAGCAGAGTGAGACTGCAAGAAAGAAATTAATCGAGCATAATCTGAGACTTGTAGTATACATAGCGAAGAAATTTGACAATACGGGAGTAGGAGTGGAGGATTTGATTTCTATTGGAACCATCGGATTAATCAAGGCAATTAATACTTTTAATCCGGAAAAAAATATCAAGCTTGCAACCTATGCCTCCCGATGTATTGAAAATGAAATTCTGATGTATCTGCGTAGAAATAATAAGACGAAATTAGAGGTATCCATTGATGAGCCGTTAAATGTGGACTGGGACGGAAATGAATTACTACTTTCGGATATTTTAGGAACAGATGAAGATGTCATTTACCGGGATATTGAGACTGAGGTTGAAAAGAAGCTTTTGAATAAAGCAATTGAGCATTTAAGCGGCAGGGAGCGGACGATTATTGAACTGCGGTTTGGCATCAATTCGAAAAATGATAATGAACTGACCCAGAAAGAGGTGGCGGATTTATTAGGAATTTCCCAGTCCTATATTTCCAGGCTGGAGAAAAAGATTATGAAACGATTGAAGAAAGAAATTGTGCGATTTGAATAAAAAACGAATAAAATGTATACATTTTTTGTCCAATATGATAAAATGATACTATCATAAGTTCGACAATAAAGAGATGGCGAGGAGATGGTATTATGTTATTGGAGTTTTTAGGGGCTGCACATGAAGTAACTGGAAGTTGTCATTTTCTGCAATGTCAGGATAAGCGGATACTGGTGGATTGTGGTATGGAGCAGGGACCGGATTTATATGTGAATCAGGAGATTCCGGTGAATGCATCTAATATTGATTATGTGTTTGTAACACATGCCCATATCGACCATTCAGGCTTACTTCCATTGCTGTATAGTCATGGATTCCGGGGACAGATATTTGCGACAACAGCAACCAGCGAACTTTGTAATATCATGTTAAAGGACAGTGCACACATCCAGATGTTTGAAGCAGAGTGGAGAAACCGTAAGGCCAGGAGAGCCGGATTACCGGAAGTAGTGCCTCTTTACGATATGGATGATGCACAGGGGGTTTTAGAGCATTTTGTACCATGTGATTACAATAAAATCATTGAAATCTGTGATGGAGTAAAAATCCGGTTTGTAGATGCAGGACATCTTCTTGGTTCATCCAGCATTGAGGTATGGCTGACGGAAGAAGATAAGACCGTGAAAATTGTATTTTCCGGAGATATCGGTCATGGCAATAAGCCATTGATTAAAAATCCGCAGTTTATCGATGAAGCAGATTATGTATTGATTGAATCAACTTATGGTGACCGGATACATGCAGATCCGCCGGATTATGCACCGGAACTTGCGGCAGTAATTAAGCGGACATTTGCAAGAGGTGGTAATCTTGTCATTCCGGCATTTTCTGTAGGTCGTACACAGGAAATGCTATATCATCTGCGACGGATCAAGACAGAACATCTGCTGCCGGAGTTTGAAGATTTTGAGGCCTATATCGACAGCCCGCTGGCTGTGGAAGCAACAAATATTTTCCATAAGAGTGTAGAAGACTGCTTCTCTGATGAGGCAAAGAAATTAGTGGAGCAGGGTATTAATCCGATTGGATTCCCGGGACTGAAAACGTCTGTTACCAGTGATGAATCCAAAATGATTAACTTCAGCAAGAAACCATTGGTTATCATTTCTGCTTCCGGTATGTGTGAGGCTGGCCGTATCCGCCATCATTTAAAACATAATTTGTGGAGACCGGAAAGCACGATTCTGTTTGTAGGATATCAGGTACCTGGAACCTTGGGTCATGCACTTTTGAATGGAGCCAAAGAAGTAAAACTTTTCGGTGAAAATATTCAGGTACATGCAGAAATTTTAAATCTTCCTGGTATCAGTGGTCATGCAGACCGTGATATGCTGACAAAATGGGCATCTGCATTTAAAAATCCACCAAAGCGTGTCTTTGTGGTACATGGTGAGGATAAGGTCTGTGATGAATTTGCAGAGCATCTGCATACGGAATTAGGCTATCAGGCGGTTGCACCATATAGTGGTGATACCTATGACTTATTAGAAAATGTCTGTGTTCATGAAGGAAGCCGTGAACTGGTTGAAAAGAAGAAAGACAAACCGGCAAAGGCATCCTCTAATGTGTTTGCAAGACTGCTGGCGGCGGGTCAGAGGCTGCTTAGTGTCATTCAGAAGAATGAAGGTATCCCAAATAAAGATCTTGCGAAATTTGCTGACCAGATTAATTCTCTGGCAGATAAGTGGGACAGATAGGAAGTTAAAAAAACGCGCCGCGTGTTTCTCGCTACTTGCTGTCAAGCATTTTCAAATGACTATGGAAAAAGAAGAAATATTCCGATATATAAGTGTAAGATAAAATGCAAGGAACAGATTACGAAATCAGGAGGAGATGCGATGGCAGTCAGACTGAATTTATTTTCCAATACGGAGCAGGATACAAAGAAGGTATCTACGGTGGAGGAATTGCCGCAGTATATGATGAAATGCATTTATGATAATAATGTGGCAGAAGAAAGTGAAGAAGCAAAACAGGAAAAAATGGCGAAAATCAAACGGAAATTAGAGGCTGGAAAGAAGCTGACCAAAGAAGAACTTTCATGGCTTCAAAGAAATGACCCCATTGCATATGCCCATGCGATACGGATTCAGATGATTGCAGAGGAAGTGGAGAACGAGCTGAAAACTGCAAAGAGCAAAGAAGAAGCAAACCGTATTGTATCCACCGCTGTTTCCGGTATATCGGACAATGATCCGGATAAGGAATATATTGTAGCAGCAGTAAACAGGGTGTCAGATGAATTCCATAAATCCGGTGCCTATAGCAGACTGCCGGGAACTCAGGAAAGTGCAGAAAAGAGAAAGCAGAAAAAGGAAAATGGGATTTCTTTCAAGAGAGAGGATGAAAAGGAAGAACTGATGAACTGGAGTCCGTTGCAGGAAGTCATTGAGAAACTACCGACATTTACAGCCGGAGCATAGGATAAAATAAAAATCCGCATATCAGAGTATATCTGGTATGCGGATTTTTTTATGAAATCGTATTAATATCCTAATTCCTCTCCGATGAGAATTACTTTGATTCTTCCCGGAATACCACTTCTTCTGGTGATAACAACCTGATTACAGATACACTCCGGTGAGAGGCAGTCGGCACATGTTCCGGTGAGTGCACATGGCGTTTTCTTGCTAAGGCGGATGCAGTTGGCAGGAGTAGCAGTATTATGTACCCGGTCAAGAGCGTCGTCAACTGTTTTTACAACCTTATTCATACCGGCCATAACGATGACTTCCTTCGGGCCATAGATGAGTGCTGCAACCCGGTTGCCATTTCCGTCAATATTGACAAGCTGTCCGTCAGAAGTGATTGCATTGGAACTCATAAAATAATAATCTGCATTCAGACACTGATGATAAATTGCAGTTGTTTCTTCCGGTGTGGCAGCTTTGCTTCTGTCATAAAGAGTGATGTCAGTCTTATTTTGCAGAGCAGCCATCATACCACTTTCGGTTAAAGTCATGGAACCGCCAAAACCAACGGTTGCCTGTGTCGGCAGCATGGAAGTGGCAAGTGCAACGGCTTCTTCTTTGGTGGCACAGTAATATGCGTCAATCTGTCTTTTCTTGAATTTTTCAATCATGGACGTAGCGAGTGTTTCATAAAATTGTTTCTTTGGATCCATAAAGATACCTCCTTGATGCGTAAGTGTATGGTGAGAAAAATTCTTAATATACACCATACAAAATATATTACATCATAGGATGGGGATTTGGCAATCCGAAAAGTCAGATAGATTGTTTCATTGACAAAAAACATAAATGAGCACAAAATAGGTACAAATAAAGGATAAAAGATACATGTAAGAAAAGAGGAACCAAATGCAAAATAAAATTACAATAGAAGAATGCCAGAAATTATTAGAGCAGAATCCCTTTGGAAGTCTGCTGCAGATGAAGATAACAGAGGCAGAACTTGGAAGGGTAAAGGCAGAACTGCCATTCAAAAAAGAGTTTACAAATATCTATGGAGATTTGCACGGCGGAGTACTGTATTCGGCAGTGGATACCATATGCGGAATTGCGGCAGGAACCTATGGATATTATGTGACTACTGTGGACGGACAGATCCGCTATTTAAAAGCGGCGCGTGCAACAGAATATGTTACATGCACCGCCAAAGTGGTAAAACCCGGAAGGAACCTCACAGTAGTAGCATTTGAAATTACAGATGCCAATGGAATGCTTTTAAATACCGGTGATTTTACCTTTTATAATCTGAAAGAAAAAGAGATTTTATAAATTTTCATTTTTTAATGCATCCATGATATTTTCAGAAGAAAGCTTACGCATGGAATAAATCATGGTTGCAGCAACGACGACAAACACACTGCCAATGGCAATGACAAAGCTATACCATGGAATAAAGAATCCAAAGTCGATTCCATCACTGACTGCCCGATAAATAAGCCAGGTGATTCCAATAGAAGCCGGAAGTCCGTAAAGGAGTCCTTTGCAGCCATAGAGCAGACATTCAAACTGCATCATTTTGCGGAAACCCTTCGGAGAAAGACCGATGGATTTTAACATGGCAAATTCACGTTTTCGTAAAATAATATTGGTAGAAATCGTGTTAAATACATTGGCTGCCGCTATCAGGGAAATTAGTGTAATAAATCCATAGGAAAAAATATTGATAACGGTAATCATGGCACGCTCATTTTCAATGGAATCCATATAATCATAGATATCAGCAGAAATATTTTCGTTGTCAAAGAGTGTATTTAAGTCGGTCTGTACCTGTTTGTGATTATCTGTTTTTATATAGTATGAATTTTCCAGTGAACTATCCGGGTTCTGGCTGAGTGCCTGCCAGAGAGCATCCTTACAGGAATATGGAAAAATAAATTTCGCATTATCGGAAGGAGCACTGACACCGAAAGGAATGGTATCACTGAAAGCACCAGCGGTGACGGTGCAGGTATTTTTCACATCTTCGTCTAAAGCGGATAATACAATATCCTGCGAAGAAGGATTGGCGAAAATATTAATGTCATAGTATTTGTCATTGAATACATGAAGCCGGTCAATCAATACACCCGTTGGATGATCAGAATTCTGATAATCGGAAGGATTTTCCCCGATTTCTTTTAAATAATCTTCAAATAAATGATCCTCCACGAAATAAATCAAAGTGGTAAGCTCACAGGAGTCATCTGCCAGGAGTGTATTGCTGTAATAAGCCTGTTCATAATCAGAATAGAAACTTTCAAATTCTTTCGAACAGTCTTCTTTGGCTACAGTAAAGCAGGCAGCGAAGCTGGCACCGTAAGAAGCCTTATCTACACCATCTAAAGCGCGGATTTTTGTTAAAAGCGTATCCGGGTCATAGTTATTTTCGGAATATATCGTGCAGGAAAGTTCATAGCCGTTTCCGTTATAAATGCTGCCGGCGGAACGTGTCAGATAAGCACAAAAGCTGCTGGCAGAAATAAACAGTACAATACTTAAGAAAAGTGAGATAACAGTAGCACGGTATTTGCTGCGGCTTCGTTTATAGTTTTTGGCAGCAAGCATTCCTTCAAAGCCAAATAATTTTTCCGTAAGTGGAAATGTATGCACTTTTTTGGAACGGATGTTAATATCACTGGTCTGCCGGATGGCTTCTAAGGCAGATAACTTCATGGATTTCCGTGCCGGCAGGTAAGCAGAAATCAATACCGTAATAAAAGCGAGGGTGACGGCAATCACAATTCCGGCAACGGATGGCTGCAGGGTCAGGTGCAGTGTGGTTTCGCTTCGGTACAGCATGGCAAGAGTATCACCAGTGAAATAGAAGGTAATGCCAATGCCAACTAAACCGAAGAAGATTCCAAGCGGAATACCGATAAGACACAGGAAAGCCGCTTCAAACAGGATGCTGTGAATCATCTGGTGTCTGGTTGCACCAAGGGATGAAAGCAGACCAAATTGTCTGGTTCGTTCGCTGATAGAAATGGAAAATGCATTATAAATCAGTGAGATAGACCCAAGTACGATAATTGCAATCAAAATAACCGCAAGACTGGTGACGGTGCGGTTTAAGGAATCCTCCATGGATGCTCCGTCAAGCCGCAGTAAATCATAGTTCATGGTATAAGAATATGGTGCATTCTGCTCTAAAAAACTGGATACATCCTTGCTGTTATGAAGACAGAAGTAAATATCCTGATAGGATGTCCGGGCAGAAGAGAGAGTCAGTGCTGTATAACCCGGAGCCTGAAAGCTTTCAAAGGAAGGTCTGCTGTAAAAACCTACCACCTGATAAGTTTTTGACTCCGTATTTGTAATGGATTCTAACGGAATTACTTTTCCGTCTTTTGTTTTTTCTGACTTATTACCAAGCAGTGAAGTATTATTATCTAAAATAGAACCATCTTCATCCACACGTTCCCCAACATCCAGGGTAATTTCATCGTTTAAGCTATAAGCAATGCCACCGTCATAGGTAAGGTGCTCAGGAAGTAGAAGCTCAGAATCATTTTCAGGCATCCGTCCTTTCGTGATGTGTACCGGAAGAAGAGAGGTGATATCGTCCGTTACACCGCAGATATAAAGGTATGGTTTGTATTGGTTGGCGGGATCTTTAAGATTGGCATATCCAATATATTTTAAAGAAACAGAAGACTCGATTTCGTCATGGGAGAGGAAATCTTTTGCTTCTGATGGGGTGACATGAAAAGCGGCACCCTGCCAGCAGCCTTCTGTATCAATGGTATATTCCTTCATAAATGCATGAAGGGAACTGATGCTGCTGGTAACTGCGGTAAACATGGCAGTAGAAAGAATAATTCCGATAATCGTGACGATGGTACGGGTTTTATTCTTCTTTAAGTTGGTGAGTGTGATTTTGTGGAAGATATTCATGCACGAATCACCTCATCCCGTGTAATTTTGCCGTCTTCAATGGCAATGATGCGGTCTGCCTGAAGGGCAATGTTTTCATCATGGGTAATGACAATTAAGGTCTGGTTAAATTTCTGGTTGGAATATTTTAAGAGTTCCACAATTTCCTGGCTGTTTTTGGAATCTAAGTTTCCGGTAGGCTCATCGGCTAAAACCACAGCAGGAGCGTTCATTAATGCACGACCGATGGAGACACGCTGCTGCTGACCACCGGAAAGCTGATTTGGAAGATGATTTTCCCGTCCTTTTAAAGAGAGAATTTCCAGCAGTTCATTTAAATGCTCTTTGTTGACCGGGCGTCCATCCATGCGGACAGGAAGTGTCATATTTTCAACGACATTCAGTACCGGAATCAGGTTATAGAACTGGTAAATCAGTCCGACCTGCCGTCTGCGGAAGATGGCAAGCTGTTCTTCTTTTTGCGCGTAGACATCAGTGCCCTCCATATAGACTTTGCCGGAGGTTGGTGTATCAACACCACCTAAAATGTGAAGCAGTGTAGATTTGCCGGAGCCGGATGGCCCGATGATGGCGAGAAATTCGCCTTTGTTGACAGAAAAAGAAACGTGGTCTAAGGCAACCACCTGATTTTCTCCTGTTCCATAGATTTTGGTGAGATTTTCAGCTCGTAAGATTTCCATAAGTAACTCCTTTCCATTTGATGCGATTCTAATGAGAAGTATAAGCATCCCGGATGACAGGAGCATGACTTTTCAGTGACAGTTCTGTCACTTTTTATAGAATTTCAGGATAAAACGTGCACCGCCTTCTTTACGGTTTTCTGCTTTTAAGGTTCCGTTTTCTTTGGAAACAATCATACGGGAGAGGGAAAGACCGATGCCAATGCTCTGGCCGGTGGCATTTTTTCCTTTGTAAAAGCGTTCAAAAAGATGCGGAATATCTTCTGGCAGAAAACCACTTCCATTATCTTCAATCACGATAGAAACATAGATTGGATTGTCGGTAACCGTAACATCAATCCTGCCACCGGAAGGCGTGTGCTCCATGCAGTTCTTTAAGATATTTCCAAGGGCTTCCGCCGTCCATCGTAAATCCGTAGAAAAAGAAAAATCCTTCGGCTCTATGGTTTCATGATACTGGATGTCGCGAAGCTCTAGTGGAATGAGCAAAGGTGCAGCCGCAGCGGAGAGCAGTTCTTTGACAGAGGTTTTGGTCTGGTGAAAAGTAATGGTTCCTGCGTCCATGGAAGATAATTTCAGCAAAGTTTCAATGAGCCAGTCCATCCGGTCAATTAGCATGGATAATTCCCGCAGGGATTCCCTTCGCTTCTCATCGGAAAGAGCCGGCTCTTTTAAGAGAGTCAGCAAAAGGCGGATGGAAGTAAGGGGAGAGCGGAGCTGATGGGAAATATCAGCCATGGCATCCGCAAGATATTTTTTATCGTTTTCAAGAGCCTGATTCTGTTCCGCAAGGCGTCTGGTCAGCTTGGCAAGCTCATTTTGTAAAATTGCAAGTTCTCCTTCCATATAGTCGCTGAAATCACCACTGCTGTTACTGTGCAGCATCGCATCTAACTGCTGACTTAAGGATTCCACCTTCCGGTAACGTTTTCTGGTGAAAATAATAAAAATAAGAATGAAAATAAGTGATGAAAAAAGGATGATTACACCACAGATGGTATCAAAATAAAATCCGATGCCTGCAAAGATAAAGCATACAAGCAGTTGTAGAAACAGGCATTTTTTGATTTCGGGATTGCGTAAAAATTTCATAAAGACTCCTTTGGGAAAATACATTTTCATCGGTTATTATGGTACTCATATTTATAACAGTCATTTTCTGCAGTTCAATTAGTCACCAAGCTTATAGCCCAGTCCGCGGATGGTTTTGATATATTCCGGGTGTGCCGGGTCGGCTTCGATTTTTTCCCGGAGCCTTTTGATGTAGACGGTAAGGGTATTATCATTTACAAATTCCCCTGCCATATCCCAGAGTTCATCTAAGAGCCGGCTTCGTGTAAGGACGATGCCCTGGTTGGAAAGAAAGAGTAGGAGCAGCCGGTATTCCAAAGCAGAAAGAGTTAGTTCCATATTATTTTTATAGACCAGTCCACGTACAGTATCAGCTTTTAGTTCATGATATTCCAACGGCTGGCTGCCACGGTGATAGCGGCGGAGAACACTGTTCATTCTGGAAATCAGTTCTCTCGGCCGGAAGGGCTTGGAAATATAATCGTCGGCACCAAGGTCAAGCCCGGCAACCACACTGTATTCATCATCCGATGCTGTCAGAAAAATGACAGGAATATCAGAATTTGCCTTGATGGCACTGCACAAAGAAAAGCCGCTTCCATCCGGCAGGGAGACATCAAGCAACGCTAAGTCAAAGTGATACTGCCCGGAATCTAATAAATCGATGGTTTCCTTTTGGTTATTCGCAGAAGTAACCTGAAAACCCTCCTGATTCAGGAAAGTGCGTAAATTGGAAACGATACTTGTATCATCATCTACAAGAAGTACATGTGTCATGTTTTCTTCTCCTTACAATTAATTTATAGAAGGCACGGATTGACAACGGGAGCACTTGCTAAAATAATTCTGTTATCCAAAGGATATTTGTTTTGGATATAAAATACCGTAGTTCTAAGCTGCATATTTTGCTTTTGCCTGTAAAAACCGTCTTTCCAATGTTTGACAGTCTATCTGTACCGTCCGTCGAAGTGCGGATGCCTAAGAAGTGCCCCTTGCAGGTCTTATACCGCATCCGCACCCGGCGGAAAGTGCAGATATCCAGTCAAAGCAAGCGGAAAGACAGTTTATCATCAAGCAAAACATGCAGCTAAGAACAACAGGCATTTTCCATCCCATAAACAAATATCCTTCGGATAACCGAAATTATTTTATGCAGGCAGCTTTTTCAATCCGCCACGTTTATAAAAGTCATTGTAGCATAAAGAAACTTGCATTTGCAAAAGAAACAGTATAAGATGGACAGTTGTGATGAAAAATAAGCTGGTAAAGGCAAGAGGGATAGACAGATGAAGCAGAATTTAAAGAAAATGATTTCTTATTATAAACCATATCTTGGCGTATTTTTTACCGATATGTTTTTTGCATTGTTAGCAGCAGTGGCGGCACTGGTGATTCCGCTGATTGTACGCTATATTACATCAACAGTGGTATATCTGCCGGAGCAGGATGCAGTAAAGACAATCGGAAAGCTTGCTTTGTTTATGGTGGCGTTAGTAGCCATTCAGTGTTACAGCAATTATTATATTTCTAATAATGGTCATGTAATGGGTGCCAAAATAGAATATGATATGCGGGCAGAAATATTTGCTCATTATCAGAAACTGTCCTTTGCATTTTATGATAATCAGAAGGTCGGACAACTGATGGCGAGAATTACTACGGACCTTTTTGATATCAGCGAACTACTGCACCATGGACCGGAAAATATTGTGATTTCCCTGATTAAGATAATTGGTGCATTTGTTATTATGATGGGAATCAGTCCGAAGCTTACAGTGGCGGCATTTGCACTGGTGCCGTTTATGATAGCGTATGCATATTTCTTTAATAAGCGGATGAAAAAGGCGTTCCGGCAGAACCGTATTAAGATAGCGGATATCAACAGCCAGATTGAGGACAACCTTTCCGGTATCCGCGTAGTAAAATCCTTTGCTAATGAAGAAGTCGAACAGGAAAAATTCAGCCGCGGAAACAAAGGCTTCTTAGATGCCAAGAAGAACAGCTATCTCTTTATGGGTGGTTATCAGGCGGGACTGACTGCATTTACCACGTTGATTACCGTAGCAGTGGTGATTGCCGGAGCACTGTGGATTCCGGGTGGCAGTGTGAGTAATACGGATTTGATTACGTTCCTTTTATATATCAATGTATTTACCGAGCCGGTTAAGACGCTGATTGATTTTACCGAGCAGTTCCAGAATGGATATTCCGGCTTTGAACGGTTTATGGAGATTCTTTCCATTGAACCGGATATTTCGGATGAGGAAAATGCCATTGTCATGGAAAATGTGCGGGGAGAAGTAGAATTTCAGGATGTTTCCTTCCGGTATGAAGAACATTTAAGCCGCGTTTTAAGGCATATAAATCTGAAAGTTCCGGCAGGAAGCTATGTGGCACTGGTGGGAACTTCAGGTGCCGGAAAGACAACCCTTTGCAGCCTGATACCAAGATTTTATGATGTGTCAGAGGGCAGAATTTTAATTGATGGCTGTGATATCCGCCACTATAAATTAAAAAGTTTAAGAGACCACATTGGCATTGTCCAGCAGGATGTTTATTTGTTTGCCGGAACCATTTTTGAAAATATTGCTTATGGCAAACCGGATGCGACAAGGCAAGAAGTCATTGAGGCAGCAAAGAATGCCAATGCCCATGAATTTATTTTATCACTGCCGGATGGTTATGATACAGATATCGGACAGCGGGGTGTAAAACTTTCCGGCGGTCAGAAACAGCGGCTCTCCATTGCCCGGGTATTTTTAAAGAATCCGCCGATACTTATTTTTGATGAAGCAACATCGGCACTGGATAATGAAAGTGAAAAAGTGGTACAGGAATCGCTTGAGAAACTGGCAAAGAACCGGACAACATTTGTAATTGCCCACAGGCTTTCTACGATAGAAAATGCAGGGCGTATTCTGGTGCTGACTGAGCAGGGAATCGAAGAAGAGGGCACCCATGAGGAGCTGCTTGCACGGAATGGAATTTATGCAGGGCTTTATCATACCCATTGATATTGAGAAAAGCTATTTATAAAATTTGTATGAAGTTCACGCGGTTTGCTTGAGAAATTTTACTTTTTCTGCTATATTGCAATAGGTAGACAAATCAATTCAGTGTGAAATACACTTTAATTATTAGAAAGAAGGATGTTAAAATGACAAAAATTGATATTATTTCAGGCTTCTTAGGAGCTGGAAAGACCACATTTATCAAGAAAATGATAGAAGAGGCTTTTGTTGGTGAGAAGCTGGTACTGATTGAAAATGAATTTGGTGAAGTCGGTATCGACGGCGGATTCTTAAAGGATTCCGGCATTGAGATTACCGAGATGAACTCAGGATGTATCTGCTGTTCCCTGGTAGGAGACTTTGGAAAGAACTTAAATGAAGTAATTACTAAATTCCATCCGGACCGTATTTTAATCGAGCCGTCAGGAGTTGGTAAACTTTCTGACGTAATGAAATCTGTTATTGATGTGGAAAAAGAGCAGGATGTGAAATTAAATGCACTGGTTACAGTTGTAAATGCAAAGAAAGCATCCAAACAGATGAAAGCCTTTGGCGAATTCTTCAATAACCAGATTGAATTTGCAACAACAATCGTATTAAGCAGAACCCAGAGCACAACACCGGAGCAGTTAGAGCTTTGCGTAAAACAGATGCAGGAATTAAATGGCAAGGCTGCAATCATTACAACTCCTTGGGATGCCATCAAAGGTGAGCAGATTCTCAAAGTTATGGAAGGACAGGATTCTCTTGAGATGAAACTTCTTGCAGAGGCACATCATAAAGCAGAAGAGGAAGAACATGAGCATGAACACCATCATGACCATGACCACGAAGAGCATGAGCACCATCACGACCATGAGGAGCATGAGCATCATCACGATCATGATCATGATCATGAGGAGCACGACCATGACCATGAAGAGCACGAGCATCATCATGAACATGATGAGAACTGCACCTGCGGATGCCATGACCATGACCACGAACATCATCATCACCATCATGCAGATGAGGTATTTACAAGCTGGGGCAAAGAGACTCCGCATAAATTTACCCGTGAGAAGATAGAAGAGGTATTAAAGACCTTATCCGAGAGCGAAGAGTATGGTATGATTCTCCGTGCAAAAGGAATGGTAGAGGATGTCAATGGTTCCTGGATTTACTTTGATATGGTTCCGGGCGAGTATGAATTAAGAGACGGAGAGCCGGATTACACCGGAAGACTCTGTGTCATCGGTTCTAAGATTGACGAACACAAGATTGAAGAATTATTCGGCATTGCATAATGCCCGTCGGATAGGAAAGGGGAAACCATGCAGGAGATTCCAGTATATTTATTTACCGGATTTATGGATAGCGGTAAGACCACATTAATCAAAGAAACACTTTTTGAAAATGATTTCGGCGGGGACAACCGTACGGTAATTATTGTCTGTGAAGACGGCGATGAAGAATATGATGAAGCAAAATTAAATACCATTAATGCGAAGGTTGTGATGATTGAGGAGCAGGAAGATTTTACAACAGAAACCTTGCAGAAGATTCAGGAGACATACAAACCGGAGCAGATTTTTGTTGAGTATAACGGTACCTGGGATATCGCTACTTTGCTTGAAACAAAGATGCCGGATGGCTGGGTAATCGTACAGTCTTTGGCAACCGTAGATGCCACTACATTTGAAATGTATCTTGCCAATATGCGTGCCATGATTATGGAGCAGTTATTTAAGGCAGACGTAGTAATCTTTAACCGTTGTGATGACAATACGCCAAAGGGCAAGTTCCGCCGTGCAGTAAAAGCACAGAACCGTCCGGCACAGATTGTATACGAGCGTGCCGATGGAACAATTGATGAGAGTGCCGATGAAGAACTGCCATTTGACATCAATGCAGATGTCATTGATATTACGGATGCAGATTATGCAATCTGGTATATGGATGCACAGGATAATCCGAAGAAATACGATGGCAAGAAAATTAAATTCCTTGCGTTGGTATATAATCCGGAAAAGATGAGCAGGAAGGGCATGTTCGTGCCGGGACGTTTTGCCATGACCTGTTGTGTAGAGGATGTCCAGTTCTTAGGATTCAAATGCAAATATCCGAAGTCGGAAGAAATCGGTCACAAATCATGGATAAATATTACCGCAGAAGTTCATGTGGAATTTGCCAAGGAATACAGAGGAAAAGGACCTGTCCTTTATCCGGTATCCATTGAGCCGGCAGAGAAGCCGGAAGATGAACTGGTATATTTCTCATAAAAAAGTGTTGACAATGTGAAAGAAAAGTATTATTCTAACTTCAATAAGAGAAACCGTTGAGAAAGAGTAGTAAGCTTGATTGGAAATCAAAGAGAGCTGCAGGTGGTGGAATTGCAGTATGGAAGATTTTGCTGAATGGACTTTCGAGGGTGGCCTGAATTAACAGTAGGCGTCGCCGGGAACCGAACCCGTTACCAATCCGGCATGTATGATTCGTACATGAATGAGTGGACAATTCGTCAATATGAGTGGTACCGCGATAATAAGATTTTATTACCGTCTCAAGCATAAGCTTGAGGCGGTTTTTTACTGTTGGAAAACAGTAAAAGCGCTTTCTCTTATGAACAACAATAAATCATATAAGAAAGAAGAGGTAGTAATTATGAAGAAGAAAATGATGGCAGCAGTATTAACAATGGCTATGGCAGTAGCAGCAATGGCAGGATGCGGAAGCAACAGTGCATCCAATGATGCAGCAACAACAGAGAAGGCTGCAGCAGATGGTAAAGTTTATAAAGTAGGTATCGTACAGTATGTAGATGATGCTTCTTTAAATCAGATTGAGAAAGCAGTAGAAGCAGAGCTGGATGCAAAAGCAAAAGAGCTCGGTGTTACTTTTGATTACAAAGATTATACTTACAATGGTCAGGCAGATTCTTCAACCTTAAACCAGATTGCAACAGACCTGGTTGCAGAAGATGTAGATGTGATTATTCCAATTGCAACACCAACCGCAATGATCATGCAGGCAGCAACAGAAGAAAATCAGATTCCGGTTGTATTCTCTGCAGTCAGTGATCCGGTTACCGCAGGACTTGTTGAAAGTATGGATAAACCTGGTTCCAATATCACCGGAACATCGGATGCATTAAATACAGAAGCAGTAATGGACTTAATGTTTGCAGCAAATAAAGACATTAAAAAAGTAGGTCTTTTATATAATAAGAGTCAGGATTCTTCCACTGTTCCAATTCAGGACGCAAAAGATTATCTTGATAAAAAAGGCGTTGAATATGTAGAAAAAACAGGAACAACCAATGATGAAATTTCTCTTGCAGCAGATGCATTAGTTGCAGCCGGCGTAGATGCTGTATTTACACCAACCGATAACACTGTAATGACAGCAGAACTTGCAATTTATGAGAAATTTGTAGAAGCAGGCATTCCACATTATGCAGGAGCTGACTCCTTTGCATTAAACGGAGCTTTCTGTGGATTCGGTGTAAACTATGTTGACCTTGGTACTGCAACAGCAGATATTGTAGTAGATATTTTAGTAAATGGGAAAGATCCTGCAACAACAGCAGTACAGACCATGAGCAACGGAATCGCAACTGTAAATACAGATGTGGCAAGCCAGCTTGGAATTGACTACAGCGTATTTGACGGTATGTGTGAAAAAGTAGTAGAGATTCAGACCGCAGAAGAGTTTGAATAAAAAGATAAAACGATAGTATGATAAGATAGTCAGGGGGATTAAAGAATGGGCTCCATATTTACAATATCCATTTTACAAAGTGCATTAGAGCTAGGGTGTATATACGCCCTGGTTGCACTGGCATTGTTTGTTTCATTTTCCATATTAAATATTGCAGATTTGTCAACCGATGGCTGCTTTACCTTAGGCTGTGCCGTATGTGCCATGGTAACGATACAGGGTCATCCGATTCTGGCACTGGCAGCAGCAATGTTAGCCGGTGTATGTTCCGGATTTATCACAGCATTTCTGCAGACAAAGCTTGGAATTGAATCGATTCTGGCAGGAATTATTGTAAATACGGGACTCTATACCATTAATATTGCAGTCATGGGATTTGCTTCCCAGGTGAACCTGTTTAATTGCAATACCATATTTACCATGGCAAAAAATGCCATTGGCGGTGGCTGGTATAAACTGATTGTGGCAGCATTAATCGTACTGGTAATCGGCGTGATTTTATCCGCATTTTTAAATACCAGATTAGGTCTTTCCATACGGGCAACCGGTGATAATGCTGACATGGTAAAAGCCTCCAGCATTAATCCATCCTTTACGATTACCGTAGGTCTTTGTGTAGCCAATGCAATGACTGCATTATCCGGCGGTGTACTGGCACAGTACCAGAAATCCTGCGATATCAACCTTGGAACCGGTATGGTAACCATCGCACTTGCCAGCCTGATTATCGGAGAATCCATTATCGGAAAAGGCTCCATGTTCCGCAGAGTATTAGGCGTTGTATTAGGAAGCTGCCTGTACCGTTTCTTAGTAGCCGTTGCATTAAGACTGAATGTTCCGGCAGAGGCACTGAAACTGGTTTCTGCAATTATCGTAGCAATTGCAATTGCATTCCCGTTCTTAAAGAAGAAGGTAGCGTTTGTCAGACAGAAGAGCGCAGCACAGAAGAAATTAAAAGACAATATGCGTCTGGCGGAAGCAAATACAAAGGAAATGGGAGGTGACCGATAATGTTAGAAATGAAGCATGTATCTAAGACATTTAATCCGGGAACCGTAAATGAAAAGAAAGCATTGTGTGATTTGAATCTGGTTCTTGAAGATGGAGATTTTGCTACAATCGTAGGAAGCAACGGAGCAGGAAAATCAACTACATTTAATGCAATCACAGGTGCGTTCTATGTAGACGAAGGACAGATTATTCTCGATGGAGAGGATATTACATATAAGAAAGAATTTTTGCGCAGTAAAGTCATTGGTCATCTGTTTCAGGACCCATTAAAGGGAACAGCTCCACATATGACCATTGAAGAAAATATGGCACTGGCATATCTTCGTGCATCCGGAAAAGAAAATGCATTTTTCAGCAGAATCCGTAAATCCGATAAGGAAAAATTCAGAGAACTGTTATCCCAGCTTGATATGGGCCTGGAAGACAGAATGAAGCAGCCGGTGGGATTATTATCCGGCGGTCAGAGGCAGGCACTTACCCTTCTGATGGCAACGATGGTGACCCCGAAGATTCTTCTTTTGGATGAGCATACGGCAGCACTTGACCCTGCAACCGCAGAGAAAGTATTGGAACTGACAAAAAAAATTATTGCAGAGCATCATATTACCTGTCTTATGGTAACCCACAATATGCATCAGGCATTAGAGCTTGGCAACCGGATTCTGATGATGGATTCCGGAAATATTGTCCTTGATTTAAAGGATGAAGAGAAGAAGAAAATGACGGTAGACAGCCTTTTGGAACAATTCCGCATCCAGGCAGGAAAGCGTCTCGACAATGACCGAATTTTAATGTCAGCACAGTAAAAATAGAAATTGGTAAATTTTTTTAAGAAACAAGTGTCGGAAAATGTTGATTTTCTGACACTTTTCCTATATGATTAAATCTAGTGGTCTGGAATTCCACGAGTTGATGTAAACAAAGTATGGAGGTATAGTATGTATCCTATTATAAAAAAGGAAAAGCTGGCAGATAAGATTTATCTTATGGATGTCAAAGCAGAGCGTGTTGCAAAGTCTGCAAAGCCAGGACAATTTGTAATCGTGAAAATCGATGAAGAAGGTGAGCGTATTCCGCTTACTATCTGTGATTATGATGAAAAAGCAGGAACTGTAACAATTGTATTCCAGACAGTTGGAGCTTCCACAGAGCGTATGGCATATTTAGAGGAAGGAGATGCATTCCAGGATTTCGTTGGACCACTGGGCTGCCCATCCGACCTTATTGAGGAAGATATAGAAGAGTTAAAGAAAAAGAAGATCGTATTTATTGCAGGTGGTGTTGGAACTGCACCTGTATATCCGCAGGTAAAATGGCTGCATGAGCATGGTGTGGACTGTGACGTTATTATGGGTTCTAAGACAAAAGACCTTTTGATTCTGGTAGAAGAAATGCGTAAGGTTGCAACCAATCTTTATGTAACAACCGATGATGGTACTTATGGCTTCCATGGAATGGGAACCAACCAGTTACAGGAATTATGGGATAAAGGTGTCCGTTACGACCATTGTGTTGCTATCGGACCAATGATTATGATGAAATTCGTTTGTAAACTGACCAAGGAGCTTGGCATTCCAACTGTTGTATCCATGAATCCGATTATGGTAGACGGAACCGGAATGTGTGGAGCATGTCGTCTTATGGTTGGCGGCGAAGTAAAATTCGCATGCGTGGATGGACCGGAATTTGACGGACATCAGGTAGATTTCGACCAGGCAATGAAGAGACAGCTTCAGTATAAGACAGAAGAAGGCCGTGCAATGTTAAAATTGCAGGAAGGTGATACCCATCATGGCGGATGCGGTCAGTGCGGAGGTGACAAATAATGGAAGGATTAACAAGAGTACCTGTACGTGAACAGGAGCCAGAGGTACGTGCAGCAAACTTTGAAGAAGTTTGTCTTGGCTATAATGAAGAAGAAGCAGTAGCAGAAGCAAAACGCTGCTTAAACTGTAAAAATGCACAGTGTATGAAAGGATGTCCGGTTTCCATTAATATTCCGGCATTTATTGCACAGGTGAAAGAAGGCAACTTCGAAGAAGCTTATCATATTATCAGTGAATCATCTGCACTTCCTGCTGTATGTGGCCGTGTATGCCCACAGGAGAGTCAGTGTGAAGGAAAATGTATCCGTGGTATCAAGGGTGAGCCGGTTGCAATCGGTAAATTAGAGCGTTTCGTAGCTGACTGGGCAAGAGAGCATGGAATCAAGCCTAAGAAAGCAGAAAAATTAAATGGACATAAAGTAGCAGTTATCGGTTCCGGCCCTGCAGGTCTTACCTGTGCCGGTGATTTGGCAAAGCTTGGCTATGATGTTACTATTTTTGAAGCTTTACATGAAGCCGGTGGAGTATTAATTTACGGTATTCCGGAATTCCGTCTTCCAAAGTCAAAAGTAGTTGCAGCAGAAGTAGAAAATGTAAAAGCTTTAGGCGTTAAGATTGAGACCAACGTTGTCATTGGTAAAGCAGTTACCATTGATGAATTAATGGAAAAAGAAGGATTCGAAGCTGTATTTATCGGTTCCGGTGCAGGACTTCCAAGATTTATGGGAATCCCTGGCGAGCAGGCAATGGGAGTATTCTCTGCAAACGAATTCTTAACCAGAAATAACCTGATGAAAGCATTCCGTGATGACTATGATACGCCAATTAAAGCCGGAAAAAAAGTTGTTGTAGTTGGTGGTGGTAACGTTGCAATGGATGCAGCCCGTACCGCAAAACGTCTCGGCGCAGAGGTACATATCGTATACCGTCGTGGCGAGGAAGAGCTTCCGGCAAGAAAAGAAGAAGTACATCATGCAAAAGAAGAAGGCATTATCTTTGACCTTCTGCAGAATCCTACTGAAATCTTAGTAGACGAAGACGGCTGGGTAAAAGGCTGTCGTGTCATTAAGATGGAATTAGGTGAGCCGGACGCATCCGGAAGAAGAAGCCCGGTAGAGATTCCAGGTTCTGAATACGAAATCGAGGCAGATACCGTAATCATGTCTCTTGGTACCTCTCCAAACCCATTGATTTCATCCACTACCAAGGGTCTGGACATCAATCGCAGAAAATGTATCATTGCAGAAGAAGAGACCGGAGCAACCTCCAAAGATGGCGTATACGCCGGTGGAGATGCAGTAACCGGAGCAGCAACCGTTATCCTTGCCATGGGTGCAGGAAAAACTGCAGCAAAGGGAATTGATGAATTCTTACGCAATAAATAAAGAGAAGTAAAGAATAAAGCATAATAATATATGCTTTTGGGACGCAGGATTTTTCTGCGTCCCTTTTTTACTTTATAGGAAATTGCTTTCCTGTAAAGTAAAAAACGCTCTGCGAAGATGCGCACTGCGGCGTATAAGGTAGATGTCGCAAGCGACCGCCGCAGGCGCGAGAATGTGCCAAGGCACATTCTTTGTTCTAAGCTGGTTGCTAAGTGACCACCTTATTGGTTACTGGTGGCCACTATTTCTGACATGAGGAATAAATTAAGGATTGGTAATGAAAATCCTCTTGACAAATCCGTCGTAAGAATATATTGTATTACTTATATAGTACAAAAATACGGAAAGGGGTGATTGCATGGCATGGGAATTGGATTCGGATCGTCCTATTTTTATTCAGATTGTGGAGCGGATTCAGATGGAAATAATATCCGGTAAATACAGTCCGGGAGATAAGTTACCTTCTGTCAGGGATCTGGCGGCGGTAGCTGCAGTAAATCCGAATACGATGCAGAAAGCACTGACAGAGTTAGAGCGGACAGGACTTGTGTATTCCCAGCGTACAAGCGGGAGATTTATAACGGAGGATGCAAAAATGATTGAGGAGTTAAAGAATAATCTGGCACAGGAACAGATTAAGGAATTTTTGGAAAATATGAGCAAGCTTGGCTATAAGAAATCAGAAACCTTATCCTTGATTCAGGAGATTTTGGAGGGAGAGCAGGCATGAGTACATTATTGGAAGTAAAAGATGTATGCAAGCGATATGGAAAGAAAACTGCGCTTGACCATCTGAACCTGACTTTAGAGAGCGGACATATTGTTGGCCTCTTAGGACCGAACGGAAGTGGAAAGACAACACTGATTAAGCTGATTAACGGAATCCTTACTCCGGATGAGGGCGAGATTTTGGTGGAAGGAATGAAGATTGGTGTAGAGACAAAGAAGGTGGTTTCTTATCTGCCAGATCATACGTATCTTAACATGGGGATGCGGGTACGTGATATTTTAGATTATTTTGAAGATTTTTATCAGGATTTTGATGTGGTAAGAGCTTATGATATGCTGGCAAAATTATCTATTAATCCCAATGATAAATTAAAATCCATGTCCAAGGGAACCAAAGAAAAGGTGCAGCTTATTTTGGTAATGAGCCGTCGTGCGGACTTATATGTTCTGGATGAGCCGATTGCGGGAGTAGACCCGGCGGCAAGAGATTATATATTGCGGACGATTCTTACCAACTATGATGAGAATGCAACGATTCTGATTTCAACCCATCTGATTGCAGATGTTGAGAATGTATTAGATGAGGTAGTCTTTATTCAGAATGGAACAATCAGCCTGACTTCATCAGTAGATGATATTAGAATTAATCAGGGTAAATCGGTGGATGCTTTGTTCCGGGAGGTGTTTAGATGTTAGGAAAAGTAATGAAACATGAAATGAAAGCAACCTGGAAAGTATTATTTCCACTGGCAATGGTTTTAGTCGGCGTTACGTTAATTGGCATGCTGATGATGAATATGCAGGTTTTCGAAACAGATATGGGAGCCTTAGTCGGTCTGGCAATGCTTCTTTTGTATATCATCGGGCTGATTGCATTGAGTGTTACGGCATTTATTTTTCTGCTGGTTCGGTTTTACCACAGCATGTATGGTGCAGAAGGTTATTTGTCACATACCCTTCCGGTAACCACTTTTTCCTTGATTAACGGAAAGCTTTTGGTGGCGGTATTCTGGGATGCAATTACGACAATACTTGTTTATGTTTCGGCATTTTCATTGATCGTGACAGCTGGATTGAATCTGGGTAATGAAGGGGAAAGAATCAAGCTGGGAGAATTGCTGCAGCAGCTGGGAGATATGATAGGAATTTCGATTCCGGCACTTTTTGGCTGGGCAATATTATATAGTGTGATTTCTGCATTTTCAGCTATGCTTATGGTATATGCCAGCATGGCAATCGGTCAGTTGTTCCGCCACAAAGTTGCAATGTCTATTGTAATGTATGGTGTATTATATGCGATTCTTCAGATTATATCTTTTGTGATATCCATTAATTCAGCAAATGGATTTGTTGAGAAACAGGCTGCAATGGGAGATGACAGCTTCTTTACCCTGACCATTGCAAATATGTATGGAAATATATTTTCAAAGAGCATGATACTTTCCATCGGGGTATCAATTGTATGCTATATCATAACAGCAGTGATTACCCATAAGAAATTAAATCTGGAATAAATTAGAAAACTATTTGTATATAAGAAAAGGCGGGACCAATCAAAAATAGACTGGTTTCGCCTTTTTACGTCGCCATGAATTCCATAGAAACTGCCAGTGGCAGTTTCGGCTGGCATAGATTAGCGGAGAAAAATAAGAAATTACTTCGAAAGAAGACAGTCAATCAGCTTATCATTCATCTCCGGCATCATAAAGCAGAAGCGGATGTATTTGTTATCTAAGAAAGGAAAAGTAGAGCAGTCGCGAATCATCATATTCTTCCGGATTGCTTTATCAAATAAATCCGCAGAAGTAATGTCCTCCCTTAAGATTTTAAGAAGCATGAAGTTGCCGGATGGCTTGTATGGTTTGAAATCCGGGTGATTTTTAAATATTTCATAAATCCGGGCACGCTCTGAAGAAATAAGAAATTTTGTCTGCTGGATGTATTCCTCATCGGTAAACATCAATTCTCCGGCAATTACGGCAAGAGAGTTAATGGTCCATGGATTTTTTCTGGTATTGATGGATTTGATTAAATCCTGATTGCCGCTGATAGCGTAGCCAAGGCGGAGCCCAGGAGCAGCAAAGAATTTGGATGTTCCACGCAGGATAATAATATTGTTATAGTAGTGGGTCAGTGGAACTGCGGTAATTTCATCCATGTTATCGGCAAATTCCACATAAGTCTCATCCACCATGACAAAGATATCATATTGCTTGCAGATATCTAAAACCCGGCGCATATCCGTCCGGTTGATGCAGGATGAGGTAGGGTTATTGGGATTGCAGAGTACTAAAAGGTCGATGCTTTCATTTAAGTGAGCGGTAAAATCATCCACATCAAGGACGAAATCGTCCTTTTCACGGAGTGGATAGTAGAGTGTAGTACCACCGCCTAAGGAAATTTCGCGCTCATATTCCGAATAAGTCGGACCGAGAATCATGGCTTTTTTCGGATGCTCAATCTGAATAAAAAGAGAGATTAATTCCGTGGAACCATTTCCTACAATGACCTGGCTGGCATCGGTGCCGGTATAAGCGGCGATGCATTCTCGTAAAGAAGTATATTCCCGGTCCGGGTAGGATGTAATGGCATCAATATGGGAAGCCAAAGTACTTCGCAGCAGCGGAGATACGCCTAAGGGATTGACATTGGCGGAAAAGCTTGTAATATCCTCTTTTTTGATACCGTAAACGGCTTCTATTTTCTCTAAATCACTTCCGTGAAAATGTTCTTTTGGTGTTATCATGAAAAAGACCTCCTGTTAAAATACAACGGAAAGAAAGTTGCATGTGTGTTTTAAATAGTTTATAATCTATTATAACTGTAATGAGAGAAAAAGCAACAAAATCTCATATCGGAGAAGGAAAAGCAGGTGACATTTTGCGTAGACGGATTCAGAGACTTGCAGCAGGAAAATTTGAACAGGAACAGCCGGTTTTATCTCTTTCGGAAGAGAAGATTGAAATTGAGGTATTAGAGGGACAGGATTATACGGGAGAATTTGTGATTGAAGTATCCAACCATGTTCCGGTAAAGGGGCTGATTTATTCCTCTAATCCATATATGGAATGTCTGACACCGGAATTTGAAGGGGAAGAAGTCCGAATCGGATTTCAGTTCCATAGTGAGGGTTTCCGGGTTGGTGATATACAAAAGGGTGAATTCTGTATTATCTGTAATCAGTTGGAATACAGCCTTTCTTTTGTTGTGTCTATAATCCGGCCTTATGGAAATGCGTCTACCGGAAGAATCCGAAATCTCAGTGATTTTATCAAACTGGCACAGACGGATTATATGGAAGCTTACCGCCTGTTTGCTTCCCAGGGCTTTCAACATGTATTAAAAGAAGAAAAAGGAAAAGAACTATTATGGTATGCCGGCTTTGGCGGACCGGGAGCATTGATTTCCGGTATGGAGGAGTTCTTGGTTACGATCAATGCCAAGCCACGCATTGAGCTTGCGTTAAAAGAACAGGAAATTACCTATCAGGATATCAAAGAGGAGCAGAAGGAAACGCTTTTTGTGCAGAAGAATGGCTGGGGGTATATAAGCTTTGAAGCACAGACAGACAGCAGCTTCTTAAAACTGGAAAAGAATGTTTATACTTCAGATGATTTTACCGGAAGTATCTGCGACCTTATTTATTATATTGACCCGGCAGAACTTCATACCGGAAAAAATTATGGAAGAATTACTTTAGAAAATATTTATCAGCATCTTACTTATGAGATTACCATAATCAGGACGCCGGAGCGCAGAGAACAGGAGCATATCGATTATCTGGAAGAGCAGAGAACACTTGCACATATCACCGGAATCTATCTCAATTATCGTTTGAAAAAGATTGGCGCAGGACTTTTTGCATCAGGAATGTTAGATGCACTGAATCATCTGATTGCAATGCGGCCGGAAAATGACTGGTATCTTCTGATGAAAATACAGGCATTACTGGTAAGCGGACAGAGGCAGGAGGCAGAGTGGTTATTTGATGAGTTCCGGCGGAAAGAGGAAGCAAAAGATACACCGCTTTATGCATATTTCCTCTATCTCCGTACGTTGTGGGAGCGGGAAGAATCCTATGTGAACCGGCTGACTGCAGAGATTGAAGAAATTTATCAGAAAACAGATGATATCCGGGTGTTCTGGATGCTGCTTTTCTTAAAGAAAGAATATTGCGAAAATGATACCAGGAAAATCCGGGCAATTGAGAGCCAGATGTTAGACGGCTGTAACAGTCCGTTTTTCTATATCGAAGGATTCTATTTATACTGGCAGAATCCGTATCTTTTAACGAGACTTACTGATTTTGAAATCCGCATTCTTTACTGGGCGGCAAAAAAAGGTGTGTTGACCAGTGACCTTGCCATGCAGATTACGACGCTGGTATCGGAAAAACGGGTATTTCATCCGCTGCTTTATAAGACTATGTGCGTGGCATATGATAAATTTCAGAATAATCAGATGTTGTCAGCAATCTGTGCTTACCTGATAAGAGGACAGCGTTTTGGATTGCATTATCATATCTGGTTTGAACGTGGCGTGGAAGAAGATTTGCGGCTGGCAGGATTAAATGAAGCATATTTAATGTCCATGGATTTACTTGCCATTAAGAAAATTCCACGGATGATACAGATGTATTTTCAGTATAACAGCAGCATTCCATACAAACAGAAGGCGGCTCTGCTTGCAAATGTAGTAGCGTTAAAGGAGAAAGAGCCGGAGGTATATTCCAGTTACCGGAAGCGGATGGAAGAATTCGCAATTGCCCAGATAGAAGAAGGTCATATCGATGATAATCTGGCGATTATCTATTCTGATTTATTAAATAAAGGCATGATACAAAAAGAGATGGCAGGACCACTGGCGAAGATTCTCTTTACCCATAAAATGAACTGCTTTGCACCGAATATTGTGCGGATGTATGTTTTGCATGACCAGCTGCGAAAAGTGCAGTGTGTGCCGATAGTAAATGGCAGTGCTTATTTTGAGTTATACAGCAAGGACTATGTCATTGTATTTGAGGATACGAAGGGATACCGGTATGGCAGTGAGATTTCATACCAGCTGGAAAAGCTGATGAGGCCTGGTGCCTTTTACCGTACCTGCATGGAATATGCACCATATGAGATTTCGTATCTTTTGTATCATTTTACATCCAGGGATACCCACCGTGCGTTTATGCCGGAGGACAGTGAGTATTTACGCATCTTCTTAAAAGAGGAAGCATTGCGGGAAAGTTACCGGGCAGAGCTTTATGCAAAGGCAGTACATTTCTATGAGCAGGAAGATAATCAGGAACTGGTGGAAGAGTGTCTGCGTCATGCACCGCTTTCTTCTATGAAGCGGGATGACAGAGCCTATCTTTTGAATCTGATGTTGGAATACCGGTTATATGAGATTGCATATCCGGATATCCGGGAATTTGGCTGGGAAGGCATCCGGCTGGAGAAACTGACAGCACTTCTGACTTATGAAATAGAAGAAGTGGATTATGAAAGTGATGATTTCCTGCTGGCACTGTGTGCAGTGACTTTTCAGGCGAAGAAATACAGTAAAGAGATGCTGCAGTATTTAGCACAGTTCTACTGCGGTCCGACCCGTATAATGGCGGCGGTCTGGTCAGCAGCGCAGACTTTTGATATAGATACCAGAGACTTGGAAGAACGGTTATTGATGCAGATGTTATATACAGCAGAATTTGTAGAACAGGTGCAGAGCATTTATGAAAGCTTTGTGTCACACGGAGCACCACATCTTCTGCGGAAAGCATATGTAAATTATTTTGCACATTTCTATTTTGTGCATCAGGGCATTGTGCCGGAAAATGTCATTAGAGGCTTAAAGAAAAATTATGAGGAACAGGAAGAATTAAGCCAGGTGATGAAGCTGGCACTGCTTTATGCAGTGGCGAAGAGAGATTTGTCCATAGAAGAAAAAGGTGTAACGGAGATGACAGAGCAGCTTTTACAGGAGCAGCTGGCACAGAATCTTTATTTCGCATTTTATCAGCAGATGCCGGAAGAGATTCGCTATCGATTCCATTTTTACGACCGGCAGTTTGTGGAATACCGGACAAATCCGAGCAAGCGTGTGGTGATTCACTACCAGAAGGGTGAATCCTATGTGGATGAAGATATGAATGAGATGTATGAGGGCATTTTCGTAAAAGAATTTATCGTATTCTTTGGAGAAGAAATTCCGTATTATATTTCAGAGGAAGCACCACGGGAGTCCGTTGTGACTGAGAGTGGACGGCTTTCCTGTAAGGATGTCTGCGGCAGGGAAAACGGAAGCACCTACGATATGTTGAATGAAATGGAATTAGAATATACCTTAAAGGATTATGAGAAGTTAGAGCGGCTTTTACGGAAATATGACAGCATGAAGAAAAGGAATGAAGAACGTTTTCAACTGATGTAATAATAGGGAAAACAATAACAGGGTGATGGTATGAAGGAAAAAAGCCTTTCAATAGGACTTGATTTTGGAAAAAAATACGCATTAGTATCATATTGTACATCCGATATGTCAGAGCCGGATACCATCAGTACCGTGGCAGGCAGTGAATTGTATCAGATTCCGCTGAGTCTTTGCAAGAGGAAGGGAATCGGACAGTGGTATTACGGAAAAGAAGCAGAGACTGTCATGAAAAATGGTGAAGGAAGCGGCTGTGACCGGCTCTTCAGCCGGGCACTGGCAGGCGAACCGGTTACCGTGGAAGGGGAAACATATGATACGGTAGAACTGTTAAGTCTCTTTGTCCGTAAAATTCTTACGGTACCGCAGAAATTCGGCACATCCATGAAGCTGGCAAGAATTACCATTACCATGGACACTTTAAACCGTGAGAAGATGGAATTGATTGAAAAATTAGCCGGACGGATGAAGTGGACGAAAGAGCAGTATCATGTCATCGATTATGCAGAAAGCTTTTATTACTATGCTTTAAGCCGGAAGGAAGAACTGTGGCTGCATGATGCGGTATTATTTGATTATTCGAAGAACAGCATGCGCTTTTATTACATGGAGCGGAATCTGAATTCCACACCGCAGCTGGTACACATTTACCTGAAGGACTATGGTCCATTGATTGGTAACAAAGATACTGCATTTTTGGATGTGGTAACGGATGCCATTTCCCGGAAAATCTATTCATCCGTATATCTGACTGGGGATGGGTTTGATGGAGAATGGATGAGAGAATCCTTAAAGTTTCTCTGCAATGGAAGGCACGTATTCCTAGGCAAGAACCTTTATGCCAAAGGAGCCTGTTATGCATCCTGTATCCATGCAGGAATGCAGCCGTGGCAGTTTGTCTATATTGGCGAGAATGAGATGAAGGTAAATATCAGCCTTAAAGTAAAAGACCGGGAAGAACTTATTTTCCATACACTGGTAAGTGCAGGAGAAAACTGGTATGAAGCAAAGAATCAGTGCGAGATTTTACTGGCAGGTACGAATACCGTTGATTTCTGGCTGCAGCTTCCGGACAGCAGGGAAGCAAAGATAGAATCCTTAGAGCTTACGGATATTCCAAAACGGCCGGAACGTATGACCAGACTTTCTGTTATGACAGAAGCACTGTCGGATTCCGCTGTAAAGGTTACCATACGGGACCTTGGATTTGGAGAGATTTATAAAAGCTCTGAAAAAGTGTGGGAATATAAAATGGAACTGTAGGAGGAGACCTCATGGGAGAATTGATTTTATGCAATCGGAAAGAAACCGATGTGCCATATTATTTAGAACAGAATATGATAAATATCTATTCCCTGGAGGAATTGAACTGGTATATTTTAAACCACACGGAATATCTTGACGATTCTTTTGTGTCGGATGATTTAATCAGCTGGATTGCAGAGGAGTTAAAAGACCTGGAGTTAGCCGGGCAGTTAAAAGAGGCTGTCCGAAAGAAAATAACGCTGGCAAAGAAAGTCCGACTTCTGATGGATGCCTGCGGCTTTTGCACAAAGAAAGAAAAAGATGAAATCGAATATGCACTGGCAGAAGTAGAAAATAAATCAGAAATTGAATGTATGAAAATCAGGGCAGACAGAAGCCTTATGAATCATCGGTATGTCATGGCTATCAGGGAATATATGCGTCTGCTGCAGAAGGAAGAGGCGGGGAAGCTGGCTACTTCTGTCATAGGAAATATATGGAATAATATTGGAGTTGCACATACCGGATTATTCCTGTACCGGGATGCGGCACGATGCTTTAAGAAAGCTTATGACTATAATAACAATCCGGCATGTATGCGGGAGATGGAAGAAGCATGGCGGATGGCAGCACCGGATGAAAAGGAACAGGTTTATGAAGTATCAGAAGAACTGCAAAAGACATTAGAGGATATTCATAAGCAATGGAATGATGAGGAAGAAGTACTGGAAGCATTTCGAGATGTGCTGGATAAGAAAAAATATATTTACGAAAGCAATGGACGGTGGGCATAACATTGATAAAATTTTTTAGAAGAAAAAGGAAACCAAAGAAAACAATCGAAGAGGTCTTAGAATGTATCACAGAGGATACGTTATCGGAAGAAGACCGGAAGGATGAACATAAAGTACAACATTATGTTCTGGGTCACTGTGAACAGATGATTGACACCACAAAGACCCTGGAAAATGAAAAGTCTGAATATCGTGTGGTGACTTCTTATTTAAAGGATATCCAGATTATTGAAGAACTGCCGGAAGATGAGGCAGCTGCTTTAAGAGATACTGCAAACAGTATTCTTACACTGGATCAGTCCCGTTCCGATTATCTGAAAGCAACCAAGAAGCTGACAGATACGCAGTATGCACAGATGGAACAGGAAGAGGAGACTCTGACGGAATCCATCCGGACCCTGCAGGCAAATGAGATGTATCAGGCGGCCGTAAAGCGTGATATGAATTACCTGGAAGGGGAGAAGAATGAATGGGCCTATTACCGGGAAGAGTTAATGGAAGAACAGAAGATTCTGCGGAAGGCATCCTATGTAGTATTTGGCATGGTACTGGCATTCCTTGCAGTCATATTGGTTCTTCATGTGGCATTGGAAATGGATGTACGGATTCTATTTACGATTCTGATGGTAGCTGCGGCAGCCAGTGGATTCTTTATGCTGTTCCGGAATCAGAATAATACAAGAGAAATCAAGCGGGCAGAAGTGAACATGAATCATGCCATTACTCTTTTGAACCGTACTAAAATAAAGTATGTAAATTCTACGAATGCGGTGGATTATGCCTGCGAGAAATACCATGTGCATAATTCCTATGAACTGACCTATCTCTGGGAGCAGTACTTAGAAGCCAGGCGGGAAAGAGAGAAATTTGAGCGGAACAGTGATGACTTGGAATATTTTAATGGAAAGTTAGTACGCATGCTGCAAAAATATGAACTTTATGATGCAAAGGTCTGGATTAGTCAGCCCAATGCACTGGTAGATAAGCGTGAAATGGTGGAAATCAAGCATGAATTATTGAGCCGGCGGCAGAAAATCCGGGCATCCATTGAATATAACATGGATGTAGTATTAGAACAGAAGGAAGAAATTGAAAAACTCATGAAAGAGTATCATGAGGAAATTCCGGAAGTCCGTGAGATTATTAATTCTGTGGACCGGCTCTGCGGAACCGGAGAATGAAAATAGCGTATCATCGATAGAAAATATCGGTGATACGCTATTTTTTACTTTACAGGAAATTGCTTTCCTGTAAAGTAAAAAACGCTCCGCGAGGATGCACACTGCGGCGTATAAGGTAGATGTCGCAAGCAACCGCCGCAGGCGCGAGAATGTGCCAAGGCACATTCTTTTCTATCACAGTTTTATTTGCAGCCGCAGCTCTTATCGAAAGCCGGGTTACATGCATAGAAGTTCTTGGAGTCAAGGTGTTCCTGTACCATCCGGAGTGCTTCGCCAAAACGCTGGAAGTGTACGACCTCCCTGGCACGCAGGAAACGAATCGGATCTACAACGTCCGGGTCTTTTACGACACGAAGAATGTTATCGTAAGTGGTGCGGGCTTTCTGCTCTGCAGCCATATCTTCCATAAGGTCAGTAATCGGATCGCCTTTGGACTGGAATTCACAGGCATTCTGTGGAACACCACCGGCAGCTTGTGGCCATACGGCAAGGGTGTGGTCAATATAGTAAGGACCGAAGTTAGAGGCTTTGATTTCCTCCGGAGTCAGGTCTCTGGTAAGCTGGTGTACGATGGTTGCAATCATCTCAAAATGGGCAATTTCTTCTGTCGCAATATCGGTAAGCAGTCCGGCTACTTCACGGTAAGGAATGGAATAGCGCTGGGAGAGATAACGTAAGGATGCGTTGATTTCTCCGTCAGGACCTCCGTACTGGCTTAAGATATACTGTGCGGTTTTCGGATCGGTCTGTTTGATGTTGACCGGATATTCCAGTCTTTTTTCATACTGCCACATTTAACAATTTCCCCCTTCCCATGGATTTCTCATGCTTCCCCAGCTCCAGTGACCGTCTGTGTCGGCACCGTCTAAAGTCAGGGGACCATATTTTTCTTCATACATTTTCACTGCTTTTAACCGCAGGGTACGGTAGTGGTTATAGAAGGAAAGTGCTTCTTCATCATATGGATGGGTGTCAAGGTAAAGGGCAGTATCATAAGCTACAAAGCTGACCTGATTAATCCAGTCTAAAAGCTGGGACTGGTTCATTGGCATATTGTTCATCAGAATCTGCCTCCTTTCATGGAACCATGGAAAGGCTTATTTAAATCCTGAAAGACTGTGCCATTACGCAGAGCCTGGTCAGGTTCGTACAGATTGCCGAACTGCTGCCATGGAACATAAGCCATGGCAAGTTCCTGATTACAGGCAAACTGTTTCGTATAAGGTGTCGGAACAGCCGGACGGCTGCTTTGTGGCTGACAATTACAGTTGTTCATATGCTGACCTCAATAAAAATATTCATATTAATATATGTGCAGATGAAAAGGAATGTGAGATTTTATATTGTGAAAAAAAGAATCCTGCGGTAAAATACTTAATTGAGAAAAAATATCAATAACAAGAGAAGAGGAAAATAGATGACACTGGATGAACTTGAAATTGGAAGAGAAGCGGTAATAACCAAAGTAGGGGGAGAAGGAGCACTGCGGTGTAGATTTTTAGATATGGGGCTGATTCCAAAGACAAAGGTGCAGGTGCGTAAAGTAGCACCTATGGGAGACCCGATTGAACTCCGGATTCGTGGATATGAACTGACCATACGAAAAGAAGATGCCGGAAAAATTGAAGTAGAACCGGAGGAGAACTAGAATGATATTTGCATTAGTAGGAAACCAGAACTGTGGTAAGACCACATTATTTAATCAGCTCACCGGTTCCAACCAGCATGTTGGAAATTTTCCGGGTGTAACGGTTGACCAGAAAATGGGAGAAATCAGAGAACATAAGGATGCGTCGGTAGTTGACCTGCCGGGAATCTATTCTCTGCGTCCATATACCAGTGAGGAGATTGTAACAAGAGACTTTATTTTAAATGAAAAGCCGGATGGAATTATCAATATTGTAGATGCAACAAATATTGAGCGAAACCTCTATCTGACCCTGCAGTTGTTAGAAATGCATATTCCGATGGTATTAGCTCTGAATATGATGGATGAGGTGCGTAACAACGGCGGAAGTATTGATGTAAAACAGATGTCTTTAGAACTGGGAATTCCGGTCATTCCAATCAGTGCGGTAAAGGGAGAGGGAGTGGAAGACCTGGTACACAGCGCCATGAAGGTGGCAGGACAGAAGATATATCCAAAGGTAACGGATTTCTGCGAGAAAGGTCCTGTGCACCGCTGCATTCATGCGGTATCCCATCAGGTAGAAGACCATGCACAGAATATCGGAATGTCACCACGTTTTGCAGCAACGAAGATTGTAGAACAGGATACAGACATTATTGACAGACTGAAGCTGAGCCAGAACGAACTGGATATGATGGAACACAGTATTGAAGAAATGGAAACAGACCATCATATGGACAGAAATGCCGCTCTGGCTGATATGAGATATACCTTTATTGAAAAGGTGTGCAGTAAATCAGTAACAAAGTGCCATGAGAGCAAAGAACATATCCGTAGTGTAAAGATAGACAACGTATTAACGAATAAATATCTTGCTATCCCGCTGTTTCTTCTGATTATGCTGCTTGTATTCTGGCTGACCTTCGGTGTGATTGGAGCATTTTTGAGCGATTATCTGGCTGTTTTTATTGCATACATAACGAATCTTGCAGACAAGGGGCTGACTGCTTATGGAATTAACCCGGTGGTTCACAGCCTGATTATTGATGGTGTATTTGCCGGAGTAGGAAGTGTGTTAAGCTTCCTGCCGATTATTGTGGTTTTATTTTTCTTCCTGTCTATTCTGGAAGATTCCGGTTATATGGCAAGAGTTGCCTTTGTTATGGATAAACTGCTGCGTAAGATTGGACTTTCCGGACGAAGCTTTGTTCCAATGCTGATTGGATTTGGTTGCACGGTTCCGGCAGTAATGTCAAGCAGAACTTTAGCATCCGAAAGAGACCGGAAAATGACCATTATGCTGACACCATTTATCAGCTGTTCGGCGAAAATACCGATTTATGCGGTGTTTACAGCAGCATTTTTTAAAAAGTATCAGGCACTTGTTATGATTGCACTTTATGTTGGTGGAATGGTAATGGGAATTCTGGTGGCACTTTTATTCAAGCATTCCGCATTCCGTGGAAAACCGATGCCTTTTGTCATGGAGCTTCCGAATTACCGGCTGCCATCTTTAAAGAGCGTGGTACTCCTGATGTGGGACAAGGCAAAGGATTTCTTAGAGAGGGCATTTACCGTTATTTTCCTTGCAACGATTATTATCTGGTTTTTACAGTCTTTTGATACCAGACTGAATGTAGTATCTGACAGCGCAGACAGCCTGCTGGCATTAATCGGCCGTGTGATTGCACCGGTTTTTGCTCCGCTTGGATTTGGGGACTGGAGAGTATCCACTTCTTTGATTACCGGATTTACTGCCAAAGAAGCAGTAATCAGTACCATGAGTGTACTTCTTGGAACCAGTGTGACTGCTTTGGGCAACAGTCTTGGAGCTCTGTTTACACCGGTATCAGCAGTCAGCTTCCTGGTATTTACGTTACTTTATACACCATGTGTAGCAGCGGTTGCAGCAATTAGACGGGAGATGGGCTCAAAGCTTCAGGCACTTGGTGTTGTGATAATGCAGTGCGTGGTTGCATGGATTGCGGCATTTGTTGTCTTTCAGATTGGCAGCCTGATTTTTTAGGAGGCAGATAGTATGGGCGTTAATGATATTATTTTGCTATTACTGATTCTTTGCTGGTGCGCCTTTGCGGTATATGCTATGATGAAAAAGAAAAAAGAGGGAGGCTGCATTGGCTGCAGCGGATGTAGTGGAAGGACAGATACGGATGCGGTCTGCAAAGAATGTTCCCGGAGGAAAAAGTTGTAAAAAGTATTTATTTTAGAACATAAGAGCAGGCTACTTGTATTATTGAAAGTGGTGTGCTAGATTATTGTTAGCATAGTGTTATATATTGATAATACTGTGCGTGGTTATGAACAATGATATAATACAATTTTTTTCTAGGAGGAAACGATGAGAGGACTACGTACACCAGTATCAGATTTGAGAAAAAGCATTTTTACGGAGGTAGCAAAAATTGCTTATGAAGCAGACAGTGCAAACCTGAACGATGCCGTTGAGGCAGTTCCATATACAGTTTGCCCTGGAGATGTTCCTACATACCGTGAAAGTATTTATAGAGAACGTGCGATTGCAGCAGAAAGAGTAAGACTTGCTATGGGTATGTCTTTACGGCCACAGGATAAACCGGTACATGTTACCAGTGGCCTCGAAGAGAGCAATGTGGCAGAAAAATATTATGAGCCACCTCTTATGCAGGTAATTCCATCTGCATGTAATCTGTGCGAAGAAAAGAAATATGAAGTATCCAATATGTGTCAGGGATGTATTGCACATCCATGTATGGAGGTATGTCCAAAGGGAGCAATCTCCCAGGTAGATGGCAAATCCGTAATCGACCAGGAAAAATGTATCAAATGTGGAAGATGTAAAGCAGCCTGCCCATATGATGCGATTTCCAAGAAAGAAAGACCTTGTTCCATGGCTTGTGGAATTGGAGCAATTGGAACAGATGAATACGGAAGAGCAAAGATTGATGCAGATAAATGTGTATCCTGTGGTCAGTGTATGGTAAGCTGCCCATTCGGAGCAATTGCAGATAAATCACAGATTTTCCAGTTGATCCGTTGTATGAAAGAAGGCGGAGAAGTTATCGCTGAAATTGCACCTGCATTTGTAGGTCAGTTCGGACCTGGAGCTACTCCAAAGCATGTAAAGGCAGCTTTATTAGAACTTGGTTTCTCAGAAGTTGTTGAAGTTGCACTTGGGGCTGATATCGGTGCAGTAGCAGAAGCACATCACTATGCAAATCATGTTGCAACAGGAGAGCTTCCGTTCTTACTTACTTCCTGCTGTCCTGCATGGTCCATGCTTGCAAAGACACAGTTCCCGGATTTAATCGAGAGCGTATCTTCTGAGCTTACACCTATGGTTGCTACAGCAAGAAGCATTAAGAAAGAACATCCGAATGCAAAAGTAGTATTTATCGGACCGTGTGCTGCTAAGAAACTGGAAGCAAGCAGAAGAACTGTACGAAGCGATGTTGATTTTGTAATCACATTTGAAGAGTTAGACGCTATGTTTGCAGCAAAAGGAATTGATCCGAACCAGACGGATGGTGAAAGCTCCATGCATGATGCAACTGCTGCAGGTCGTGGATATGCATGTGCCGGTGGTGTTGCAGATGCCATTGAAAAATGTATACATGAGTATTATCCGGATGTGGATGTTAAGATTGAACATGCAGAAGGTCTTGCTGAATGTAAGAAGATGCTGATGCTTGCCAAGGCTGGTAAGATGAATGGATATATGATTGAAGGAATGGGATGTCCTGGCGGATGTATCGCCGGAGCAGGAACTATTCTTCCGATTCCGAAAGCAAAACAGGAAATCGAGAAGATTAAGAAAGCTTCTACCAAGCAGCTTCCTCCAAAGGAATTACGGGAAATCGAATTAAATTAATAGTAAGAAAGCGGGTTAATAGAATGAGCAAGGTTAGAACCAGATTTGCACCAAGTCCTACAGGAAGAATGCATGTAGGAAATCTGCGTACAGCACTTTATGCATATTTAATTGCAAAGCATGAGGGCGGAGATTTTATTTTAAGAATTGAAGATACAGACCAGGAACGTTATGTTGAGGGAGCGGTAGATATTATCTACCGTACCCTTGAGAAGACTGGATTGTTACATGATGAAGGTCCGGACAAGGATGGCGGTGTTGGCCCATATGTGCAGAGTGAACGTCAGGCACAGGGAATTTATCTGGAGTATGCGAAGAAACTCATTGAAAAGGGAGAAGCATACTATTGTTTCTGTGATAAGGAGCGTTTAGAGAGTCTGCGTCAGACTGTTGCAGGTAAAGAGATTATTGTTTACGATAAGCATTGCCTGCATTTAAGCAAGGAAGAAATAGAAGAAAAGCTTGCTGCAGGTGTTCCATACGTTATCCGTCAGAACAATCCTCAGACAGGAACAACAACCTTCCATGATGAAATCTATGGAGATATTACCGTTGATAATGCGGAGCTGGACGATATGATTCTGATTAAATCAGACGGATATCCGACTTATAACTTTGCCAACGTAGTAGATGACCATTTGATGGGAATTACACATGTAGTAAGAGGAAATGAATATCTTTCTTCTTCTCCAAAGTATAACCGTCTGTATGAAGCTTTTGGCTGGGATGTGCCAGTGTATGTACACTGTCCGTTAATTACCAACGAAGAGCATCAGAAGTTAAGTAAACGTTGTGGACATTCTTCCTACGAAGATTTGATTGAACAGGGATTTTTAACAGAGGCAGTTGTAAACTTTGTGGCATTACTGGGGTGGAGTCCGGCAGATAACCGGGAAATCTTTTCTTTAGAGGAGCTGGTAAAAGCCTTTGATTATCATCATATGAGTAAATCACCGGCTGTATTTGACTATACAAAGCTGAAATGGATGAATGGCGAATACATCAAGGCAATGGATTTTGATTCGTACTTTGAAATGGCAGAGCCATATATCCGGAAAGTAATTACCAGGGATTATGATATCCGCAAGATTGCGGAGATGGTGAAGACCAGAATTGAAATCTTCCCGGATATTGAGAATCTGATTGACTTCTTTGAGGAACTTCCGGAGTATGATACCGCAATGTATACCCATAAGAAGATGAAGACCACAGAAGAGAGCTCTTTGGAAGTCTTGACAGAGATTCTTCCGGTATTAGAAGCTCAACAGGATTACAGTAATGATGCACTGTATCAGACACTTTGTGATTTTGTGGCAGAGAAGGGCTGCAAGAATGGTTATGTATTATGGCCGGTTCGTACAGCGGTTTCCGGTAAACAGATGACACCGGCAGGTGCAACTGAGATTATGGAAATTATTGGTAAGGAGGAGTCCTTAAAACGTATCCGTACCGGAATTACACTTCTTACGAAAGCACTTGAGAAATAAAAGTTACGAGGCATTTCATGCAATTTAATGAAGCACAACAGGAAGCTGTTGATTTTTATCAGGGTCCCTGCCTTACACTGGCGGGGCCCGGTTCAGGCAAAACTGCCGTAATTACCCATCGAACGAAAAATTTAATAGAAAAATATGGGGTGTCACCATCAGAGATTCTGGTGGTGACATTTACAAAAGCAGCCGCTATGGAGATGAAGGAGCGTTTTCTTTCGCTAACGAATCAGACATCCACAACGGCTACTTTTGGTACTTTTCATGCGGTGTTTTTTACGGTATTAAAGTATGCTTATCATTATCGGGCAGAAAATATTATAAGAGATGAGCAGAAGGTGGTATTTATCCGGAATCTTTTACGTCATTTTCCGATTGACTATGAAGATGAAAATGAATGCATCCAGACTCTGTTATCTGAAATCAGCGGTGTAAAGAATTCGAACATTCCCATTGAACATTATTATTCTTCTAATTTTCCAGAGCATACATTCCGGGATGTATTTATGAATTATCAGAAGATGCTACAGAAGAACCGGCTGATTGATTTTGATGATATGTTAGTTTATACCTATGAACTTTTCAGCCAGCGGAAGGATATCTTAGCACTCTGGCAGAAGAAGTTCCGGTATATTTTGATTGATGAGTTTCAGGATATCAATGGATTGCAATATGAGATTATAAGGATGCTTGCAGCACCGGAAAATAATCTCTTTGTGGTAGGGGATGATGACCAGTCTATTTACAGGTTCCGCCAGGCAAGACCGGAGATTATGCTGAACTTTGAGAAGGATTATGCTGATGCAAAGCGGATTGTATTAAATTATAATTATCGTTCCGATGGAAATATTGTGGCAGCGGCAGGAAGACTGATTGCCCACAATACAGGGCGGTTTGCAAAGGATATTAAGGCATTTCATCCGGCAAAGGAAGCGGTAGTATGTAAGACTTACCGGACGCAGCGGGAAGAAAATTTAGGATTGATTCATGCACTTAAGGAATATACCGCAGCTGGTGGTGACTGGTCGGACGCAGCGGTGCTGTTTCGCACTAATACACAGCCAAGACTTCTGATGCAGCAGTTGATGGAATATAATATTCCTTTCCGTACAAGGGATAATATTCCTAATATTTATGAGCATTGGATTGCAAAAGATATGGAAAGTTATCTTCGGATTGCCCATGGAAGCAGAAGAAGGGCAGACTTCTTACAGATTATGAACCGGCCGAACCGTTATATTGGGCGGGACAGCCTGGAAGAGGATACCGTAGCATTTGATGTCTGGGCAGATTATTATGATAAAATGGAGCAGTCCTGGATTGCACGAAGAATCGACCGGCTTTATCATGACTGCAAAATGTTAGCCGGAATGAAGCCTTTTGCAGCGGTGAATTATATCCGCAAGGGAATCGGCTACGATGACTATATCAAAGAATATGCAGATCAGAGAGGTATGAATGAGGAAGAACTTTTGGATATTCTAGAGCAGCTTACCGATATGACCAAAGAGTTCGATAGCTTTGATGACTGGCAGAAACAGAAAGAGAAATATTTAAAAGAATTACAGCGTGCCATGGAGAAGCAGCGGACGAAGGGAGAGGGCGTTGTCTTATCTACCTTACATAGCTCGAAGGGATTAGAGTATGATGTGGTATTTTTGATTGATGTAAATGAGAAAATCATGCCCTATAAGAAAGCTGTTTTAGATGCGGATCTGGAAGAGGAACGCAGAATGTTCTATGTTGGGATGACCAGAGCAAAAAAACAGCTCTACCTCTTCTCGGTAGAGCTGTTGAATAATCACAGTGCAGAACCATCCCGGTTCTTAAAAGAATTGCAGGAAACGTAATGGATGATTAGTTGTCCATTGCGTCAAATTCTGCTTCATCTAATAATTCATCAAAACGGTCGGAGACAACTTCGTATTCTTCGTCACTGTCAATATTATCTAAAGAAGGATTTCCATCCTCATCCTCGGAGTAACGATAGATATATACTTCACCATCTGCATTTTCATTTCCCTTTTCATCTAAGGGCATCAGCGCAATATAATCCTGTTTTCCTGCTTCAAAGATAGTAAGAATTTTGCATTCCACATCCTGCCCATTGTCTAAATTCAATGTCACCATGATATCGTCTTCCTCTTTTAACTGTTTGTTTTCCATAAAATACCTCTTTCTTTATATAATTGTCTGAACGTAGAGTTCCGGACGCTTTTCCAGATTGATAAATTTACCGTCTTCTAACCGAACCACCGGACGGGTCAGGCGATGCTTGTTAATCAGCACAATTTTACCGGTCATGCCATTACTTAACATGACATCATTGTTAATATATGTATTGGCAATATGCTCCAGGAAGCTGGTAATAAACTGGGGTTTGTATTTACCCAGACCTTCCCGCTCAAAAGTGGCAATGACCTCAAACGGGCAGATGCCGCGGCGGTAGCAGCGGTCAGCAGTCATGGCATCGTAGACATCTGCAATAGCAACGATATTGGCAAAATCATCAATATCATCTCCGATAAGTCCGATTGGATAGCCGCTTCCATCACAGCGTTCATGATGGGTGAGAGCAATTTTTTTGATGCGGACAGATACATTCTGATTTTTCAGCAGTTCATAACCATATTCGGAATGTTTTTTCACCAGTTCATATTCTTCCGGGGTCAGGCGTCCTGGCTTGTTAATGATTTCCGGTGGAATTTTACTTTTTCCTATATCGTGTAAGAGACCACCCAGAGTCAGAGTTTCTAAATCATCTGCATTATAATTCTGCCACATACCAATCATTCGGCTGATTAAAGAAACATTCAGACTGTGGGCATAAGTGGAATCGGTAATTTTGCGCATATTGTGCAGCATATCGAACATGGAAATTGTAGTGGAATGTCTGGCAAAAAGATCTAAAGCGCAGGATAAAAGAGCCTCCTGATCAAAAGGAATGTTTTTTGTGACAAAATCATTGATGGATTTTTCTAAAAAAGGTACTTTTTTTTCGTAATTTGCTTTAAAAACTTTGAATTCTTTACTGTTTCTTACCCGTTCAGAATACCGGTCGACCGCTTCCTTTTCTTCAGCCATTGACTGAATGGCATCAACAGGCAGAGCACCGTCTATTATTCTGGCACTCTCAATTCCATAAAACTCAAGGTGTGCAATCATTTGAGTTGTCAGCATTTTGTGTGCTTCTACAATCATCTGCCCATGCCTGCTCATGACAGGAGTGGCAGTCACCATGCCAGGTTGTAAATCCTTTGTTGCAACTGTATGCATGAATATACCTCTTATATCACTAATTAACAATACACTACACTATAATTATAAAAATTTACATATCAATTGTCAATGAATCGTGTTATAATCTTTTCAAGAGACTTGAATATAGGAAAGTGCAGGATGATGAAATGAAATACAATGTTCGGGAAGGCGATTACAGAACCATGGGAGCAGTTGTGCATAGTGATGGGGTTGTATTTACCTTTGAGGGGAGAAAAGAGCAGAAATGCAGTATTGTACTGTATGAAAAGAAAACAGGGAAAATTGAGAAAATACCGGTTCCGGATACTTACTATGTGGGTGCACTGCGCTCAATTATGGTAATGGGCATTGAACCGGCTTCTTTTGATTATAATTTTGAAATAGACGGTAAGGTTATGACAGATCCATATGCCAGAAGAATTGTAGGCAGGGAAAAGTGGGGAGAAAAGGAACGCTTTGGTATGGATTATCAGGTGAAAAGCGGTTTCTCCACAGATGTTTTTGACTGGGAAGAGGATGTGGCACCGGAAATTGCCAAAAAGGATATGGTCATGTACAAACTTCATGTGAGAAATTTTACCATGGAGGGTAGTAATGGCGGAGCAAGAAAAGGAACTTTTGAAGCAGTAGAGAACCGGATAGGATATCTTCGTGATATGGGCGTTACAACCGTTGAATTTATGCCTTTTTATGAATTTGAAGAGCTGATGATACCGGAAACCTGTGAACTGCCGGATTATGTGACCTGGAAGGAAGAACAGAAGACAGATACAAAGAAGCTGCCGGAAGTTGAGAAGATAAATTGCTGGGGCTATACCGAAGGCAATTATTTTGCGCCGAAGGCTGCATTTACCAGAAGCAGACAGCCGGAGCATGCCTTGAAATCATTAATTAAGGCATTGCATAAAAATGACATGGAATGTATTATGGAAATTTATTTTCCTGATACCATCAATCAGAATCTGATGTTAGAAGCCCTGCGCTTCTGGGTGATGGAATATCATGTGGATGGATTCCGTCTGATGGGAGCAAATCTTCCGATTCGTGCTATGGCACAGGATTTGATTTTGTGCCGCAGTAAGCTGTTTGCAGATACAATTCCGGAGGATTTGCTGGAACAGGATTATGCATATCCGCATTTATTTGTTTACCGGGATGAATTTTATTATCCGTTGCGGAAAATGTTAAATCATAAGGAAATCTGTCTTACCGATTTTGTAAACCAGATGCGTAAGCAGAAGAAACATGCCGGATTTGTGAATTACGCAGCATCTAATGATGGTTTTACACTGGCAGATGTATTTATGTACAGTGAGAAACATAATGAGGCAAATGGGGAAAACAATGCGGATGGAAATGACTGGAATTACAGTGACAACTATGGCATTGAAGGACCAACCCGCAAAAAATATATAGAAAGCCTGCGTAAAAAACAGCTTCGAAATGCGATTACGGCAGTATTTTTAGCACAGGGTATTCCACTGCTTGCTGCCGGTGATGAGATTGGTAATTCCCAGAGGGGAAATAATAATGCTTATTGCCAGGATAATGCAGTTGGCTGGGTAAACTGGAAAAATGATAAGAAATATGCTTCCTTACAACAGTTTGTAAAGAAAATGGCAGCCTTTCGTAAGGCACACCCGGTTCTTCGGATGGAAGAGCCGATGCGGATGAATGATTATAAGGGACTGGGATATCCGGATCTTTCTTTTCATTGCGATAGTGCATGGACTGTGGGATTTAGCCCGAACCGCCAGTCGGTTGGGATGCTTTATTGCGGACCCTATGCGGATTGTGAGGAAATGATTTATGTGGCATATAATTTTCACACCGGAAAACAGTTCCTTGCACTTCCAAAATTGCCAAAAAGCAAAAAATGGTATAAAGTAATGGATACAGGAAATGAAAATGGTTTTCTGGAGAAAGAAATGATAATGGATGCAGTCCAGGTGGAAATTGCCGGGATGTCCATTCAGATATTAATAGGGAAATAAAGTAAGATGAAAGCATGGAAACATTTTTGCACAATTAATCATCACAAGATGTTGGTCATGAAAGGCTGTTTTAAAGTAGGACTTTACCGCCAGGGTTTATTGCATGATTTGTCGAAATATTCACCAACGGAATTTTTAGTGGGCTGTAAGTATTTTCAGGGAAATATGAGTCCCAACAATGCCGAACGTGAGGATAAGGGGTATTCCGCAGCCTGGCTACACCATAAGGGCAGAAACAAGCATCATATGGAATACTGGATTGATTACGGACCGGATAAATGCACCGGAATTACTGGAATGAAGATGCCAACAAAATATGTTGTTGAGATGTTTATTGACCGGGTGGCAGCAAGCAGGAATTACCAGAGAGAAAAATATACCGACGAAAGTCCTCTGGCTTATTACGAACATGGAAAGCAGTATCATATTATTCATGAGGAATCAAGAGAACTTTTAGAGTGCCTTCTTCATATGCTGGCAGACCGCGGCGAAGAAGAGACTTATGCATATATTCGATATGAAGTATTGAAAAATAAAAGAAAGAAGGATAAATAAATGTTAGACGGAAAGAAGATTTTATATAGTGGAATGCAGGCAACAGGAACCCTTACCCTTGGAAACTATTTGGGAGCATTGAAAAACTGGGTAAATCTTACGGATGAATATGAATGTATCTATGGTGTTATGGATTTACATTCCCTTACCTTAAGACAGGTGCCGGCAGAGTTCCGCAAAAATGCCCGTTCTCTTTATGCATTATATGTAGCGGCAGGATTAGACCCGGAGAAAAACTGTATTTATTATCAGTCCCATGTATCCGGACATGCAGAATTAAGCTGGATATTAGGCTGCTTTACCTATATGGGGGAATTGAACCGAATGACACAGTTTAAGGATAAGGCTGCAAAACATGCAGATAATATCAATGCAGGTCTTTATACCTATCCGGTATTAATGGCAGCTGATATTTTATTGTATCAGGCAGATGTGGTTCCGGTTGGTGTAGACCAGAAACAGCATCTTGAAATTACCAGAGATATTGCACAGCGTTTTAATGCTATTTACGGAGATGTCTTTACAATTCCGGAGGCATATATCGGAAAAGCAGGCGCAAAGATTATGAGTCTGCAGGAGCCGGAGAAAAAGATGTCAAAGTCCGATGAGAATCCGAATGCAACCATCCGCCTTTTGGATGATAAGGATACTGTTATCCGTAAATTTAAACGTGCAGTAACCGACTCTGGCAGTGAAATTGTATATCGTGAAGATAAACCGGGCATCAGCAATCTGATTGATATTTATGGTTGTGTAACCGGTAAGACAAGAGAAGAAACCGAAAAAGAATTTGACGGAAAAGGCTACGGTGATTTCAAACTGGCAGTAGGAGAAGCAGTTGCTGCAGAGTTAGAGCCATTGCAGAAACGTTATGGGGAACTGATGGCAGACAAGACCTATCTTGACAGCATGATTAAAATGAATGACGAAAAAGCAGCTTATTATTCTAATAAGACCTTGCGTAAGGTACAGAAGAAAGTCGGACTTACCGAAAGAATCCGTTAATCCGAAAAAAGATTTTCCAAATCTGGAACATGAAATTCAGGGAACAGCATTTGCATATCGGCAGGAAGTGGAGCCGTAAAGCAGAGCTGTTCCTTTGTGATTGGATGTTCGAATTTTAACTGGCAGGCATGAAGAGCCTGCCTTTTTAACATGGAAAAATCCGGATAATAAAGAAAATCTCCGATTAAAGGGTAGCCGAGGTAGCTCATATGGACACGGATCTGGTGGGTTCTGCCGGTGTCAAGCCGCAAAGCAATAAGGGAGAGTGCATCCGGTGAAAGAGGCTCCCCTGAAAAAGTATTTTTTGAAAAAATTTCTTTCACAGCTAGTCTGCGGTAATGGGTGCAGGCGTATTCACCTTGCCCAAAATCTACCTGACGCTCTAATACAGAACCTTCCTTTCTGCCGATTGGCGCAGTAATGGTACCGGATTCCGGGGTAATACCACGGACAATGGCAAGATAGGTGCGGTGGATTTTCCGTTCGTTCATCTGTCTGCCTAAGATACCGCCGCTGAGACTGTTCTTTGCAAGGATTGTGATACCGGTAGTATCCTTATCCAGCCGGTTGATGCAGCGGAAAGGACCGGCTTCGTTTTTGCTGCCCAGATAATAAAAGACAGCATTGGCGAGGGTATGTTCGTAATGTGTCATGGATGGGTGGACAGGCATGTGTGCCGGTTTATTGATAACAAGAATATCTTCGTCTTCATAGAGGATGGAAAGGGGAATGTTTTCCGGTGCAGGATAGTTTTCCGGCATAGATTCTTCTAAAATAATCTTTAATTTATCAGAAACCTTCAGCCGGTCACTGCTGTGCCCGGTATCACCGTTTCGGAAAAGAACATTTTCGGTGCGGAAAAGATGTGCCCGGAGCCCTTTCGGGTATCCTTTTTCCGTAAGAAATTCTCTTATCGTATAGTTTTTGTATTCATTTGTTATGGTATAGTCTAATATTCGCTTCATAAGGATAATTATAAAGGAAAAAGACACAGAAGAAAAGGATAGAGATAAAAAAAGAGGAAAGGCACGAAGAATCTGGCAGACGCATAGAATATAATAAATCGCTTTTTAAGGGTGCTGTATTGAAAACATTTTTATCTCCATTGACTATACAGGAAGAGAAGCAATATTTAAAACAGCTTGGGGAAGGCAGCCTTGAAGCAAAACATATTCTGATAGAACATAATATGCGTCTGGTAGCGCATGTGGTAAAAAAATATCAGAATGTGGAAGAGGATATGGAAGATCTGATATCGATTGGAACCATTGGATTGATTAAAGCAATCGATACCTTCCGGGTAGAAAAAGGAAATAAGCTGGCAACTTATGCAGCGAGATGCATTGAAAATGAACTTCTGATGTATCTGCGCAGTAAGCGTAAAATTGCCAGGGAAGTGTCTCTTTATGAGCCAATCGGAACAGATAAAGAGGGAAACCAGATACATTTACTGGATATTGTAGAGCATAACGAACCGGATGTGGTGGAGCAGATGGAGTATGACAGAAATGTGAAGACATTATATGAAATACTGCCCCAGGTACTAAACAGGCGGGAACAGATTATCATAAACCTGCGCTATGGTTTGAAAACGGACTGTCCGGTGACACAAAAGGAGATTGCAAAAAATTTAAATATCTCGAGATCCTATGTTTCACGAATTGAAAAAAGGGCATTGGAGAAGCTGAAAGCTTATTTTGAAAAAGGTTACAATTATTAAATTTTTATAATGTGTTAAATTGGTATTTGAAAAGGATGGATTTCATGATATGATGAGTCCATCTTTTTTATCGAAATAAATGATGAATAACCCATCTTGGGGCTGCTCATGTAAATTGCAGAGTTCTTCTGCAGAAAAATCCCGGACAAACAAAATGAACAGAGAAAATGAAATAATTACAAAAAACAGAATAATTGCAAAACAGAAAGGTGAAATTTAATGTACAGTATTGTATCAACGGCAATCGTGCGTGGCATTGAGAGCATTCCTATCCGCGTGGAAGCAGATGTGACGGATGGTATGCCAGTGTTTGAAATGGTAGGATTTTTATCGGCAGAAGTGCGGGAGGCAAGAGAGCGGGTGCGGACAGCCCTTAAAAATTGTGGATACCGTCTCCCACCAAAACGGATTACGATTAATCTCTCGCCGGCATATGTAAGAAAATCCGGTTCGTCCTTTGATTTGCCGGTAGCAGTGGCAGTGCTTGCTGCAATGGGGATTATTCCGAAAGACAGGCTGGAACAGCTTCTGATTGTAGGAGAAGTAGGACTGGATGGAAGAATAAAACCGATTCATGGAGTATTGCCCATTGTGACAAAGGCTGCACAGGAGCGGATGGACGCCTGTATGGTGCCGGTGGAAAATGCCAAAGAAGCTGCATTGGTAAAAGGAATCCGTCTGTTTGGTGTAAACACATTGGAAGAAGTGATAAAAGGCTTTAATGATGAAATAAAATTCTGGGAGCCTGAGAAAGAAGAAATCGGGCTTGAGAAAAAGGTTAAGAGAAAAGAAGTACCGGATTTTTCAGAAATTAATGGACAACAGTTTGTGAAAAGAGCCTGTGAGATTGCGGTAAGCGGCAGACATAATCTCCTGATGATTGGACCACCAGGCGCAGGAAAGACAATGATTGCAAGGAGAATTCCGGGTATTTTACCGGAGATGACAGAAGAGGAGGCCCTGGAGGTAACAAAAATATACAGTGTAAGGGGACTTCTGACGGAAAGTGAAGCATGGATGGCAGAACGTCCTTTCCGTAATCCACATCATACCATAACACCACAGGGACTGGCAGGTGGTGGAATGGTTCCGGGACCGGGAGAAATCAGCCTCGCCCACCATGGTGTGCTCTTTTTAGATGAGCTGGCGGAGTTCCGGCGGGAAACCTTGGAAATTTTAAGACAGCCTATGGAAGAACACTGTGTAAAGCTTGCAAGGCTTGCCGGAAATTATGAATTTCCGTCGGATTTTATGCTGGTGGCTGCCATGAATCCCTGCCGGTGTGGATATTATCCGGATTTGAACCGCTGTCATTGCACGAAAGGAATGGTGGAACAGTATTTAAAGAAAATCAGTCAGCCTTTATTGGACAGAATTGATATCTGTGTAGAGACAAAGCGTGTGGAATATCAGGATTTAATTAAAGAAAATCCGCATCAGGAGACTTCGGCAGAAATCAGAAAAAGGGTGGTTGCAGCTATGGAGCGGCAGCAGCAAAGGTTTGCCGGAACTAACATTCGCTATAACAGTAGAATTCCGGCGGCATTACTGACAAAATATTGCAGATTATCGACAAAACAAAAACAGTATATGGAAAGCATTTATCAGAAGCTGGAATTGACAGCCAGATCTTATCATAGGATTTTGCGGGTGGCGAGAACCATTGCAGATATGGACGGTTCAGATGAAATCCTAACCAGACATTTAAGTGAGGCGGTCTGTTATCGGAATGTAGATAAGAAATTCTGGGAGGGATAAATGGAATGAAATATAAATACTGGCTGGCGTGTATGGCACAGATGGCAGAAAACATTGGAACCGGAAAAGTGGAAAAACTGTTTCGTTTTGCCGGAAGTGCAGGAGTCTTATATGACATGTCAGAAAAGGAATTCATGCAGATTCCGGGCATTACCGAAGCAGATGTGAAGTCTGTTCTTACCTATAAAAAAGCATGGAACTTAGAAGAAGCATGGGAGAATTTAAAAAGAAGCGGACTGTATCTTGTAACAAGAGAGGATGAAAACTATCCGAAACGTCTTTTATATATCAATAAGCCACCTTATGGAATTTTTTATAAGGGCAGTCTGCCACCGGAAGATAAGAAAAGTATTGCTATTGTGGGAGCAAGAAGATGCAGTGAATACGGTCGTTACTATGCAAAACATCTGGCGGAACTGGCAGTAAAAGCAGGCTGCATTATAATCAGTGGACTGGCTGCAGGAATTGATGGAGCAGCCCACAGTGGTGCCATGGCGGCAGAGGGAGAAACTTATGCTGTTATGGGATGCGGGGCAGATTACTGTTATCCCAGACAGAATCAGAGTCTTTATCGGACTATGACACAAAAAGGCGGAATTCTATCTGAATATATGCCGCAGACAAAACCTTTGGGAAAGTTGTTCCCGCAACGGAACCGGTTAATCAGCGGGCTTTCAGATGTGGTAGTTGTAATAGAAGCAAAGGAGCGGAGCGGTTCATTGATTACGGCAGACTTTGCCTTAGAGCAGGGAAAAGATATTTATGCACTTCCGGGGCGTGTTGGAGATGTGTTAAGTGGAGGCTGTAACCGCCTGATACGGCAGGGGGCGGGCATCATTGTGTCTCCGGAGGAATGGCTTAAGGATCTTGAAATTGACCTTGCCAATATAGTAGTTCCCAATGCTTTTTCAAAAAAGGTACTTGAAAAAGATGAAGGGGTGGTGTATAGTGTTCTCGATTTGCAACCGAAAAGTGCCCAGCAGATTTTGGAAGAAACAAAGCTTCCGGTAGACCGGATGTGTGAGATACTGCTGACGCTGGAAAATGCAGGTTTTATCAAAGAAGTATATAAGAATTATTATATAAAAATACATGAATAACCGCATAGAGAGAACAAAATAAAGGAGCAGGGTTATGGCTAAATATCTTGTTATTGTTGAGTCACCGGCAAAAGTTAAAACAATTAAAAAATTTCTTGGGAAAAATTATGAAGTGGATGCATCCAATGGACATGTGCGTGATTTACCGAAGAGTACCTTAGGATTTGATGCAGAGCATGGATTTGAACCAAAGTATATTACCATCAGGGGAAAAGGTGATGTACTTGCAAAATTAAGAAAAGAAGTAAAAAAAGCAGATGTCATTTATCTTGCAACAGACCCTGACCGTGAGGGAGAAGCAATTTCCTGGCATTTATATCAGGCACTGAATCTGGCAAATTCCGATAAAAAGGTTTACCGGATCAGTTTCAATGAGATTACCAAGAATGCAGTAAAGACCTCTTTAAAAAATCCGAGAGACATCGATATGGATTTAGTGAATGCCCAGCAGGCACGCCGTATGTTAGACCGTATGGTGGGTTACCGGATCAGCCCCTTATTATGGGCAAAGGTAAAAAGAGGCTTAAGTGCAGGACGTGTACAGTCTGTGGCATTGCGTTTGATCTGCGATCGTGAAAGTGAAATCAACGCATTTATACCGGAAGAATACTGGACCTTAGATGCAAGCCTGAAAGTAAAAGGTGAGAAGAAACCGTTAACTGCAAAGTTTTACGGAACAGCAAAAGAAAAAATGAATATCACCTCAAGAGAACAGGCAGATGCTATTATGGCAGAGCTTGAAAAAGAAAAATTTGCCGTAACAGATGTGAAAAAAGGGGAACGTAATAAAAAGGCTCCACAGCCGTTTATCACCAGTACCTTACAGCAGGAAGCATCCAAGGTGTTGAATTTCTCCACACAGAAAACCATGCGTTTGGCACAGCAGTTATACGAAGGTGTGGATGTAAAGGGAATCGGAACGGTTGGTCTGATTACTTACCTGAGAACAGATTCTGTCCGTATTTCAGAAGAAGCAGATGCTATGGCACGCAGCTTTATCGCAGTGCAGTATGGCGAGAATTATGTTTCTTCCCATGTACAGGAAAAGAAGAGCAGTAACAAGATTCAGGATGCCCATGAAGCAATCCGTCCGTCTGATATTACAAGAACACCGGTAATGGTAAAGGAATCATTATCCAGAGACCAGTTCCGCCTGTACCAGTTAATCTGGAACCGTTTTACCGCAAGCCGTATGAGTGATGCAAAATATGAGACAACATCCGTAAAAATCGGTGCTGGAAAATACTGTTTTACCGTAGCAGCATCCAAGCTTGTATTTGAAGGATTTATGTCTGTATACACCAATGAAGATGAGGAAAAGGGCACACAGAATGTGATGCTTAAGTCCATTGATAAAGATACAGAATTAAGTTTTGATGCATGGGATGAAAAACAGCATTTTACACAGCCGCCTGCTCATTATACCGAGGCATCTTTGGTAAAGGCATTGGAGGAACGTGGAATTGGAAGACCAAGTACCTATTCCCCGACCATAACCACCATTCTTGCCAGAAGATATGTGATTAAGGAAAATAAAAACCTTTATGTTACCGAGCTTGGTGAAGCAGTAAATTCCATTATGACAGAAGCATTTTCCAGTATCGTGGACGAACATTTTACCGCTAATATGGAGTCGCTGCTGGACAGCGTGGAAGAAGGAACCGTAAACTGGAAGACTGTAGTAAGCAATTTCTATCCGGATTTGGATGAGGCAGTAAAGCAGGCAGAAAAAGATCTGGAAAAAGTGCAGATAGCGGATGAAGTGACCGATGTAATTTGTGAAGAGTGCGGCAGAAATATGGTAATCAAATACGGTCCGCATGGTAAATTCTTGGCATGTCCTGGATTCCCGGAGTGCCGTAATACCAAACCGTATTTTGAGAAGATTGGTGTTGCCTGCCCGAAATGCGGCAAAGATATTGTACTACGTAAAACCAAGAAAGGCAGAAGATATTACGGATGTGAGAATAATCCGGAATGTGATTTCATGTCATGGGCAAAGCCGTCATCTGAGAAATGTCCGAAGTGCGGAAGTTATATGGTAGAAAAGGGCAATAAGCTTGCCTGTGCCAATGAGCAGTGTGGCTTTTCAGAGGAAAAACCAAAAAAGGATGAAAAGAATTAAAAGTACAATTCAAATCCTTGAATTATCAGAATAAACATGATAAAATATTAAACAGTCTAGTTATTCTGAATATAACGTGGAGGATATAAGTATGAGCGTTCAGCTGTTGGATAAAACAAGAAAAATAAATAAGCTTTTGCACAATAATAATTCGTCAAAGGTTGTGTTCAATGATATCTGTGAGGTTTTGACAGAGATATTGGATTCCAATATCCTTGTTATCAGTAAAAAAGGAAAGGTACTCGGAAGCAGCCAGTGCCGTGGAATTGATGAGATTCATGAACTGATTGTTGATGAAGTAGGCGGGTTTATTGATTCTATGCTGAATGAAAGACTGCTTGGAATTCTTTCCACAAAGGAAAACGTCAATCTGGAAACATTAGGATTTGAATCAGATATTAAGAAATATTCTGCAATTATTACACCGATTGATATTGCTGGTGAGCGGTTAGGAACATTGTTTGTATATCGTTATGATAACCAGTATGACATTGATGATATTATTCTCAGTGAATATGGAACAACAGTTGTCGGACTGGAAATGATGCGTTCTGTGAATGAGGAAAATGCGGAAGAGACCAGAAAAGTACAGATTGTGCGTTCAGCAATCAGCACACTTTCTTTTTCAGAGTTAGAGGCAATTACTCATATTTTTGATGAGTTAAACGGAACAGAAGGTATTCTTGTAGCCAGCAAGATTGCAGATCGTGTAGGAATTACACGTTCCGTTATTGTAAATGCATTGCGTAAGTTCGAAAGTGCAGGAGTCATCGAATCCCGTTCTTCCGGAATGAAGGGAACTTATATCAAAGTTGTAAATGATGTGGTGTTTGATGAACTTGCCAGAATACGAAAGGCAGATTAACCATAGAAATATAAACAAACAGAATATAAAGAAGAGCACACGGATGGTGCATCGGATAAAGGGATTTATAGTGGGAAAAAGCTGTAAATCCCTTTTATATTGTGTGGCCAATTGGAAAAAAACACTAGATAATGTAAAAATAAGAAAAAAATACTTGTGTTTTTTACAAGATTATTTATAATAAAATATGATGCGATAACAATATGGATAACTATGGAGGTGCAGTATGATAAGTTCAAATGCGTTTGACTATATGAATGTGCTGAATAAGGCCGCAAGTGCGAGCTGGGAAAGAGAACAGTTAATATCAAATAATATTGCAAATGCTGATACACCTGGATATAAACGCCGGGATTTGGATTTTGAAAGTACATTGGAATCCGAACTGGGCAAAAGCAAATATGTTTCACTGGATGACAAGGTGGCAAATATCCATATGGACCATCTGAATGCAAAGACATATATCGACAATGCCTCTTATTCTTACCGTCTGGACGGCAACAATGTTGACCCGGAGCAGGAGAATGTAGAGCTTGCCTCAGAAACAATCCGTTATCTGGGATTGACCAACAGTATCAGTCAGGAAATATCACGGTATAAAACCGTTATTAAATAAAATTGTGTGGGAGGAATAAAGAATGGCATTATTTCAGTCGTTTGATATCAGTGCGTCCGGTATGACGGCGCAGCGTTTTCGTATGGATACCATTTCTGAGAACGTAGCAAATGTAAATACAACCAGTACAGAGAATGGAACACCATACCGCAGAAAAATTGTAACTTTTTCGGAAAAAGGTGTAACTCCGTTCAGCAAAGTGCTTTCTGATTCCCGGGAAGGCTATGTGGGAAACGGAGTAAAGGTTTCTTCAGTGACAGAAGATTATTCTACTGATTTTACTATGGAATATGACCCATCCAATCCAGATGCGGATGAAAATGGTTATGTGTCATATCCGAATGTGAATATAGTAACAGAAATGACGAATCTTATTGATGCCAGCAGAGCATATGAGGCGAACGTAACAGCTTTTGATGCAAGCAAACAGATTGCACAGGCAGGATTACAGATTGGTAAATTATAAAAGATATTTGGAAAGGTGAGATAAACGATGAATGTTAATGTATTAACAGGAGTTTCGTCAGATGTTTTTAATACACAGAATGCAGCTGCAACACAGCAGTCAAACAGTGCGGAAAGCTTTGATAATATTCTTGCAACGGCAATGAACATGGTGAAGGAAACAAATAATTATCAGAACAATGCAGAGGAAGAGGAAATTAAATTTGCATTGGGAGAATCAACCAATACCCATGAATTGCTTGTGGCGCAGGAAAAGGCAAACATTGCATTATCGTATACAGTTGCAGTAAGGGATAAAGTAATAGATGCTTATAAAGAAATTATGAACATGCAGATTTAGTATAGGTAGGATGAGTAGATTATGCCAGACAGATTGAAAGCAATATTAGAAAAAATAAAAGAGTGGTGGCTGAAGTTTACAACAAAGCAGAAGACGCTTCTTATCAGTATTACGGCTGTAGTAATTCTTGCATTGGTGATACTGGCTGTCGTGATGACGAAACCTACGATGGTTCAGCTGATAACCTGTGAGGATGCAACGCAGGCATCGTCTGTAAAAGACCTTTTGGATGGAAACAGCATAGATTATGAGGTTTCTTCTGATGGAATGACTTTTTCGGTAAATGCAAAGAATCAGGCAGATGCAAATATTTTGCTTGGTTCAAACAGTATTCCGACCAACGGATTTACCATTGATGATGCATTAAGCGGCAGTATCAGCACAACGGAAGCTGATAAGAGTAAACGGTATCAGGTTTTTTTGGAAGATAAATTTGCAAAAGAACTGGAAAATATGGATTTGATTAAGTCGGCAGATGTTAACTTAAATATTCCGGAAGATGATGGAACCTTAGTTACAAGAAATCAGGAGTCCTATGCCAGCGTTAAGCTGGAACTGAACGGAGAGATGTCCGAAGACCAGGCGGCATCTTTAGCAAGATATATAGCAACTGAGATTGGCAATTCTTCCACGGATAATATTACGATTATTGACTCTAATTCCAACCTTTTATTTGCGGGTGGAGAAGAGAGTACAGCAATCGGAACTGCCAGCACACAGCTCAGTTATCAGACAAAGAAAGAAACACAGGTGAAGAAGGCTGTTACAGATGTGATTAAGGGAACAGACCTTTATGATACGATTGATGTAGGATTAAATTTAAAGCTGAATTTTGATCAGGTTACGACTAATGAGACAAATTATTCTGCGCAGGGAGACAGGGATGAAGGACTGATTACCCATGAGGACCGTTATCAGTCAGACTCAACCGGTGGTACGTCGGGAACACCGGGAACAGACTCTAATGGAGATGGAACAACTTATGTACTTCCGGATGGAAGCACATCAGAAAGCTCTATTACAGATGATTCCATTGACCGTGCACTGGATGAAAAGAACACCCAGACCATTGGCTCTGTAGGAGATATAGAATATGACCAGTCATCCATATCTGTAACGGTAGCCCGTTATGTGACTTATAATGAGGATACCTTAAAAGCAGATGGTACTCTGGACAATATGACCTTTGATGAATTTGTAACACAGAATAACAACCGGGTAAAGGGAACGGTAGATCAGGATCTTTATACTATGGTATCCAATGCAACCGGTATCCCGGCATCTAATATTTCGATTGTCAGCTATGATATTCCGATGTTTGAATATTCTAAGGGCAGCGGCAGGGGCTTTCAGGATTACCTGCAGATTATTCTTGCGGTTCTGATTTTTGCACTGTTAGGATATGTGGTATTCCGCAGTACCAGAAAAGAAAAAGAAACTGAGATTGAACCGGAACTTTCTGTAGAATCGTTGCTTGAGACAACCAAGCAGGCAGAACAGGAAGATTTGGAAGATATTGGTTACAATGAGAAGTCAGAGATTCGTGTCCTGATTGAAAAATTCGTAGATGAAAATCCGGAGGCTGTTGCGTCGTTGCTTCGTAACTGGCTGAATGAGGAGTGGGAATAAATGGGAACAGAAGAATATAATGGCATTCAGAAAGCGGCAATATTGCTGATAGCATTAGGACCGGAGAAGTCGGCCAGTATTTTCAAACATTTAAAAGAAGATGAAATAGAAGAACTGACACTAGAGATTGCAAATACCAGAAGCGTGTCACCACAGACCAAAGAAAGCGTATTAAACGAATTCTATCAGGTATGCCTTGCACAGCAGTATATTGCAGAAGGTGGTATTGGCTATGCCAAAGAACTCCTGGATAAGGCATTAGGCAGCGACAAGGCACAGGAGGTTATTACAAAACTGACAGCATCCCTTCAGGTTCGTCCGTTCGAATTTGTACGAAAGACAGATCCAAGTCAGGTGTTGAACTTTATTCAGGACGAGCATCCACAGACCATAGCCATGATTTTGTCATATCTGTCACCGGCACAGTCTGCAATGATTTTAGGAGCCCTGACACCGGAGAAACAGGCAGATGTTGCAAAACGTATTGCCAAGATGGACAGGACTTCACCAGATGTAATCAAAGAGGTAGAGCGTGTGTTAGAGAGAAAACTTTCTTCCCTGATCAATCAGGATTACACAATTGTGGGTGGTGTAGATGCTATCGTTGGTATTTTGAATACGGTAGACCGTGGAACAGAGAAACATATTATGGAATCCTTAGAAATCGAAGAGCCGGAACTTGCAGACGAAATCCGCAAGAAGATGTTTGTGTTCGAAGACATCCTGTTGCTGGACGACCGTGCAATCCAGCGTGTGCTGCGTGATGTGGACAACAATGACCTTGCTGTTGCACTGAAGGGTGCCAACGAAGAGGTTCAGAATGTTATCTTTAAGAACCTGTCCAAACGTCTTGCTGCCATGATTCGTGAAGATATGGAATTCATGGGTCCGGTAAGAATGAAGGATGTAGAAGAAGCACAGCAGAAGATTGTTGGTATTATTCGTAAACTGGAAGACTCCGCAGAAATTGTAATTTCCCGTGGCGGAGGTGATGAGATTATTGTCTAATTTATATAAACAGCGTTTTATCACGAATGAATCTGAGAGCCGCGTGATTAATTCCAATACGCTGGCGTATCGTATTTTAGAAGAACAGTCCCGGGCTCTTGCAAAGACAAGAGAACCGGAACAGCCACAGACAGAGTCAGGTGGATTTGTAGAAGGAATTACTGCACCGCAGGTGGAAACAATTGATTATGAAGCAGAGGCAAAGGAAAAAGCAGAAGAAATTTTAGCACAGGCAAATGCCGAAGCAGACGAAATCCGAAAAGCAGCCCGGGAGGAAGCAGACGAAATTCGTAAGCAGGCACAGGAACAGGGACAGGCAGAAGGTTTGGAACAGGGAATGCAGGAAGGTGCTGCGGTTTATGATGCAAAGTTAGAGAGCATTGGAAAAAGGGAACAGCAGCTGCAGGATTCTTATCTGGAACAGATGCGGGAACTGGAACCGAAGCTTGTACATACAATTACAGATGTGGTTTCCCATGTTTTCCATGTGCAGTTCCATGATAAGGATGAGATTGTACTTTATCTTGTAAAACGGGCAATGGAATCCATTGACGGACCGAAAGAATTTACAATCAAAGCAGGTCCGAAACAGGCAGCATATCTGGAAGAACATAAACAGGAGCTGTTAGAATGCGTGGGACAGAATGCAACTTTGGATTTAGTTACCATTCATTCCATGACTGAAGGAGAATGTATCATAGAGACAGATACAGGAGTGTTTGAGTGTGGAATGGATGTACAGCTGGATAATCTGATTCGTGATATACAGTCATTGTGTATGTGAGGAAAAAAGAGTGACATGTGATTTGGAAAAATATCAGTTACTTTCGGATAAGACATATTATACCTGCCTTGGAAGAGTGTCTAAGGTAGTAGGTCTTACCATTGAATCTATCGGACCGGAAGCAAAACTGAATGACTTGTGTAAAATATATCGGGATAGAGAGCAAAAAGAATATGTCATGGCAGAGGTAGTCGGTTTTAAGGATAACCGGCTGTTATTGATGCCTTTTGACAGTATTGAAGGTCTGGGTGTTGGATGTATCGTAGCAAATACGGGACATCCTTTGTCTGTTTTGGTGGGAGATGAGGTTTTAGGCCATATTCTGGATGGAATTGGACGACCGACAGATGTGGATGAGATTCATACCGATAAGGAATATCCGATTGAAGCCCCGCCACCAGATCCGATGAAGCGTGAAATCATCAGTGAGGTATTACCACTGGGAGTTAAAGCAGTGGATGGATTAATTACCATTGGAAAGGGACAGCGTATTGGAATTTTTGCGGGTTCCGGAGTTGGTAAGAGTACCCTGCTTGGTATGTTTGCAAGAAATACCAAAGCGGATATCAATGTAATTGCCCTGATTGGAGAGCGGGGCAGAGAGGTGAGAGAATTTATTGAACGGGACCTTGGCGAAGAAGGTATGCGCCGTTCGGTGGTAATTGTGGCAACTTCAGATAAACCGGCATTGATTCGTAATAAAGCAGCCAAAACTGCAACAGCTGTAGCGGAATATTTCAGGGATCAGGGAAAAGATGTACTGCTGATGATGGATTCACTGACCCGATTCTCCATGGCACAAAGAGAAATCGGACTTGCTACCGGGGAACCACCGGTTACCCGTGGATATCCACCAAGCGTGTATTCGGAAATGCCGAAATTATTAGAGCGGGCAGGAACAGCAGAAAGAGGTTCTATTACCGGACTTTATACGGTGCTGGTAGACGGTGACGATTTTAATGAGCCGATTACCGATACAGCAAGAAGTATTCTGGATGGACATATTGTGTTATCCAGAAAATTAGGACATAAGAATCATTATCCGGCAATCGATATTTTGCAGAGTATTTCCCGTGTAATGAGTTCCATTGTTTCGGCGGAGCATAAGGCGGTGGCAGGAAAGCTGAAAAATGTACTGGCAACCTATCAGGAAGCAGAAGATTTGATTAATATTGGCGCTTATAAGAGCGGCTCCAATGAAGAAATTGATTATGCGGTTTCTAAGATAAAAGCGGTCAATGAGTTTCTGTGTCAGAGGACTGATGAAAAATTTACATTTGAAGAAGAATTGACATTGTTGGAAGATGTATTCAAGTAGGAATGAGATATGGCAAAATTTATTTACCGAATGCAGAATATTTTAGATATTAAATTAAAACTGGAAAGTCAGGCAAAGATTGCATACAGCCAGGCAAATGCAGCACTCCGGGAAGAAGAGGCAAAGCTTTTAAAACTCTTTGAGCGGAAGAATGCATATGATAACCGGGCAAAAGAGTTGGTTGAAGGCAAAATAGATTTGCTGGAAATAAAAAAATGCAGACAGGCAATTGAAAGCATGAAGGTGTTGATTCGAAGACAGATGATGCAGGTGCAGGTAGCAGAGAAAAATGTGGAAGCCGCCAGGCAGAAACTGGAAGAAGTTATGAAAGAGCGAAAGACGCAGGAAAAACTACGGGAAAAAGATTTTGAAGATTTCAAACAACAACTGGCGCAGGAAGATAACAAGGTAGTAGACGAACTGGTAAGCTATAGCTATGGCAGACCGAAAAAATAGACAGGTGGTGTAACGATGGCAGAAGAAATGGATAAGAAAGCAGCAAAGAAAGCGGAGAAGGCAAGAAAGAAGGCAGAAAAAAAGGCTGCAAAGAACATGGAAACTGATTTGGAAAATACAGAAGAAGAGGAAGGCAGTTCTTCAAAACTGGCAGTTGCTCTGGTAACATTGGTCATCATTATTGTATGGCTGGCAATATTGGCACTGCTGATTAAATGGGATGTTGGAGGATTTGGCTCTACGGTAATGCGTCCACTATTAAAAGATATTCCGTATGTCAACCGGATTTTACCGGACTCTGAGGACGATCTTTCTACGGAAGAGGATTATCCATATAAGAATATGGATGAAGCGGTGGCTTACATAAAAGAACTGGAGCAGGAACTGGCACAGGCACAGCAGGGGAGCAGTGAAAACAGTGCCTATATCGCGGATTTGGAAGCACAGTCCCAGAAGCTGAAAGAATATGAAGCAAATGAGGCTGCTTTTGAAGAAGAAAAAGAAAAATTTTATAATGAGGTTGTTTTTTCGGACCAGGCACCCGATATAGAACAATATAAGGAATATTATGAGAGTATTGATCCGGATAATGCGGAACTTTTGTATAAACAGGTAGTGGAACAGCAGCAGACAGACAGTAAGATATCTGATTATGTTAAGGGCTATTCCCAGATGAAACCGAAGGAAGCAGCAGCCATATTTGACACCATGACAGATAATCTGAATCTGGTGGCACAGATATTGGAAAATATGGATGCGCAATCAAGAGCTGATATTCTAGGGAAAATGAATTCTGATACAGCCGCAAAGGTGACAGAAATCATGAATCCTTCAGAATAAATAAAATTGAATAAAGAAGAAAGGAGGAAGAATACATGACGAGTGCAAAGATTTCGGGAATGGTATCAACCCCTGGAACTTTAGACACAGGACTTTCCAAAGTGACGGGCACTGTGGAAAAAGGGTTATGTGCAACTGCACAGGCAAGCTTTGCTTCTGTGATGGAACAGAAAACATCCGGTTATGGAAACCAGCAGCTTACCAGTGAAAATCCGGTAGGAAAAGAACCTGCAGCAACAACCACACAGCCGGCAGCTGTAGCAGACAGCACAAAGAAACTGAATGTAAAGGAGAATTCTCCTACACAGAAAGTGGAAGAACTGCAGAATCAGCTGGAAGACACAAAGGATGCATTTGAAACTGGTGTAAAAGAAATTCTGAAAGATGAACTTGGCGTTTCGGATGAGCAGGTAGAAGATGCTATGTCTATACTGGGATTGCAGTGGATGGATTTGCTGAACCCGGCAAGCCTTTCACAGCTTGTGACACAACTGACAGGAACTGAGGATGCCTGTTCACTGCTTATGAGTGAAGAATTCACAAATATTATGCAGAATACAGATGCGTTGGTTCAGAACTTAAGTGAGACACTTGGAATTTCTAGGGATGAGTGGGTAGCATTACAGAATCAGTTGGCAGAACTGACAGTGGATTTTAACGAAACAGTGGATATGGCAGATGGCGGCGTACAGGAAATGGCTCCACAGACTGATGCGACAATTACTTCACAGGATACAACAGTAATGGCAGCTACAGTTCAGATGACCCATACTACAGAAGAAGCACAGAATGTACAGCCGGAAGAAGAGGCAGAAGATGCAGCGCCGGTAATTCAGGTGAATGCGTCAGAGGATGCACAGACTGAAAACAATGTATCAGAGGATGCGTCCGGTGAAATGGGCGAGCCAGCAGCCCAGTCACAGAAAACGAAAGAGAGCAGTGTAAATGAACATGCGCAGAATATGGAATTTCAGGTAAGAGCAGAACAGCAGACTGTAGCACCGGAAGAGGTAAATAAGGTGGCATCCCGTACAACCATTGATGTGCAGGATATTATGAATCAGATTACAGAATTCGCAAAAGTGAATCTCTCCTCAGAAAATTCATCCATTGAGATGCAGCTGAATCCGGAAAATCTTGGAAAAGTATATTTACACATTGCAGCAACCAAAGAAGGAAATATAACTGCAGAACTGGCAGTAAGCAGTGAAACAGTAAAGACCGCTTTGGAAGCACAGATTGCAGACCTTCGAACCAGTTTAAACCAGCAGGGAATCAAAGTAGATGCAGTCGAAGTTACAATAGCAAGTCATGAATTTGAACGGAACTTAGAGCAGAATGCATCTGGAGAAGAACAGCAGGGCAGTCAGAGAGAAGAATCTGGAAGAACAGCCGGAAGAAGATTGTTCCGTGGAGAATTGGACGAGTTATCCGGGCTTATGAATGAAGAAGAAGCATTGGCAGCCCAGATTATGAAAGACCATGGAAATACCATGGATGTAACAGCGTAGAAAGGAGCACAAAATGATAATACAGCTTATAAAAAATGGCGAGGTTGTGGATACCAGTGCAGAATCAAATTCCTCATCCTCTACTTCCAAAAAATCAGGAGGTAGTCTGGATAAAGATGCGTTTTTACAACTGTTAGTAGCACAGATGAAATATCAGGATCCATTGGAACCAACAGATAATACAGAGTATATTTCACAGCTGGCAACATTCTCACAGTTAGAGGAAACTCAGAATATGCAGGCATCCTTACAGGAGATGGAAGCAAATTCACTGGTGGGAAAACAGGTAGTACTTCGTGTTACATCTTCTGCAACAGGCGAGACATCCGATGTTACCGGAACAGTAGACAGTGTAATCCATGAGAACAATAAGACTTATCTTATGGTAAATAACAACCTTTACTCCATTGACGATTTATATTCTGTTATGGACGACAGTTATATGGATGCAATCAGCCTTGCAAAATCATTTTCACTTGCAATTGCATCATTACCTTCAGCAGATGAACTTACACTGGATAATGCAGGTACACTGACTAACCTTCGGAAAGCATATGACAGCATGACCAGTTATCAGAAGTCATTCATTAAACAGAGTGATATCGATAAACTTGTAAAACTGGAAGAGAAAATGAAACAGTTACAGGCTGCTGCCGGAGAAAACGGTGATAAGACAGAAGGTAACGGTGGTACAGAAGACAAAAAAGATACAGAAGAAACAGGGAAAGCAGAGTAAACCACGGAAGGTTATTAGGGAGATGAAAGCATGAATAAGATAGCAAATCAATTCACTTCCATTGAACAGGTAGCAGACCAGTATCTCAATCCTTCGAAGAGTAATAAAACGCAGCCGGAGCAGGGAGCTTCTTTTGCGGAGGTATTAAAAGAAAAGCAAAAAGCAGCAGATGTTTCCGAAGTGAAATTTTCGAAGCATGCAAGCATGCGGTTGTCTACCCGGAATATCAGTCTTTCAGACCAGCAGAGTGAACGTTTGGAAGCGGGTGTGGAGATGGCTGAGAAGAAAGGAATCAAAGAATCCTTAGTAGTAGTTGATTCGCTGGCATTCATTGTAAATGTACCGAGCAGGACAGTTGTAACAGCAATGGACCAGAATGAATCAGAAAATAATGTTTTTACAAATATTGATGGTGCAGTAATAGCATAGCCGGACCTTATGGAGGCTGTGAGAACCCTGACTGACAGATGGGTTCTGCGTCAGACATCAAATTTAGGAGGTCATTTCATTATGATGAGATCAATGTATTCTGCTGTGTCAGGACTTAAGACACATCAGACAAAGATGGACGTTATCGGTAACAATATTGCCAATGTAAATACCGTGGCATTTAAAGAGTCCAGTGTAACATTCAGCGAGATTATGTATCAGACAATTTCTGGTGCATCCGGAGCAAATGCAACAACCGGAACCGGTGGAATTAATGCCAAGCAGATTGGTCTTGGTGTAACAACAGGTTCTACTTCCATCGACATTACTTCCGGTGGGGCAGCCCAGACAACCGGAAAAGCATTTGACTTAAGAATTACAGATAAGGGTAATACAACAAGTTTCTTTGTTGTAAGCAACGGTACTGAAAATCTTTTTACCAGAGCAGGTTCTTTCTATATCGATGGCTCAGGAAATCTTGCCATGACATCTACCGGATACAATGTTATGGGATGGCAGGTAGACCCGACCACCGGACAGATTAAAAAAGACCAGGTATCTGCACTTCGTATCATGCAGGAAAGCAATCTTACTTCTCCGGCAGAAGCAACAACGAATGCAGTTTGTGGTGGTATTGTAGATAAAAACAGTACAGAAATAACCAGTGAAAGTGGATATGCCATGAATTTGAATTTCTTCGATGCATTGGGATATTCCTATACCGCAAAATTTGCAGTCAAAGGTGTAGATACCGATGCCGGAACTTATACCGTTGAGTTGAGTGCTATTTATGATTCTTCCAATAAGAATATCTTAGAGGAGTTTTTGGCAAATGGTGGAAATCTTTCTGATGTATTCGGAGCAAATGCCAGCGGTGGAATTACTAATGCACAGACTGCTTACAATGCAATCAGTACAGAGTGGACAGATACTGGAGCATCTAATTCCTTTGGCGGAAATACATATCATCAGTTCCGTAACAGCAGTGGTGAAATGTACTATATCAATACAACACAGAATGCCGCTACCGGACAGTATGACAGCAAAGTATATCGTGCAATTACTTCAGCCGGTGGTGTAGTAAAAGGATACGAAGCAGTAACGGACGTATCACTTTCTGATATTTATACCGGGTTACAGCCTGGTGCAACCATCAACAGCATTACTGATGGCAATCCACCTACTATTGAAGCAACAGCAGTAAATTACGAACTGAAGTTTGATACTGGTACTGGAAAAGGTAAATTTGTTTCCGTGGGTGACAGCACTAACGGCTCAGTCACATTGAACATGAAACAGTTAGGCGACCAGTTTGAAAATATTTCCATTGATTTTACACAGTGTAAGAATTCTAATAATGGTGGAACATCTACTGTTGGAATGGATGCGGGAGCAATTGATGGAACAACCGGAACAGGTAAGAAGCTTGGAGCATTAACCGGTGTATATGTAGATACCAATGGTAAAATTTACGGTTCTTACGATAATGGTAATACTGTTCTTTTGGGCCAGATTGCATCTGCCCGCTTTGCAAATGCAGCCGGACTTGAAAAAGTAGGAGATAACTGCTACCGTACTACTTTAAACTCCGGTGAATTTGATGGAATTGGTGTCGAAATTACTTCAAACGGAAGTACCATGAATTCCGGAGAACTGGAAATGTCCAACGTAGACCTGGCTTCTGAATTTACCGAGATGATTACCACGCAGAGAGGTTTCCAGGCAAACTCAAGAGTAATTACTACATCCGATACGCTTCTTGAGGAGTTGATTAATCTGAAACGATAATAAAAATAGTCAGATATAGCGAAAAATAATATAAAAACAGTACATATAGGGGGACTATATTTGATAGTTCCCCTATATATGGTATAATAGAAAATGGAATTGTTTCTAAAATAATTGTAAAAAAAGTAGACATTTTGCTGAAAGTTTAGTAAGATTATATAGAAATGAAAATGAAAATACAAAAAGGTGGGTAACAAGGACCATTTTCAAAAGAATGGTGTTCCCATAATTTTATAGAAATGTAGGTGGATAAATTGGATATAGCATCACTTATTGGTACCTTGATGGGACTTGCAATGGTTTTATTTGGAATTATTCAAAGTGCAGGTGTATCGGCAATATGGAATACATATATGGACTTCCCATCCGCTGTTATTACGATTGGAGGATCTATTGCTGGTGTTCTGGCATGTAACAGTATGGCAGATTTCATTAATGGCTTTAAGTCAGCGGGAAATGCTTTTAAGTTACATAAGAATGACCCGAGTGAGATTATTGGAAATATCATTAATCTTTCAAATATTGCCAGAAAAGAGGGGCTTCTTGCATTGGAAGAAGCAGCGAATGATATTGATGATGACTTTCTGAAAAAAGGAGTTATGCTGGTAGTAGATGGAACTGACCCGGAACTGGTGCGTGGAATTCTGGAAACAGATTTGGGCTGCATTGAGGACCGGCATAAGAAAGTAATCGGCTTCTGGGAAAAGTGGGGAGAATTAGCTCCGGCTTGGGGTATGATTGGTACCCTGATTGGTCTGATTAATATGTTGAAGGATTTACAGGATGCATCTTCCATCGGACCTAATATGGCAGTTGCCCTGATTACAACATTGTATGGTTCGCTGATATCTAACTGGATCTGTAATCCGATTGCATCAAAGATGTCAGATAATAATGCCAGAGAAATTATAATGAAAGAGGTTACCGTTGAGGGACTTTTGTCTATTCAGGCAGGAGAAAACCCTCGTGTAATAGAAGAAAAACTGAAATCATTCCTGTCACCACAGGCAAGAGAGGCTTATAATGCACAAGATGAAGCCGGAGGTGAAGAATAATGGCGAGAAAGAAGCGGGAACCGGAAGCAAAGCCGGCGGCTGGCTGGATAACCACCTTTAGTGATTTGATGAATCTGTTGCTGTGCTTTTTCGTGTTGCTTTTTTCCATGTCTACCGTTGATGCAGAGAAGTTTCAGATGGTGATAGCCTCGCTGCAGAGCAGCTTAAGTATTATGCCGGCAGGCAGTATGAGTATTGGCGAGGGAGAAATGGTGGGCAACGGAATCAGCCAGTTGCCGAATATTGATGTTTTTTTTGAAACGTCCTCAGGAGAGGATGGGGATTCCCAGGGTGGCAAAACAGAAGAGACTGAGACTGAGACAGATGTAGCAGAGCAGTATAAAGAACAGGCATTGGCGGAATCAGAACAAATGGCAGAACAAATCGAGCAGCAGATAGAGGCGGGTGGATTACAGAATCAGGTGGAAGTAGATTTTAATGCCGAGTATGTAAAACTTACATTAAATGGAGCAATATTATTTGATTCGGCAAAGGCAAATATCCGGGAAGATGCCCAGCCGCTGATTGCTAAAATAGGAACTATCCTGGAAAACTATGACAGCAATGTGATTGAAATTGAAGGACATACCGACAATGTGCCAATCCATTCGTCAAAATATGAAAACAATAATGTACTGTCCATGTACCGGGCACTTTCTGTGGCGGATTTTATCCGGGATAATACCACATTGAATCCGGCACTGATTAAATCCTCAGGAAGAGGGGAATATGTTCCTGTAGCAGATAATACTACAGAGGAAGGCAGAGCAAGAAACCGTCGTGTTGAAATTAAGGTATATAATTCATATAATTCCGGCGGCACTACAGAATAGGAGGAAATGAGATGAAGAAGAACCTTATGTCAGTGCTTATTTTGGCACTGGTTCTGGTGAACCTGATTTTGACAGGAATACTTACAATAACAATCCTGCCGCAAACAAAGAAATCCAATGAGCTGGTAAACAAGGTATGCAGTGCAATTGATCTGGAGCTGGAGAGTGGGGATGGAACTGAGTCTGCCAGCATTCCAATGGACCAGATTGTGACCTATAAAATTGAAGATGCCATGACAATCAATTTAAAAACAGGTGCAGATGGCGAAACTCATTATGTAAAGCTTACAGCATCCATTTCCATGGACAGCAAGAACGATGGATATAAAACCTATGGCGAAGATATGGCTGATCGTGAAACAATTTTAAAAGATACCATTAATAGCGTAATTAATACCTATACAATGGATGAATTTAATGCGGATCGGCAGGCGGTTAAAGACGCTATACTGGCAGAACTACAGAAGCAGTTTGGTTCAGATTTTATCATTGCAGTCAACTTCTCGGAAGTAACTGTAGTATAGGATTAAAAATAGTAAGCATGAAATATAAGGTGGTGAGAGTCCGTGAGCGAAGTTTTATCTCAGAATGAGATAGATAACCTGCTTCAGGCATTGAGCAGCGGCGAGCTGGATGTAGAAGAAATGAAGGACAATGGCGAGAAGCAGATTAAGAATTATGATTTCGCCAGACCTTCCAAGTTTTCAAAAGAACACTTAAGAACACTGGAGATTGTGTTTGAACATTATGGCAGACTGATATCCACAAATCTTCCGGTTTATCTAAGAAAAAATATTCAGGTTGAGGTGATGAACTCTGAAGCAGTTACCTATTCTGAGTTTTCAAATGCACTTTCTAATCCGGTGGTTCTTGGTATTGTTAATTTTTCTCCATTGAAAGGTTCGGTTATTCTGGAGATTGCTTCAAATCTTGCATATGCCATGGTGGATCGTATGCTTGGTGGAAGCGGAGAACCATTAGCGAAAGTCCGTGACTTTTCAGAAATAGAGTTGCTGATTATAGAAAGAATTATGGGAGTCTGCGTCGACCTGCTCCGGGAACCGTGGGAAAATGTTGTGGATTTACATCCAAGACTGGAACGTATTGAAACAAATTCGCAGTTTGCTCAGATTATTTCTCCGAGTGAAATGATTGCAATTGTTACAATTAATGTAAAAATAGGAGATGTTGAAGGTCTGATGAATATCTGCCTTCCGTATCTTACTTTGGAACCTGTTATGGACAAGTTGAATACAAAATACTGGTATTCTACCATGCAGGAAAAAGATGAACAGCGTTATACGGAAGCAATTGAAACTTTGATTTCAAAAGCACCGATACCTGTAAAAGCAATTTTAGGTAACAGCACCATATCGGTAAACGACTTCATGAATTTACAGGTGGGTGATATAGTTAGATTGGACACGAAAGTGGACCAGGAGCTGGATGTTTACGTTGGAAACATTCGTAAGTTTACTGCATTGCCGGGAGCTTCGGGTGATGACTATGCAGTAAGAGTAATGTCAGTAATTAGAGAGGAGCAGTAAGTGATGGATGGAGTACTATCGCAAGAAGAAATCAATGCCCTGCTAAATAATCCGGGTGCATCATCAGATACGGCAGATGGACAGCTGAGTGATTCAGAAAAAGACACAATCGGTGAAATTGCTAATATCAGTATGGGTACCGCAGCAACGACATTGTTTTCGCTGGTGAACCGTAAAGTGGAAATATCCACACCGGTTGTTACCATGGCAAACTGGGACGACGTGGTAAAGGCGTATGAGCGTCCGTGTGTATTTATACGAATCGGATTCACTGTTGGATTGGATGGAAGCAATATCCTGATATTAAAGGAGCATGATGTTAAGGTCATTACAGATCTTATGATGGGAGGAGACGGAACCAATACAGACGTGGAACTGGGAGAGCTTCATTTAAGCGCAATCAGTGAAGCAATGAATCAGATGATGGGTTCTGCAGCTACATCATTATCATCCATGCTGAATAAAAAGATTGATATCAGCCCGCCTGTTGCAGATCTGATTGATCTGACAGGAAATATTGATGAGGGAGCAATTGATGATTTCCTGACACAGCCATTTGTGAAAATCTCTTTTAAAATGGAAATTGGTGATCTTGTGGACAGTGAAATCATGCAGCTGTATCCGGTATCTTTTGCGAGAGAGATGTGTAAAAGTATTACGGAGACCATGACAGGTAGAAATGAACCAATACAGGAAGCAACACCACAGCCGGCACCGGCTCCTGCACCACAACCACAGGCAAGCCAGCCAGCACCACAGCCTCAGCCAATGATAAATCAGCAGCCAATGATGGGACAGCCGATGATGGGGCAGCCAATGATGGGACAACCTGTAGATATGTCGGCAATGTATGCAAACCAGCAGGTAAATGTACAGCCGGCTCAGTTCCAAAATTTTACTGGAGATATGAATGGGGTATTTCCAAAGGAAAATATTGATCTTATTATGGATGTACCATTGGAAGTAACCGTGGAACTGGGAAGAACCAGTAAATCCATTCATGATATATTGGATTTTGCTCCGGGAACAATCATTGAATTGAATAAGATTGCTGGAGAACCAATTGATGTACTGGTAAATGGAAAGTACGTTGCAAAAGGTGAAGTAGTTGTAATTGAAGAAAGCTTTGGTGTAAGAATTACAGAGATTATTAAATAATTAGCAAGGAGATAACTAATATGGCAAAGAGTATTTTAATTTGTGATGATGCAGCTTTTATGAGAATGATGATTAAGGATATCCTTACCAAAAATGGATATACAGTTGCCGGAGAAGCAGAAAATGGAGTAAAGGCAATCGAAAAATATAATGAAGTACATCCAGACCTGGTACTGATGGATATTACCATGCCGGAGATGGACGGAATTCAGGCATTAAAAAAGATTAAAGAAGCAGATGCAAGTGCATGTGTAATTATGTGTTCTGCAATGGGCCAGCAGGCAATGGTTATTGAAGCAATCCAGTCTGGTGCAAAGGATTTTATTGTAAAACCATTTCAGGCAGAACGTGTTCTTGAAGCAGTAAAAAAAGTAGTGGGTTAATATGATATTACTGAGTAGCAGAACATCGGGTGTACAAAGCTTTTTCCAATTGATAGGTGTATTGCTGATATTTGTTTTTGTGCTTGCAATTACATATTATGTAACAAAATGGATTGCCGGATATCAGAAGCAACATAATTTTCAGAAGAATATGCGGGTAGTGGAGACTATGAAACTCACTACAAATAAGTATATTCAGATTATAGAGGTGGGAGAGACCTATCTCGTAATCGGAATCGGAAAAGATGAAGTGACGATGTTAGCACAGCTTACAAGGGAACAGTTAAATGATGTTTCGCTGGAAGATACGGTGAAATATCAGAATACAGGAGAAAGTTTCTCTAACATTATGAAACAGTTCAAAGAACATTTACCGAAGAGCAGGCATAAGGATGAGTAATTTTAAGAAGAAATACTGTCTGGTATCTTTTATATTTGCGGTTATTGCAGTTGTTGTTACACTGGTGGCATTTGTACCACAGAAAGCGTATGCGGCATCTGTAAATATACCTGGGGTAACTGACAGCAGTAATAGTAATCAGTCAACTGAAAATGGCAATGGTCCAGATGGAACAGCATCCTCTGGTAATAATGGACTTTCTGTTAATATTAATAATGGAGAGGGAAATTTATCCGGGACAGTTCGGATTTTTCTGGTACTGACTGTAATTGCGTTAGCACCATCTATTCTTATTATGCTGACTTCCTTTACCAGAATTATTATTGTGCTTCATTTTGTAAGAGCAGCAATTGGAACGCAGACTGTTCCGCCAAATCAGGTGTTGATTGGACTGGCGTTGTTCCTTACCCTGTTTATTATGAACCCGGTTTTCTCACAGATTAATGAAAATGCATTGAAACCGCTGGATGCCGGTGAAATCACGCAGGAACAGGCCTTTGAGGCAGGAATGGAGCCAATCCGTGAATTTATGTTTAAACAGACACAGGCAAAGGATATCAATACATTTTGTGACATTGCCGGCGTGACTTATGAGACACAGGATGATATATCCAATACTGTGCTGATTCCGAGCTTTATTTTAAGTGAGCTGAGACAGGCATTTATTATTGGATTTGTTATATATATTCCGTTTATTGTAATTGACATGGTAGTAGCATCTGTCCTTATGTCGATGGGTATGATGATGCTTCCGCCAACTACGATTTCTCTTCCGTTTAAGATTCTGCTGTTTGTGCTTGCTGATGGATGGAATCTTGTTATCAGGGAACTGGTAGAGACATTTTACTGATGAAAGAGGTGTAGAAATTGATCACACAGGGAGAAGTTTTAGATATTGCAAGGGATGCTATTTATAATATTATTTTAACTTCGGCTCCATTGCTTTTAATATCACTTATCGTAGGCTTGATTATTAGTATTTTTCAGACGGTTACATCTATTCAGGAACAGACGCTTACCTTTGTACCGAAGATTCTGGCTGTATTTGCAGGAATGCTTCTCTTTGGAGCGTGGATGCTGAATAATATGACTGATTTTATGACGAGATTGTGGTCTGATTTTAGTTTATATATCAGTTGATATACAGGTAGAGATAAAACATGGTTAATTATAGTTTCTCACTGCTTACATTTGAATATTTTTTGCTGGTTCTGGTGAGGATTACTTCTTTTGTTTTTTCGGCTCCATTTTTTAGCATGTCGAATACTCCGGGAAGAGTCAAAATTGGTTTCTCAGTATTTGTATCCATCCTGTTGATTGGAGTATTACCTGAAAGCACGATAGAATATGGAGGAGTAATTGAATATGCCACAATTGTCGTGAAAGAGGGAATTACAGGATTGCTGATTGGTTTTGGAGCAAATATTTGTAATTCCATTGTTTTATTTGCGGGTAATATTATGGATTTAAATATGGGCTTGTCCATGGCGACCGAGTATGATCCGGTAAGTAAAACAAATTCTCCGATAACAGGTAATTTTTATAATTATCTGGTCATGTTATTGCTCATGTCCAGTGGAATGTATCAGTATATCTTACAGGCAATTGTTGATTCTTTCACTCTGATTCCGGTAAATGGTCAGAATTTTATGTGGGATTCCCTGCTTCAGACCATGGTTTCTTATATGACGGATTCCATGGTGCTTGGTTTCCGGGTGGCACTTCCTGTTTTTGCAGTGTTAATGATATTGAACTGTATTCTTGGAATCATGGCAAAGATTGCACCACAGATGAATATGTTTTCTGTTGGTATCCAGCTTAAGATATTGCTTGGATTTCTGGTTTTGTTTTTGACGATACAGCTGCTTCCGTATGTATCCGATTTTGTGTTTACTGAGATGAAACGGATGGTTACCGGAATTGCATCAGGAATGCATGGATAAGCTGGTACATGAATAGGAGATTTATATGGAGGAAAGAGATTTACTTCTGAAATATAATCTGCAGTGGTTCGCAAAAGAGGGACCTGGCGGCGAAAAGACAGAGCCGGCAACTGCAAAAAAATTAAAAGATGCAAGAGAAGAAGGAAAAGTTGCAAAAAGCAAGGAATTTTCCGGAGCAGTAGATTTAATTGTTTTATTCCTGGGATTGAAGATTTTTGGAAGCTATGTCTCAGAAAACTTAATGAATGAGTTTTCAGGTTTCTATCGGAAAATCCCGGATATTTTATTAGAAAATAAGACGGGCATGACAGTAAAATCCAGCCATATGCTAATGTCGCAGGCTGTGATTGAAATGATAAAGGTCATGATACCGTTTCTTTTAATCGGAATGGTGGTAACGTTTTTAGTCAGCGTGCTTCAGGTGGGCTGGAAAATAAGTGGGAAGCCATTAAAACCGGAATTATCAAAGTTTAATCCTATCAATGGTTTTAAACGGATGTTTTCCAAAGATTCTCTGTTTGAACTTGTAAAGTCTATTGTCAAAGTGGCACTGGTCATGTATGTGGCGTATTCCGAGATTAGGGACAGGCAGGGAGAATTATTTGTTATCTATGATATGGAACTGTTGCAGGCAGTTGCATTGATTGCCGGACTTATTGTGGATGTGGGTTTAAAAATAAGTCTGGTTTACCTGATTGTCGGAATCACTGATTTGATTTATCAGAAACATAAATTCAAAGAAGAAATGAAGATGACCAAACAGGAAGTAAAGGACGAGTATAAGAATACTGAGGGAGACCCACAGATTAAGGGAAGACAGCGTCAGAGAATGCGTGAGGCATCGCAGCGGCGAATGATGCAGGATGTGCCGAAGGCAGACGTAGTCATTACGAACCCGACCCATTATGCAGTTGCGATAAGGTATGATGCGGAAGTATCCAAAGCACCGGTTGTGGTTGCAAAGGGTGAAGATTTTCTGGCTGCAAAGATTAAGGAAGTGGCAAGAGAAAATCAGGTGGAAATTGTAGAGAATAAACCGTTGGCGCGTATGCTTTATGCAAATGTAAATGTCGGAGCAGAAATTCCACCAGAATTGTATCAGGCAGTTGCAGAAGTGCTTGCGATGGTTTACAATCTAAAAGGCAGAAATTAATACGAATTTAAATGAAAGGAGGAAACCGGAATGAAAAAAGCGGATTTTGGTGTAGCAATCTATCTTCTTGCTGCAGTCATATTCTTTATTATTCCGATTCCTTCTATTTTATTGGATGTCATGCTGGCGATTAATATTTCACTGGCAATGATTATTCTTTTTAATGCATTATTTGCAAAAGAAGTGCTGGATATGTCATTTTTCCCGACACTGTTATTGTTTACCACCATATTCCGAATCTCATTAAATGTTTCTTCCACCCGATTGATTTTATCTACCGGTGAACCAGGAAATGTAGTAGAGACCTTTGGAGGCTTTGTAGGTGGTGGTAATCTTGTAATCGGAGCAATTGTATTTATTGTCCTGATTCTGATACAGTTTATCGTTATCAATAAAGGTTCTGAGCGTGTATCTGAGGTAACTGCACGTTTTACATTGGATGCAATGCCTGGAAAACAGATGGCAATTGACGCAGATTTAAATACTGGTGCCATCACAGAGAAGGAAGCAAGAGAACGGAGAACTAAGATTCAGCAGGAATCTAACTTCTTTGGTTCTATGGATGGTGCAACCAAGTATGTAAAAGGAGATGCAACGGCCGGCCTTATTATTACATTCATCAACCTGATTGGTGGAACAATTATGGGGGTCATGAATGGCGGGCTGTCTGCCATGGAGGCACTTCAGAAATATGGTATATTAACTATTGGTGATGGACTGGTCAGCCAGGTTCCGTCTCTTTTGATTTCGCTGGCAACAGGTATTCTGGTAACAAAAGCATCCAGTGAAGCAGATTTTGGATCCATGCTGGTAAAACAGCTTTTTGGAATTCCCAAGGTATTGTATATTGTAGGTGCAACGATAACCTTTCTTGGAATTGCAACTCCGCTGAATCCGGTACTTTTCTGTGCACTTGGCATTGCATTTTTAGCTGCCGGACGGAAGATACAAAAGGATGTAAAGGTGGAAGAAATCGAAGAGGAAACCAATGCAGATGAAACGGCGGCAGAAGAAATCCGGCGGCCGGAGAATGTGGTTTCACTGCTTCAGGTTGATCCTATTGAACTGGAGTTTGGTTATGGTATTATTCCACTGGCAGATGTAAATCAGGGTGGAGACCTTTTGGACCGTGTAGTAATGATTCGTAGACAGATTGCACTGGAACTTGGAACAGTGGTTCCGATTATTCGTCTGCGTGATAATATTCAGTTAAATCCTAACCAGTATATTATTAAGATAAAGGGAATTCAGGTAACAGAAGGAGAAATCCTTTTTGACCACTATATGGCAATGAATCCGGGATATGTGGAAGAGGAAATCACCGGTATTCCGACCTTTGAGCCATCCTTCCATCTGCCGGCAATCTGGATTACAGAGGGACAGAGAGAGCGTGCGGAGAGTCTTGGCTATACCGTAGTAGATCCGCCATCTATTATTGCCACCCATCTGACAGAGGTAATCCGTTCCCATATTGCAGAACTTCTTACCAGACAGGATGTATCTAATCTTATTAGTAATATCAAGGAAAACAATCCTGCACTTGTGGATGAACTTACACCGAAGCTTCTTAGTATTGGTGAAATTCAGAAAGTTTTACAGAATCTTTTACAGGAGGGCATCTCTATCCGTGACCTGCTTACGATTTTTGAAAATTTAGCAGACCATGCGGTAACAACCAGGGATACCGATGTATTGACAGAATATGTGCGTCAGGGATTAAAACGTGCAATTTCAAGTAAATACTTTCCGGCAAATGAGACAACCAGCGTGGTAACATTAGATCCGAAGGTGGAACAGGAAATCATGGGTTCTGTAAAACAGACTGAGCAGGGAGCTTATCTGACTTTAGACCCGGAGAAGACCAAGAATATTATGGAATCCTTGAAGCAGGAAGTGGCGAAGTTAGAGAATATTGGAAAGAATCCGATTGTCATTACTTCGCCAATTGTGCGGATGTATTTTAAGAAACTCACCGAGGACTATTTCAAAGACCTCATTGTGGTGTCTTATAATGAAGTGGAATCAAATGTGGAATTACAATCAGTAGGGATGGTGACAGCATAAAATGACGATTAATAAATTTCAGGGCAGAACAAGAGAAGAGGCAGTTGATAAGGCAAAAAAGGAAATGGGAGAAGCAGTTGTGATTATGAATGTAAAGGAAATCAAACCGAAGGGTTTATTCCGGGCATTAAAGAGCACAACTTATGAAGTGACGGCAGCATTAGAGGAAAAGGAACAGACAGTTAATCCTCTTCCTGCGTTACATGCTCCATTAAAGATGCATGACAGCATAAATTTTGCAGCAAATGAAAAAATTGAAATTCCGGCACCGGAACCAGCAGCCATTCATCCGGAAAGCAGTCATGATTTGGAAGAAAAGATAGAAAGTCTTTCTAATTTATTAGAAAAGAAGTTAAAACCGGAAAAAGAGGAAGAACCAAAAGAAGAGGAAAAGCCGGAAAAGGAAACTGATGCTCCAAAGGATATGAAGCATCAGCAGTCTGAGACTTTCCGTTGTATCCGCATGATTTATGAAACATTACTGGATAATGAAGTGAATGAAAGATATGTCAACCAGATATTAGATGATGTGGAGAAGAATTTAAGAGGCAGTGCAAGCATGGATATTATCTTATCCAATGTTTACCAGAAAATGGTATTAAAATTCGGGCAGCCTCAAAAGATTGAACTGGTACCGGGACAGCCTAAAATCGTATTTTTTATTGGACCAACCGGTGTTGGCAAGACAACAACCATTGCAAAAGTGGCTTCCAGATTTAAAGTGGATTATGGCAAAAAAGTAGCACTTTTAACAGCAGATACTTATCGGATTGCTGCGGCAGAACAGTTACGTACTTATGCGAATATCTTAGATACACCGCTGACAGTTATTTATTCATCGGAAGAAATGAATGCAGCCATAGAGCGTGTAAAGGATTATGATCTCGTTCTGGTAGATACCGCAGGATTCTCTTATAAGAATGAAGATCAGAGAAAAGATATGAGAAACCTCATAGAAAGTCTGGATGACAAATATGAGAAGGATGTTTATCTGGTATTAAGCGCAACTACAAAATACCGCGATTTGATGGAAATTGTAGATAAATACCATGAGATATCGGATTATAAGATTATTTTTACTAAATTAGATGAAACCAGTAGTTATGGTAGTCTGTTAAATATTCGCATGTATTCTGGTGCGGATGTTTCCTATGTGACAACAGGGCAGAATGTGCCAGATGATATTGAAATTTTCCAGTCACAGAAAATTGTAAAACAGTTATTGGGAGGCAGATAATAATATGGATCAGGCAGAAAAGCTGCGCAATGTAATTAAATTAAAGAACCAGAAGCTTCCCCAGAAAGCAAGAGTAATTACGGTTACCAGTGGAAAAGGTGGCGTGGGAAAATCCAGCGTTACAGTTAATCTGGCAATCCAGCTTCAGAAAATGAATAAGAAAGTTATTATTTTTGATGCTGATTTGGGACTGGCAAATGTAGAAGTTATGCTTGGAGCAATACCAAAACATAATTTGAGTGATGTTATATACCGGGGAATGGATATGCGGCAGATTATAACAGAGGGACCGGCAGGAGTAAGCTTTATCTCAGGCGGCTCCGGCATTGTGGGAATGAATAATCTGTCCAAGGATCAGATTACTTTTTTAGTACGTAATCTGGCACAGTTAGATGAAATGGCTGATATTGTACTGGTGGATACCGGAGCAGGAATTGCAGACAGCGTATTGGAATTTGTTATGGCTTGTCCGGAGGTCCTTCTGGTATCAACACCGGAACCAAGCTCACTGACCGATTCCTATTCTCTGTTAAAGGCACTGCACCGGAATCCGAATTTTGCCAAAAGCGGAACGCAGATTCATGTGGTTGCCAACCGTGTAAATTCTGTGGAAGATGGACAGGCAGTATATGATAAATTAAATACCGTTGTGTCACAGTTTTTAAATGGTAATCTTGAATATCTCGGCATGATACCGCAGGATTCCATGTTTGAAAAAGCAATACGCCAGCAGCAGACAGTATCTTTATATGCACCGGAGACCAAGTCGGCAAAAGCATTTGAGATACTTGCAAATAATCTTATAGAAGGTGCGCATGATATTCCGTTGATGAAGCGGGGCTTTGCCCAGTTGTTTGCTGAATTTTTTAATAACAGATAGGTGATAGAATGATTTCAAATGTTTTACGGGAAGGAATGAAAATTGATATTCATATAGTGAACCAGACGGAAAGGCCAGAATCTGCAGAAAAGGCTGCACCAGTTTACAAGAGTCAGATTTTTGAACTGTTTGAAAATGGTGAAATGGAGATAATGATGCCGATTCAGAGTGGAAAACTGATATTACTTCCACTGGGACTTCGCTATGAATTTGTATTCTATACACCGAATGGATTGTATAAAAGCATTGGTCAGATCTGGGAACGTTATAAGACGGAGAACCGCTACCTGCTCCGGATTGTATTAAATACACCATTGAGCAAATATCAGAGGCGGGAATATTACCGTATGGAATGTGTCCTTGATATGGGGTATTTCCATCTGACAGACGAAGAATCGGAAATGGAACAGACGGAAGACATCATCGCAAGTCTCAGGGATGATAATTTTTATAAAAAGCAGAAAAAGGGCACTATTGTTGATATCAGTGGAGGTGGTGTACGCTTTGTAACGAATGAGCAGTTAGAAGAGGGAAAAGCTGTTCTGATTATTGTGATGCTACAGACGCAGACCGGTGAAAAACAATATTATCTTCCAGGATATATCCTGCGAAGTACGAAGCTGTTAAATCGTGATAATATGTATGAAAACCGACTGAAATTTATTATTCGTGATGATAAAATAAGGGAAGAAATTATCAGGTATATTTTTGCAGAAGAAAGAAAAGCAAGACAGAGAGGAAAAGGATAGGGTTAAATTAATAGAATGAAAAAGAATATTCTGGTTGTTGATGACTCAGCACTCATGAGAAGAGTTATCTGTGATATAATTAATTCAGATAGTGGTTTTCAGGCAACGGATACATGCAGAGATGGCTTGGAAGCATATGAGAAATTGTGTCAGAAAGCATATGACGCAGTTGTTTTAGATGTAAATATGCCAAGAATGAACGGACTGGAACTACTTGAAAGATTACAAAAAGAAAATATAAAAGCAACAGTAGTAATGGTCAGTACATTAACGACAGATGGAGCTGAAGTTACACTCAAGGCAATGGAACGTGGTGCAATTGACTTTATCGAGAAACCCAATAATCTGATAGAGACAAAGGGACAGCGTTTCCGGGAAAAACTGATAAAAGTTCTTGCAACAATAACTACAGCAGGAAGCACACAGACGTATCAGAAAAAAGTAATTACGAATGTGGTAAAACCGGCAGCTGTCCGGAAGATTAGAACGAAGGATGCAGCCCGGAGCAAGATTGTTGCAATTGCATGTTCCACAGGCGGTCCAAAATCCTTACAGAGTGTAATTCCATTGCTGAAATCCAATATGGATGCACCAGTTCTTGTGGTTCAGCATATGCCGGCTGGTTTTACAAAATCCATGGCAGCCCGGCTGAATGAACTCAGCCCGCTGGATGTGAAAGAGGCAAACGAAGGTGATGTCTTGGAAAAAGGACATGTTTATGTGGCACCGGGAGGAAAACATTTACTGGTACAGCGGTTAGCAGATGGAACGCACTGTATTGTTTTAAGTGATGCACCGGCAATTGGTGGATTAAGACCATGTGCCAATCTGATGTATGAGTCTTTGATGGACAGCGGCTATGATGAAATTACCTGTGTAGTTCTTACCGGAATGGGTGCTGATGGAACAAAGGGAATTTCAGAACTCCAGAAAGAAAAAAATGTATACGTAATTGCTCAGGATGAAGAAACATCTGTGGTATATGGAATGCCAAAGGCAATTGCAGAGACAGGACTTGTTGATGAAATAGTACCATTAGAAAGTGTTGCGGACACAATTCTAAAGAATGTGGGGGTAAATTAAAGATGGATGTAAGCCAGTATCTAGAAATTTTTATTGATGAGACAAGTGAGCATATCCAGAGCCTGAATGATTGCATTATGACTTTGGAAAAGGAGCCGGAAAACAAAGATACCATTAATGAAATTTTCCGTGCAGCACACTCCTTAAAGGGAATGGCAGGAACCATGGGCTTTAAGAGAATGCAGCATCTGACTCATGATATGGAAAATGTATTCCAGGAAGTTCGTAGTGACAAAGTAAAAGTCACCAGTGAAATGATTGATATTCTTTTCCAGTGTCTGGATGCAATTGAAAGTTACCTCGATACGATCAAGAGTACATCAGATGAAGGTACAGAAGACAACGAAGCACTGATTACAGCTTTGAACAAATTCTTAGAGAATGCAGAGAACGGCGGAGCAGCCGCACCTGCAAAGGAAGAGAAAAAAGAAGAAAAGAAAGCAGAAGAACCGGAAAACGGTGATGGTAAAAAGAAATACTTAAGCGTAGAATTTTCTTCCAAAGATAAAGATGCGTTAAAAGCAGCTGAAGAAAGTGGAAACAAAATTTACGGAATTACAGTAGAAGTACAGAAAGATTGCCTTTTGAAAGCGGCAAGAGCATTCCTTGTATTTAAAGCAGTAGAAGAGTTTGGACAGATTGTTGTTTACAGTCCAAGTTCCCAGGATATTGAGGATGAACGTTTTGAACTGGACTTCAGTTTGTTCTTATCATCCAATGCTGCATTAGATGATATTTTAAAAGCAGTTAAAAATGTATCTGAAATTGCGGATGCTGTTGGTGAAGAAGTGAAGACGGCAACTCTATTCCATGAGGAAAATGTACAGGAAAATCTTCCGGCAAATACATCAGCAGCAAAGCCGGCAGAGCAGGCAGTACATAAAGAGAATAAACCGGCACAGACTAAGTCAAAACCGGCAGGCAAACCGGTTACAAACCGTACCGTGCGTGTGGATATCGAAAAACTGGATGCACTGATGAACCAGGTGAGTGAGCTGATTATTGCAAAAAACAGTCTGGTATCCATTGGCTCCCAGGAAGGAGGCAATTTCCAGAATCAGTCATTCCATGAGCAGATTGAGTATCTGGAAAGAATTACAACCAGTCTTCATGAATCGGTTATGAAAGTGCGGATGGTTCCAATTGAGAGCGTTGTAAACAAATTCCCACGTATGATTCGTGACCTTTCCAGAAGATTGAATAAGAAGATGGAATTGTGCATGACCGGTGAAGATACAGAACTTGATCGTACTGTAGTTGACCAGATTGGCGACCCGTTGCAGCATCTGCTTCGTAACTCTGCTGACCATGGTCTTGAGAGTGCAGAAGTTCGTAAGGAACGCGGTAAGCCAGAAACAGGAACCATTAATCTGAATGCATTCCAGGAAGGAAATAATGTAATCATTGAAGTAAGTGATGATGGTAACGGAATTGATACAGAGAAGGTTAAAGCAAAAGCAATAGAGCGTGGTCTGGTAACACCGGAACAGGCAGAAAAGCTGAGCCAGAAAGAAATTATCGATTTCTTATTTATGCCGAGTTTCTCTATGGCAAAACAGATTACCGATATTTCCGGACGTGGTGTAGGTCTTGACGTTGTTAAATCCAATATTGAAGCATTAGGCGGAGATGTTGAGGTAAAGAGCAAACTTGGCGTTGGAACCAAATTCGTAGTAAGACTGCCACTTACACTGGCAATCATTCAGGCATTGATGGTAGAAATCCGCGATGAAAAATATGCAATTGCGTTAGGCGCAATTCAGACTATCGAGGATATTCCGGTTGAAGATATTAAATATGTAGAATCCAAGGAAGTAATTAATTTACGTGGTTCTGTTATTCCAATCATCCGGCTGGATCAGATACTTGATATTCCACCGAAGGATGAAGAAGTAGAAAGCCTTACTGTTGTTATCGTAAGAAAAGGCGACCGTTATGCAGGACTTGTTGTAGACAATCTTCTTGGACAGCAGGAAATCGTAATTAAATCACTTGGTAAGTATATTAATAATAATAAGACAATCAGCGGTGCAACAATTCTGGGTGATGGCGAAGTCGCATTAATCCTGGATGCAAATACATTGATTTAACAGGGGGTGTGCAGAGTGGCAGAGCAACTTGAAACAGTAGAAAATATCAGAAAACAGTATATTGTTGTAAAAATCGGAAATGAGCAGTACGGAATCGATATCAGTTATGTAGACAATATTGTCCGTATGCAGAAGATTACAAGAGTACCTAGAGTACAGAATTTCTTTAAAGGAATTATCAATCTTCGTGGAGAAATCGTACCGGTTATGAGTCTCAGAATCCGTATGGAACTGGAAGAAGATGTATTTACCAATGCCAGCCGTATTATAATTTTAAAAATTGAACAGCAGAGTGCACTGGGAATAATCGTGGATGAAGTAAAAGAAGTTGTTACATTAGGAACCAATGAAATTGATAAAGTGAGTGGCGATATGAAGAATGCCAAGGTATCTTTTATCGATGGAATCGGTAAAAACGGAGATGAATTAATTTCCCTTCTGGATATTCATTCTATTATAGAAGAAAAAGAAAATGCGTAATTGTTATAGATATAGTGAGGCAAATGCCTCACTATATTCTATATCTTGAAATGACAACAGGAGGATAAAATTGGCGGATTATACTTTGAACCAGGTAAATGACATGTATGTGGATGTCTTAAAAGAAATTGGAAATATTGGTGCCGGAAATGCAACAACTGCAATGGCAAATATGTTGAATATCCGGATTAATATGGATGTACCAAGAGTTGAATTACTGACCTTTCAGGAACTGGGTTCTGCAATTTGCCCGGAAGATGAGTCAATCGTAGGAATCTATCTGGAAGTAACAGATGATATTACCGGCAGCATGATGTTTCTTATGAAACTTGATTCTGCACATTATCTGGTAAATAAACTAATGGGACGTCCGGCAGATTATGCGGAAGATTTTGATGAGATGGATATGTCTGCATTAAAAGAAATAGGAAATATCATTGCCGGTTCTTATCTGAACGCGCTTTCTGCCATGACGCAGCTTACTATTGCACCATCGGTTCCTTATATTGCAATTGATATGGCGGGAGCTATTTTAAGTGTTCCGGCAATACAGTTTGGTAAAATTGGAGACAATGCACTTATGATTACGACAGAATTTGGAGATGAAGTGATGATAGAAGGATATTTTATTCTGTTACCTGACCTTGAGTCTTATGAGAAGATTCTGAAATCTTTGGGAATTACCTTATAAGGAGAAGGGTATCAATGGGTGAAGTAATAAAAGTTGGTATGGCAGACTTAAATATTTGCAAGGCTCCGGATACAATTACCACATTAGGACTGGGTTCCTGTATAGGAATAGCATTGCTAGACCCGGTTACAAAGATTGGCGGACTTGCACATATTATGCTGCCAGACAGTACAAAGATGAAAAATAATTCGAATATAGCGAAATTCGCAGATACAGGAATTGTAGAGCTGGTTCGCCGGATGACAGAAGCAGGGGCGGCAAAGAGCAGGCTTGTAGCAAAGATTGCAGGCGGAGCCAGAATGTTCGAGGTAAGTGGTAACTCTGAAGTGGGAAATATTGGAGCAAGAAATGCAGAAGCTTCCAGACAGAAACTGAAGGAGCTTGGTATTCCGCTTCTGGCAGAGGATACTGGGCTGAATTATGGACGTACCGTAGAATTACATTGCGATACCGGAGAATTCTATATTAAGTCTGTTGGAAAAGAATTGAAAATTATTTAGATTGAGGATGTAAAGATGAAGACAAAACCGATTCCTGCAATCGTAATGTTGACCGCAGGATTTATTACCTGTATTGTGGCAATTTTTCAGAAAATGGAATTGCTTGCCTTTACAAAGACATTATTGCTGGTACTGATTATATTCTATCTGCTTGGGGGCATTGCAGCTTATATCTTGGAAAAGAATTTTAAAGCTGCAAAGGATGAAGAAAGCAGTACAGAAGAAAAAGCAGATGGTGATGCAGAAGAGTCTGCTGATGAGAAAAAAGAAGATACATCAGAAAAGTCAGAAAAAGAGGAAGAGAAAAGAGCGAAAGAAGAGTAATTATAAGAAACCGGAGGCTATGGCATGAAAACAGTGGACAGAGAAAAACTGTGGGAAAGCTATCAGAAAAATCCAGTATCTGAAATACGGGAACAGATTATCATAGAATATGCTCCGTTAGTTAAATTAGTAGCGGGCAGATTGAGTATGTATCTTGGATATAATGTAGAATATGAAGATTTGGTCAGCTATGGAATCTTTGGACTGATTGATGCAATTGATAAATTTGACCGAAGCAAGGATGTTAAATTTGAGACATATGCAAGCCTTCGAATCCGTGGGGCAATATTAGACCAGATTCGTAAAATGGACTGGATACCGAGGGCTGTTCGCCAAAAACAGAAAAAGATTGACGAAGCAATAAAAAATATAGAAATGAAGACAGGAAAGACGGCATTGGATGAAGAGATTGCAAGCGAACTCGGGGTATCAGAGGATGAATACCTGAACTGGCAGTCCCAGTTAAAAGTTACCAATGTTGTTTCTTTAAATGAGTTTGTGGAGCAGGGAACAGAGCCTGCGATGGATGCGACAAAAAATTCCCATTTTGCACAACCGGAAGATGTGGTGGCAGAAAGCGAACTGAAAGAAGTTTTGGCACAAAGCCTTGAGACCTTGACGGAAAAGGAACGCAGGGTAATTGAACTTTATTATTATGAAGAACTTACCTTGAAGGAAATCAGCAGTATTCTTGAAGTATCTGAATCAAGAATATCCCAGCTTCATACCAGGGCTCTGGCAAAGATGAAAAAGAAAATGGGAAGTTATATGGATATATTGGTTGATGAAAGTTAAAAGGAGGGAAGCTATGGGACAGGCAAATGCTTATTTTCAATTTGTGATAAAGGAACATGCGACTTATATTAAGCTTTTCCCGGCAGCTCTGGAAGGAAATGTTATTGAAATTGGTGAACTGACAGAGTATCTGGAAAGGCATGGCTGCCCGGATTATAATTTAAAGGAACTGGTTGCAGCAATTAACAGCAATGAGATGACAGAGATTATGGTCGGAGATATTTATCCGATTCAGATAAATGAAGAGATGTCCGTAACAGTATCAGCAGATGCCATGGAGGCGGTGTGCAGATTTTATCCGGCTGCAGGCGGCACGAATATGAATGCGCAGGAAATCTTAAGGGATTTAACTGCAAAAGGTGTCAAAGCAGGGGTTGATCAGGATGAAATTTTGAAATTTTTCCAGGATAGAGCATACTGTACCGATTTTGTGCTGGCAAAAGGAAAGAAACCGGTAGATGGTCAGGATGCCAGAATTGAATATTATTTTAATACAGATGTTAATTTAAAGCCGAAGAAAAATGAAGATGGTTCGGTAGATTACCGTGAACTGAATGTAATCAGCCATATCAAAGAAGGAGACCTTCTGGCAAAATTATTTCCGGAAGATCATGGAATCAAAGGATATGATGTACAGGGAAAAGAAATTAAACCAAAACAGGTACGCTCCCTTCAGTTAGAATATGGAAATAATATCCGGGTATCGGAAGACAAAACAGAACTGTACTCTGAAGTAACCGGACATGCAAGTCTGGTAAATGGTAAAGTATTTGTATCAGATGTCTATGAAGTGCCGGCTGATGTGGATAATTCCACCGGTAATATTGATTATCCGGGAAACGTTACCGTAAGAGGTAATGTAAAAGGTGGTTTTTCAATTATTGCAAAAGGTGATGTAGTAGTAGAAGGCGTGGTAGAAGATGCGCTGATACAGGCGGGTGGTCAGATCATTGTAAAACGCGGAATTCATGGAATGACCAAAGGAATACTTCAGGCACAGGGAAATGTTATCTGCAAGTTTATTGAAAATGCAACCATCATTTCCGGAGGTTATGTTGAAACAGATTCTATTTTACATAGTAAGGTATCCGCAGCAACGGAGGTTCGCGTAAGTGGTAAGAATGGATTCATAACAGGTGGTGTTATCCGGGCAGGCAGTCTGGTAGAAGCCCAGACCATTGGTTCCAGCCTTGGAGCAGGAACACGTATTGAAGTTGGTGTGGATCCGGAAAAGAAAGAACGTTATGTGAAAGTGCAGGAAGAACTGCTTCAGCTGAATAAGACCATTGAACAGATTCGGACGATTCTTACTACCTATGGAGAGAAGCTTAAGAATAAAGAAAAACTGGATCAGGGAAAAATCCAGTATATTGAACAGCTTATGCGTGCTTTTAAGGAGAAGGAAGCTCAGCGTACATCATTAGAGCATGAATATGAAAGGCTGCAGAGTATATTAAATGGCAGTAGCAATGCAAGGGTGAAAGTATCAAAGATACTGTATGCGGGAGTAATTGTAAATATTACCGATGTAAGCCTTGTTGTAAAGGATGACAGAAGTTTCTGCCAGCTTTATAAGGATGAGGGTGAAGTAAAAATCTCAAATATGTAATGACATATGGTTGAGACAGACTGGAGGTGCATGGATATGTCGATTCGTCCGGTAGATATGAATGGAGTTATTCAGAGAACGCAGGATGTTGGAACACTGAAACAACAGCAGGATATGAAACCAATGGTGGATCAGCAGAACATCCAGATAGAGGTGCAAAGAGAAGAATACCGCCAATCAGAGCAGGTGACCAGGAAAGATGATTCCCAGATGGAAGAACATCGTTTTGATGCAAAGGAAGAGGGAAAGGGTCAGTACCAGCGGCAGGAACAACGGAAAAAGAAACAGAAAGAAGACCGTGTGGTTATCAAAGGTGCAATTGGCGGCTTTGATGTTAAAATATAAAAAGGAGTGTATCTGACAGATGACAGGCGTGGAAATCATCCTGATTCTGGCTGGTCTGGTTATGATGATAGGAAGCTTTATGGTAACAGAAAAGCTATCCGGTGCAGAATTAGACCGTATTGCGGAACTGAGTCAGAATGAGATAAAAAAAATACTGGAAAACAAGTTGAAAGATGCAGAAGCTGCGATAGAAGACCAGATTGACCATGCAATTGAAGATTCCACAGATAAGGTGGAGCGGGCACTGGATAAAGAGACCAATGAAAAAATGCTGGCAATCGGTGAATATTCGGATACCGTTATGGAGAAGATGAATCAGACCCATAATGAGATTATGTTTTTATACAGCATGCTAAATGACAAGCACACAGAACTCACAAAGCTTGCAGGACAAATTGGCGAGATGTCAGCCGAAATCGGTGAGAGCTTAGAAGAGGCGAAAGAGTCTGTAGTTAAAGAAACAGAAGAAGTAAAAGCCACAGAGGAACCGGTGGAGACAGAAGCGGAACCGGCAACCGGAGAGATGGAAGAACAGCCGGAGCAGACGAATCATAACGAAAAAATCCTTGCCTTATACAGTCAGGGAAAATCGTATGTAGAGATAGCAAAGGAACTGGGCCTTGGACAGGGTGAAGTGAGATTGGTTGTAGGATTGTATAAAGGAGTAGATACAAGTGAAGTTTAAGTATTATCTGAGAGGCTTGGGAATTGGTATTCTGATAAGCACGATTATCTTATCCATATCATTTGCAATGAAGAAAAATGACCTTTCAGATGATGAAATCATTGCAAGGGCAAAAGAACTTGGAATGGTAATGGAAGATACCGGAAAGGACACCATACCAAAAGCTACAGAAACAGAAGATGAGATTCCAAAGAGCACGGAAGACGGTTTTAATACAGAACAGACAGATATGCAGCCGGGAACAACTGATTCAGGGGAGATATCGCAGGATGTGGGAACAGATGGAGCGGATGCCGTACCACCGTCACAGGATGGAACCAATATGGTACAGAAGGAATTTACCGTAGAAGTAGGAGATTCTTCTAATGCGGTTTCGCAGCGTCTGCAGGAAGAAGGTCTTGTGGACAATGCAGAAGCATTTAATAAATATATGGTAGATAATAATTATGCCAATTTTGTCCTGCCCGGAACCGTAACGATTCCGGAAGGGGCTGGCTATGAAGAAATTGCCGGAATACTTACGGATAAAACGATTCATCATTAAAAAAAGGTTGCATAGCATGGCTGAGTATGATATAATCCATGCGTTGCGATAAATTTACACATATACCGATTGTCAGATTGGTGCCGCAAGGTTGTCTGATAATAAGAAGTATATGGAAGAATAACCAAATGGAGGAAAAACAATGAGCGTTATTTCAATGAAACAGTTATTAGAAGCAGGTGTTCATTTTGGACATCAGACCAGAAGATGGAATCCTAAAATGGCTCCATACATCTACACAGAGAGAAATGGTATCTACATCATCGACCTGCAGAAATCTGTAGGCAAAGTTGATGAGGCTTACAAAGCTATGGCAGATATCGCTGCTGATGGTGGTACTATTCTTTTCGTAGGAACAAAGAAACAGGCTCAGGATGCTATCAAAACAGAAGCAGAGCGTTGTAACATGTTCTATGTAAACGAGAGATGGTTAGGTGGTATGCTTACTAACTTCAAGACAATCCAGAGCCGTATTGCAAGATTAAAAGCAATCGAAACTATGGAAGAGGATGGAACATTTGATGTTCTTCCTAAGAAAGAAGTTATCAAATTAAAGAAAGAATTAGACAAATTACAGAAGAACTTAGGCGGAATTAAAGAAATGAAGAAGATTCCAGATGCTATCTTTATCGTAGATCCTAAGAAAGAAAGAATCTGCGTTCAGGAAGCTCATTCCTTAGGAATTCCACTTATTGGTATTGCAGATACAAACTGTGATCCGGAAGAGTTAGATTATGTAATTCCTGGTAACGATGATGCAATCAGAGCCGTTAAATTAATCGTTTCTAAAATGGCAGATGCTGTTATCGAAGCAAATCAGGGAACTGTTGATGTTGACACTGAAGCTGCAGAGGATGCAGAAGAAGCTGTAGAGGCATAAGAACAGTATTTTAAACGATAAGAAACACACAACGTGTGTATAAAACAGGACAGACAGTAATTGCCTGTCCTTACCTTTAGAAAAAATAAATGGAGGAAAATGAAGATGGCTATTACAGCAGCAATGGTAAAAGAACTGCGTGAATTAACCGGCGCAGGAATGATGGATTGTAAAAAAGCATTAGGTGAAACAGACGGCAACATGGATGAGGCTGTTGAATATTTAAGAAAAAACGGACAGGCAAAAGCTGAGAAGAAAGCTGGAAGAATTGCAGCAGAAGGTCTTTGTACTGTTGTAGTAAAAGATGATAAGACAGCAGCAGTTGTTGAAGTTAACTCTGAAACAGACTTCGTTGCTAAAAATGATACATTCCGTGAGTTTGTAGAGGCTGTTGCAACACAGGCAGTAAACTCTGACGCAGCAGACATGGATGCATTCATGGAAGAAAAATGGAATGCAGATGAAAGCAAGACAGTAAAAGATGCATTAGTAGAGAAAGTTGCAGTTATCGGAGAGAACTTAAAGATTCGTAGATTCGAAAAGGTTGTAGCTGAGAATGGTTGTGTAGTATCTTATATCCATGGCGGCGGAAGAATCGGTGTTATCGTTGATGCTGACACAACTGTTGTAAATGATGCAGTAAAAGAAGCATTAACCAACATTGCAATGCAGATAGCAGCTTTAAATCCAAAATATGTTTCCAGAGATGAAGTAAGTGCAGATTACATCGCACATGAGAAAGAAATTCTCTTAGCTCAGATTATGAATGATCCGAAAGAGTCCCAGAAACCGGAAAAGGTTATCCATGGAATGATCGAAGGACGTATCAGCAAAGAGTTAAAAGAAATCTGCTTAGTAGATCAGGTATATGTAAAAGCAGAAGATGGAAAACAGACAGTTGGAAAATACTTAGAGCAGGTTTCCAAAGAAGTTGGTGCTCCTGTATCTGTTAAGAAGTTTGTACGTTTCGAAACAGGTGAAGGTTTGGAGAAGAAAAATGAAGACTTTGCTGCAGAAGTTGCTGCTCAGATAGCAGGAAACTAAGCAAAAGCTTAGCACAAATTGTAAAAGTATATAAAATTCCCCTGTAGAGTGATTTCTGCAGGGGAATTTTCTGACAAAAGAAAGAAAAATCTCAAGAAGTAATTCAATTAAAATTATTTTTTATAGTGATATTTTGTTAAAGTGTGTTACAATAGAAAAGAGATTTTATGACCGGGAGGTCACTACATGGAAGAGAAGACCACGAAGGGGTTAAAGGAACAGCGGGAAAGGCGAAAACGCATTAATCGCATGAAGACGGGGATTATAACATCTATCTTCGCCTGGATGCTGATATCGATTATTTTGTGCGTGGTATTGTTGTGCCGGGTAATTTCTTTACAGAACCAGATAGACAGGCTGGTATCAAGCGGTATTGTTTCCGGAAAGGTACAGCAGGATGAGAACCAGTCGAAAGGAGAAATGTCTACTGGAACGGAATTACAGACAGACACAGAATATCAGGATCAGAATGCAGACAGTTCGATTGTCCAGCCATTGGTGGCAGAGGATGAAAGCAACAAGGCACAGCCGGGAGATCAGCTTAAAGTATATCTTACCTTTGATGATGGACCAAGTTCCAATACGGCAGCTATTCTTGATACATTGGCGCAGTATAATGTGAAAGCAACATTTTTTGTTGTGGGAAAAGAAGATGAAGAGTCCCAGGAGATGTATAAAAGAATTGTAAATGAGGGGCACACACTGGGAATGCATTCTTATTCCCATAAATACAGTGTGATTTACGATTCGCTTGAAAATTTTGAGGATGATTTTACCAAAATACAAAATTATCTTTATGATATAACCGGAGAGGATTGCCATTATTATCGTTTCCCGGGTGGAAGCAGCAATCAGGTCAGTAATACAGATATGAAAGAGTTTATAAAATATCTGAATGATCAGGATGTTACTTATTTTGACTGGAATGTAACCAGTGGTGATGCTACATCACAGGCATATACAGCGGACGAGCTGGTAGATAATGTGTTAGAGGATGTGGTAAAATATAAAACATCGGTTGTGTTACTTCATGATGCAAATACGAAGGAGACAACGGTGGAAGCCTTAGGTCCGATGATTGAGGCACTACAGGCACAGGGAGTAGAGTTACTTCCGATTACTGAGGATACAACTGTAATACAGCATATTAGTGCAGACAGTGTTCAATAGAAAAAATGGAGGTTTTTAAGAATGAGCTTTTTTAAAGATTTTAAAGAGGATTTATCACAGGCAGTGAACGAACTGGTACCGGGTGAAGACACAACAGAGGCAGCAGAGCAGGATAACGATGTAGTAGTCAATACATTGGAAGATGAACTGGATGTGGAGTCTGAATTATCCAAATTGGACGGACTTTTAGAAAAGGTTACCAAGGATGCCAATGCTCCGGTAGAGAAGGAAGCACCGGCACAGGAAACAGAAACAAAAGTAGAGACACCAGCTGCAGAAGAAAAAGAAGATTTACATATTCAGGAGGAAAGTAAAATGAGTGAGACAACAGCAAATGAAACCATGACAATGCCAGAAGAGACAGTAACACCGGTACAGCCGGCAACTCCGGCGCATTTTGCTCCGGTTCAGACATCAGATGAAGTTTCAGATGAAGTATCTGTAATCACAGAAGGAACATCCATTACCGGTAATATGGCATCTACTGGTTCTTTAGATATCCGTGGAAATATTAATGGTGATGTTCAGTGTAATGGCAAGCTGGTTGTTACCGGAACTATCAATGGAAACAGCAATTCTGCTGAATTCTTCGCTGATGCTGCAAAAGTAGAAGGTGAAGTAGTAAGCACCGGAACTGTTAAAATCGGACTTGGTTCTGTCATTATTGGAAATATTACTGCAAGCTCTGCAGTTATCGCAGGAGCAATCAAGGGCGATATCGATGTTCAGGGACCTGTAGTTGTAGATACTTCTGCAGTTGTTATGGGTAACATCAAATCCCGTTCTGTTCAGATTAACAATGGTGCAGTTATCGAAGGTTTCTGTTCCCAGTGCTATGCTGATATTGATGTGGAAAGTCTTTTTGGAGAGAATAAATAATGAAGAGAGTATTTTTAAAATTAAGTGGAGAAGCACTTGCAGGAGAAAAGAAAACAGGTTTTGATGAGCCGACCGTAACAGAAGTTGCCCGCCAGGTAAAACAGATTGTAGATGGCGGATGCCAGGTTGGAATTGTAATTGGTGGCGGTAATTTCTGGAGAGGACGTTCCAGCGAGACTATCGACCGTACCAAAGCAGACCAGATTGGTATGCTTGCAACGATTATGAACTGTATTTATGTATCTGAAATCTTCCGTTCTGTTGGAATGATGACACAGATTCTGACTCCGTTTGAGTGTGGAAGCATGACCAAACTTTTCTCAAAAGACCGTGCCAATAAATATTTTGAAAAAGGAATGGTAGTATTTTTTGCAGGTGGAACAGGACATCCTTATTTTTCAACAGATACCGGAATTGTACTCCGTGCCATTGAAATGGATGCAGAGGGCATTTTCCTGGCAAAAGCCATTGACGGTGTTTATGACAGTGACCCGAAGGTAAATCCGGCAGCAAAGAAATATGATGAGGTATCCATTCAGGAAGTGATTGATAAGAAGCTTGCAGTAGTAGATTTAACCGCATCTATTATGTGTATGGAAAATAAAATGCCAATGTATGTATTCGGATTAAATGAGCCGGACAGCATTGTAAATGCAATGAGCGGAAAATTTAACGGCACGAAAGTGACTGTATAATAAAGGAGATTATTTATGGATAGCAGATTAACCCCATATGAAGAGAAAATGCAGAAATCATACGAGAATCTTGTGGAAGAATATGCAACTATCCGGGCAGGAAGAGCGAATCCGCATATCTTAGACAGAATTACTGTAGATTATTATGGAACACCGACCCCGTTACAGCAGGTTGCAAATATCAATGTTCCGGAGCCAAGAATGATTCAGATCCAGCCTTGGGAAGCATCCCTTGTAAAAGAGATTGAAAAAGCAATTTTAACATCTGATTTAGGCTTAAATCCAACCAACGATGGTAAAGTAATCCGTCTTGTATTCCCGGAGCTTACCGAGGAAAGACGTAAAGAACTGGCAAAGGATATTAAGAAAAAAGGTGAGAATGCCAAGGTGGCAATCCGTAATATCAGAAGGGATGCCAATGATGCATTCAAGAAACAGAACAAAGCAAATGAAGTATCTGAGGATGAATTAAAGGAATTAGAAAACGATACTCAGAAAATTACGGATAAATATATTGCAAAAATTGATGGTGCAGTAGAGGAAAAGACAAAGGAAATCCTTACGGTATAATCTTATCCATGTACGACACATATGGGGACATAGCGCGATTGCCGTGTCCCCTTTTATGTTGTAAACATCTGTAAAAAGGAGAACAAAGATGAAGATTCCAAAACATGTTGCAATTATTCTGGATGGAAACGGACGCTGGGCAAAGAAAAGAGGAATGCCAAGAAACTATGGACATACTATGGGGGCAAAGAATGTTGAAGTTATCTGTAAAGCAGCGCATGATCTGGGCATAGAATACGTAACCATGTATGCATTTTCCACAGAGAACTGGAACCGTCCACAGAATGAAGTAGATGCTTTGATGAAGCTTTTGAGCAGTTATCTTAAGAACTGTATAAAGACAGCGGACAAGAATAATATGAGAGTCCGTGTAATCGGGGATACCAGCCGGCTGGATGATAAATTCCAGCAGCAGATTGCTGTATTGGAAAGAGAATCTGCCCATAATACGGGACTGAATTTACAGATTGCCATTAATTATGGAGCAAGAGATGAAATGATCCGTGGAATGAAGAAAATGTGGCAGGATGGTATTTCGGCAGAGGAGATTACCGAAGAGAAATATGAATCCTATCTTGATACGAAAGATATTCCGGATCCTGATCTTATGATCCGCACCAGTGGAGAACAGAGGCTTTCCAACTTCTTGCTGTGGCAGTTTGCTTATAGTGAGTTATATTTTACTGAGGTTCCATGGCCGGACTTTACACCGGAAGAACTGCGTAAAGCAGTAGAGGATTACAGCGGAAGAGACCGGAGATATGGAAAGATAGAGGAGGAGTAATATGTTTAAGACAAGATTATTAAGTGGAATCGTGCTGGTAATTCTGGCACTGGTATTCATTATTACCGGAAATGATTTGCTGCTGGCAGTAACCGGAATTATTTCTTTGATTGGATTGTATGAACTGTATCGTGTGTTTAAAATTGAAAAAAGCTGTGCCGGTGTCGTCGGCGGACTGGCAACGATTGTATATTATTGCAATCTGAAATTTCAGTTTATTCCGGATATGATGTTATTTGTCATCGCACTTTTGGTAGTGCTGATGTTTGTATATGTATTTTCTTATCCGAAATATCATACCGAGCAGATGTTAGCAGCATTTTTTGGTGTATTTTATGTATCGGTGATGCTTTCTTATGTATATCAGACCAGAATGCTACCGGGTGGAGCTTATATTGTATGGTTAATTTTCTTATGCTCCTGGGGCTGCGATACCTGTGCATATTGCGTGGGTGTGCTGATTGGAAAACACAAGATGGCACCGGTGCTTTCTCCGAAGAAATCCTGGGAAGGAGCTGTTGGCGGAGTAGTGGGAGCAGCATTATTAACCCTGATTTATTGCTTTGTTTTCCAGGGCTCTATGGGAAGCACCAACCGTGATATCATTATGCTTTGCATGATTTGTGCGATTGGGGCAATCATATCTATGATTGGAGACCTGACTGCATCTGCAATCAAACGTAATTATGACATTAAAGATTATGGCAAACTGATTCCTGGCCATGGTGGAATCTTAGATCGTTTTGACAGTGTAATATTTACAGCGCCAATTATTTATTATCTTGCATTATATCTGATTGGCAAGTAGGAGGAAACATGAAGAAGATTGCAATTTTAGGTTCCACTGGTTCCATCGGAACCCAGACACTTTCTGTTGTAAGAGAACATGGAGATATTGAAGTAACTGCACTTGCGGCAGGACATAATATTGCAAAATTAGAAGAACAGATCCGGGAGTTTCATCCGGCTTTGGTTGCTGTATGGGCAGAAGAGGATGCGATTGAGCTTCGGACAAGGGTTGCAGATTTGAAGGTAAAGGTGGCTTCCGGGATGGAAGGACTTTTAGAAGTAGCAACGGAAGAGAAAGCAGAGATTCTTGTAACTGCCATTGTGGGTATGCTTGGTATCCGTCCGACCATAGCCGCTATGAAAGCAGGAAAGGACATTGCACTAGCTAATAAGGAGACTTTAGTTACCGCAGGACATATTATTATGCCGCTGGCAAAGGAATGTAATGTGAAAATCCTTCCAGTGGACAGTGAACACAGTGCAATCTTTCAGTCTCTGCAGGGAGCCGGAGACAATAAAATTGCAAAAATACTTTTGACAGCTTCCGGCGGACCATTCCGTGGAAAGAAGCGGGCGGAATTAGAACAGGTAAAAGTGGAAGATGCATTGAAGCATCCGAACTGGAGCATGGGACGTAAAATCACTATTGATTCCGCAACCATGATAAATAAGGGACTTGAAGTCATTGAAGCAAAATGGCTGTTTGATGTAAATGCAGACCAGATTCAGGTTGTAGTACAACCACAGAGTATCATACATTCTATGGTAGAGTATGAAGACGGTGCAGTCATTGCACAGCTTGGAACGGCAGATATGCGGCTTCCAATCCAGTATGCCCTGTATTATCCGAAACGGTTACACTTAAGTGGAGACCGGCTTGATTTCTGGAAAATGAAGGCAATTACATTGGAAGAGCCGGATATGGAGACTTTTTACGGATTGAAACTGGCTTATGAAGCCTGTAGAAAGGGCGGTAACATTCCGACTGCTTTTAATGCAGCAAATGAGAGAGCGGTAGCAATGTTCTTAGACGGAAAGATCCGTTTCTTGGAGATTCCGGAAATTGCACAGGCGTGTATGGAGCAGTGTACCTATATTGCCAGTCCGTCCGTAGAAGAAATCCTTGCAACAGAGCAGGCTGCGTATGAGTATATAGAGAGCAGGTGGTAGATTGAAAATAATCATTGCAATCTTAATGTTCAGTTTTATTATTATTTTTCATGAACTGGGACATTTTTTGCTGGCAAAGAAAAATAAAATCAAAGTAAATGAATTTTGCCTGGGACTTGGACCAACGCTATTTGGAATTACAAAGGGAGAGACAAAATATTCCATAAAACTGCTGCCTTTTGGTGGAGCATGTATGATGGAAGGCGAAGACGGAGAGTCGGAAAGTGAAGGCTCCTTTAACAGCAAGTCCGTATGGGCGAGAATAGCAGTTGTAGCGGCAGGACCGGTTTTTAACTTTATTCTGGCATTCTTTCTGGCACTGATTGTTATCGGGACAGCCGGATTTGACCGGCCGGAGGTAAAAGGTGTTATGGAAGGATATCCGGCAGAGGAAGCAGGACTTCAGGCTGGAGATATCATTAAAGAAATCAATGGAAAGAACATTCATATTTATCGTGAAGTAAGTGTTTACACGCTGTTTCATTCCAATGAGAATCTGGAAGTGACCTATGAAAGAGATGGAGAGGAATATACCTGTACCATCAGCCCGAAATATGATGAAGAAGCAGGAAGAAATCTCTTTGGAATCTATGGAAATACCATGCGTGAGCGGGGTAATATTTTTGAGACCATAAAATATAGCGTATATGAAGTGAAATACTGGATAGAAGTTACCATGGACAGCTTGAAGATGTTAGTGACCGGAAGAGTCAGTGTCAATGAACTTTCGGGACCGGTAGGTATTGTAAAGAATATTGGTGATACTTATGACGAGAGCAAGTCAGCGGGAACGCTATCGGTGGTATTGACATTAATTAATTATTCCATAATGCTGACTGCCAATCTTGGAATTATGAACCTGCTTCCATTACCGGCATTAGACGGAGGAAGACTGGTATTTCTGATTATAGAAGCCGTCAGAAAGAAACGGGTGGATCCGGACAAAGAGGGCATGGTTCATTTTGTCGGACTGATGCTGCTTCTGGCATTGATGGTGCTTGTTATGTTTAACGATATTCGAAAATTATTTTAAATAATCCTGCACAGGAGGAAAAGCAATCATGGAACGAAAAGATACGAAAGTGGTAAAAATAGGAGACCGTATCATCGGTGGAAAAAATCCAATCCTGATACAGTCAATGACCAATACAAAGACAGAGGATGTAAAAGCAACCGTAGAGCAGATTAACCGTCTGGCAGCGGCAGGCTGTGATATCATCCGCTGTGCGGTGCCGACAATGGAAGCCGCAGAAGCATTGACTGAGATTAAGAAGCAGATAGCAATACCACTGGTTGCAGATATTCATTTTGATTACCGGCTGGCTATTGCTGCCATGGAGCATGGAGCAGATAAAATCAGAATCAATCCGGGCAACATCGGAAGCAAAGAGCGTGTGCAGGCTGTGGTAGACGTAGCAAAGGAAAGAAATATTCCAATCCGTGTGGGAGTCAACAGCGGTTCACTGGAAAAAGATTTAGTAGAAAAATATCATGGTGTTACTGCAGAAGGCATTGTAGAAAGTGCTTTGGATAAAGTGCATCTTATTGAAGATATGGGATATGACAATCTCGTGATCAGTATCAAATCTTCAGATGTTATGATGTGTGTAAAAGCCCATGAACTGATTGCTGAGCAAACCAATCATCCCCTGCATGTGGGAATTACAGAGGCAGGAACGATTATCAGCGGAAATATTAAATCCTCCATTGGACTGGGACTGATTTTAAATCAGGGGATTGGAGATACCATTCGTGTTTCATTAACCGGAGATCCGTTAGAAGAAATTAAATCAGCAAAACTGATTTTAAGAACCTTGGGACTCCGCAAGGGTGGCATTGAGGTAGTATCCTGTCCGACCTGTGGAAGAACAAGAATCAACTTAATCGAACTGGCAAATCAGGTAGAGAATATGGTAGCGGACATTCCTTTAGACATCAAGGTTGCTGTTATGGGCTGTGTAGTCAACGGACCGGGAGAAGCAAAGGAAGCCGATATCGGAATTGCCGGCGGTGTGGGAGAAGGACTAATTATAAAGCATGGTCAGATAGACCGTAAAGTACCGGAGAATCAGCTCTTAAGTGAATTAAGAAAGGAACTTTTGAACTGGAATAAGGAGTAGGAAAAATTATGGCAAAACTGTTTTTTGAAGTTTTTCCGACATTAAAGATTACCGGAGAGATGAGTGCACTTTTGAAAGAAACAGAGATTACAAAAGTGGCATCGAATTCCGCACAGAATGCACTGCGGATTTATTTAGAGAGTACAAGGCTAATTCCCAAACCGGAAATCTATCATATTGAACAAGAAATCAGACAACAGCTATTTCCGCACAAGGAGATAGCTGTTAAAATCATAGAAAAATTTAATTTATCCAGCCAGTATACACCGGAAAAACTGATGGCGGTATACCGGGAGAGTATTTTAGAAGAGATTCGCAATTACAGCGTACTGCTCTATAATCTGATGCGCTGCAGCAAAATGGAATTTGACCGGGAAGACCATATGATTCTTACCTTAGAGGATACCATTGTTGCCACAGAGCGGAGTAATGAACTGATTGATATCTTAGAAAAAATCATCTGCGAACGTTGTGGATTAAAATTAATGATTGAGCCACAGTATGAGAAGCCGGCAGAAAATGATTATTTAAAGAGTGCAGACAGCCAGATTGAAACAGAGGTTGCCCATATCGTGGCACGAACCGCTGCTGCAAGAACGCAGAATGCGGATGGCATGGAACAGCCTGCTGCCAATGAAGCAAACGCACAGCCCGATGCTAGAGCGTCAGAAAAGGAAAAAACACCTGCTGCCCCGGAGAAAAAACAGACTACCGGCACAGAAGGTGCAGGAGCAGCACCTGCTGCTGGAAAGAATAACTTTTCCGGCGGAAAGGATTTCAAGGGAAAATCTTCCTTCCAGAGAAGAGATTTTGTTAAAAAATCAGACAATCCGGATGTTATTTATGGCCGTGATTTTGAAGAGGATGCAATTCCGATTGAGACCATCGTAGGTGAAATGGGAGAAGTTGTCATCCGTGGACAGATAATGACATTAGATACAAGAGAAATCCGTGGTGAAAAGACAATTATCATTATGTCGGTAACGGATTTTACGGATTCCATTGTGCTTAAAATCTTTACAAAAAATGAGAATCTACCGGAACTGATGGGAGATTTGAAAAAGGGAGCATTTCTTAAAATTAAAGGTGTAACGACCATTGATAAATTTGACAGTGAGCTGACCATCGGCTCCATTGTCGGAATTAAGAAAATCCCTGATTTTACTACAATAAGAATGGACAACAGCCCGTTAAAGAGAGTAGAGCTTCATTGCCATACCAAGATGAGTGACATGGATGGTGTTACTGATGTAGGAGATCTGGTAAAAAGGGCATATAAGTGGGGACATAAGGCACTGGCGATTACCGATCATGGAAATGTCCAGGCATTCCCGATTGCAAACCATGCACTGCCGGATGACCCGGACTTTAAGATTATCTATGGTGTGGAAGCTTATCTTGTGGATGACTTGAAGGACATTGTAGAAAATTCAAAGAATCAGTCTCTGCAGGATACCTATGTGGTATTCGATATAGAGACCACCGGATTTTCACCGCTGGTAAATAAAATTATTGAAATTGGTGCGGTAAAAGTAGAAAAAGGGAATATAACCGAGCGCTTTTCCACTTTTGTTAATCCGGAAGTGCCGATTCCGTTCCACATTGAAAATCTGACCGGAATCAAAGATGATATGGTAATTACGGCACCGGTGATTGCAGAAGTTATGCCGGAGTTCTTAGCCTTCTGTGATGGTGCTGTTATGGTAGCACACAATGCTGATTTTGATATGAGCTTTATCAAATATAACTGTGACCGTTTAAGCATTCCTTATGATTTTACCATTGCAGATACTGTTGCCATGGCACGAATGCTGTTGCCGAATCTGAACCGTTTTAAGCTGGATACCGTAGCAAGGGCATTAAATATTTCGCTGGAGAATCATCACCGTGCGGTAGACGATGCAGCATGTACCGCTGAAATATTTGAAAAGTTTGTAAAAATGCTTGCTGACCGTGGCATCAATACACTGGATGAATTAAATGCCGAGGGACATGTCAGCAAAGAGACCGTTATGAAGATGCCGACCCATCATGCTATTATTCTTGCAACGAATGATCTGGGTCGTGTGAATCTCTATAAGCTGATATCCTTATCCCACCTTGATTATTTCCATCAGAGGGCGAGAATTCCAAAGAGCGAATACTTAAAACACAAGGAAGGCTTACTGATTGGTTCTGCCTGTGAGGCGGGAGAACTTTATCAGGCAATTTTACAGGGACGGCCGCAGGAAGAGATTATCCGTCTGGTGAAGTTTTATGATTACCTTGAAATCCAGCCTCTTGGAAATAATGCATTTATGATAAAAGATGAAAAAGCGCCGATTTCCACTATGGATGAATTAAAGGATATCAACCGCCGGATTGTAAAATTAGGAGAAGAATTCCATAAGCCGGTTGTGGCAACCTGTGATGTGCATTTTATGGACCCGGAGGATGAAGTATACCGTCGTATTATTCTGGCGGGTAAAGGCTTTAAGGATGCCGATGAGCAGGCTCCGCTATATCTTCGTACCACAGAAGAAATGTTGGAGGAATTCAGCTATTTAGGCAGTGAGAAAGCGAAAGAAGTTGTTATCGATAATACCAATAAGATCGCAGATATGTGCGAGCGCATTTCTCCGGTTCGCCCGGATAAGTGTCCGCCGGTAATTGAAAATTCCGATCAGATGCTGCGTGATATCTGCTATAACAAGGCACATGAGATGTATGGAGAGGATTTGCCGGAAATCGTATCGGAGCGGTTGGAGCGGGAGTTAAAATCCATTATCGGAAACGGTTATGCGGTAATGTATATCATTGCCCAGAAGCTGGTTTGGAAATCAAATGAGGATGGTTATCTGGTAGGTTCCCGTGGATCCGTAGGTTCTTCTTTTGCGGCAACCATGTCCGGAATCACGGAGGTAAATCCGCTGGCACCGCATTATTACTGTGCCCACTGTCATTACAGTGATTTTGATTCGCCGGAAGTAAAGAAATATGGCGGACAGTCCGGTTGTGACATGCCGGATAAGCGGTGTCCGAACTGTGGCAAGCCGTTAGTGAAAGCCGGTTTTGATATTCCGTTTGAAACATTCCTTGGATTTAAGGGGAATAAAGAGCCGGATATTGATCTTAACTTTTCCGGTGATTACCAGAGTAAATCCCATAAGTATACAGAAGTAATTTTCGGCGCGGGACAGACCTTCCGTGCCGGAACCATTGGTACGCTGGCAGATAAAACCGCATTCGGTTATGTAAAGAATTATTATGAAGAGCATGGTGTGCATAAGAGAAATTGTGAGATAGACCGGATTGTGCAGGGCTGCGTGGGAATCCACCGGACCACCGGACAGCATCCGGGAGGTATCGTAGTATTGCCGGTGGGGGAAGAGATTTATTCCTTTACACCGATTCAGCATCCTGCTAACGATATGACAACCGATATTATTACGACGCATTTTGAGTACCATTCCATTGATCACAACTTATTAAAGCTTGATATTCTCGGACACGACGATCCGACCATGATCCGTATGCTTGAGGACTTAACCGGAATTGATGCACAGAAGATTCCGTTGGATGATAAGTCCGTCATGTCCTTATTTAAGAATACCAGTGCACTGAGTATTACACCGGATATGTTGACAAACTGTACACTTGGAGCACTTGGAATTCCAGAGTTTGGAACAGACTTTGCGATGCAGATGTTAATTGACGCAGATCCGCAGTCCTTTTCCCATCTTATTCGAATAGCAGGTCTGTCACACGGTACGGATGTATGGTTAGGAAATGCCCAGACATTGATTGAAGAGGGAAAAGCAACCATTTCTACGGCAATCTGTACCCGTGATGATATCATGATTTATCTTATCAGTATGGGACTTGACAGTGAGGAATCCTTTACCATTATGGAGTCTGTCCGTAAGGGAAAGGGCTTAAAACCAGAGTGGGAGGAAGAAATGACTGCCCACGGCGTACCGGACTGGTATATCTGGTCCTGTAAGAAGATTAAGTATATGTTCCCGAAAGCCCATGCGGCGGCATACGTTATGATGGCATGGCGTATTGCTTACTGCAAGGTGTTTTATCCGCTGGCATATTATGCAGCATACTTTTCCATCCGTGCAACCGGATTCAGTTATGAGCTTATGTGTCAGGGAAAAGACAAGCTGAATTATTTCATGCGTGATTATGAGAAACGAAAGGATTCACTATCGAAGAAGGAGCAGGATACCTATAAGGATATGCGTATTGTGCAGGAAATGTATGCAAGAGGCTATGAGTTCTGGACCATTGATTTATATAAAGCCCAGGCATCCCGTTTCCAGATTATTGATGGCAAACTGATGCCTGCCTTAAGTACGATAGATGGTCTTGGCGAGAAGGCGGCAGAGGCAGTGGTAGAGGCTGCCAAGGATGGTCCGTTCCTTTCCAAGGATGATTTCAGACAGCGGACCAAAGTTAGTAAGACCGTAATTGATCTGATGGGAGACCTTGGATTATTCGGGGACTTGCCGGAATCGAACCAGCTTTCTTTATTTGATTTTTAATACATAGGAAGGTATAATTGTTAAAAGGAGTGAGGAGCATGAACGAAGTATATGAAAAGCTTTTAAAATGTTATGCATGTTTTGAAGATAAGATTGATTTTAAACCACAGGCAGCATTGATTTTAGGCTCCGGATTAGGAGATTATGCTGACACGAATATGAAGGTGGAAGCAGTGCTTGATTATCACGATATCGAAGGGTTTCCGGTATCAACGGTACCGGGGCATAAGGGGCGCTTCGTATTCGGTTATGTAGGGGATGTGCCGGTAGTATGTATGCAGGGACGTGTGCATTATTACGAAGGTTATTCCATGCAGGATGTTGTGCTGCCAACAAGATTAATGAAAATGATGGGAGCAAAGGTACTCTTTCTTACCAATGCTGCAGGGGGAATACAGCAGGGAATGAAAGCCGGAGATCTGATGATGATTACCGGGCAGATTGGCTGCTTTGTACCATCTCCTTTAATCGGGGCAAATATCGATGAACTGGGGGAAAGGTTCCCGGATATGAGCCATATCTATGATGAGGATTTACAGAAAATAATCCGAAAAGCTGCCATTGAAGCAGATATTCCGCTTCGGGAAGGCACTTACCTGCAGTTATCAGGACCGAATTTTGAAACACCACAGGAGATTTCCATGTGCCGTGTACTGGGGGCAGATGCGGTAGGCATGAGTACAGCCTGTGAAGCCATTGCAGCAAATCATATGGGGATGAAAATCTGCGGTATTTCCTGTATTTCAAATCTTGCGGCAGGAATTTCACCATTTTCCCTGACACACCGTGAAGTTCAGGAGACAGCAGATCGTGTTGCACCATTGTTTAAAAAGCTGGTGACTGATTCTATTACCGGTATGAAAACATTTCTGTAAGAAAATGGTATAGTGGGAAGCAGCTATAGAAATTAAATATAAGAGGCAGATATCTATCAGGAGAAGGTAGAAGATAAGGAGGGGATTGCGTATGAATATACGTTTTTACAATGCCAGAATCTTAGCGCCGTCAGAGGGACATTCTTTTCAGGTGATAACCGGGGAATTGTGGGTAAAGAAGAATGAGATTATCTATATCGGGGATGGCCTTGATACGGAACGTGTTTTTGAAAAAGAGCCGGCAGGAATGATTCTTTGGGACAGGGAAATTGACGCAGGGAAAAACCTGCTGCTGCCGGGATTTAAAAATGCCCATACCCATACGGCTATGACATTTTTACGTTCCTATGCGGATGACCTGCCATTACAGGACTGGCTGACAAAGCAGGTATTTCCGAAAGAGGCACTGCTTACGGCAGATGATATATACTGGCTCAGCATACTAGGCATCATGGAATATCTGACCAGTGGCATCACTTCAAATTTTGATATGTATTTCTTTCCAGAGACAATTGCAAAGGCTTCCATAGACTGTGGATTCCGGACCATGCAGGTCAGCAGCTTCAATGATTTCACAAGCTCCATTGAAGAGATGGAAGAAATTTATCATAAAGTCAATGAAATGAGTGACTTAACCGGTTATGTGCCGGGATTTCATGCGGAATATACCACCTCAAAAGAGCACTTAAAACAGGTGGCAGCATTATCCGAAAAGCTGCATGCACCGGTATATTTCCATAATTCCGAGACTGCACTTGAAGTAGAACAGTGTAAGGAGCGTTATGGAATGACACCGACCCGGCTGATGGAAGAGCTTGGAATGTTTCAATATGGCGGCGGTGGTTATCACTGTGTATATTTTGAAGATGAGGATTTTGAAATTTTTCGAAAGAGAAATCTTACGGCAGTAACGAATCCTGCATCGAATCTGAAGCTGGCAAGCGGAATCGCACCGATTGACCGCTTTATAAAAGAGGGAATTAATCTTGCTATCGGAACAGATGGTCCGGCAAGTAACAACTGCCTTGATATGTTCCGGGAAATGTTTTTAACTACCGGTCTGGCAAAGGTCAGAGAAAAGGATGCAGCCTGTGTTGGTGCAGAAGAAGTACTTTATATGGCAACGACAGGAGGAGCTGCTGCCATGGGATTAAATGAATGCGATAGTCTGGCAGAGGGAAAGAAAGCAGATTTAATCATGCTTGATTTAAAACAGCCGAATATGCAGCCGGAAAATAATCTCGTCAGGAATATTGTATACAGCGGAAGCAAACAGAATGTAAAGCTTACCATGGTAAATGGACAAATTCTTTATGAAGATAACACATTTCAGATTGGATTTGAACCGGAAGAAATATACCGGAAAGCAAATGAAATTATTGGCAGAATGAAATGAGAGGAACGATATGAAAGTAATATTTGTACATCATAGCTGTTTTGTGGTGGAAATGGAAGATGTGGTTTTGATATTTGATTATTTTGAAGGAAACCGTGTAACCGGTTATACCTTTACCGGAGTGCTTCCGGTATTTGAAAAAGACAAATCCATTTATTTCTTTGCAAGCCATAAGCATCAGGACCACTTTGATATGAATATTTTAAAACTGGCAGAGGATTATGAAGACATTCATTTTATTTTGTCAAAAGATACCAAAATGAGCCCGAATTTTATGAAAAAACACGGTATTCCGGAGCGGGCAAAGAAATGTATCGAATATGTCATTCCGGATAAGAAATATGAAATCGGAAAAGTGAAGGTAAAAACCCTTCGTTCCACGGATGCCGGTGTGGCGTTTCTGGTAAAGACCTGTGGCAAGACCATTTATCATGCAGGAGACCTTCATAATTGGAAGATGGAGCATGTGGGAGAGCTGATTAATGGCAAGATGGAGCGGGACTACAGACACCAGATACGCAAGTTAGAAGGTGAGCATATCAATGTGGCATTTGTGGTTTTAGACCCGAGACTTGGTGAGTATACTGACCTTGGTTTGGCTTATTTCATGAAAAATGTGGAAGCTGATTATGTATTCCCGATGCATATGTGGCAGGATTATTCTGCCATTGAAAAATACAAGCAAAAATGTGATAATCATTTGTATACGGACCGAATCATGGATATCGAAAAAGAAAATCAGGTATTTGATATGGACAATCTCAAATGAAATTCTTGAATTATGCCATTAATTGGTCTATACTTAATACGTTTCCTGCTTAGGGGAAGGAAACTATTTCGTTGCACGGGAAATCGGTAAAAAGTGGTTCCCGTAGTTAAAAACAGGAGGAAGAATGTATGGATAATTTTCTCGCATTTGGAGGCAGTTTTTTACAGTATGTAGTTATTTTTGTGATTCTGGTTGCAATTGCAGTTTTCGGTGTGTTTACAGGTATTGCACTGCGGAAACGGAAAGATGCAAAGGAACTGGCATTACATGAAGATAAAAAGGAAGAAAAATAGTTTTTTGGAGGAATTATTGTGAAGAAATACGGAGTAAATGACTTAAGAAGAATGTATCTTGAATTCTTTGAGAGCAAAGGACATCTGGCAATGAAGAGCTTTTCTTTAGTACCACATAATGATAACAGTCTTCTGCTTATCAATGCTGGTATGGCTCCATTAAAGCCATATTTTACAGGACAGGAGATTCCGCCGAGAAGAAGAGTGACAACCTGTCAGAAATGTATTCGTACCGGAGACATTGAAAATGTAGGTAAGACAGCAAGACATCTTACCTTCTTTGAGATGCTTGGAAACTTCTCTTTTGGTGATTATTTCAAACATGAAGCAATTGCATGGTCATGGGAATTCCTGACAAAAGTGTTAGAGCTTGACCCGGAGCGCCTGTATCCGTCTATTTATGGAGAAGACGAAGAAGCATTTGAAATCTGGACCAAAGAAGTCGGTGTTCCGGCAGAGAAAATTACCAGATTCTATCGTGACCCGGAAACCGGAGAATGTGATAACTTCTGGGAGCATGGTGCAGGACCTTGCGGACCGTGTTCTGAAATCTATTATGACCGTGGAGAAAAATACGGCTGTGGAAGTCCTGACTGTAAAGTAGGATGTGAGTGCGACCGTTTCATGGAAGTATGGAACAACGTATTTACACAGTTTGAAGGAGATGGCAAAGGTGGTTATACCGAGCTTTCCCAGAAAAATATTGATACCGGAATGGGATTAGAGCGTCTGGCAGTTGTTATGCAGGATGTAGACTCCGTATTTGATATTGATACTATGAAAGCAATCCGTGATAAGATTTGTGAATTATCAGGAAAGACTTATCAGCAGGATGCATTAGATGACGTTTCTATCCGTCTGATTACAGACCATATCCGCTCTGTAACCTTTATGGTATCCGACGGAATTATGCCAAGTAACGAAGGAAGAGGTTATGTTTTAAGAAGACTGATTCGTCGTGCTGCAAGACATGGCAGATTACTTGGAATTGATGGACTGTTTCTGGCAAAACTCAGTGATACTGTTATTCGTGAGAGCAAGGATGGTTATCCGGAATTAGAGGAGAAGAAAGATTTCATCTTCAAGGTATTATCTCAGGAAGAAGAAAAATTCAATAAAACAATTGATCAGGGACTTGCTATCTTAGCAGAGATGCAGGACAAGCTGGAAAAAGAAGGAAAGAAAGAATTATCCGGAGCGGATGCTTTCAAGCTTTATGATACTTACGGATTCCCTCTTGACCTGACCCAGGAAATCTTAGAAGAAAAAGGATTTACCATTGATGAAGCCGGATTTAAGGCCGCAATGGAAGAGCAGAGAGAGAAAGCAAGAAAAGCAAGAAAAGTAACCAACTACATGGGTGCAGATGTTACCGTATATGAATCCATCGACCCAAGTATTACAACTGAATTTGTCGGATATGAGAACAATACTTATACCTCAAAGATTACAGTAATGACTACCGAGACTGAAATCACAGAAGCTTTATCCGATGGTGAGATTGGAACTATTTTCGTAGAGAAGACTCCATTCTATGCAACCATGGGTGGACAGGTAGCAGATACCGGTGTTATCAGCAGCAAGGACGGAAGCTTTGTCTTTGAAGTAGAAGATACCGTAAAGATGCTTGGCGGCAAAGTCGGACATATTGGTAAAGTTACCAAGGGAATGATTAAGACCGGTGATGAAGTAGAACTTTCCATTGATGTAGACAGAAGACTTGCAATCGGAAAGAACCACAGTGCAACACATCTTCTTCAGGAAGCCTTAAGAGAAGTACTTGGTACCCATGTACAGCAGTCCGGTTCTTATGTAGACGAGCACAGATTAAGATTTGACTTTACACATTTCTCAGCAATGACAGCAGATGAGATTACCAAAGTGGAAGACATTGTAAACCAGAAAATTGCAGAAGCTCTTCCTGTTATAACAGAAGTAATGTCTTTAGAGGATGCAAAGAAGACCGGTGCAATGGCATTATTTGGTGAGAAATACGGTGATAACGTCCGTGTTGTAAAAATGGGAGATTTTTCTACCGAGCTTTGCGGTGGTACCCATGTAAGCAATACAAGTGCAGTCCAGGCATTTAAGATTATTTCCGAGGCTGGAATTCAGGCTGGAGTCAGAAGAATTGAAGCCCTGACATCCAAAGGTGTATTTGAATATTATGACCAGTTAGAAGAAACCTTAAAAGAGGCTGCAAAATTATTAAAAGCGACACCTGCAAATCTTGTTGAGCGTGTAAATCATGTATTAGGCGAAGTAAAAGCATTACAGTCTGAAAATGAATCCTTAAAGAGCAAAGCGGCAAAGGATGCATTAGGTGATGTTATGAATCAGGTGGAGGAAGTAGCTGGTGTGAAACTTTTAGCAACCAGCGTTTCCGGTGTAGATATGAATGGTTTAAGAGACTTAGGAGACCAGCTCAAAGAGAAGCTTGGCGAAGGTGTTATCGTATTAGCTTCTGATTGTGATGGCAAAGTAAATCTTGTTGCAATGGCAACTGAGGAAGCAATGGGCAAGGGTGCACATGCCGGTAACCTCATCAAGGGAATTGCTGCGAAGGTTGGCGGAGGCGGTGGTGGCCGTCCAAATATGGCTCAGGCCGGTGGTAAGAATCCGGCTGGCATCAAAGATGCTTTGACAGAAGCAAAGACTGTTCTTGCACAGCAGTTAGCATAAAATATACTGAATTAAAAATATTTTCCGGAAAATTGGAAAAACAGAAAAAAAACGGTTGACGTACGGGAAAATTATGCTATAATCTTTGGTAGTGCAATAAAATTACCCAAACAGTTGAATATGCACAATACGCAACTGGAGGGAGGTTAGGTGTGAGACAATGTCAAATGTAATCGTAAAAGAAAACGAGACGTTAGATAGCGCTTTACGCAGATTCAAAAGAAACTGTGCGAAAGCTGGTATCCAGCAGGAAATCCGTAAAAGAGAGCATTACGAGAAACCAAGTGTTAAACGTAAGAAAAAATCGGAAGCTGCAAGAAAACGTAAGTACAACTAATAAGATAGAAAGCTGTCACATTTGTGGCAGCTTTCACTTTTTTACTTTACAGGAAATTGCTTTCCTGTAAAGTAAAAAACGCTCCGCGAGGATGCACACTGCGGCGTATAAGGTAGATGTCGCAAGCGACCGCCGCAGGCGCGAGAATGTGCCAAGGCACATTCTCTGTTCTATTGCCAAGCTTATGGGTTGCTAAGCATTCGTAAGAAACTGCCGGTGGCCGGTTTTGTAGGCGGGAAACAAATTTTAGAGCATATTTTATAAGACAAGTCATATATTAGTCGTGAGGAGAAATCCTTGCGACTTTTTTACTTTACAGGAAATTGCTTTCCTGTAAAGTAAAAAATGCTCCACGAGGATGCGCACTGCGGCGTATAAGGTAGATGTCGCAAGCGACCGCTGCAGGTGCGAGAATGTGCCAAGGCACATTCTTTTTTACGCATGTTTCTCGTAGTTACGCAAGTAGACTAGAAAGAATATATTGATAGACCGAAAGAAAGGAGTGACCCCGGAAACAATGTTAGAACAGGTACTTCAGATTTTCCCAGCAGAGCTTCGGAAAATGCTGCTTGCAAATAAAGATAAATTAAAGGAGACAGAGGAAATACGCATCCGTATAAACCAGCCGATGATTCTCTGGGATGGGAGAAAGGAATATTTTTTAGATAAGCTAAGTGGCAGATTAAGTGTGGAGGCGGAAGGAAGTTATTACATAAAGGAAAGTGATATTTCTGCGATGTTGACTTTTTTAAGCAGGTATTCCATTTATGCCTATGAAGAAGAGTTAAAGAGTGGATTCCTGACCTTAGAAGGTGGACACCGGGTAGGAGTAACCGGACAGATCCGGATGGAGGGAGAAAAGGTGGAACAGCTTGCTTATGTCGGATCATTGAACATAAGAATTGCACATCAGAAGATTGGATGTGCAAAGGAAATTCTGCCCTTTATCAGAACAGAACAGAGTGTGAGAAATACGCTTTTCGTATCTTCCGTTGGGATTGGAAAGACAACCCTGCTACGGGACAGTATTCGTCTGATTTCCGGAGATGAGACAAGCAGAATACACTTTAAAGTAGGGGTGGTAGATGAACGTTCTGAGATAGCAGCCTGCTGCCATGGAATACCGCAGAATAATCTTGGCATACGTACAGATGTGATAGACCGGTGTAAAAAGGCTGTGGGAATGCGGATGCTTCTTCGTTCCATGTCGCCGGATGTAATTGCAGTGGATGAACTTGGCTCTATGGAAGATTTTCAGGCAGTGGATGAAGTATTGCATTGTGGATGTAGTATTCTTGGGACAATTCATGCGGCAGATATGTTGGAATTACAACAAAAGGAACAGCTTAGAAAATGGGTGGAACAGCAGATTTTTGAGCGGTATGTCATCTTAAAAAAGGATGATGGTGGAAGAAGACATTTTATGATTTATGATGGGGCATGGGAAAAAATATGGTCCGATTGATAGGAGTTGTGCTGATACTTTTGGGGACAGTTGGGATTGGTTATGACAGGATGCAGCAGATAAAGCGGCATTATAAAGGGCTTTTAGACTGGCGGGAATGTATGCTGAAAATACAGGGAGATATGCAGAGCTTAAAGAAACCGCTGCCGGATATTATTGCAGAATTGGGGCATCATGCACCGGAAGGCTTTCAGTCCTTTTTTATGCAGGTTCATAAGGAACTGATGCAGTATGAGAACAGCAGTCCGAAAAGCTGTTGGAAGGAGGCATGGAAGTCATGGGAGAACCGGGAAATATTTACGAAAGATGAGGGACAGCTGTTTTTGGAGTGCGGAAGGCTTTTGGAACAGGGAAGCGGAGGGCTGTTTGAAAAAGAAGCAGAGATACTGATAGAGAGAATCAATATTTTGATTCAAAGGGAACAGACAGAGATGCGAGAGAGGATAAAAGTCAGCATGTACCTGTGTGCTACTGCAGGAATATTTCTGGTGCTGATTCTGGTTTAATGGAGGAGAAGATGAGCGTAAACCTGATATTTAAAATTGCGGCAGTCGGTATTTTGGTGACGGTAATCAGCCAGGTGCTAAAGCACAGTGGGCGGGAAGAACATGCATTTTTAACCAGTCTGGCAGGACTTTTGATTGTGCTGTTCTGGATTGTTCCATACATATATGATTTGTTTGAAACGATGAAGTCACTATTTTCGTTGTAGAGGAGAAATATGGATATTATTCAGGTTGGATTACTGGGGATCACTGCGGTTTTCCTTGCTCTTTTTATCAAAAATTACAAAAGCGAATACAGCATTTTAATCAGCATTGTGGCATGTATTTGCATCTTTATCTTTCTGATAGGAAAATTGGAGCTTGTATTGACTTACATCAATAGTGTGGTGGAGCTGATTCCTGTAGATGGAAGGTATCTTGCCATGATTTTAAAAATGATTGGAATTACTTATGTAGCAGAATTTGCAACAGATATCTGCAGAGAATCCGGGTATCAGGCAATTGCCGGACAAATTGAAATCTTTGCCAAGCTGTCGATTCTTTTAATCAGTATGCCGGTGCTGATGGGATTTATTGAAACGTTAGGGGCTTTTTTATGAAGAAACAACCATTAAAAAATGCGTTTAAGGTGTTTGTAAGAACGGCAGGATGTTTCATTATATTTTTCATGTTCTGGCTCATGCCAGGAGGACTTGTACAGGCATCTTCCGTATCGGCAGCATCAGATAACAGCAGGACAGGGACGGATAAGGATTATACGGATGATTTTATGGAACAGCTGGATTTATCAGAGATTGAGCAGTATTTAAAGGAACAGGATGCTACAGAAGAGATTAGTTTCTATGAACTGATTAAAGAGCTGGCAACCGGAAACTTTTCCTGTGACGGACAAAAGCTGACGCAGGCAGTGGGAAGGATTCTGTGGGGAGAATTGCAGGATAATAAGGCAATACTGGTAACCGTTCTTTTACTGGCAATCAGCTGTGCATTTCTTAAAAATTTCTCCGATATTTTTCATAATACTTATATATCGGAGGTCTGCTTTTTCCTGATTTATATGGAGATGACAGTCCTGCTGCTGCAGTCCTATCAGATGATGAGTGATATTGTGGTAACGGCAATGAATCAGATTGTAGATTTTATGAATATGCTGATTCCAGTATTTGGCATGTCTCTGGCATTTTCCATGGCAAATTTTACAGCGGCAGGATTTTACCAGATTGCTTTTATCGTGGTTTATATTGTTCAGTGGGGAATGCTTGCCTGTCTGGTGCCAATGACGAAACTCTTTATTATGATGGAATTTATGAATTATATGATAGAAGGGGAACGTTTTAGCAGAATGTGTGAACTGATGGAAGAAATAATCCGCTGGTGCTTAAAATGTGCGATTGCAGCAACCATTGGTCTGAATGTGGTACAGACCATGGTGGTTCCGGCCATTGACCGCTTGAAAATGAGTACCGTTACAAAGACACTTGGAATGATACCTGGAATGGGAAATATTACAGGAGCAGTCAGTGAACTGATGCTTGGAGCGGGTATGGTCATTAAGAACAGTGTCGGAACAGCCGGGGTATTGATTTTACTTTTGCTGGTGATGTTTCCACTATGCAAAATGTTTTTGCTGAGTCTTATGTATAAAGTGACAGCGGCAGTAACCGAACCGGTATCGGATAAGAGGATCGCAGGAAGCATGAACGGCATTTGTCTGGGCTGCCAGTTGCTTACAAGGATTTTACTTACTTCGCTGGTTCTTTTTCTTGTGACGATTGCCATGATTACTGCGGTATCCGGATTCCTTATGGGATGAAGGAAAGAAGAGAAATAAGAAGGGGAAGAGGGAGCAATATAAAATGGATGCAATTTTAAACTGGATGAAGGGAATTCTGATCCTTTTTCTGATTGGACATGTGATGCTGTATCTGGTACAGAATAAAACTTATGAAAAATATGTGCATTTCTTTCTTAGGATTCTGATTCTGCTGGCGGTAATGGCACCCATTGCTTCTAGGTTAATTGATGAGGATACGCTGATACAGAATATGGAACAGGCACAGTTCTTTCAGGAACTTGAAAATGTACAAAATATAAATGCCATAAGCAGTGCAGAGACTGCAGATTATCGTTTGCAATATGAAGAAGCCTGTGGCAGACAGGTAGAGGATACCCTAAGGCAGAAAGGCTATGCGGTGGCATACAGCAGGGTAACATTAACTGAGGCTTATGAAATAGAACGTATTACAATCGGGATTGAAAAGTCTGGGGATAATATTGAGAAAAATAGTTTCGTCCATGTTTCGGATATTGAGATACCGGCAATTCAGATAAAAGAAAAAGAAAAGCAAAAGGAGCAGACAAGTCAGGAGTATGCAGAATTAGAAAAATTTGTATGTGAAAATTATCTGGTTGATAAGACGCAGATTCAGATAGAAGAGGTGAGATGATGAAAATGCAGGATTTTATGCAAAAGATAAAAGAAAAGAAACTAAAACGGTCAGATTGGCTGATTTTAGTCCTGGCAGGCATATTGATTCTGATTATCACATTGCCTACAGATACAAAAGAAAAAAAACAGGCAGAGGAAGCAAAAGAAAATATATCAAAGGAAAATAATACCATGGAGGCATCTAAGGATGAAATAGAGCGGAAATTAGAAGATATTTTAGAAAAAATCGACGGAGCCGGAGATGTAAAGGTGATGATTACTTATCAGGACAGTGGGACACAGGTGGTGGAAAAGGATAAAAATACTTCTGAAAATTCTTTAGAGGAAAGTGACAGCACTGGTGGAGTAAGAAGCACAAAGGAACAGCAGCTACAGGAAAGTACGGTATATGAGGAAGCAGATGCCGGAAATACCCCCTTTGTTTCTAAGGAACTTCTTCCCAAAGTGGAGGGAATTTTAATTGTGGCATCCGGTGGTGATAACCAGAAGGTGAAACAGAATATTTCCGAGGCGGTTTTGGCATTATTTCAGGTAGAAGCACATAGAATAAAAATAGTAAAAATGAGCGGACTGGAGGACAGTAAATGAAGAAAGTATTTAAGAAAAATCAACTCATTATAACCGCATTGGCATTGATGATAGCAGTGGCTGGTTACTTAAGTTTTACCGACAAGAATGGCAAAGATGAAAAGGTGGCAATGGAGGCTTCTGCGGATACGGCAGATTTATCTTATGAGATATCGGCAGAGGATGACTTAGCGGAAGCAGATATTTTTACCGATACGGAAGATAACAGTAGTGAAGCTGTATCAGCGGCAGACAGTGTGGTTGAAGAGAGCCTAGAGAACCCGGGCGAAGCCGTCATGGCAAGCAGCAGCATGGATTATGCGTCAGAAATGAAACTGGGCCGGGAACAGGTACGTTCTAAAAACAAAGAGACTTTGCTGGAAATTATCAATAATACAAATATAGATGAAGCTGCAAAGCAGGATGCCTTAAATCAGATGGTGGCAATGACGGATATTGCAGAACGGGAAAATGCAGCTGAGATGTTGTTAGAGGCAAAAGGATTTACGGATGTAGTTGTCAGCATTACTGATAATACAGCGGATGTGGTACTTGATATGGGAGAAGTAACAGATGCCAAACGTGCCCAAATAGAGGATATTGTAAAGAGAAAAGCCGGCATTGAGGCAGAAAATATCATTATCACACCAATTCAGAAAAATACTGCACAGGAGGATCCGGCAACAGAAACCACCGAAAATTCAGACACAACAGAACAGACAAATTAAGGGAAGCAGCCCCGCCCTTAGATACTTGAAAACGGGGCTGAAATTAGTATAATAATAGCATAAGAAAAAGAAACGACAGAACCATGAGAAGAGAGGGAATACCTATGAAGAGAGTATTTTTAATTGTATTAGACAGCGTTGGAATCGGAGAAATGCCGGATGCGGCAGAGTATCATGATGAAGGAAGCAATACCTTACTTGCAGCTTCACGAAGTCCATATTTTTCCATGCCAAATATGCGCTCACTGGGCTATTTTAATATTGACGGAGTCCACATTGGGGGAAAAGAAGCAAATCCGAAAGGTGCATTTGCCAGACTGACAGAGGTGTCCAAAGGAAAAGATACCACCATCGGACACTGGGAGATTGCAGGCGTGATATCCAGTCATCCACTGCCAACATTTCCAAATGGATTTCCACAGGAAATCATAGAAGAATTTGAGCAGAAAACCGGACGCGGGGTACTTTGCAACCGTCCATATTCCGGCACGGATGTTATCCGGGATTATGGAAAAGAGCATATGGAAACTGGAAAACTGATTGTATACACATCAGCAGATTCTGTTTTCCAGGTGGCAGCCCATGAAGAGGTAGTGCCGATTGAAGAACTGTACCGGGATTGCCAGATTGCAAGAAATATGCTGACTGGGAAAAACGGAGTGGGAAGAGTCATCGCAAGACCGTTTATCGGAGAACCGGGGAATTTTACACGTACTGCAGGAAGACATGACTTTTCTTTAGAGCCGCCGGCAGTCACCATGTTAGATCAGCTGACGGAAAGTGGGAAAACAGTATTGTCTGTTGGAAAAATCATAGACATTTTTGCAGAGCGTGGAATTACAGATTTTGTACGAACAAACGGAAATGATGATGGAATTGACAAAACATTAGCCTATATGGACAAAGATTTTACTGGATTATGTTTTACAAATTTGGTAGACTATGATATGTTGTATGGACATAGGAATGATGTAGATGGTTATGCAAAAGCACTGACACACTTTGATGAGCGGCTGCCGGAGCTTTTGGAAAAGTTACGGGAGGATGATATTTTAATGATTACAGCCGACCATGGATGTGATCCGAGTACACCTTCTACTGACCATTCCAGAGAGTATACACCACTTCTTATGTATGGAGCACATATTACTCCGGGTGAGAACTATGGCACAAGAAGCAGCTTTGCAGACATTGCTGCAACCATATTATCTTACTTCGACATAAAGCAAAAATGTGCGGGTGAGCCGCTGGAATTATAGGAGGTCCCATTTTGGCTGATTTTAGAAAAGAGATAGAGAAACGAAGAACATTTGCGATTATTTCCCATCCGGATGCCGGTAAGACAACCCTGACAGAGAAATTTCTTCTGTATGGAGGAGCTATTAACCTGGCAGGTTCTGTAAAAGGAAAAGCAACTGCAAGACATGCAGTTTCCGACTGGATGGAAATAGAGAAGGAGAGAGGTATTTCCGTTACTTCTTCTGTATTGCAGTTTAATTATGGTGGATATTGCATCAATATTCTGGATACACCGGGACATCAGGACTTCTCGGAAGATACCTATCGTACCCTGATGGCTGCTGATTCTGCAGTTATGGTAATCGATGGTTCAAAAGGTGTAGAGGCACAAACCAGAAAACTGTTTAAAGTCTGTGTAATGCGTCACATTCCGATTTTTACATTTATCAATAAAATGGATCGTGATGCTAATGATACCTTTGATTTATTAGATGAAATCGAAAAAGAACTTGGCATTGCTACCTGTCCGGTTAACTGGCCGATTGGCTCCGGAAAGAATTTTAAGGGAGTTTATGACCGGAATACGAAAAAAGTCATGCTGTTCTCTGATACCTTGAAGGGAACCAAGGAAGGTGAAGAAAAAGATTTTGATATTAATGATCCGGCATTGACAACAGAAATCGGGCAGGAATACCGGGATAAATTGGATGAAGAAATTGAATTGTTAGATGGTGCAAGTGCAGAATTCGATATGGATCTTGTGTCCAGGGGAGAACTGTCACCGGTATTCTTTGGTTCTGCTTTAACGAACTTTGGTGTAGAAACTTTCTTAAAGCATTTCCTTTCCATGACTACATCACCGCTTCCGAGAAATTCGGACAAGGGGCTGATTGATCCGTTTGGTTCCGATTTCTCTGCTTTTGTCTTTAAAATCCAGGCAAATATGAATAAGAATCATCGTGACCGTATTGCATTTATGCGAATCTGTTCCGGAAAGTTTGAAGCCGGCATGGAAGTAAAACATATCCAGGGTGGAAAAACAATCCGTCTTTCCCAGCCGCAGCAGTTGATGGCACAGGAGAGAAAGATTATAGATGAAGCATATGCCGGAGATATTATCGGAGTCTTTGACCCGGGTATCTTTTCAATCGGTGATACTTTAACCACTGCGAAAGACAACTTCGAATTCGAAGGAATACCGACTTTTGCACCGGAGCATTTTGCAAGGGTACGTCAGGTAGATACCATGAAGAGAAAACAGTTCGTCAAAGGTGTCATGCAGATCGCACAGGAGGGCGCAATCCAGATTTTCCAGGAATATCAGGGTGGTATGGAAGAGATTATCGTAGGCGTAGTAGGTGTACTGCAGTTTGATGTATTAAAATACCGTCTGGAAAATGAATACAATGTGGAAATACGCTTGGAGAAGCTTCCATATGAGCATATCCGCTGGATTGAAAATAAAGATATTGATATGGACAAGCTTACCGGAACTTCCGATATGAAGAAAATCCGTGACCTTAAGGGCAATCCATTGCTGTTATTTGTCAATGCATGGAGTGTCGGCATGACTCTTGACCGGAATGATGGTCTGGTATTATCGGAATTCGGTAAAAATTAAGCGGGTATAAACAAAATTAAGAAGAGACATACTTAAAAAAGAAAAAATAGAAGCTTTTCTATAAAAGTAAAGGAGGATAACGAAATGGTAGTAAAGATTACAAATGACAATTTTGAAGAAGAAGTATTAAAGTCAGATAAACCGGTACTTTTGGATTTCTGGGCAGACTGGTGCGGTCCGTGTAAAATGATGTCTCCGGTTGTAGAAGAACTGGCGGATGAATTAGAGGGACAGGTAAAGGTTGGAAAAGTGAATGTGGATGAAGAAGCAGCACTGGCTTTAAAATATCAGATTATGAGTATTCCGACCCTGGTTGTAATGAAAAAAGGTGTTTTTGAGGGAAAGAGCATCGGTGTGCAGGATAAAGATGAAGTATTAAGGCTTTTAGCTTTATGATTGCAGCTGATAAGAAAATCCGGATGGTATATCTTAATATACTGTCCGGATTTTATCATACAATTTTTATAGATGTGTAATAAATGCCTGATTCATATTGCTATAAAAATATATCATTGCATATAAAAAAATATAGAAGTTATTTTTCAGCAAGTTTCTGCTCTAACTGACCGATGATGCGTCCTTTGTCCATCGGAGAAAGTTTATGGAAAAGCTGGAGCAGTAAATGTTCATCCGGGTCGGATGGGAAAGCATGATATTCTGATTCTTCTGCAATCTGAAGGTTGGAAGCCGGCTGGTATTCACCGGTCAGAAGATAGTATACATCAACATCTAAAAATTCACTTATTTTTACAATTTTATCAGAAGAAGGATTTGTACCCTTGGATTTCCAGCTGCTGATAGCAGCAGGAGAGATTCCGGTGTATTCCGATAATTCTTTTTGTGAAAGCTTCTTTTCCCGTAATAATGCAAAGATACGTTGGCTGATTGTCATAGTGTACTCCTTTATCAGGTATTAAATAATATTGTATAGAAAATAAAAAATAAAAATAAAATACGCAAATATGAATTGACAAATTCATATTTATGAATTATAATGTAATTTGTGAAATTATTTTCATATTATACATCATTTTTTATATAAACACAAATGATAAAGAAGAAAAGGGGAGACTTTTATGGCAAAGACAAAACGGCAGATTACTCCAATGGGGAAAGAAATAAAGCGCAGGCTGGTAGAACTTGAGATGAGTCAGGAAGAACTTGCAACATCGGTTGGGTGCAGTCCGCAGTATATCAATCATATCATTTATGGAGAACGGTCTGGTGAGAAGTACTTAGAACAGATTTTTCTGATTCTTGGTATGGATCAATATCATGATTAAAAAGATGGAACGATTGCCAGAGGTTTCCATTGTTTATAGAAAATTAATTTGTAACCGGAATCTTATTATGTTAAGATAAGGATACCTTTCCATGAGAGACTTCAGAAAGAAGTCTTTTTTCTTTACATGAGAATATTTACAGTCTATAAAATATTTGGCTATTCTGCCGGGTATACCCACTTTACAGAATGTATAGGGACAGAAAAAAATATTTTCTAAAAATGCAGTTGACATTTGGAAGAAAGTATACTACTATAATATCAGAAAACGAACATAAGTTCGCATGAAGGAGAATTGACATGGCGAGAGATGTAAAAGATACGAGAAGAGACAGCAGTAAAGAAGATAAATTAAAGGCACTGGATGCTGCTATATCCCAGATTGAGAAGCAGTACGGAAAAGGTTCTGTTATGAAACTGGGGGATGAGAGCAACCGGATGAATGTGGAGACTGTTCCGACAGGAGCATTAAGTCTTGATATTGCTTTGGGATTAGGCGGACTTCCTAAGGGAAGAATTATTGAGATATATGGACCGGAGTCCAGTGGTAAGACGACCGTTGCCCTGCATGCAGTCGCTGAGGTACAAAAGCGTGGAGGAATTGCCGGATTTATTGATGCTGAGCATGCATTAGACCCGGCATATGCGAAGAATATCGGAGTAGATATTGATAATCTTTATATTTCACAACCGGATAACGGAGAACAGGCACTTGAGATTACAGAGACTATGGTCAGATCCGGTGCAGTAGATATTGTAATCGTAGACTCTGTTGCAGCACTGGTGCCAAAGGCAGAGATTGATGGTGATATGGGAGATTCCCATGTGGGCTTACAGGCAAGATTGATGTCACAGGCACTTCGTAAGCTGACTGCAGCAATCAACCGTTCTAACTGTATTGTAATCTTTATTAACCAGTTGCGTGAAAAGGTTGGAGTTATGTTTGGTAATCCGGAGACAACAACCGGTGGCCGTGCATTGAAATTCTATTCTTCCGTACGTCTTGATGTACGTCGAATTGAATCCTTAAAACAGGGTGGAGAAATTGTCGGTAACCGTACCCGTATTAAAGTAGTGAAGAATAAAGTGGCACCGCCATTTAAAGAGGCTGAATTTGATATTATGTTCGGAGAAGGAATTTCAAAAGAAGGAGATATCCTTGATCTGGCTTCTGAACTTGGTATTGTAAATAAGTCCGGTGCATGGTATGCATATAATGGAGATAAGATTGGCCAGGGTCGTGAAAATGCCAAGACTTATCTGAAAGAGAATCCACAGGTCTGCCAGGAAATCGAAGAAAAAGTAAGAGCTCATTATGCAGTGGATAAGAGTGAAGAAGAAACAGAGACTCCAGCTGCAAACGGACCGGAAGTTCTTGATGCAGAGTAATGGACAGAATTGTTTCAGGGATAACAGAATATAAGAAAAACAAATATAAGGTGTGTATGGATGATGGTACACACCTTGTATTATATAAAGGTGAGGTGCACCGCTACAGATTACAGGAAGGGCAGATCGTAGACGAGGCACTGTATCAGGAACTCTTTTATGAAGTAGTAGGTAAGCGGGTGAAAAAACGGGCACTTGCACTTTTAGAGAAGATGGACCGGACAGAACAGGGGCTTTACCGGAAACTGGCTGAGAGTGAATATCCGGAAGAACTGATTCTTGATGCCATAGAGTATGTGAAGAAATATCATTATATTGATGACATGCGCTATGCAAGAAATTATATCAGTTACCGACAGGGCAGTAAGAGCCGCCGCCGGCTACAGCAGGAACTGATGCAGAAGGGAGTTCCCAAAGAAATTACAGAGCAGGCCTTAGAAGAAATCTATGAAAATAATGATACAGAAAAAATTGCTGAAATATTAAAAAAGAGACATTATAATCCGGAGCAGCCGGATGCAAAGGAAATGCAGAAACAGTATGGATATCTGATGCGGAGAGGATATAAAAGTGAAGACATTTTACGTGTAATGAAATGTCCGGACTACTTGACATAATATTAGAAAAAGTATAAAATTTATTTATTGTTATTTATGACAGATGAATGAATATTTATGTTATATGAACAATGAAAATTGAATAAAGGAGGTGCTCCTGTGCAGGCAGTAATTATAGCTGTTGTAATTACATTTATTGTCACATGTGCTATCACCTGGTTTGTTGCAAATGCATACCAGAAAAAGCAGACTGCTTCAAAGATTGGCAGTGCAGAAGATAAAGCCCGTGAGATAATAGATGAAGCTGTGAAGACCGCTGAGACGAAGAAGAGAGAATCTTTGCTTGAGATTAAAGAAGAGTCGATTCGTACGAAGAACGAATTGGACAAGGAAATCAAGGAAAGAAGAAACGAAATTCAGAGAAACGAGCGCAGAGTGGAACAGAAGGAATCCAATCTGGATAAGAAACTGGAAGCCATTGAGAAGCGCGAAGCAGGTTTTGCAGCAAAAGAAGAAGAGCTGAACAAACAGAAAGCTGAAATTACAAAGCTTCATGAAGAGCGTGTACGGGAACTAGAAAGAATCTCAGGACTTACCTCCGACCAGGCAAAAGAATATCTATTAAAAACTGTTGAAGAAGATGTAAAGCTTGATACTGCAAAATTAATCAAAGAGATGGAGCATCAGGCAAAAGAAGAAGCTGGAAAGAAAGCAAAAGAATATGTGGTTACTGCAATTCAGAAATGTGCTGCAGACCATGTGTCAGAGACAACCATCTCTGTAGTACAGCTTCCGAATGATGAGATGAAGGGAAGAATTATCGGACGTGAAGGAAGAAATATCCGTACGTTAGAGACGCTGACTGGTGTAGATTTAATTATCGATGATACACCGGAAGCAGTTATCCTTTCCGGATTTGATCCAATACGAAGAGAAGTTGCTCGTATTGCATTAGAGAAATTGATTGTAGACGGACGAATTCATCCGGCTAGAATTGAAGAAATGGTAGAAAAAGCGCAAAAAGAAGTTGAAACCATGATTCGTGAAGAGGGTGAAGCTGCTACCTTAGAAGTAGGTGTACATGGCATTCATCCGGAACTTGTGAAATTATTAGGCCGAATGAAATTCAGAACCAGTTATGGTCAGAATGCATTAAAGCATTCTATAGAAGTAGCACAGCTTTGTGGCTTACTTGCGGCTGAAGTTGGTGTAGACGTAAGATTGGCAAAACGTGCAGGACTCCTGCATGATATTGGTAAATCAGTAGACCACGAAGTAGAAGGTTCACATATTCAGATTGGTGTGGATTTATGTAGAAAATATAAAGAATCTCCGCTTATTATCAATGCGGTAGAGGCACACCATGGCGACGTAGAGCCAGAGTCATTGATTGCTTGTCTGGTACAGGCAGCCGATACAATTAGCGCAGCAAGACCAGGTGCAAGACGCGAGACAATGGAAACATATTCCAACAGATTAAAGCAGTTAGAAGATATTACAAATGAATTTAAAGGTGTAGATAAATCTTTTGCAATTCAGGCGGGTAGAGAGATTCGTGTAATGGTAGTTCCTGAACAGATAAGTGATGCTGAAATGGTATTACTTGCCCGTGATATTTCAAAGCAGATTGAATCTGAATTAGAATATCCAGGTCAGATTAAGGTAAACGTAATTCGTGAATCACGTGTAGTTGATTACGCAAAATAAGCAGGAAATAAGTGTCCGAAGAGTGAAAGCTTTTTGGACACTTATTTTTTTGCTTTACAGGAAATTGCTTTCCTGTAAAGTAAAAAAAACTCTGCGAGGATGTGCACTGCGGCGTATAAGGTAGATGCCGCAAGCGACCACCGCAGGCGCGAGAAAAACAAGTAATGAGGAATAATCTGTAAGAAAAAAGGAGAATACAATGGAACAGGATCATCAGGAAGAAAAAAGAATCAGAAGAGTTAACAGGGAGTTAAAATATCAGGGCGCAATCGTGGATGTTTATTCAGACACCATCGAGACACCGGATGGAAATATTGCATACTGGGATTATGTGGAACACAGAAAAGGAGCTGCGGCAGTTGTGCCGGTTACACCGGAGGGCAAAATCTTAATGGTACGCCAGTATCGGAATGCATTAGACCGTTATACTATTGAATTGCCGGCAGGATGCAGAGATTCCCTGACAGAGGATACGAAAATAAGTGCCATGCGGGAATTAGAGGAAGAGACGGGCTTTCAGTGCGGTCATATCGAAAAGATGCTTTCTTTAAAGACGACCGTAGCTTTCTGTAATGAGTTTATTGATGTATATCTGGCAACGGATTTAAAACCGGGCAAACAGCATCTTGATCCGGAAGAATTTATTGAAGTAAGGGCATATGACCCGGAAGAATTATTAGAAAAAATTTATGCCGGAATAATCCAGGACAGTAAAACCGTAGCTGGTATCTTGGCATATTGTTACCGTTACCGGAATAATATGAAATAAGAAAATTAAGACAAGTGAATACATGGAAAGAGTATCGGGGATAAGAAGAGAAAAGCATCTTCATCTGTTAGAGGTGTTATTTTTAGGCTGTTTTGTGATTGGCATTATAGCTGCTAATTTGTATGGAAGAAGCCGTCTGCAACAATATGGCATATTAAATGATTATTTCATACAGCAGTTAAAATATATTACGATAGAAAAACATGATTATTTTATTTATATACTATCAGCAAGAGTGCCGGTTGTCCTTACATTAATCTTCTTTGGAATGACACCGTGGTACCGGGTTGTGAATAGTATATTTCTGATATGGAGCGGCTTTTCTTTTGGTTTCCTGTGCGTGATGGCAATCAGCAATATTGGCGCAGGTGCCATCTGGCTTATGATGATTGCGTTATGCCCACAATTTATTTTCTATGTGTCCGGATACCTGCTGTTATTAAAGTTAGAAGAAAAGTATCAGTGCGGAAAGGAACATGGAAAGCTTGGGGAATGGATCCTTTTGTGGGGGATTATATTATTATTGTTCTTTATCGGATTTTTAACAGAGGCATATCTGAATCCAGGTATGGTGCACTTCGTGTTGAAAAAAATATAAAAAATTTTACAAAATTTTTACAACATATTGTGGGTAGAAAAATAGAAATAAGATACATGTGGTAGATTTATGTAAATCAGCAAAAAACAGACGAAAATATGAATTGCTTTTCCAAATTAGAATCATTATAATAGGGACTGTACTTGCCTTTTGGAAAAGAATAGAAGGGCATGAGAGAAAAAGAGTTAGGTGGTTACAGTTATGACACAGGAAATAGATGCTTTTATGAAGTATCTTCAGGAAGTAAAGAAAATATCGAAAAATACAGCGGTTTCTTATGAGACGGATTTGCGCAAAATGAAGGAATTTCTGTATTCTGAAGGTGTGCTTTCTGTGGAGGATGTCAGACAGGAACACTTAAAAATATATATGGAAAAGCAGGAGCAGGAAGGAAAGAAACCGGCAACGATTTCCAGAGGACTTGCATCCATGAAAGCCTTTTTTCAGTATCTTATGGTACAGAATTATGTAAACCAAAATGTGACGGATGGATTAAAGGCACCCAAGATAGAGAAGAAAGCTCCGGTTATTCTTTCTATGGAAGAAACCAGCCGGCTTTTAGACCAGCCAAACGGAAATACACCGAAGGAATTAAGGGACCATGCGATGTTAGAATTGCTTTATGCGACGGGAATCCGTGTCTCTGAATTGATTTCTTTGAAGTTAAGCGATATGAATTTGAAACTGGAATATATTACCTGCAAAGATGCTCATAAAGAAAGAATTATTCCTTTTGGAGAAGTAGCAAAAGAGGCTCTGCAGCATTATCTGGAAGAGGGAAGATCATATTTTGTCAGTGAAGAGGGCAGTGAATATCTTTTCACCAACTGTTCCGGCAAAGAAATGAGCCGTCAGGGTTTCTGGAAATTAATCAAAGCCTATGGAAAGAAAGCCGGAATTGAGACAGAAATAACACCGCATATGCTGCGTCATTCTTTTGCAGCTCATCTGGTAAGCAATGGGGCAGATTTGAAAGCGGTTCAGGAAATGTTAGGACATGCAGATATTTCTACCACGCAAATCTATGCACAGATGAAACAGAGCAGAATCCGTGAAGTATATGCCAAGGCACACCCAAGAGGATAAAGAAGAAACTACGGGAAACACGCTTTGCGGGTTTCTTGCTACTTGCATAAATAGAAAAAGGGGGCAGCCATTTTTTAAGAAAATGGCTGCCCCCTTTTTTTGCTTTACAGGAAATTGCTTTCCTGTAAAGTAAAAAACGCTCCTGTAGATGAAATTATTATTTATTCATTTCTGCAATGTCATAGATAAGACGAGCGGAATCTTCCCAGCCTAAGCATGGGTCAGTAATGGATTTACCATAGATGTGTTCGCCGATTTTCTGATTGCCCGGTTCAATGTAGCTTTCAATCATAACACCCTTAATCATCTTGTGAATTTCAGGGGAGAGCTGGCGGTTATGCATCACTTCTTTGACGATACGGATCTGCTCGAAGTATTTTTTATTGGAGTTAGAGTGGTTTGCATCTACGATAGCAGCCGGATTCTTAAGGTCACGTTCATTATACATTTCAATCAGACGCATAATATCTTCGTAGTGGTAGTTCTGTGTGCTGTTACCATGTTTGCTTACAGCACCACGGAGAACAACGTGAGTTAAGTCGTTACCAGGAGTCTCTACTTCATATCCGCGATATACGAAATGATGTGGATGCTGGGCAGCATATACGGAATTGAGCATAACGGAGAAGTCACCACTGGTCGGGTTCTTCATTCCGGATGCAACATCAAACCCACTGACTACAAGACGATGCTGCTGGTCTTCTACAGAACGTGCACCGATAGCAACGTAGGAGAGCAGGTCGTCAATGTAACTCCAGTTTTCCGGATAAAGCATTTCGTCGGCAGGGGTCAGACCACTTTCTTCAATGGTACGGATGTGCAGCTTACGCATTGCAATCAGTCCGGCAACCATATCAGGAGCTTTCTCAGGGTCAGGCTGGGTAGCAATACCTTTATAGCCTTCGCCGGTTGTTCTTGGCTTATTGGTGTAGACACGAGGGATAATAATCAGACGGTCTTTGACATCTTCTGCAATTTTGGTCAGGCGGCTGACGTAGTCGCAGACAGGTTCTTCGCTGTCAGCGGAACAAGGTCCGATGATAACTAAGAAACGGTTATCTTCGCCGGTTAAGACTTTACGAATTGCAGCATCCCGTTCTTTTTTTATCTGTGCCAGTTTCTCCGGAAGCGGATACTCTTTTTTGATTTCTTCCGGACTTGGTAATTGGTTTAAAAAATTAAAACTCATATTTTTAGTCTCCTTTAGTAAAAAAAACTTGCTTTTTTTATATTATAAGATTCGTTTTTAACTGTCAATGATATGATTTAATAATAATTTTATACTTTTTTAATTGACCTATCTTAATCATGGTGCTATTATTGTTTTCACATGTTAATAGTTAACAATGTTAAATAAATAGAAAATATAAAATGTAAAGAAAGGGAGGTGAAAATGATGCAGGGTTGTGGAAATGAAATATTTTCCATATTTAATCGTTTTCATCGTTTGAAAATCTCATCAATTCTGCCGGGGGTCTCATCCGTGGAAATGGGAACCTTAAAGACCATCGAGCATTGCCGCAAAGAAAAAGAGATGGCTACCAAAGAGACAGATGCCAAAGAGCCGGATAGCAAATCGATAGATGCAAAGGTTACGGTATCGGAAGTGGTACGTTATATGCGTGTGGCAGCACCGGCGGTGTCCCGGACACTTCGTTCCCTGGAAGAGAAAAAATATGTTGAACGTATGGTGTGTGAGGGTGACCGGCGGAATGTTTATGTGAGAGTAACTGAGGAAGGAAAAGAGGTTTTAAATGAATGCAACCGGATTTTGAGTGAATTATTAAAGTCGGTTACGGAGAAAATGGGAGAAGAAGATATGAACCGGCTGATTGGCTATCTGAATAAATTAGAGCAGATAGCAGAGCTTGAGATTGAAAAGAGAAGACAGTTGAAACAGCAATTAAAATAGAAATATTTTATAAATAATATAGAAAAGGAAGGAACAGGAAAGATGCGGAAAATATTTAAAAATATGCTCCCGTACTGGCATATCATCGTGGTAATATTTCTCCTCCTTGGAGTGCAGGCTTATTGCGATTTGTCGTTGCCACAATATACATCCGATATCATCGATGTAGGAATCCAGAATAAGGGAATCAAACATATTTTGCCGGAAAAGATGCCGGAGGAAGAATATCAGCTGGCAGAACTTTTTATGACAGATGGTGAAAAGGATACTTTTGAAGCGGTCTATGAAAAAAAAGACGATACTTATGTATGTACTGCGGATAAAGAGACATTAGAAACATTGGATGATGAACTACTGACACCAATCGTACTGACTTACCGTATGGCAAATATGAGTGAAACGGATTTTAAGAATACGATTGCGGAAGCATTGGAGCAGAATCCGCAGAACCAGATTACCAAAGAAAGCCTGGATGAGATGTCCATTGAAGAAATCGGACAGATGATGCAGATGGAACTGACCACATATGAAGCGGAAAATGATGATGGCGAAATGGTAACTTATGTGGATATGCGTCCGATGATGAAGCAGCTGATTGCAAGCGGTGCAATGACGCAGGATGGTATAGCACAGTCCAGAGAATATATGGAAAATATGATAGATTCTGTGGGGAGCAGTACCTTACATGCCATGGGAACAGCATATGCAGCATCCTGTGACGAAAAGGCAGGACTTGATGTGGAGCATATCCAGAAGAATTATCTCTGGTCAGAGGGTGGAAAGATGGCAGCTATGTCATTACTCATGCTGGCAGTTGCAGTGGTAGTCGGATATCTTGCATCCAGAGTCGGCGCAGGAGTCGGAAGAGACTTAAGAGAGAAAATCTTTGGTAAGGTAGTAGGCTTTTCCAATACTGAGATGGATAAATTCTCTACCGCTTCCTTAATTACAAGAAGCACCAATGATATTCAGCAGATTCAGTTTGTAACAGCAATTATGCTTCGAATGCTTTTATATGCACCAATCATCGGAATTGGTGGAATTTATAAAGTATTAAAGACCGGAGCACATATGGAATGGATTATCGTAATGGCAGTACTGGTAATTTCCGGACTGGTTATGGTGTTGATGTCCATTACACTTCCGAAGTTCAAAATAATGCAGAAGTTAGTGGATGCCCTGAACTTAGTATCCAGAGAGATTCTTACGGGACTTTCCGTAATCCGTGCTTTTGGAAGAGAAAAAAAGGAAGAAGAGCGGTTTGATGAAGCAAACCGGAATCTTACCAGAACACAGTTATTTACCAACCGTGTCATGACTTTTATGATGCCGGGCATGATGTTTATTATGTATGGAGTAACCATACTGATTGTCTGGGTATCGGCACATCGTATTGATGCCGGACAGCTTCAGGTAGGAGCAATGACCGCATTTATTACTTATACCATGCAGATTGTTATGGCATTCCTGATGCTTACCATGATGTCTATTATGCTGCCGCGTGCCGGTGTTGCAGCAGACCGGATTGATGAAGTTATTACTACAAATTCTTCTATTATAGAAAAGGCAGAAAAAGAAACAATTGAAAAACATACCGGAAAAGTGGAATTCCATCATGTAAACTTCCGTTATCCGGGTGCAGATGAAGATGTATTGGAAGATATTGATTTTACAGCAGAACCGGGAAAGACAACAGCGATTATCGGAAGTACCGGCTGTGGAAAGTCAACGCTGGTTAATCTGATTCCGAGATTCTATGATGTAACAGCCGGTAAGATTACCTTAGATGGTGTGGATATCCGGAATTTAAGCTTAGCTGAATTAAGAGACGAAATCGGATTCGTACCACAGAAGGGAATTCTGTTTTCAGGAACCATTGCATCCAATCTGAAATTTGGCAGACCGGAAACTACGGAAGCAGAAATGACAGAGGCTGCAGAGATTGCACAGGCAACAGAATTTATTAATGAAAAGCCGGAAAAATATGACAGCGGGATTGCACAGGGTGGAACGAATGTTTCCGGTGGACAGAAACAGAGATTATCCATCGCCAGAGCAATCGCAAAGAATCCGAATGTTTATATCTTTGATGACAGTTTCTCTGCACTTGATATGAAGACCGATGCGGCACTGCGTAAAGCATTGGAGTCAAAAACAAAAGAAAGCAGTGTAATTATCGTGGCACAGCGAATCAGTACCATTTTACATGCCGACCAGATTCTTGTATTGGATGAAGGTAAGATTGTCGGAAAAGGTACTCATGAAGAATTATTACGGGATTGTGAAGTATATCAGCAGATTGCACAGTCACAGTTATCCGCAAAGGAATTGGGATTAGAAGAGGGAAAGGAGGAAAAATAACATGAGTAATGAGCAAAGTTATCGTGCACCACGTCGTAGAGGTCCGAGAGGACCAATGGGCGGTGGAATGATGCCGGGTGAAAAAGCAAAAGATTTTAAGGGCTCTTTCCGGAAACTTCTTTCTTATATTGGAAAATATAAAATTGGAATTGTTGCAGTTATGATACTTGCAATCTGTTCTACCGTATTTTCTGTATTAGGACCAAAGGTAATGGGTAAAGCTACTACGGCATTGGCAGACGGTCTGATGAATAAAGTAGCAGGAACCGGCGGAATTGATTTTACACTGATTGGAAAGATATTATTATTTACTCTTGGCTTATATATTATCAGTGCGGTATTCAGCTTTTTTCAGGGGTTTATTATGACTGGAATCACACAGAAAATCTGCTATCGTATGCGTAAAGAGATTTCTGAAAAAATCAACCGTATGCCGATGAAATATTTTGAAAGCAGAACTTATGGGGAAGTTCTTTCCCGTATTACCAATGATGTGGATACTTTGGGACAGAGCTTAAACCAGAGTGTGACACAGATTATTACCAGCGTGGCAACCATTATCGGAGTGCTTGTGATGATGCTTTCTATTTCACCACTGATGACACTGATTGCATTAGTAATTCTTCCGATTTCAGCGTTGATGGTTTCGGCAATTGCAAAATTTTCACAGAAATATTTCCGTACCCAGCAGGAGTACTTGGGACATATTAATGGACAGGTGGAAGAGACTTATTCCGGACATTTAGTTATCCAGGCATTTAATAAAGAAAAGGAAACCATAAAACGGTTTAATGATACAAACCATGTATTATATGAGTCTGCCTGGAAATCCCAGTTTTTATCAGGAATGATGCAGCCGGTTATGGTATTTGTCGGTAACCTTGGCTATGCAGGTGTGGCAATTTCCGGTGGAATGCTTGCAATTAACGGAACAATCGGAATTGGTGATATTCAGGCATTTATCCAGTATGTAAAGAGCTTCACCCAGCCAATCCAGCAGATTGCACAGGTCATTAACCAGGTACAGTCCATGACTGCAGCTTCAGAACGTGTTTTTGAATTCTTAGGTGAAGAGGAAGAAGACCAGACCACAGAAAATGCAGTGGAATTAAAGGATGTTCGTGGAGAAGTAGAATTCTCCCATGTGCATTTCGGATACAATCCGGATCAGATTATCATTAATGATTTCTCAGCAAAGGTAGAACCGGGACAGAAGATTGCCATTGTAGGACCAACCGGAGCAGGTAAGACTACCATGGTGAAGCTGCTGATGCGTTTTTATGATGTCAACAGTGGAAGCATCAGATTAGATGGTAACGATATCAGAAACTATAACCGCCGGGAGCTAAGAGATGCCTTCGGCATGGTACTTCAGGATACCTGGTTATTTAAAGGTACTATTATGGAAAATATCCGTTACGGAAGACTGGATGCCACGGACGAAGAAGTTATTGCAGCAGCAAAAGCAGCCCATGCCCATCATTTCATCCAGACACTGCCGGGTGGTTATAATATGGAATTAAATGAGGACGCCAGCAATGTATCCCAGGGACAGAAACAGTTGCTTACCATAGCCCGTGCCATTTTAGCAGACAACCGGGTATTGATTTTAGATGAAGCAACTTCTTCTGTTGATACCAGAACAGAGCACAGAATCCAGAAGGCTATGGATAACCTGATGAAAGGAAGAACAAGTTTTATTATTGCCCATCGTCTGTCTACCATTCGTGATGCTGATCTGATTCTTGTTATGAAAGATGGTGATATTATTGAACAGGGAAATCATGAAGAACTGTTACAGAAGAATGGTTTCTATGCACAGCTTTATAATTCCCAGTTTGAAGAAGCTTCTTAAATAAAACCTTTGATTTTTTTATATAGATGTGTTAGTATAAATAAGCTGCAACCGTAGTCTAATGGATAGAACGTCAGACTCCGACTCTGATAATGCGGGTTCGATTCCCGCCGGGTGCATTTTATAATTTATATTAACACATTTTTTTGCGGGATTTATGTCCCGCAAAACTTATAAGAAACGTTTTTCATTATTTACACGGGCAGCTCACAAAGCATACTTTTTTGGGGGTTATGGGTAAGGTTAGGAGGACAGATATGAAAGCGTCAGAAATCAAAGAAAAAATGAGTAAGATATCAAAGAATGATATAAGTAGTTTCTTTCAGAAGAACTGGAAATATTTTACTGCAGTAATATTATTTGTTGTATTGGCAGTAGTAATGATAAAATTCAGCAGTGGAAATAAAGATAAAGATAATGGACTTTCTACGGAACAGGGTACCGAATCAGAGAGCTTTCAGGTAGATGCCGTTCCGGAAATCAATACCCTGATGCAGAATTATTACAATGCATATGCGGCAGGTGATCTGGCAACATTACAGACCTATGCAACACCTGTTTCCGAGAATGAACAGAGCCTGATTACCATGATGTCACAGTATGCAGAGAGTTATCAGAATATCAAATGTTATACTAAGTCAGGATTAGAAGCAGATTCTTATCTTGTCTGTGTAACGCTGGATTTGAAATTCGCAGGAGTAGATACTACAGCACCTGGTATGGAGTTCTTCTATGTAAAGAAGAATGAGCAGGGAGCACTTTATATTGATAACTTATACAGCAGCTTTAACCGTCATTATAAAGAACAGCCGACCGATAATAATGTGGAAAACTTAATCAGTAGTTTTGAAACACAGGAAGATGTCATTGCATTACAGGCAGAAGTACAGGCAAATTATGAAAAAGCAATTGCTTCAGATGAAAATCTTTCTAATATGGTAACGGTTACAATTGCTGATGCATATAATGCATGGGCAACAGCAATCGCACAGGCACAGGCACAGCAGCAGCCGGCAACAGAGGAGACACCGGCGGAACCAGAGACACCGGCGGAACCAGAGACACCGGCGGAACCAGAGGCACCGGTGGAACCAGAGACACCAGCTGAGCCGGAAGTGACAACGGAGACGGTATATACACTGGATAAAGTAAATGTCAGACAGGAACCGAATGAGTCCGGAGCATTGCTTGGAACAGTTGAAAAGGGAACTGCACTGACAAGAACCGGTACGACAGAAGATGGATGGAGCAGCATTGATTACAATGGCACACCGGCATATGTAAAGAGTGACTATGTTTCAACAGAAGCACCGGCACAGGAGCCGGCGGCAGACACCAGCGGAATCGCAGCTGGCACTAAGATTACATTAACCAATACGGTTAATATCCGTTCCTCTATGAGTGAGACCGCATCCAAGGTTGGAGTTGCTTATGCAGGAGATTCTGTTACTGTTCAGATGAGCTATGCAGAAGGGTGGACAAAAGTTACCTGGAAAGATAAAGAAGGATATGTTAAGACAGAGTTCTTAAAATAATAAATAGATGGAGGTCTTAGGACCTCCGTTATTTTTACTTTACAGGAAATTGCTTTCCTGTAAAGTAAAAAACGCTCCGCGAGGATGTACCAAGACACATTCTTTGTTCCGCGGGCAGCGAGAAAATTTACACAGGGTGAAAATATTGATGGAAGAAAACGGAATCAGAATCAATAAATTTTTAAGTGAAGCAGGATATTGTTCCAGGAGAGAAGCGGACCGTCTGATTGAGCAGGGACGTATTACGGTAGATGGAAAAGTTCTTTCTGTCGGCTGTAAGGTGATGCCGGGACAGCGGGTGTGTGTAGATGGAAAAACAATAAAAAAAGAAGAGGAAATGATTCTTCTTGCATTTAATAAGCCGGTGGGCATTGTCTGCACTGCTGCAAAAGACGAAAAAGACAATATTGTTGATTATATTCATTATCCGAAACGTATTTATCCGGTAGGAAGACTGGATAAAGATTCCCAGGGACTTATATTATTGACAAATAATGGGGATATTGTAAATAAGATGATGCGTGCCGGGAATATGCATGAAAAGGAATATGAAGTTACCGTAAATCATGACATAACGGAGGCATTTTTAAAGAAAATGTCCGGGGGAGTTCCACTGGAAGAACTTGGTGTGGTTACAAGACCATGTGCAGTAGAAAAACTGGATGTGCGTAAATTCCGAATCATATTAACCCAGGGGTATAACCGGCAGATCCGCCGGATGTGTGAGTATTGCGGATATAAAGTAGTAAAATTAAAGAGAGTCCGCATTATGAATATAGAACTGGGCAGTCTCAAAAAAGGAAAGTACCGCAGAGTAACGGCGGAGGAGTGGACTGAGCTGAACCGGCGCATTTTAAATTCCAGCAATACAACAGTAATGCCAAAATAGATTGAGGGTAAGGAGCATATCCATGGATGAGAAGAAGAGAATCGAGGAACTGGTAAAAACGTTAAATGAGGCGTCCGAAGCATATTACAATGGACAGGATGAAATTATGTCAAACTATGAATGGGATGGCATGTTTGACGAACTGACCCGGTTAGAAGAAAAAACAGGATATATTCTGCCGGAAAGTCCGACACAGAATGCCGGATTTGAGGAAAGCAATGGTGAACGGGAAGCGCATGAATATCCGGCACTTTCCCTTGCCAAGACGAAACGGATTTCTGATTTACAGGTGTGGGCGGGAGAAAGACCAGTCTGGTTATCCTGGAAACTGGATGGATTAACATTGGTAGTAACTTATGATAACGGAAAACTTGTTAAGATTTTAACAAGAGGAAATGGAACCGTCGGCAGCAATATCACATTTATGAAGGATGCCATTGAAGGGATTCCAAAGACTGTAAAATATAAGGGACATCTGGTAGTCCGTGGCGAAGCGGCTATTACCTATACAGATTTTGAATTAATCAATGATACCATTGAAGATGATGATGAAAAATATGCCAATCCGAGAAATCTTGCATCCGGCACTTTAGGTCTGGATAAGAGCAATCTTGATAAAGTAAAGGAACGCCATATTCATTTTTATGCATTTACACTGGTGCATCTGGATGAAACAATGTCATCCTGGGGAGAACGGATGGATTATCTTGAGAAGCTTGGATTTACGACAGTAGCACATGAATTGACCGATGCGAAAGGGTTGGAGGAAGTTGTAGAACGCTGGACAAAGAAGGTAGAAGATGGTGAAATGGATATTCCGGTAGATGGACTGGTTATCTGTTATGAAGATAATGATTATGCCCAGACCGGTAATGTTACCGGACATCATGCGTCACGAGCCGGTTATGCGTTTAAATGGCAGGATGTCTCTGTGGAGACCACATTAAAATATGTAGAGTGGTCCTGTGCGGCATCTACCATTTCTCCGGTAGCAGTATTTGAGCCGGTTGCACTGGAGGGAACCACCGTAAGCCGAGCCTCCCTTTGTAATATCAGTGAAATGGAACGTCTTGGAATCGGAGAAGATGGGAAGACAACACTTGATATTATTAAAGCAAATAAGATTATTCCAAAATGTATCGGCGTAAAGAAAAAGGAAGGAACTTTTACGATTCCGGAATTCTGTCCGGTATGCCATGCCAGAACGGAAATCAGAATCAGTGAACACAGCGGAACAAAGACTTTACATTGTACGAATCCGGACTGTACCGCAAAGCATGTAAAAAAATTCAGCCGCTTTGTCAGCAAGCCTGGCATGGACATTGACGGATTGTCCATACAGACCATGCTAAAGTTTATGAACTTAGGATATATCCATTATTTTGAAGATATTTATACACTTAAAAATCATGCGGATGAAATCCGCTCTTTAGACGGATTTGGCGAGAAATCCTGTAACAATATGCTGCAGGCAATTGAAAAGAGCAAAAACGTTGATCCGGTACATTTTATTTATGCACTATGCATTCCGCAGATTGGCACCGATGCAGGAAAGAAAATGATTGCTGCCCTTGGCACAGGAGGTTTCTTTCAGAAACTGCATGCAGGGGAAGGATTTGAGGATATTGACGGAATCGGACCGGAGCGTTCGACTTCCATGCTGGACTGGTACAGACAGAATCAAAACCGTCATACGGTAGCTGCATTAGAAGAAATATTAAACATTGCGGAAGTAGAGCCGAAGGTGACAGAGGGAGGAACCTGTGAAGGACTTACCTTTGTCATTACCGGTGATGTCCATCAGTTTAAAAACCGTACCGAATTTAAAGAGTATGTGGAGAGCCAGAACGGCTCTGTTACCGGCAGTGTTTCTAAGAAAACAGATTATCTTGTGAATAATGATATTGAATCCACATCATCAAAGAATCAGAAAGCAAAGAGTCTTGGCATTCCGATTATTTCTGAAGATATGTTTGTGGAACGTTTCGGAAAGTGAATTGCATATTGAAGTATTCGTAAAATTAAGGTATTATGAAATGAGATATGTGTATATGATGAAAAGAGGTTAGATAATATGCCGATTAAGATAATGAGCGATTTACCGTCCAGAGAGATTCTGGAAAGGGAAAATGTGTTTGTTATGGATGAGGGAAGAGCAGAACATCAGGATATCCGCCCAATCCGGATTGGAATACTGAATCTGATGCCATTAAAAGAAGAAACGGAACTGCAGTTGCTGCGTTCACTTGCAAATACACCATTACAGGTTGATGTTACCTTTTTAACGGTATCATCCCATGAATCAAAGAATACATCCATGAGTCATCTGAATCATTTTTATCAGACAATGGATGAAATCTGGGATGAGAATCTGGACGGACTGATTATAACCGGAGCACCGGTAGAAACCATGGAATACGAAGAGGTGGATTACTGGAAGGAAGTCTGTGATATTATGGAGTGGTCTAAGACCCACGTAACATCAACCCTGCATTTATGCTGGGGCGCACAGGCTGCTCTCTATTATCACTATGGTATCCCAAAATATATGCTGGATGAGAAAATGTTTGGAATTTTCGAACATCAGGTAAAGAACCGCAAAGTACCACTGGTAAGGGGATTTGATGACCGCTTTATGGCACCGCATTCGAGACATTCCGGAATCCGTAAAGAGGATATTGAGAAGGTAAAGGATATTACCATTCTTGCAGAATCAGAAAAAGCAGGTGTATTTCTGGCAATTGCCAATGAGGGACGCAAAATTTTTGTAATGGGACATCCGGAATATGACCGTTATACATTGGATGAGGAATATAAGCGTGATCTGCAGAAAGGGATGGATATTGCCATGCCGGAGAATTATTATCCGGACAATGATATCAATGCAAAACCATTACTGCAGTGGCGTTCACACGGTAATATGTTATATGCAAACTGGCTGAATTATTATGTGTATCAGCAGACACCATATGATTATATCAATACCAGAAAAATTGTGGGAAAATAAGCAGATTTCTTTTTGGAAAAAGGCTTAAGAAAATACAGGGGGCACAATGAAAACGGAGAAAAAAGGTGTAGAGGGACAACTTGATATTTTCGAAGCAATGAATCGTGCAGCAGATGCCATAGACCGGATGGTGGAAGAAGACCAGAAGAAAAAGAAGGCATCCGGAAATAAAACGGAATCCGGAGAGAAGTCTGCAAAAGCTGTAACCGGGCAGAAGAAAAACAAAGAGGATAAAATCATCCGTGGCTGTGATATGCATGCATCCATGCAGAAGACATTTCTAAACCCGGAAGACGGCGATTTTGCCATGATTGCTTATATTGACTATAACAAGGTTTATATCAGGGAATGGAATTCCCCGGCAGCGTTATATACTTTCGAAGAGTCAAAGAAGGCTGTGGATTTTTATATTGACAAACTGACGAAGATAAAGGCGGCAGGGATGGCAGAAGAAACAACAGAGCAGGAACCGTTCAGTGATGTAAAATATCTTTCAGATAATATTTATGCAGAGTGTGAGGGATAAGAATGGAGCATTTAGTATATTACGATATTGCGGCTGCATTTGTTCTTCTGACTGCATTAGTTGCGTATCATTTAAGAAAATACAGTGACAATTTTCAAAGCAGGGTATACCGCGTAATGTTGTATGCTCTGCTTGTCGTGTCTACCAGCGACTTTTTACTGTTCTGGAAGGAAATCACTTTCGGAAAAACAGGAACTACAGTCCTGCTCTATATCTGTATTTTAGGGCAGGTTGTGGCAGCGGCAGCTTATCTTTTGTATATTCTGTGCCTGACAGGAAGAGTGGAACGCTTTATCCGGAAGGAAAAGGGATGGTTGTTTGTACCGGCCTGGATTGTAATCGCATTGCTGGTAGTACAGTTATTTATACCATATCTTTTTAAAGTGGGAACGGATGGCAGCTATCAGAGACAGAATGGAATTATGTTATTCTACCTATGTATGATTTATTTTTATCTGATGGGGGAAGTGTTTCTGGTTCGTTTCCGAAAACGGCTCAGCTTTGAATTATTATTCTCTACGACTGTATTTGCAGTTGTAAGTGTGTTTACACTGGTGCTTCATATTGCATTTCCGGGTTTCCGGTTTCAGTTTTTTGGAATGGCAATGTGCGTACTTTTATATCTGATTTCTTCGGAAAGACCACAGGAATATACGGTGCCGGAGCTTGAAATTATGAACCGGAGGGCATTTTTAAAAGAGTCAGAGGAACGCCTGTTAGGAAGTGAGCGTTTTCCGATGCTTGTCATTAAAGTGCATAATTTAAAGGTGATGCGGCAGACATTGGGAAATGATTCTGTCAATGAATTCCTGAAGGAAATGGCGGCATTTTTTCGTAAGCTTATCGACAATTCCCGTATTTACCAGTTTTCACAGAGCGTATATGTGCTGGCGTTAGACCGGAAGAAGAAGGATATTGATTCTTCCTTACTGATCCGGCAGATTCTGAACCGGTTTGAACAGCCATGGCATTCCGGCAGTGTAGAGACAAAATTCCGGATTCATATCAGCAGTATTGTGTGTCCGCGTGATACGAATAATCTGAATGGATTAATTGACTATATCCAGTATATGCGTTCAATATCATCTGAAAATGGAAATGTAGTATTAAAGACTGCTGAGATGGATATTGACCGGCCAAAGAGGGAACTTCGTATCCGGAAACTTTTGAATGATGCAGTAGACCATAAAGGTTTCGAAGTCTTTTACCAGCCGATTTATTCGGTGACAGAAAACAGAATCGTATCTGCGGAAGCACTGGTCCGGCTGAAAGATCAGAGTATGGGCTACATTTCTCCGGAAGAATTTATTCCGATTGCAGAAAAGAGCGGAATGATTATGCAGATTGGAGAATTTGTATTTGAGACAGTCTGTCGTTTTATCCAGGAAAAGCAGCCTACGGACTATGGCTTGCAGTATATAGAAATAAATCTGTCGGTGGTGCAGTGTATGCAGGAAAATCTTGCCGAGAGATTGACAGAAATAATGAAGAAATATCATGTAGCACCGACCCAGATTAATCTTGAGATTACTGAGACAGCGGCAGCCCATAGTGATATGTTGGAAAACAATATCAAGATACTGCATAAGCAGGGCATTGAGTTTTCTTTGGATGATTATGGCTCGGGATATTCCAATACGGATTATCTGTTCCGGTTTCCATTCCGTATCGTAAAAATTGATAAAACCATTCTGTGGGAAGCATTTAAAAATGAAAAGGCAATGATTGCATTGCGTAATACTATCCGCATGATTAAAGAACTTGGGCTTGAGATTGTGGTAGAAGGAGTAGAAAACCAGGAATATGTAGATTATCTGACAGAACAGCACTGTGATTATCTGCAGGGATATTTTTATTCCAAGCCGATTCCGGACAGAGATTTCTTAGAACTTTTACGCAGGGAAAATGCACAATATTATGCGGAAAGGTTTTCAAAAAATGAATTATCTGATATAATAACCACATAATATTTTTGTAGGAGGCAAAACGATGGCAGATAATAGAAAAGTTGTTAAAATAAAAGAAGATAACCTTGGGGAAGTACATGTGGCAGATGAGGTCGTTGCTATTATTGCAGGACTTGCAGCAACAGAAGTAGAAGGAGTTGCATCCATGGCTGGCAATATTACCAATGAACTGGTGAGCAAACTTGGAATGAAGAATTTATCTAAGGGTGTTAAGGTAGAAGTGGCAGAGAAAACGGTCAGCGTAGAAGTGGCTTTAAATATTTCTTATGGTTATTCTATTCCGGAAGTATCTGAGAAGGTACAGGAGAAAGTAAAATCTGCAATTGAGACTATGACAGGATTATCCGTAGCAATTGTTAACGTCAGAATTGCAACGGTTGACATGAAAAATACGAAATAAAACTTTTGTGATAACCGCAGATGTAGTATAATAAAGAATGCTGTTAAAGCATTCTTTTTTATAGTTACATGGAAGACCAATAATGAAAGGATACAACATGAGCAGGAGAGAAATCAGAGAACAGATATTTAAAATGTTATTCCGTGTGGAATTTCATAGTGAGAAGGAATACGAAGAGCAGATGAATCTGTTTATCGAAGAGAATGAACCGATTGAGAAGCCGGATGAGAGTTATATTGAAGACAAATTTAATAAGATTATTGCTGTTTTAGAGGAAATCGATAAGATTATCAATGAATCATCCAAAGGCTGGAAAACAACCCGTATGGGCAAAGTTGATCTGACCCTGATTCGTCTTGCTGTATATGAGATGAAATATGAAGAGGATATTCCAACCGGAGTAGCCATCAATGAAGCAGTAGAACTGGCAAAAAAATATGGAACAGATGATTCACCGGCATTTATCAACGGAGTATTGGCAAAAATCGCATGATAAAGAAAGTATATGGGGTAACCCAGATTAACCGATACATCAGAAATATGTTTGCCCAGGATTTTGTCCTGCATCAGGTATGTGTGAAGGGTGAGGTATCGAATTGTAAATATCATTCCTCCGGTCATATTTATTTTACTTTAAAGGAAAATAACAGTGCCATCAGTGCAATTATGTTTGCCGGTAACCGGGGTGGTTTATCCTTTCGTATGAAGGATGGCGACAAAGTCGAGGTAACAGGTTCTATTGAAGTATTTGAACGTGATGGCAGATATCAGATATATGCAAAAGAAATTACACTTGCCGGTGCAGGGGATTTATATGCCAGATTTCTTCAATTGAAACAGGAACTTGAGGAAATGGGCATGTTTGCGGAAGAGTATAAAAAACCGATTCCGCAGTATGCCGGACGTATTGGAATTGTTACAGCACCTACCGGGGCTGCAATACAGGATATCCGTAATATTGCTGCACGAAGAAATCCTTATGTGCAGCTTATTCTATATCCGGCACTGGTACAGGGTGAGGGTGCCAAAGAAAGCATTGTAAATGGGATTCATGCATTGGATGCCATGCATTTGGACATTATCATTGTGGGGCGTGGTGGTGGCTCCATAGAGGATTTATGGGCATTCAACGAAGAAATTGTTGCAAGGGCAATTTTTGAATGTGAAACACCGGTTATTTCTGCAGTGGGACATGAAGTGGATTACACCATTGCGGATTATGTGGCAGACTTGCGGGCACCGACTCCGTCTGCAGCGGCAGAACTTGCGGTATATGACAGGAATCAGATGTTACAGCGGATACAGACTGACCGGGTACATCTGATGCGCAGCATGAAGAGTAAAATTGCTGTGATACAGGGACGCATGGAGACACTGAAGGCAAGATTAATGCAACAGAGTCCTGTATATCGTCTGAACAGTCAGAAACAGTATCTGGGGGAATTACAGCTTCGCTTAGAGCATGGCATGACACAGCAGTTAGATAAGAATAAGGCAAGACTTCGGATGTTAGCCCAGCATTTCGATGATATTTCGCCATTGAAACGATTGGGACAGGGATATGCATATGTTTCTGACAGCCGGCAGAATGGTTTAAAAAGTGTTTCACAGGTTTCAAAAGGAGAACAATTGCAGATCAGTGTAAAAGACGGAACCGTTAAGGCAAGAGTAGAAGAAATCATATGCCAGGAGGAAATCGGAAGATGACAGATTATACAATCAATGAAAATGAGACAGATAATATAACGGAAAAAAAAGAAAATGAGAATTTAGAGGATTTATTTGCAGAAGTGGAACAGCTGATTGCACATATGGAGGAAGACATTTCTCTGGATGAATCCTTTGTCTGCTATGAGCAGGGCATGAAGAAGCTGAAACACTGCAGTGAGCGGATAGATTCGATTGAAAAGAAAATGTTAGTGTTGAATGAACAGGGAATGCTGGAGGAATTTTAATGGATATGACAGCAGAGCTTACAAAGCGGACAGAACAGATTGAAAACATCATAAAAAAATATCTTCCGGAGGAAGAAGGCTATCAGAAGCAGGTAATTGAAGCCATGAATTATAGTTTTCTTGCAGGAGGAAAGCGGTTAAGACCAATGCTGATGTTGGAAACTTACCGCATGTTTGGTGGAAAATCAGAGGTAATTGAGCCATTCATGGCAGCCATTGAGATGATTCATACTTATTCTTTAATTCATGATGATCTGCCGGCAATGGATAATGATGAATACCGCCGCGGACGAAAGACAACGCATATTGTCTATGGAGAAGCTATGGCAATTCTTGCCGGGGATGGTCTTTTGAATTTTGCCTATGAGACAGCATTGACAGCATTACAGACGGAACAGACGCCTAATGTGGCAAAGGCATTGCTTGTATTATCACAGAAAGCCGGAATTTATGGTATGGTAGGGGGACAGACCGTAGATGTGGAAACGGATCAAACACAGTCTGTCACCAGAGACCAGTTAGATTTTATTTATAAATTAAAGACCAGTGCTTTGATTGAAGCGTCTATGTTAATCGGTGCAATTCTTGCAGGTGCCACGAAAAGCGAGCAGAAGATTATCGAAGAGGCGGCATCAGAGATTGGTCTGGCATTTCAGATCCAGGATGATATTTTAGATGTTACCGGTAATCAGGAAGTGCTTGGAAAACCGGTTGGCAGTGATGCCAAAAACGAAAAGGCAACTTATGTTACATATGAGGGATTGAAAAAAGCACAGGAAGATGTGAAACGATATTCAAAACATGCAGTGAATTTATTAGAATCACTGGTGGTAAAAAATGAATTTCTGATTCATCTGGTAGAATATCTGATTCATAGGGAAAAATAAGAACTTCAGAAACCAAAGGAGTAAAGATACATGGTGCTGGAAAAGATTGAGCATGAAAATGATATAAAAAGGATAAATAAAAACGAACTTCCGATTCTGGCAGAGGAAATCCGCTCTTTTTTGATTGACAAAATATCAAAAACCGGTGGGCACCTTGCCTCCAATCTTGGCGTGGTAGAGCTTACCATGGCACTGCATCTTGCTTTTGATTTACCAGAGGATAAAATTATCTGGGATGTAGGACATCAGTCTTATACCCATAAATTACTGACAGGAAGAAAAGCCGGTTTTGATGAACTGAGAAAATACGGCGGCATGAGCGGATTCCCAAAACGTCATGAAAGTGATTGCGACTGCTTTGATACGGGACACAGTTCGACTTCCATATCCGCAGGATTAGGCTATGCAATGGCAAGGGAGATTACCGGAGAAAAGTACAAAGTCATCTCTGTTATCGGAGATGGTGCATTGACCGGTGGAATGGCTTATGAGGCATTGAATAATGCATCCAAATTAAAGTCAAATCTGATTATTGTTTTAAATGACAATAAGATGTCTATATCGGAAAATGTCGGCGGTGTATCCAGATATTTAAGCGGACTTCGTACCGCAGAATCTTATCAGGGATTAAAGAATGGTATTACGAATTCCCTGAACAGCATTCCGAAATATGGAGAACGTATTGTTGAGAAAATCCGTAAGACCAAAAATGGAATCAAGCAGCTTGTGATTCCGGGCATGCTCTTTGAAAATATGGGAATCCTTTATTTAGGACCGGTAGATGGTCATAATATTCCTGCCATGGTGAAATTATTCAAAGAAGCCTCTAAGGTGGAAGGACCGGTTCTGGTACATGTGATTACGGAAAAAGGAAAAGGATACCTTCCGGCAGAACGCCATCCGGCACGTTTTCATGGAACGGAAGCCTTTGATGTTGAGACAGGACTGCCTCTTGTGAAACGGGTAAAAGCCAATTATACCGATATTTTTTCTACGGTTATGCGTAAATTGGGCGACCGGGATGAAAAAGTGGTTGCCATTACAGCGGCAATGGCAGATGGAACCGGACTAAAAAGATTCCGGAATATGTTCCCGGAACGTTTCTTTGATGTGGGAATTGCAGAAGAACATGCAGTGACTTTTGCTGCAGGATTGGCAGCAGCCGGTTTAAAACCGATTGTAGCGGTTTATTCTTCTTTCCTGCAAAGAGCATATGACCAGATTCTGCATGATGTCTGTATACAGGAATTGCATGTAGTATTTGCCATTGACCGTGCAGGACTTGTGGGCAGTGATGGAGAGACTCATCAGGGAATCTTTGATTTATCTTATCTTTCCTGTCTGCCGAATATGACAATTTTAGCACCTAAGAATAAGTGGGAATTATCAGATATGATAAAATATGCGGTAGATTTTTCCGGACCGATTGCAGTACGATATCCGAGAGGCGAAGCCTTTGATGAATTAAAGGAATACCGGGCACCGTTAGAATATGGTAAGGCAGAAGTTCTTTTTGAAGAAAGTGAAATTTTACTTTTGGCAGTAGGAAGCATGGTAAAGACAGCACTTACCGTAAGGGAACAATTAAAAGAAAAAGGTTATTCCTGTTCTCTTGTCAATGCAAGATTTGTGAAGCCTTTTGATGAAGAACTGCTTCTTAAGCTGCAGAAGAATCATAAGCTTCTGGTTACGCTGGAAGAAAATGTGCAATCCGGAGGCTTTGGAGAGCATGTATTGGAATTTATGAATACAAATGGAGATGGTTCCATGGAGGTTTTAAATATTGCAATACCGGATGTTTATGTAGAGCATGGAAATGTAGAACTTCTCCGCAAAGAAACAGGAATTGATGCAGATGGAATTATCGGTAAGATTATAGACAGAAAGGCACAGTAAGAACGATGAAAGAAAGATTGGATGTTCTTTTGGTACAGAAGGGACTGGCAGAATCCAGGGAAAAAGCAAAGACTATGATTATGGAAGGAAATGTCTTTGTGGATGGACAGAGAGAGGATAAAGCAGGAACAAATTTTGATACAGAGGCAGAAATTGAAGTCCGGGGAAATACATTAAAATATGTCAGCCGTGGTGGACTGAAGTTAGAGAAAGCAATGAAGGAATTTGATATTTCTTTAGAGGGAATGGTCTGCATGGATATCGGCGCATCCACCGGCGGATTTACTGACTGTATGTTGCAAAATGGTGCAGTGAAGGTATATTCTGTAGATGTAGGATATGGACAGTTTGCCTGGAAATTAAGAAATGACCCAAGGGTTGTCTGCATGGAGAAAACCAATATCCGTTATGTGACGCCGGAAGATATTGCAGATGTCCTTGATTTTGCATCTGTTGATGTATCTTTTATTTCTCTTACCAAGGTACTGGTACCGGCAAGGGAGCTGCTGCGGGACGGCGGAAGAATGGTCTGCCTGATTAAGCCACAGTTTGAGGCCGGAAGGGAAAAGGTAGGAAAAAAAGGTGTTGTCCGTGACCCAAAGGTACATGAGGAAGTCATCCATAAGGTAATTGATTTTGCGTTGAAAAATGGATTTTCCGTTCATAATCTTTCCTATTCACCGATTAAGGGTCCGGAGGGAAATATTGAATATCTGGTATATATTGAGAAAAACAGCGAGAGCAAGAAGGAGGAGACCATTGATGTGGATGCCATCGTAGAGGAGGCACATACATCATTGTCCTAGATATATGAAGCATTTTTTCATAATTGTAAACGCACAAAAAGACAGTGAACTTATTTTTACCAATCAGATTATAGATTACATCAGGCGTAAGGGAGGAACCTGTGATTATTTTGCCAGCTTTGAGGAAGAAAAAGCGGAAGCAGTGGAAAAAGAAATTCCAACAGAAACCGAGGCGGTGCTTGTTATTGGTGGAGATGGAACATTAATTCGTGCGGCACGCAATCTGGTAAAGAAAAATATTCCGCTGCTGGGAATTAATTTAGGAAAGCTTGGATATCTGTGTGAGGTAGAAGAGAATACGATATTCCCGGCAATTGATGAATTGATGGCTGACCGTTATACCATAGAGCAGAGAATGCTTTTAGATGGATATACCGTACAAAGTGGCGGAGAGAAGATTCAGAGGGTTGCGTTAAATGATGTGGTCATCCATCGTACGGGAGCACTTCAGATTGTGAATCTGAATGTTTATGTAAATGGAGAGTATCTCTATAATTTTAAGGCGGATGGAATTATTGTGGCAACACCAACCGGTTCCACCGGTTATAGTATGTCGGCAGGTGGCCCTATTGTGGATCCGAAAGCCAACCTTTTGCTGTTGACACCAATCAATGCACATACGTTGAATTCCAAGAGTATTGTAATCGGACCGGAAGATGAAATTACCATTGAAGTAGGCATGCGGAGAAGCCAGCGGGATGAGCAGGTGGAAGTGAGCTTCGATGGAGATTCCGGAGTGGAACTTAAGGTTGGTGACAAGATTGTAGTGCATAAGGCAGAAGAATCCGTAGGGATTATTCGTTTGAGTAAGATTAGTTTCCTTGAAATTTTGCGGAAAAAGATGCAGAATTATACATAACAGGAGGGACTGTAATGAAGATAGGACGACATGCAAAGATTCTGGAATTAATTCAGAAGAATGAGATAGGCACACAGGAAGAATTATCTGCAAAGTTGGAGCAGGAAGGATATCATGTGACACAGGCAACGGTTTCACGGGATATCAGAGAGTTAAAACTGACTAAGGTAGCATTGAGCAATGGCCGTCAGAAATATGTAGCTTTATCTGAAAATAAGGAAGACATGACAGAAAAGTATGTCCGTGTATTCCGGGATGGTTTTGTATCTATGGATATGGCACAGAATATTCTTGTGATTAAGACGGTATCCGGAATGGCAATGGCAGTTGCGGCAGCATTGGATGCCATGGATTGCCATGAAATAGTAGGAAGCATTGCTGGAGATGATACAATTATGTGCGCTGTCCGTACCGTAGAGGATACCACAGCGTTAATGGGACGTCTTCGCCGGATTATGGAAGATTAGAACGGAAGACGAGAGAGAGTAGAAGGAGAAAATATGTTAAGAAACCTGCATGTTAAGAACCTGGCACTCATTGATGAGGCGGAAGTCGATTTTGAAAAAGGGTTAAATATCCTGACCGGAGAGACGGGAGCCGGAAAATCAATTATCATTGGTTCCATTAATCTGGCTCTGGGAGAAAAGGTATCCAAAGAGATGTTAAGGGATAATGAGGAGAATGCCTTTGTGGAGCTGATTTTTGATGTAGAATCAGATGCTTTAAAGAAAGCACTTTCCGGGCTTGATGTTTATCCGGAGGATGATATGCTGATTTTAAGCAGAAAGATTTCAGGAGGAAGAAGCATCGCCAAAATCAATGGGGAAAGTGTTCCGGCATCAAAGATGAAAGCAGTTTCTGCGTTGCTGATTGATATTCATGGACAGCATGAACACCAGTCGCTGCTTAAGAAACAGAAGCATTTAGAAATCCTTGATGATTATGCAAGGAATGAACTGTCGGACATCAAAAGTGAGTTGAAAGAAACTTATAAAAAGTACCGTGAAGTTACGAAAGAGCTAGAAGAAGCTTCTCTGGATGAAGAGAGCCGGATGCGGGAATTATCTCTTTTAGAATATGAAATCCATGAAATTGAAGAAGCTGCATTAACAGTTGGCGAAGATGAAGTTTTAGAAACAAAATACCGGAAGCTTCTGAACGGAAAGAAAATTATGGAAGCAATTCATGCAGCCCATGGATTACTCAGCATGGAAGACGGCAGTGCATCGGAGCTGACCGGAAGAGCTCATAGAGAATTGTCATCTGTGGCAGATTATGATGATGCAATTCGTGGGATGGCAGATGAACTTTTGGAAATTGATAATCTTTTGAATGATTTGAACCGGGAAATTGCAGACTATATGGATGAGGCTGAATTTGATGATGAGACTTTTGCCGGGACAGAACAGCGTCTGGATGAAATCAATCATCTGAAGGCAAAATATGGTCATACGATAGATGAAATTTTAGCATCTTTAGAGGAAAAGCAGGAAAAGGCAGAAAAATTACAAAATTTTGATATGTATCATAAGAAGCTGCTGCAACAGGAAAATGCATTAAAAGAAACATTGCAGAAGCAGTCAGAAAAAGCATCTGCAATCCGCAAAAAATATGCGAAGGAACTGGCAGAAAAAATCAGGGAGCAGTTAGTAGATTTGAACTTCTTAGATGTTCGTTTTGAAATGAAATTTGAACAGAAAGAGACTTTTGGAGCAGATGGCTTTGATGAAGTGGAATTTGTCATTGCAACCAACCCGGGAGAGCCATTAAAACCACTTGGCAGCGTAGCATCCGGTGGAGAATTATCAAGAATTATGCTGGCATTAAAAACAGTGCTTGCTAAAAATGATGAAATAGAAACCTTGATTTTTGACGAAATTGATACAGGAATCAGCGGAAGGACGGCGCAGATGGTATCTGAAAAAATGCATATGATTGCAGAACATCATCAGGTAATCTGCATTACACATCTGCCGCAGATTGCAGCAATGGCAGATGCTCATTTCAGTATTGAAAAATCCGTAGAAAATGAGACAACCATTTCTACCATACGAAGACTCACCGAGGATGAGCAGGTAACTGAATTAGCAAGAATGCTTGGTGGAGTGAAGATTACAGACACCGTATTGGAAAGTGCAAGAGAAATGCTTAACCTGGCACAAAATGCTAAAAAATAAACGATTGAATCAAACAATAATACACATAATAAAAACAGGATATTCAATGAATATCCTGTTTTTATTTTACGCGGGAAAGCTGTAAAGAGAGTTTCCTGTAGTTATTATGCCTGTAGTGAGGAAAATATAATGCGGATGAGATTAATAAGAAAAAGCATAAAAAATATATGGCAGATTATAGTGATTGTCTGGCTGGTATTTGCTTACCAGCTTATGTTAAATATGGTTCCGGATGAAGTAAAACTTATCGATGGTGATTTAAGTAAACTGGACATTTCCATGCCGGTGACCTTCGAATGCCGGGATTCCGGAAAGAGATTTATCGATACATCTGTAATGGAAAATCAGCAGCTGCAAAGCAGCATGGACAAGGCTGGTGCCGAAAGAAATGAAATAGATATGGCTTCAGATACGGTTGTTTTACGAGCAAAGCTCTTTGGAATTATTCCCATAAAGGATGTGCAGGCAGATATTGTAGCGGAACAGGAGGTCTATGCCAGCGGGGAAAATATTGGTATTTATGTGCAGACGGATGGCATCTTTGTCATCGGAACGGGAAATTTTGAAGGGATGGATGGTATGCTGTATGCACCGGCACAGAATGTTTTAAAGAGTGGAGATTATATCTGTGCAGTAGATGGTGTAGAACTTGAAAATAAGGAGGCGTTAATGGATGCTGTCGATAAATGTGAAGGAAAATCTTTAGTGCTTCGGATACGTCGAAATGGAGAAACATTAGAATTATATATACAGCCGAAATTGTCAAAAGAAGAAACGTATAAATTAGGAGTCTGGGTAAGGGATGATCTGGCAGGAATCGGAACACTTACCTATATCAGCCAGGATGGAAGCTATGGGGCACTGGGACATGCGGTAACAGACATGGATACCGGAAGTATGCTGGAAGTGGGGACGGGAAAACTTTATAACAGCAGACTGGTGGGAATCGTAAAAGGAGAATCCGGTAAACCGGGTGAATTATCAGGAGTCATTAATTATGAAGAAAAATATTGTATGGGAGATATTGAGGAGAACTGCGAACGAGGAATCTATGGAATATTACATGAAAAAAATAATTTGCTGGAAAATGCCGTAGCTTATCCGGTTGGTTATAAGCAGGATATTGAACCTGGAGAAGCAGAAATTATCAGTGATATCGACGGAACGATAGCGCATTATAAGATAAGAATTACGGAAGTTAATTATCGGAAGAATAAGGAAAACAAAAGCATTTTATTTGAAGTAGAGGATGCGGCACTGTTAGAGAGCACCGGAGGTATTGTACAGGGAATGAGCGGCAGCCCGGTGATTCAGAACGGAAGGCTGATAGGTGCAGTTACCCATGTGTTCGTCGATGATGCGAAGAAGGGGTATGGTATTTTTATTGAGGATATGTTAGAAGTGGGGAAAACGTCGAATCCATAAGAAAAAACAGTTTATAATTTAACGACATGTTTCGACATAATTTATATCAGGATATAATTATGATACAAAATGTATAAGGGGAAGAAGGCAGCCGTTGTCTTCCGGGCAATATTGATGTCGAAATAAGATGAACGCTTTAGCTTGAAACGACAGAAAAGTTGTGTTTAAATACAAGTAGTTTCATCTTTGTACAAAAGAGTGGAAACGGCAGGAGGTTTGACATGGAAAAATTAAATGTAGCAATTGCAGATGATAACGAGAGAATGGTACAGCTTTTAGATGAAATCGTAGCCAGCGATAAGGATTTGCAGGTGGTTGGTACGGCAAAGAACGGGGTCGAAGCATATGAGATTATCAAACATAAACAGCCGGATGTTGTTTTATTGGATATAGTTATGCCAAAACTTGACGGACTTGCACTGTTAGAAAAAGTAAAAAAAGATAAATCCATAAGAAAATGTCCTAGTTTTATTATTATCAGTGCGGTAGGACAGGACCGGATTACAGAAGATGCATTTAATCTGGGGGCGGATTATTACATTATGAAGCCCTTTGATAATGATATGATTATCAATCGGATAAAAAGTACAAGAGTGCTCCGGGGAATGAATGCTGCGGAATCAAAAAAAGTCGGAGCATATGAGAAAAAGCCTTCGGCAAAGCCGGAGGATCTGGAAAGTAAAGTGACAAATATTATACATGAAATAGGTGTTCCGGCACATATCAAAGGATATCAGTATTTGCGTGAAGCAATTATTATGTCGGTAAATGATATTGAAATGCTTAATTCCATTACAAAAATACTTTATCCGACAATCGCAAAAAAATATCAGACAACAGCCAGCCGCGTAGAACGTGCTATCCGCCACGCAATAGAGGTGGCATGGAGCCGTGGCAAAATGGACACGATTGATGAGCTGTTTGGGTATACGATAAACAATGGAAAAGGTAAACCGACGAATTCAGAATTTATAGCACTGATTGCAGACAGAATCCGCCTGGAATATAAAACGTATTAAAAGGGTGGTTTCTACAAAAACGGCAGCAAAATATGGTGTCTGAATCAGACATTTTAGGTATTTTCTGCTCCCCCATAACGTGGTATAATAGACGCATAAGAAAAACAAGCGGCTGCAGAGCAGACATTTGTTTTTCTTGCGGCGTTAACGAGCAAATATTCTGCGAAGCAGAATGAAGAGCACGTTAGTGCGTATTTGCGAGTGTGAGCGTAAATAGGGCGAATGCCCGTACATCGAGAAAGCTGTAGGCTTTCGAAGATGCACTGCGAAAGAAAGCGCAGCGGATTTGCGAGTGTGAGCGTAGATAGGGCGAATGCCCGTACATCGAGAAAACCAAGGGTTTTCGAGATGCACTGCGAAAGAAAGCGTTGCGTATTTGTAAAAAGGGTATCAGATTTGGGGGTAACAGAAATGAAGCGGGTATTATTTGTTACATCAGAGGCAGTTCCATTTATCAAAACAGGCGGCCTTGCAGACGTAGCAGGTTCACTGCCAAAATATTTTTCAAAAAATGAATATGAAGTCAGCGTCATGCTGCCGAAGTATATGTGTATCCGTGAGGATATGCGTAAGAAAATGCATCATATATTGCATTTTTATGTAGATCTGGGCTGGCGAAAACAATATGTAGGAATACTGGAGGCAAAGGAAGATGGAATCCAGTATTATTTTATTGATAATGAATTCTATTTTGCGGGAGACAGACCATATAATAATATTTACGAAGATGTAGAAAAATTTGCATTTTTCTCAAAGGCAGTATTAGAAGCATTGCCGCATATGAATTACCAGCCGGATATTATTCATTGCCATGACTGGCAGACGGGACTGGTTCCGGTATATCTGGAAAATATCTATAAGAAAAATGTATTTTACCAGAATATGAAAACGGTATTTACGATACACAATCTACAGTTTCAGGGGCGCTGGAATCTAAAGGCAGTAAAAGATATTACCGGATTGCCGGATGCTCTTTTTACACCGGATAAATTAGAATCCTATGGAGAGGGCAATTATCTGAAGGGTGGTATTGTATATGCAGATGCTGTAACAACGGTAAGTCCTACATATGCTTATGAAATAACAACTCCGGATGGTGGCGAAGGCTTGGATGGTCTCATTCGCAGTAACAGCTATAAATTAAGCGGTATTATTAATGGAATCGATTATAATGAATATAATCCGAAAGCGGATCCAAAGATTGCTTATTTATATGATGCCAATGATTTAGAAGAAGGCAAGCGGAAAAACAAGCAGGCACTTTTAAAGGATATGAATCTTCCGTATTCGGATGATGTGATGTTAGTTGGAATTGTTTCAAGAATGACAGAGCAGAAGGGATTTTCACTGGTAGATTATATGATGGATGAACTGCTTTCTTCCGGTAAATTTGAGATTGTTGCCTTAGGAACCGGAGAGGAACGTTATGAGAATATGTTCCGATATTATGAGAGCAGGTATCCGGACAGACTGAAGGCAAATATTATGTATTCCGAAGAAGCAGCGCATAGAATTTATGCAGCATCAGATGCTTTTTTGATGCCATCTTTATTTGAACCCTGCGGTCTGAGCCAGTTGATGAGTCTTCGTTATGGAACAGTACCTGTGGTTCGCGAGACCGGTGGCTTAAAGGATACCGTAGAGCCATATAATGAGTATCAGCATACCGGAACCGGTTTTACTTTTTCCAATTATAATGCTCATGAAATGCGTGACAGTCTTCTTTATGCATATCAGGTATTCCATGAGAACCGGACCGGGTGGCTGGATATCGCAAGACGTGGCATGGAGCAGAATTTCTCCTGGTCCAGTTCTGCAAAGGAATATGAAAAATTATATGCTAGATTGTAGTCCTTTCTTCTGGCATAGAAGTAAGAAGCTTTTCAGAGCGGGAATAGAAATAAGCGTGATCAGATAAGATTTCTTCTTCCTCAACCTGAGTGGAATTTACTTCATGAATCATAGCATTTAAATCCTGTATACAGGTTCCGGGCAGAACAGGAAGAATCAGAAATTCATGAATGCTGCTTGGAATCAGATAAAAATCACATGTGAGCTTATCTGCAATGGAATCTAAAAGATTTGGATAGAGAATGCAGGAAGCACCATAGAGTCTGGCTTTATTGGTTAATACATAAAGCGGAGTTTCGGATTCTTCTTCCATGCTATCGGCAGGAAAGGGCATTGGCATAAGCTTATTGAGTAATGGCATTAATGGTTCAAAATCAGCAGGAAGCTGTGCCGGCGTATTCTCTAAGGCATAAGAATATAAATCATCTGCGGAGATGTTCCAGTAGGAAAGATGAGTGGAACGAATCAGAATGGTTGCGTTTCCCTGACTTGAGCTAGATAAAAGACAATAGAAAACAACTGCAAAATCAAGATAACGAAAATGAGGGATTTCTTTGAGAAGTTCCTCATTTTTCTGATAGTGAATCAGTTTAAAGAGGATGCGGTGCCGTACATTTTCAAAATTAGTAAAGAATGCTACATCGACAGAGCTGCTGGGACGGTAAGCCCGGTAAATTTCCCGGATATGTAAAATAATGTTCTGTATACTTTTTCCAGCCTGATATTCTTTGTAATAATCATTGAGATAAATAGTGGGAGAAATGTTGCAGCCCTTTTGCAGAATAGTGAGTCCATCCAAAGTAACGCCATTATTTTTTTGGATTTTATGCAGTTGAATCGTAACATCTGTATCAAACAGAGAATGAATTTGTAACTGGATTTCAGTAAGAAATTGTTGATATGTCATAAAGACCTCCTGGTTAGAAATGGTAAAAATGAATAAATAGAAAAGAAAGTCCATGGATTATTCCAATGGACTTTCAATATATCATCTTGTGTCTTGAATAACAAGAAACGTAATATGAAATTTTTCTAAAAAATTTCTAATCTTTTAGAGACCAGAATATTTTAGTAAGATTTTAATTTCTTCCAGAGATAGTCATAAGTTTCTGTAGCCGGGACATCAAGACTGTTAAAAATTTCACAGTTTTCTAAAGTTTCCTGATCAGAAAAAACAGTAGTACTTTCCTGAACCTCTTCATCCAGTTCGTCATAAACAGCGGTGTTTGGTGTAGCATACCAGACATAGTCAAAGTTTTCCATACCGATATCTTCACGACAGAGATAATTTAAAAACTGTTCTGCAGCATCCTTATGCTGGCAGGTTTTGGGAATGAACCAGGAGTCCATCCACATATTGGAACCTTCTTTCGGAACCACATAATCAAGATCATCATTATAATCCTGTGCATAGGCAGCCTCTCCGGAATAAATAAGAGCCATGGCAGCATTTCCGGCAATCATTTCATCGGCAGAAGAATCTACCAGATAGGAGTAGACTAAATCTTTCTGGTCACAAAGCATGGAAAGTGCTTCGTTTAATTCATCTTCATCCGTAGTATTGATGGAATAGTCCAAAAGCCGGAGTGCAGGAACGAAGGTATCGCGGACGGAATTTTCCATGATAATCTGTCCCTTATATTTCGGATTCCAGAGAACATTCCAGCTGTCCATATCAGCTTCATCTACCATGGTTTTATTGTAGAGAATACCAAGTGTGCCGAAGAAATAAGGCAGTGTGTATTTTGTTTCCGGGTCAAAGGCCTTGGAAAATTCCACATAGGTCGGGTCGATGTTTTCGTAAAGTGGAATATTATCATAATCCATTTCTAAGACTTCACCTTCATTGATAAGCTTCTGGATCATATAGTCGGAGGTACAGATTAAATCGTATTTGATGGAACCCGCTTTGTATTTGGTATACATTTCCTCCGGACTTTCATATTCTTCGTATTTGATGGTAATACCGGTTTCTTTTTCAAATTGCTGGATAACATCCGGCTCTATATATTTTCCATAATTTAAAATAACAAGTGCATTTTCATCCTCTTTCTGTCCACAGCCGGAAAGAGTAAGGAGACCAGCAATAAGCATAAATGAAAATAAGAATTTCTTCATTTCTTAAGACCTTCCTTTCGCATCCTTGACACTGCGGTAATTCATAATCAGAAGAAGCACCAGAGCAAGGAAGAATAAAATCGTAGACAGTGCATACATTTCCGGAATAATACCTTTACGCAGCTGGGTATAAATCATGGTGGACAATGTATTGACACCGGCACCCTTGGTAAAATAGGTGATGGAAAAATCGTCTAAGGACATTGTCACAGCCATCAGAAAACCGGAGAATACACCAGGCTTGATATCCGGCCATACAATTTTGAAAAATGCATAAAGTGGTGTTGCACCTAAGTCTCTGGCAGCCTCATAGGTATGGGAGGAGGTGTTGGAAAGCTTAGGCAGTACATTTAAAATGACATATGGAATGTCAAAGGTAATATGTGCAATCAATACGGTTGATGTTCCAAGCTCTGTAAAGCGGACAAAAAGCAGCATCAGGGAGATACCAGTAACAATATCTGCATTCAGAAGTGGAATGTTAGTTGCACCAAGCATAATCTGACGGTTCCTTTTCCGCATGGCACTGATTCCGATTGCTGCCATGGTTCCGATTATTGTAGCAATCACAGAAGATGCAACGGTAATCAGAATCGTGGTATAAAAGGCATTCATAATAGTCGGGTCAGAAACAAGATTGCGGTACCATTCTGTCGTAAATCCGCCCCATTTTACACGGGAGAGGGAGTTGTTGAAGGAAAGTACAATCAGAACTCCAATTGGAAGATACAGAAACAGGAAAATAATTGCAAGATAAATTCTTGATAAACTTTTCTTTACCATACTGCATGCCCTCCTGATTCACCGGCACGATTCATAAATGCCATACTGATTAAAACAAAAATCATAAGTACAATGGAAAGTCCGGAACCTAAATTCCAGTAGGAACCCTGCATGAAGGACTGCTCAATAACATTTCCAATGAGAAGTACTTTACCTCCACCTAAAAGGTCTGAAATAACAAAGGAGGTAAGTGCCGGCACGAATACCATAATAATTCCGCTGACAATTCCAGGCAAAGTAAGCGGCAGAATGATACGGAAGAAGGTGATAAAACTGTTGGCACCTAAATCCCTTGCCGCATCTATGGTTTCTTTGCGGATACGTACTATGGAATTGTAAATCGGCATAATCATAAAAGGAAGAAAATCATAAATCATGCCAAATACAACGGCTCCCTGGGTATTTAACATATGAAGCTTCGGGATGCCAAAAATGGAAAGGAATCCATTGATAATTCCGTTATTGGAAAGCAACATCTGCCATGCTAAAATACGCAGCATGAAGTTCATCCACATTGGCAGGACGAAGATAAATACCACAAAGCTCTGATGCTTGATATGAAGACTGTTTAATATCATGGCAAGCGGGTAGGAGAGCAGGAGACAGACAACCGTACATAAGATACCAAGCTTCAAGGAAAGCAGGAGTGCTTTTATATGTACCGGGTCTGCAATTGCAGCAATATTTGCCCAGGTAAAACCACCGTCACTGTTGGTGAATGCGTAATATAATATCATCAGAATCGGAAGTACAGTAAATCCAATAATCCAGACCAGATAAGGTCCGGCTAAAAGTCTTTTTCTGGCATTATGCATCGAGTTCCACCGCCTTTTCGTCACTGGATTCCGGTTTATGCATAATCTGGATATTGAAAGGAATTACCTTCATTCCCACATGGCTTCCGGTTTCGAAATATTTGGTGGTATGAACAAGCCATTCATATCCGCCAGCCATAATTTCGATTTCGTAGTGGACACCCTTGAAGATAACAGAAGTAATATCACCATCCATAAAACCGGTGCCGGCTTCTACAATCTCAATATCTTCCGGGCGGATGACTACGTCTACCGGTTTATTATTACCAAAACCGGTGTCGACACATTCGTGCTTGATGCCTAAGAAGCTGACTAATTTATCCTCAATCATGATACCGTCAATGATATTGCTGTCTCCGATAAAGTCGGCAACGAATGCATTTTCCGGCTCATTATAAATATCTTCCGGAGTACCAATCTGCTGGATATAGCCCTGATTCATGACAGCAATGGTGTCTGACATGGTAAGGGCTTCTTCCTGGTCGTGGGTAACATAGATAAAAGTAATGCCAAGTTCATTTTTCAGACGAATCAGTTCGTACTGCATGTCCTGACGCATTTTTAAATCCAGTGCACCCAAAGGCTCGTCTAAAAGGAGCACCTTTGGTTCATTTACAATGGCACGGGCAATGGCAATACGTTGCTGCTGGCCACCGCTTAAGGAATCAATGCTGCGGTTTTCATAACCGTCTAAGTTTACAAGCTTTAAGGCATATTTGATTTTATCCTGAATATAAGCCTTGCTTTTCTTGCTGATTTTTAACCCAAAAGCAATATTTTCTGCAATGCTCATATGGGTAAAAAGTGCGTATTTCTGGAATACAGTATTTAATTTACGCTCATTTGGCGGAAGAGAAGTAATATCTTTTCCATCAAAAATAATACGTCCGGTGTCCGGTGTCTCAAAACCACCGATAAGACGCAGGGTAGTAGTCTTTCCACAGCCGGAAGGTCCCAGCAGTGTTAAGAATTCGTTTTCCTTTACATAAAGATTTAAGTCATCCAAAATCATATTTCCGTCATAAGTTTTGGTAATATTTTCTAATTGTATTAATTTCTTGCCCATCATAACCTCCTAAAAACTTGGCGGGTTTGTAACCCAGATAAGAACGGCATCTTTCCTGCCGGTATTTTCGATATGGTGCTTTTTATTGGACTTAAGATAAAAAGACTCCCCCTGTCTTGCAGTATAAGTACGGGTACCATATATGATTTTAATGGAGCCCTTAAGTACATAGCCGAATTCTTCTCCCTCATGTGGAAGATAGATGTCTGATGTGCCGCCGGGCTTCAGCGTCAGTCGTACCGGTTCCATCATATCTTTCTGGGCACCGGGAACCATCCATTCGATTAAGCTCCTGTGTTCCGCATCTTCTTTTTCAAAATAATCTTCATTTTTAAAGACAAGCTGTGCAGGTTCATCATCTGCAAAAAATTCTGCCGGCGTAGTGCCGAGACACTGGATAATATCTAAAAGTGTACCCACGGAAGGAGACGTAAGATTACGCTCTAACTGGGAGATAAATCCTTTGGATAATTCCAGACGGTCAGCCAGTTCCTGCTGGGTGAGACCGTAGAGAATCCGCAGCTCTTTGATTTTATTTCCAATATCCATTTTGTACTTCCTTTCCATGAAAAGTGATTTTACATAGTTTTTACAAAATGAAGCTAATAATGTATTTGAAGTTTAATAATAATAAACTCACTAAGGAGTATTATGAGAAATTGAAAGAGAAATGTCAATACTATTTTTAGATTATTTTTAGACAACAAAAAAAGCTCCCGAGGGGACTCGAACCCCTGACCTACGCATTACGAATGCGCCGCTCTACCAACTGAGCCACGGAAGCAGAATAATCTGGTTATATGCGAAATAAAATATTTTCCTCAGACAACCCTTTATTTATTAAAATCATACTATAATATTATATATAGAAAAAAATAAATTTGCAATGTTTTTTTGAAAAAAGTTGTTCTTTCAAAGGTTACTTGGTATAATGGGCGTAGATGTGTAAGAACCGGAGAAAGATGAACCGGCTTATGAAAAGGGAAATCATTACAAGGAGGAAGTTTTTTTCATGGAAGTGAAGGAATTTGTTTCAGGGGGAAAGAAAACTGAGGACAGTAAGAAGAATATGAAGAAGAAAATTAACAGCGCAAAGAAAAATTATGCAAAGAAGAACAGTCAGTTTACGATTGCAGAATTAAAGGAAAACAGCACGCTGATTATGTTATGTGTATTTGTGGTTCTTGCCGTATTGGAAATTGTGCTGGGTATACTGGTATGGAAGATACCGGTAGTGAGCGTATGTATTGTAGTGTTGATTGAAGCGGGACTTGCTGCATGTCTGCATAACCTTCCTGTCTGGCTTCATGGAATTGTTGCAGCAGCAGAGATTGTCGTTGGAATAATTTCCGGTAAAGTAATATTTATGCTGATTGGAATTTTATGCTATGGGGCAGCTTTGTTTGCATTGAAATTCCAGAAGGAAAATAATCCGCTTTCTATATTAAAATAAGAAGAAATCATACCAGGAGATAAAACATGGATCCCTTACAATTAGTAGAGTTATTAAGAGGACACAGAACTTATATTCAGACACATAATTTTCCAGATCCGGATGCGATTGCCAGTGCCTTTGGCTTACAGCATTTTTTAAATTACCATGGGATTAATGCAGATATCTGTTATGATGGCAAGATTGAACGCCTGAGTACAAGAAAGATGTTTGACACATTTCATATTGATATTTTGTCTAAAGAAGATTTGGATGATATGAAGAAAGAGGACTATATTGTTACCGTAGACTCCCAGAAATATAATGCGAATCTGACCGATTTTATCGGAGATGAGGTGGCATGTATTGACCATCATCCGACAGTAATTGCCTGTGAATATGCTTATAAAGATGTGCGCCGTGTAGGAGCCTGTGCCACAATGATTACAGAGTATTTTTATCTTACCAATACACCAATGAGCCGGGATGTGGCGGCAGCACTGGCATATGGCATCAAGATGGATACGGATGACTTTGTCCGTGGTACAACAAAGCTTGATGTGGATATGTTTGCATACATTTATCCAATGGCAGATGTGGAAGAGTTAAAATCCATGTATGTAAATGTAATGGAGTTTTCTGATTTAAAGGCATATGGTGCGGCAATCGATAATATCCACATTTATGATGATGTGGGATTTGCATCGATTCCGTTTGATTGTCCGGATGCGCTGATTGCAATTATTTCAGACTTTATTTTGTCTCTTGATGTAGTTAATATTTCCGTGATTTATGCAATCCGTTCTGATGGCATTAAGTTTTCTGTCCGGAGTGCATTAAATCATGTAGATGCCGGAAGAGTTGTAGCAAAGGCATTAGCAGATTATGGAAATGGTGGCGGACATCCGGCAATGGCTGGCGGTTTCATTCCAAAGAAGAATATGGAAAAGTTGGAACCGGACCGGGATTATAAATTAGAAATGCTGTTCTTAGAGCAGATCAAGGCAGAAGAAGGAAGGTAAGATACCATGGCAGAAAATCAGGTGAAGATAACCTATCATATTTATCTTGAGGCAGAGGATGTATCCCAGTCGAGAATTTTATCCAGTACCTCTTATGTAAAGAACTTATTTAAAAATTGCGGCAATCATTATTTTCAGGGTGTAGACTTTGATGATGAAAGTGATTTGGATGATTTTACCCTGCGTCTCTTTGCGGAGCAGGAAATCTTAGAAGAAGAGTGCAGCGTAGAGGCAGATGCAAAAGACTTTCCGGCAGATATGGCAGAATTCTTGGATAATATAGCCCAGGCACATTCTTTCCTTGATATGGAAGGTGATTTTACCGTGGAATATCAGGGCGAGAAAGTAAGTTTTAAGTTTGCTTCTGAAGCAGGAGCAGATTACTGTGACTTTGAAGAAATCGAAGAAGCATAAAAATTCATAAGCAATTTCCTGTAAAGTAAGAAAGAGAAAGGCAGTATGAAGAGCAGGTGCAATTCATACAGCCTTTCTTTATTTCCTCTTTAAGCAGAGCTTCTCAAAACTTCCAATCAGCTGATAGAGCAGCATGGCAATGAGACAGAGAATCAGAATCGATAAGATGACCCAGTCTAATTTAAAAACCTGGCTGCCATAAATAATAAGATAGCCTAAGCCTTTTTTTGCTGCAATAAATTCACCGATGATAACACCAACCAGACAAAGACCGATGTTGACTTTCATAATAGAAAGCAGGGTGGGAACACAGCCCGGCAGCATAATTTTAAACATGACATCATTACGGGTGCCGCCTAATGTCTTTATCAGAAGAATCTTTTCTTTATCCATATCACAAAAAGCAGTGTAAAGACTCAGAATAGAGCCAAAGATAGATACGGACATACCGGTGATGATAATGGTCTTGTAATTGCCGCCCAGCCATACAATCAGCAGTGGAGCCAGCGCGGATTTTGGCAGGGAATTTAAAACCACAAGATAAGGCTCTAAGGTTTCGGATAAGGTTTTGGAAAACCAGAGGATTGCAGCAATCAGTAATGTTAAAATAATAACAAAGAAAAAGCTGCTTAAGGTTTCAAACAGGGTGATTCCAATGTGATAAAGGAGCTTCTGACCGGTAATCATCTGGTAAAAGCAGATGATAAGTCTGGTGGGACTGCTGAAAATAAAGGGGTCGATTTTTCCATATTTCGCACAGAGTTCCCATTGCAATAAAAAGACAACAAGAATCAGAATGCGAAAGATTTTTATTTTAAGCTGATGCCTGCGGCATTGCCGTAAGTACATAAGCTGTGCAGAGGATGGGTTATTCATTTTGATTAAATTCCTTCCATATTAAGTTAAAATAGGATTTAAAATGGCTGTCATTCCGTTTCTCTAAAGGCGTAAGACCAGGCTCAAAGGATATGGGTATAATGGAGCGGATTGTGCCCGGCCGGTGGCTTAAGACAATAACACGGTCTCCCATGGAAATTGCTTCGGATAAATCATGGGTTACAAGAATGGCGGTTTTATGTTCCTGCCGCAGAATGGTACCGATGTCATTGCTGACATTAAGGCGGGTCTGATAATCTAATGCCGAGAAGGGTTCATCTAAGAGAAGCAGCTCCGGGCGAAGTACCAGGGTCCGAATCAGGGCAGCCCGCTGCCGCATGCCGCCGGAAAGCTCAGAAGGACGTTTTGCAGCAAAATCGGCAAGTCCATAAGTTTCTAACAGCCGGCTGGCATAAGCAAGATTTTCCGGTGTCATTTTGTGCTGGATTTCCAGCCCTAATTGGACATTGGATGCGATGGTACGCCACTCTAAGAGGTGGTCTTTCTGAAGCATGTATCCCATATTTAAGATATCCTTTGACTGCAGGGGGTGTCCCATGAAGGAAATGCTGCCGCCGGATGGGACAAGGAGACCGCAGATAAGGGATAAAAGTGTTGATTTGCCACATCCACTGGGACCTACAATAGCAACAAATTCTCCATTGGATAAAGTAAAACTGATATTGGACAGAGCCTTGGTTTCGCCGTCTTTCGTATGATAAATATAATCTATATTGGACAATTCAAGGATGGAGCACATGGTATTCACCTGATAGAAGTTTATAGGATAATATATGTGAAAAAATGAGATTGGTCACCCGGATTGACAGAAGAAAAGGATAGATTATAATAGGAACAGAATCGACAGAAATTTTGAATGGGAAAGGTAAATGCGATGAAAGAAAATTACCAGAAAATATTGGATGAAACGATTGCCGGATTAGAAGAAAGAGGAGAAGTTCCGAAACTTTTACTTCATAGCTGCTGTGCACCCTGCAGTTCTTATGTATTAGAGTATCTTTCCAACTATTTTTATATTACGGTGTTGTACTATAATCCCAATATTTATCCGGAGGATGAATATTATCACAGAGCAGCGGAGCAGAAACGCTTTATTAAAGAATTTCCGACGAAATATCCTGTCACCTTTGTGGAAGGAAATTTTGAACCGGAGCGTTTTTATGAAACAGTAAAAGGTTATGAAAATATCCGGGAGGGTGGCGAACGGTGTTTCCGCTGCTATGAATTAAGACTGCGGGAAGCGGCAGAGTATGCGAAAAAATTAAATTGTGATTATTTTACGACAACGCTGTCTATCAGTCCCATGAAGAATGCTGCAAAGTTAAATGAGATTGGAGGAAGGCTGGCTGAAGAATATGGCATTCCCTATTTATATTCGGATTTTAAGAAACGGGATGGCTATAAGCGTTCTACCGTAATTTCGGAAGAGTATGGCATGTACCGGCAGGATTATTGTGGCTGTGTATTTTCGAAGCGGGAGCGGGAAGAACAGAAAAGAGAACGTGCGGCGCAGGAAAGTGAGCAGACAGTACAGGAGTGATTTCTTCTGGTTGTCATTTTATGAAAAATAAGGTATACTTTCAGAAGTTAGTTATGGATTTTTGTTTAGAATAAGTACGGACATCCGTATGGAAAGAGAGGATAAAAGAGTGGCACAGTTATGGGGTGGACGCTTTACCAAAGAGACAGACAAGCTCGTTTACAATTTTAATGCGTCTATATCATTTGATCAGAAATTCTATAAACAGGATATGGAAGGCAGCATTGCGCATGTGAAAATGCTTGGAAAACAGGGCATTTTAACAGAGAAAGAAATGCAGGATATTGTAGACTGTTTAAAAGAAATCTTAAAAGAAGTAGAAGAAGGAAAGCTTATTATTACCGATGAATACGAAGACATTCACAGCTTTGTAGAGGCAAAGCTCATTGACCGTCTGGGAGATACCGGTAAGAAATTACATACCGGACGAAGCAGAAATGACCAGGTTGCACTGGACATGCGTCTTTATACCAGACAGGAAGTATTGCATACTGACAAGCTGGTAAAAGAACTTCTTGAGACCATTCTTAAGATTATGGAAGAAAATACCGAGACGATTATGCCGGGATTTACCCATCTTCAGAAAGCACAGCCGATTACACTGGCACATCATATGGGAGCTTATTTTGAGATGTTCCGCCGTGACAGACTCCGCCTGCAGGATATTTTTAAGAGAATGAATTACTGTCCGTTAGGTTCCGGTGCCCTGGCAGGAACTACTTATCCATTAGACCGTGAATATACTGCAGAATTACTTGGCTTCTATGGACCAACCTTAAACAGTATGGATGGCGTATCAGACCGTGACTACTTAATCGAATTTTTATCTGCATTATCAACGATTATGATGCATTTAAGCCGTTTCTCAGAAGAAGTTATCATCTGGAATTCCAATGAATATCAGTTTGTAGAGATTGACGATGCATACAGCACCGGAAGCAGCATTATGCCACAGAAGAAAAATCCGGATATTGCAGAATTGGTACGTGGAAAGACCGGAAGAGTGTATGGTGCACTGATGTCATTGCTTACTACAATGAAGGGAATTCCCCTTGCGTATAATAAAGATATGCAGGAAGACAAGGAGCTTTCCTTTGATGCCATGGATACTGCAAAAGGCTGTCTGGCACTCTTTAACGGTATGCTCGCAACTATGAAATTCAATAAAGAAAAAATGCATGACAGTGCCAACAAGGGATTTACCAATGCGACAGATGCAGCCGATTATCTGGTAAATCATGGCGTTCCTTTCCGTGATGCCCACGGTATTGTAGGAAGAATCGTGCTTTATTGTCTGGATAAGAAGATTGCCATTGATGATATGTCATTGGATGAGTTAAAGGCAATCTGTCCGGTATTTGAAGAAGATATCTATGAAGCAATTTCCATGGAAACCTGTGTTAATAAACGTCTGACTGTTGGTGCGCCTGGTAAAGACGCAATGGAAAAAGTCATTGCATTGCATAAGGAATATCTGTCAAAGGACTGGCAGGATGAGTTGAATCTGCCGGAAGAGGCGTAGAAAATAAGTAGCTTATTTAAAAAAATTGGTACATATGTATAAGAAAAATGCAATTCACTTAGTAATTTTTGATAAATTGTGAATTGCATTTTTTGTATAAATAGGATAGTATATTTATCAGAAAGACAACTGTTCGCGATAGACGAACATAAAAACGTGAGGAGAAAAAGAAATGAGCAGCAAATTAAAAGTCGGTATTTTAGGTGGAACAGGAATGGTAGGTCAGAGATTTATTTCTCTTCTGGAGAATCATCCATGGTTTGAGGTAACTACAATTGCAGCAAGCCCAAGAAGTGCAGGAAAGACCTATGCAGAAGCAGTTGGAGATCGTTGGAAAATGGATACTCCAATGCCGGAAGCCGTTAAAAATATTGTAGTAAAGAATGTTAATGAAGTAGAAAATGTTGCAGCAGAAGTTGATTTCGTATTCAGTGCTGTAGATATGACTAAAGATGAAATCAAAGCAATTGAAGAAGCATATGCTAAGACAGAGACTCCTGTTGTTTCGAACAACAGTGCACACAGATGGACACCGGATGTTCCTATGGTAGTACCTGAAATCAATCCGGAACATATGAAAGTAATCGAATTCCAGCGCAAGAGACTGGGAACCAAGAGAGGATTTGTTGCAGTAAAACCAAACTGCTCCATCCAGAGTTATGCTCCTGTTCTTACAGCATGGAAAGAGTTTGAACCATATGAAGTAGTAGCAACTACCTATCAGGCAATTTCCGGTGCCGGAAAAACCTTTAAGGACTGGCCGGAAATGGTTGGAAATATTATCCCATACATCGGTGGAGAGGAAGAAAAATCCGAAAAAGAGCCACTTCGTATCTGGGGTGAAATCAAAGATGGTGTCATTGTACCTGCTACATCACCGGTTATTACCTGCCAGTGTATCCGTGTTCCGGTATTAAACGGACATACAGCAGCTGTATTTGTTAAGTTCAAAAAGAACCCTACAAAAGAGCAGTTAATCGAAAAATTAGTAAACTTCAAGGGTGTTCCACAGGAATTAAATCTTCCAAGTGCACCAAAGCAGTTTATCCAGTACTTAGAAGAAGACAACAGACCACAGGTTTCTATGGATGTTAACTATGAAAACGGTATGGGAATCAGTGTTGGACGTCTTCGTGAGGACACTGTATATGATTGGAAATTCGTAGGATTATCCCACAATACCGTACGTGGTGCGGCTGGTGGAGCTGTTCTTTGTGCAGAACTTTTAAAAGCACAGGGTTATATTACCGCAAAATAAGCAGCAAAATATGTAACAAAATGAAGATAGAAAAGTCATATTGCAGGAAAGCAGTATGGCTTTTTTATCGTTTTGGCGTTGATAGAAAAATTAAAATGTGATATTATTTTTGTTAGAGTGACTTCTTAGAATTAGAAATTTTGGAGGATATTACCAATGATGATTCAGACATCCGAATTAAAAAAATTAGAAGAGGTATATGGACAGTCCGGCAATCAGATTGTTCTTTTATATGGAAGAGATAACTGTCAGAAAGAGCAGTTGATAAAAGAATTCTGTAAGGAGAAAAAGTTTTTTTACTATCGCGCCAGACAGGCATCCGAAAGGGAACAGGTTTTGCAGATGGGGCAGGAAGTGGAAACAAAATACGGAATTCGTCTGACACGCTATAGTTATGATGAATTCTTTAACCGCATCAAGAGTGGAGACCCGACCAAGCTTGTGGTTGTTATTGATGAATTCCAGTATATTGCCAGAAAAGATGTTGGCTTTATGAACAGCATTCTGAAACTGAAAGCAAAGAAATTATATCCGGGTCCTGTTATGATTATTCTGACCAGCTCTTCACTGGTATGGGTAGAGGAAGACTGCAGAGAAAAATATGGTGAATACTTAAAGAAGGTAGACGCAGCCATCCGCATGGAGGATGCGACATTTCTTGATGTGGTTCGACATTTCCCGGAATATGGAACCAGTCAGGCAGTGCAGGTCTATGGAATTATTGGAGGTGTGCCGGGTTATCTTACACGCTGGAATTCCAAAAAGAGTATTAAGGAAAATGTCTGTCGGCATATTTTGTCTCCGGATGGCTTCCTGTTCCATGAGGCAGAAAATTATATCAGCATTGAATTAAGAGAACTTTCTGTATATAATACAATACTTGCAGCATTGGCTTCGGGAAATAATAAGCTGAATGACCTCTTTTTAAAGACAGGCTTCTCCAGAGCAAAAATCAGTGTCTACATGAAGAATCTGATGGCATTTGATGTGGTAGAAAAGGTGGTTTCCTTTGATACCGGTGGCTGGGAGAATACGAAAAAGGGTGTTTACCGCATTGCCAATACTTATGTGAATTTCTGGTTCCGTTTTGTCTATCCACATTTATCGGACTTATATATGATGGCACCGGAAGAATTTTATGATACTTATATTGAAAAAGATTTAGATGACTATATGAACCGTTATTTTGTCAAGGTCTGCCGGGAATATCTGACTTTATTAAATCGTATTGGTAAACTTCCGATTGACATTCACCGGATTGGAACCTGGGTTGGAAAGAAGGGCAATATCGATATTGTCGCCCAGAACAGTGTCCGTGAGAGCATTGTCGGAATCTGTAACTGGTCAGAGCCTTATATGACCCGCTCGTCAGGTGAAGCATTGCTTGATAATCTGAAACAGGCAAAAATTTCCGCAAAATATCTTTATATGTTTTCCGCACAGGAATTTGCAGAGGATTTAAAACAGATGGCAGAAGAAGATAAAAGATTTGTCCTGATCGATATGAAGGAATTATAAAGTGCCGGAAAGCTAAAAATGACAGTAAAGTCAAATGATTGAAAAAGACAAAATAATAGAAATGGCACAGAAATTGGAGGAAATAACGGTTGGGTAAGTCGTTAATTATCACGGAGAAACCAAGTGTTGCCCGGGAATTTGCACGAATTCTTGGCGTATCCGGCAGAAATGACGGATATATCGAAGACAGTCACTATGCTATTACCTGGTGTGTTGGTCATCTGGTGGAAATGGTATATCCGGAAGAATATGATATAAAATATAAGAAGTGGAAGTTAGAAGACCTTCCATTTCTTCCGAAAGATTATAAATATAATGTCATACCATCTGTAAGCAAACAGTATGACATCGTACATAAGCTTTTACACCGGGAAGATATTGATACCGTTTACTGGGCAGGCGATGCCGGAAAAGAAGGACAGACCATTGAAGAGAATATCCGGCGGTTCGGTGGAGTCCGTGAAGGTATGAAAGAGCTGCGGGTATGGATAGATTCGCAGACGGAGGAAGAAATTAAAAGAGGAATTGCTGAAGCAAGACCAATGGCGGATTATGATAATCTTGCTAATTCCGGGATTATGCGTACCATTGAAGACTATGCCATGGGAATTAATTTTTCCCGTGTCATGTCTGTAAAATATGGAAATCTTTTAAATGATGCTGCAGGAACCAAGTCCTATACTGCAATTGCAGTTGGCCGTGTCATGACCTGTGTACTTGGCATGGTTGTAATCCGGGAGCGGGAAATCCGTAATTTTGTAGAGACACCATTTTACCGGGTGGTGGGAAATTTCTTTGATGCAGAGATAGAAGGTGAATGGAAAGCGGTAGAAGGTTCTTCTTATTATGCATCTCCGTTGCTTTATAAAGAGAATGGATTCAAAGAAAAAGTACATGCAGAAAAGTTAATTGAAGATTTAACTAATAAAACAGCGGTTGTAAAAACAGTAGATAAAGGAATTACAAAGAAACGTGCACCGCTTTTATTTAACCTGGCGGAGCTGCAGGCAGAGTGCTCGAAAAGGTTTAAAATCAGCCCGGACGAGACGCTGCAGGTAGCACAGGACTTATATGAAAGAAAGCTGACTACTTATCCGAGAACAGATGCAAGAGTATTATCTTCTGCCGTTGCAAAAGAAATCAGTAAGAATATCAGAGGACTCCGTTCCTTTGAGCCGGTTGCACCTTTTGTACAAAATATTATGGAACATGGTTTATATAAAAATATCGGAAAGAGCAGTTATACCGATGACAGTAAGATTACAGACCATTATGCTATTGTTCCAACCGGACAGGTCAATGAATATAAGTCGCTGACGGAATTGCAGAAGCGGGTCTACGAGCTGATCGTGCGGCGTTTCTTAAGTATTTTCTATCCGCCGGCACAGTATCAGACGGTAAAACTGACCATCGGAATTGAAAAGGAATCTTTCTTTGCCGGAGCAAAAGTATTAAAGGTTCCCGGATATCTTGAAATTGCCGGAAGACCGGATACCAAAGAAAAACGGGAAAAGGAAGATGGCGACGGAGAAGAAAACAATCCGAAGAACAGCGCAGCATTACTAAAACTTGCAGATAGTCTCAAAGAAGGAGATACCGCAGAAGTAAAAGAATTTCTGGTAAAAGAGGGAAAGACTTCTCCACCAAAGCGTTATACTTCAGGTTCCATGGTGCTTGCCATGGAAAATGCGGGACAGTTAATCGAGGAAGAGGAATTAAGAGAACAGATTAAAGGCTCCGGAATTGGAACCTCTGCTACAAGGGCAGAAATCATCAAGAAGCTGGTGCGTATCGGCTACCTTGCTTTGAATAAGAAAACACAGGTGCTGACGCCGGAAGCCTTAGGCGAGATGGTTTATGAAGTGGTGAATATGACTGTTCCGGCACTTTTGAATCCGAAGATGACCGCTTCCTGGGAAAAGGGCTTGGATGGCATTACCCAGGGAACGGTTCCGATGGAAGATTATCGGGAGAAGTTAGAGGAATTTATCCGGAAAGAAACAGTTTCCATGATAAATGAAAATCTCACCAGCCAGATTGCCGGTCAGATTCGTCCATTGGCTGGCAGCAATGCCAAAGATATGAAGGCAAGGGTTAAAATCGGAGCAACCTGTCCGGTCTGTGGCGGCGAGATTGAGACCACACCTTTTGGTTATGGCTGCTCGAATTATAATAAAGATGGCAGTGGATGCCGTTTTGCTATTGGTTCCATCGCCGGAAGAGAGCTTAACGATGAAGAAGTAAAGCAGTTATTAAGCGAAGGCAGAACCGGAGTCTTAAAGGGATTTACTTCGAAGAATAAGAAGAAGTTTTCTGCCTGCCTTGTGATGGCAAAGGATGAAGAAGGAAAACCGAATATAACCTTTGATTTTTCACAGAATGAGCCGGAGACCATAGAGGGCGTAAGTTGTCCGTTGTGTGGCGGAGCAATAGAAATAAAGCCATTTGGTTATGGCTGTGCCAATTATAAAGCGGAAGATGAGGCTGGCTGCCGGTTTGCCATTGGCAAAATAGCCGGGAAAGATTTAAACACTGCCCAGGTGAAGGAGCTTCTGACCAATGGAAGAACCGGAACGATTCGTGGATTTACTTCAAAGAATAAGAAGAAATTTGATGCCTGCCTGATGCTTGGAGAAGATGAGAATGGAAAGAAAGTCCTGAAATTTGATTTTGAGCATGTGGAAGCAAAGAAGGTAAAAGATGTAAAATGTCCACTGTGTCAGGGTGATATTGTGCAGACGCCATTTGGCTATGGCTGTGCCAATTATGACAGAAACAAAGAGGACAGCTGCCGTTTCTCAATCGGTAAAATAGCCGGAGTAAAATTAAAGGAAACTCAGGTAAAAGCACTTTTACTGACAGGAAAGACAGAAATTATAACAGGATTTAAATCTAAGAATGGCAAGAAATTTGATGCACCATTGAAGCTTACCGAGGATGGACGCATTGAATTTGACTTTCCGGAGCGTCCGAAACCGGAAGAGACAAAAGTAAAATGTCCAAAGTGTGGGGCATTGTTAAAGAAAAGCCAGTGGTACTATGAATGTGACTGCGGATTCCGGGTGAACCGTTATGTAGCAAAGGTGGAACTGGCTGAAGAAGTGTTAGAAGAGCTTTTTACAAAAGGATATACCACTAAAAAAATAACCGGATTTACTTCGAAAGCAGGAAATGTATTTGATACCTGTCTGAAGTTTGAAGAGGATGAAATTCGTTTTGATTTTGACCGGAAACCGGAAGAAGAAAGAGAGGAAGAGAAAGATGGAACAGTGCAAAATCAGTAATATGTATACATTAGAGGAGACAATCGCAAAGGATTATCTTGCACAATTTACTTATCCGTGGGAGGCACTTGCCGGAATCGGAGATTATATCAAAGAACTGGGAAAAACATTGAATCCGGATGTTTATGAACAGAAGGGTGAGGATATCTGGGTGGCAAAATCCGCTGCCGTGGCACCGACAGCATGTTTAAATGGTCCTTTAATTATTGATGAAAATGCTGAAATACGACACTGTGCATTCATTCGTGGAAATGCAATTGTCGGAAAAGGAACGGTGGTAGGCAATTCTACCGAGTTAAAGAATGTCATTCTTTTTAATTCCGTGCAGGTACCACACTATAATTATGTGGGAGATTCTATTTTAGGATACAAGTCACACATGGGAGCAGGTTCCATCACATCCAATGTAAAATCCGATAAGACACTGGTGGTAGTAAAATCTGCTGATGAGAAGATGGAAACCGGACGTAAGAAATTCGGTGCCATGTTAGGAGATTTTGTAGAGGTCGGCTGTAATTCCGTATTGAATCCGGGAACGGTCATCGGACCACATACCAATATTTATCCGCTTTCCCCGGTACGTGGAGTAGTTCCGGCGCATTCTATTTATAAGAATAAGAATGAAATTGTAAGTAAAGCAGAAGGTTAAACGGATGGAAATTTACCCGCAGAAGTTACCTGCGGTAGCTGCTTGCAGAAAAATGACAATAGAAAATTAAGAAATGAATGGTTGACAAAAACAGCTGTATGCATTACTGTATTAATTAAGTAATACATACGGCTGCTTTTTAGTTGGACGAGAACTTTGAAAAGAGTGTTTCTCGCAGTATATACGGGAAGCTTACAAAGAGTGTTTCTCGTGAATTTTGGAGGGTGAAAATGTTAGAAGTACAAGAGCTTACTAAGAAATATGGAAAGAATGTAGCAGTGGACCATGTCAGCTTTATGGTGCAGGATGGTCAGGTCGGTATCCTGCTTGGACCAAATGGTGCCGGAAAATCAACCATTATAAAGAGTATTGCAGGACTCCTTCGTTATGAAGGTGGTGTTGGTATTAATGGAATGAAGGCAAGAAGCCTGGAAGCGAAGAAAATATTTGGCTATGTACCGGAGATTCCGGCAATGTTTGAAGCACTGACGGTGCGGGAGCATATCGAATATGTGAAGCGGGCATATAACAGTGACATTACAGAGGAAGAAATAGATGCACTGCTGACACGTTTTGAACTTCTGGATAAACAGGAGAAGCTGGGAAATGAATTGTCCAAAGGAATGATGCAGAAGGTCAGTATCTGTTGTGCACTTGCTATTCATCCAAAGGTTGTGATGTTAGATGAGCCAATGGTTGGACTTGACCCGGCAGCCATAAAAGAACTGAAAGAAGTTGTGCTTGAGTTAAAAGAGAAAGGCTGTACCATTCTTATCAGTACCCATATGCTTGAAATGGTAAAAGATTTGTGGGATGTGATGTTTGTAATGGAACAAGGGAAAATTATAGCAACATTTAACAAAAATGAAATTGCGGATAAAGACATAGAAGAACTGTTCTTTGAAGTGACAGAACCAAAGACTGGTGGTGAAGAACATGAGTAGTCTTTCCTTTGTTTTTTTCCAGACCATTAAGAATAAAGTGAAGCGGAGCCTGAAACGGCCACAGACTTTTCTTGCACTGGTATTTGTTGTTTTATATGCAGCATTGGTATTGTATGGACTTGGTTCCATGTCTGTCGATTTCGGATTAAACAGCCCGGAAGGAATTGCAACTGTTTTATCCGTACTGATGGTTATGATTGTTCCGGCAAATCTGATTTCCTATATCAAGAGAAAAGGACTGTTGTTCCGCCCGTCAGAAGTACATTTTGTATTTGCTGCACCGGAAGAACCGAAGAAAGTTATTCTTCATGCCGGAATGAAGCAGTTCTTAACCAATTTTATTGTTGAACTATTTGTACTGGTACTTGGAATTGGTGTATTTGGTGTTACACCATATAAGATGATTTTATATTTCCTTTATGCTGGTGTACTGGAAAATATTTTAGAGGGAGCGTTAATGATTATCTGCTATGGAAATGAAACACTTCCTAAACAGTTCTTTACCGTACTTACCTATATTATGTATGGAGTAATGGCAGCTTTTGCACTGGTGGCAATCTACTTTGTTTCGGTGAAAGGCATGCAGTTATCTGTGTTTGTGGACTTAATCCAGCTTCCGGTGGTACAGCTGATTCCGATTATAGGCTGGGAAATTGCATTGATTCAGCTTATTATTATAGGTCCTGCAGGAATCAATGTGGTGGCAACCGTACTTCTTTTAACCAGTACTGTTTTTCTGGTACTTTATGCGAAAAAGATGAAGTGTACCGGAGAATTCTATGAAGATGCTGCAAAATTTGCAGAAGATTATGATGACCGGATGAAACGCTCGAAAAAGGGCGAGGTTGTAGTGGGAAATGGCAAGAAAAAGTATTTACGGAATGTAAAGATGGCTTATAAGGGAACTTACGCTAAAGCAATTTTCTACCGGCAGGTATTAGAATACCGTAAAAACCGTTTCTTTATCTTTGGCTGGAATTCGGTGCTGTTTCTGGTTATAGGTGTGGCAATTGCGGTTGTCTCTTATTATAATAAAATTTCCAGCCAGCCTTTTAAAATGTTTGTAATTCCGGGCGTCATTGCCTATGTTATCTTTATTTTCAGCGGTTATAAGACGAAGTGGTCGAAGGAACTGGCAAATCCATACACCTATCTGATTCCGGACAGTAATTTTAAGAAAATGTGGTATGCCACCAAAATGGAGCATATCCGTGCGCTGATTGACGGACTTCTGATTACGCTGCCGGGCAGTATCGTAATGGGACTTCCGGTGTCTTACATGATTTTGACCGTCATTTTATATATGTGCCTGAATGCTAATAAGCTTTATATGAATATGCTGGCAGATGTCGTGATAGGGAAAATGTTTGGAGAACTGGGCAGAACGATTCTTCGGATGCTGTTCCAGGGACTGGTATTATGTGTCGGAATCATTGTGGCAGTAGCAACGGGAGCGTTCATTTCCGTGACTGCAGGATTTATTATGATGATAGTCGTTATATTCCTGCTGACACTGGTTGGAGCAATCGGAGCATCCTTTGCATTTGAGCGGATGGAGGCATTAGATTAACAAATTGAGAAAATTAAGGGGCATTTCCTGTAAAAAAGACTGGACTAATGTAAAAAAATGTGAGAAAATGAGGGCGGTGTGTTAAATGTATAACAAAGTTTAACATGATATATATTTCATATCGAAAGGAGTCTTATAATGATTTACACGAAGGAAGTCGAAAACATGTGTCCTGTTGCCAAGGGCGCAAAACATGAGCCAGCTCCAATTCCAGAAGAAGGAAAATGGGTTCATTCCAAAAAAATTGAAGATATTTCAGGATTTACACACGGTGTAGGCTGGTGTGCACCACAGCAGGGTGCCTGCAAGCTTTCATTAAATGTAAAAAATGGTGTGATTGAAGAAGCACTGGTTGAGACAATCGGATGCTCAGGTATGACACATTCAGCAGCAATGGCAGCAGAGGTCCTTCAGGGAAAAACAATTCTTGAAGCATTAAATACTGACCTTGTTTGTGACGCAATCAATACAGCAATGAGAGAATTATTCTTACAGATCGTTTACGGACGTACTCAGAGTGCATTCTCTGATGACGGACTTGCAGTAGGTGCTGGTCTGGAAGATTTAGGAAAAGGACTTCGTTCCCAGGTTGGTACTATGTACGCAACAAAGGAGAAAGGTGTTCGTTACTTAGAGATGGCTGAAGGTTATGTAACAGGCATCGCTCTTGACGAGAACAACGAAGTTATCGGATATCAGTTCGTTTCTCTTGGAAAAATGACAGACTTTATCAAAAAAGGTGATGACCCTAACACTGCATGGGAAAAAGCAAAAGGCCAGTATGGTCGTGTAGCTGATGCTGTTAAGATCATTGACCCAAGAGAAGAGTAAGAAAGGAGAGACGAAGATAATGGCATTATTTGAAGGATATGAAAGAAGAATTGACCAGATTAACGCTGTATTAAACAGCTATGGTATCAGCTCTATTGAAGAAGCTGAAAAAATTACAAAAGATGCTGGACTTGATGTATATGATCAGGTAAAGAAAATCCAGCCTATCTGTTTCGAGAACGCTTGCTGGGCTTACACTATAGGTGCAGCAATCGCAATCAAAAAAGGATGCAAAAGAGCTGCTGATGCTGCTGCAGCAATCGGTGAAGGTCTTCAGGCATTCTGTATTCCAGGTTCTGTTGCTGACCACAGAAAAGTAGGTCTTGGACATGGTAACCTTGGAAAAATGTTATTAGAGGAAGAGACAGAGTGTTTCTGTTTCTTAGCTGGACACGAGTCCTTTGCAGCTGCTGAAGGTGCAATCGGAATCGCTGAGAAAGCAAACAAAGTACGTCAGAAACCACTTCGTGTTATCTTAAACGGACTTGGAAAAGATGCTGCACAGATTATTTCACGTATCAACGGATTTACATTTGTTGAGACACAGTATGATTACAAAGCAGCTAAACTTAACGTTGTATATGAAAAAGCATATTCTAACGGACTTCGTGCAACTGTAAAATGTTACGGTGCTGATGATGTTCAGGAAGGTGTTGCAATCATGCATCATGAGAACGTAGGTGTTTCCATTACCGGTAACTCTACCAACCCAACACGTTTCCAGCATCCGGTTGCAGGTACATACAAGAAAGAATGTATCGAGCAGGGTAAGAAATACTTCTCTGTAGCATCCGGCGGTGGTACAGGACGTACCCTTCACCCAGATAACATGGCTGCAGGTCCTGCTTCTTATGGTATGACAGATACTATGGGACGTATGCACTCTGATGCACAGTTTGCAGGTTCTTCTTCCGTACCAGCTCACGTTGAGATGATGGGCTTAATCGGAATGGGTAATAACCCAATGGTTGGTGCTACAGTAGCAGTTGCCGTTTCCGTAGAGGAAGCAGCAAAAGCTGGTAAATTCTAAGAAAGTGCGTAAAATCAACACTTTTAAGAGTATTAAGATGTGGTAAAAAGTAGTTGAAATTGTGTCGTTTGACCACCATATGGTAATTTATTAGGGAGCTTTTCTTTTGATTAAGAGAGCTCCCTTTTATTGCATTTTTTCCAGGTCTTTTTTTAGCCATTCTACATCACGAACCGTATAGACCGATTCCGTTATATCCTTAATCGAGTGACCGACCATTTGCTTCAGAGCATTTATATCAACATCCGCCTTCTTACATCTGGTTATAAACGTTTTTCGTGGATCATGTGGTCGATGCTCCTTATTTAATCCGAGCGACTCAATTACCTTGGTGAATCTGTAACTGTATTTATCGTATGTCATAGTCATGGATGAAGAGTGTGTTATTCCGACATCATTCAAGAGATATACGCTTTAGTTGACCAGTCTTATAAAGATTATCAGAGAAAGCTTAAAGAACTGTATGGTAAAGAAGCTCATGAAAAGATTATGCATGCTTTAAATGTTAAAAAAAGCGGAAGAACGGTATATATACGGTTCATATATGTTTGGCGAATGTAGCACCTATATCGACGAACCAATACCGAAGACATTATTTTATGAGCCATATTCAGACAGATTCTTCGAATCCACAATAGTAGACATAATGCAGGCTGAATACAGAAATATATGCCAGAACTGAAAATGTTCGATTAAAAATGCCAAGTAATTTTAAGTTTCATGTGCAATGTTAATACATTGTATTGACAAAGGCGAAAATGGAGAATATAATAATATTAAGAAAGGAGTGATATATATGGCAAATACAAATGTAACAATGAGAATTGATGAAACGTTAAAGGCTCAATTGCAAGAACTTATGTCCAGTCTTGGACTTGATATGACTACTTTCTTTACTATGGCTGCGAAACAGGCAGTAAGGGAGCAAGCATTACCATTTAAGCCTGATATGAATACTGGAATTTATGGATTACAAGCATATAAGTTAGCAATGCAGAACACAAATTATAATAAAGAAGGCAAAGCTGTCATATCATCTGCTGACGAATGGAATGATGAATCTGAATGGGATGATATGTTTGAACAAATGAAAAAGGAGAGAGGTGTTAAATAGTGAACAAAGGTGAAGTGTGGTTTGTGGAAATTCCTTTAGAGGAAGATGAAAGCAAATCAATAAATAGACCAGTTGTTGTACTTGATGAAAATATTCTTGGTGTATTATCAGTTAAAATCACCAAACACAAAGCAAGGAAAGAAGATCCTTATGATACACCAATTATTTATTGGGAGGAAGCTGGTTTAAGATTGGCTTCTACTGCAAGAGTATCAAAAGTAACACTTCTTACAAAAGACAGTTTTATTTTTAAAATAGGTGATTTGCACCATGAAGATTTGAAGAAAATTGAAGAGATGTATAAGAAATTTTTAAGAGATAATGGTGCTATATAGAGTTATATAGTGCCATTTCTTAAAATTCGACTTTTATCCTGTTTAGAAATGAAGTAGAGGAATTAGTTGGAACAGTTGTTGTAATAAGCCAATGAATGAATGATTTACTTGGAAAATTAGAAGAGACAATATGAAGTATCAGAGGTTTAGCATTGCTAAGTATAAATGAAAATATATTATATATTCATCATGCTAACATTGATAATTCGTATGATGAACGATGGGCAAAAATTTATATTCCAAATATGAAAAATATCCAAGGAAAAGCCGGATTATTTGGTGGAAAGTTTTCTTTCAAGTATGAAGGACAAGAATATAAATTTAAACTATCATCAAAGGCCGGAAAATTTGTGGATTTTTTTGTAAAGTAAAAGTATGAGGATAACAGGATGAAAAACTTACAAAAGTATCTAATGATTTTGGGAACGATAATGTTAAGTATTGGGATTAGTGCGTGCTCTAAACAACCAGACTTCGATGCCAAATCTTACGCCCAAAGTTCTCTTGATGCATACTATCATGGAGAATATAAGGACTATGCGAATCTGTTAGAACTCTCGGAAAAAGATGCAAAGAAAGAAATCGAAGAGGATTTTAATGAGAGCATCCAAAAGCAATTTGATGATTCCGATAACATTACGGATAAAGGAATTGCTGATTATACGGAAAAACTGACAGAAGTAAAGAAACTGGCAAAATACAAAGTACAGGATGTGAAAGAAGAGGATGGAGTTTATACAGTAAGTGTACAAGTTGAACCATCCAATGTATTTCAGACATTGCAACAAAGCTCTACAGAGGTAAGCAATGAAAAAATAAAGCAGGGATTGGATGGAAATGATCCGGAAGTCTTTGCAGCCGTATTAACAGAAAGTGTCCAGAAGAGTCTTGAAAAGAACAGTTATGGAAAAACTGTTACTGTAAAAGTATCCGTGGAAAAAGATAATTCAGGAAAATATGGTCTTTCGGATACAGAGATGAATAAGCTGGAAGCAGCGATGTTCCCAACAGAATAAGAATGAATGGAAAGCTATCAGAGGAAAAACTGGTAGCTTTCTTTTATCTTCAAGACGAGAAAAGTTCTGGCGATAGTAACGTTTAATCATCGATATTCTTATTTTATTTTCTATTTTACCAACTAATCTGGCGATGCATTTTACGATATTGTCCGGGAGTTATACCAGTGTATCTCTTAAAAATAGAAATAAAATAACTTTGAGATGAAAAATTCAAGTAAGTACTGATTTCACCCAGACTATAGTCGGAATGTGCCAGTAAATTCTGTGCCTTTTCAATAAGAACTTTATGGATAAAAACAGTAAGCGTCTGTCCGGTTTCTTTATGGAACAGGGCAGACAGATATTTAGGTGTTAAATTAACTAAAGATGCCAGTTGATTTAAGGTTAAAGTTTTATTTTTACCATGATAGATATAATCAATGACGCGAGAAATAGCTGGTGAATAGTAGTTTTTTGGAGTCTTTTTTGCTTCAGCAACACGAAGCGTAAATTCAATAGCCATCTGTTCATTTAATTTCATTAAAGCGTCAACATCGGTACATTGTTCCATTTTTCGTATATATACATCACTTAAGGAAAAAGCAGTTTCCTCATTAAGTCCTCCTTCGATGGCATATCTGGTAACTAAAGTTGTATTAGCAATACTTGCATAAAAAAGTAATTTTAATTTGGAATTGGAAGAGGTCATCTTTCCGTAAACAGTTGTTGGGAGTGAATAATAGGTATTCTCCAATGCGTGAATATCTCCGTTTGAAACACATTCGAGAATTGCTTTTTCCTGTGCATAAGATGTATGTATCCGTTCATTTTCTGCATTTTCCAACATTTCATGTGTGAGTGAAAAATTGATGTCTGACTTCATTTTATACATAGGTAATTCCTCCTGTCAAAAACACGATAAATTGACATAAAACACGATAAATCAATATAATTATATGCCGGAAATAGATAAAATGCAATTAAGAGATTAAGAGAGAGGAGATAGATGCTATGAAACGAAAAGAAGTAATTTTTTTACTGGCAATGCTGTTAGTTGGAACTTCTGTTGGTGGTTTTGCATATCCAAGTAATTGTTATGCAGCAACAGCAGAGACAGAAAGTTCTTCGGAACAAAGTATTTATTCACTGGCCAATCATTATTTTAAAATCAAGTCTATCAGTAATGGGAAATACTTGCTTGGAAATAAAGCAGGATATGAAGCTCAGGCAGATACAGCCGATAGTGGAATGACATTCTACTTTAAAGCATCTGACTTGGGAGAATATATTCTTTTTGATCAGGATAGCAAGTATCTCACATATAACATTTTTAATGCAATTGTCCGAAATAAGACATTGTCAGATAAGACGCGATTTAAAGTAGAGCAGTATGAAGATAATTCCTTTTCTTTTTATTCTTATGTTAAAAAGAAATATGTTGGAATTAAGGGAACTTCACTGGTTTGGAAAGACAATGTGGATGATACATGCCGGTTTGAACTGGAACTTACAGAAGGAAATAACCCGTTTCCGGAAGCAGATATAAATATTGATTTTTATGACGGGGATGGGAATCCAATAACGACATCGAACGTGATGGCGAGACCGTCAAGTGGTGAAAACATTATCGGAACAGCAGATACTCATGCACATTTGTGTCATAACAAAGGATCAGGAGAAGTTGTATTTAATGGAGATGCATTTAGTCCCCTGGGAATTGCAGATGCACTCAATGATTGTACGGATCTGCATGGAGTAAATGGAGCGTATGATATTTGGGGAAAAGCAGTAGATGGTGCAACGACACATAATACATCGGGATATCCAAATTTTAGTTACTGGCCTACAAGTTATTCTACAAACCACGAACAGACATACTATAAATGGCTGGAGCGTTCCTATCTGGCGGGGCAAAGAGTGCTGGTACATCAGTGCGTAAATAATGAAATATTAGGAAAAGTTACCAATGTACTTCCGCCTTATAAAAATGGCGTAACAAATGATATGGACGCAATCCGACAGGAAATAGAGTATGTATATAAAATGCAGGATTATATAGATGCACAGTGTGGTGGACCGAATGAAGGATGGTTTAGAATTGTAACATCATCCGAACAGGCAAGAGATGTGATCAGTCAGGGCAAAATGGCTGTATTCTTAGGAATTGAAGTAGACACAATTTTTGGTGCAGATACGGATTTTGTTGGAAAATATAATGCTGGAGAAATCACAGAAGAAGAAATGAACACAGGTCTGGAAAATATAGAAAAGCAATTGGATGAAGTATATGATCTGGGAATAAGAAGTTTTTATATGATACATGCATTGAATAACGGTTTCGGTGGATGTCAGTTATATCAGGGGGAAATATTCAGTATTATGAATTACCTGAAAACATCAGATTTTTATCAACCAGAGGTAAGCACCAATCCAAGAGTATTCTACAAACAGCCGAAAGCAGATCTTCCAGAAGATGCACAGGGACATGCCAATGTTGAGGGACTTACAGAGACTGGAAAATGGATGATTCATCAGATGATAAACAGACACATGATTATAGAACTTGATCACATGAGTGACAAGTCCTTAAATGATACCTTGGATATCTTATGGGAAGAAAAATATCCGGGAATTATATGTTCTCATACAAGAATTTTGGATATGTTTAATCCAGAAGATGAGGCATGGGAACAATTGGATATTCCACGTATGATAAAAATATATCAGCTTGGTGGAATTATATCACCTATGATGTGGGAAACAACAACAGGACATCAGAGATGTGCAACGGATTATCTGGAATATATGATAGAACTGAGTAATAATTCAGAAACACCGACTACAGGAATATTAGATAATCAAAATTACTTTAAATATGACGGACCATACGAAGTGCCGACTACATGGTATAACATGAACGATGATGAGTCAGATGACATGATTCTTGGAATACCGTATGGAAGCGATGTTAATGGTGCATGCATGTTACCGAACTTTGATAAAGTACAAGAAAGTTTCGATACAGTTGATTATGACACTTTTACAGATTTATATCCGGGAATTTATGCGGATGGAGTAACAGCAAAGGTTAATAAACAAACTACAGGAAATGTCACATTTGATGTTAACGGTGATCGTGGTGTTGCACATTATGGTTTAGTACCAGATTTCTGGAAAAAGATGTCAACCAATAGCAATATTGTGGATATTAATGCAACATTTAATTCTGCTGAAGCGTATATCAGAATGATAGAACGTGCAGAAAAGTACTCAGATACATATCCAAGCAGAGATGAATCACAATGGATAACAACTTCGACAGAATATTGGCATTAGATATGGACTTTGAAAGAGGGGATAAGCCATGAACATTGATAAAATATGCGAACAGTTAACAATAGATGAAAAAATCCGGCTTTTAGGCGGTGTTGGTGACTGGCATACTTATGACTGTAATGGGAAAATCCCCTCTATTATGATGACAGACGGACCACATGGGATTCGAAAACTGGAACAGGAAAAGATTGGGGATATTGAAACCAGTAAGCCAGCAACCTGTTTTCCAACTGCAAGTGCAATAGCCTGCAGTTGGAATCCTGCTATTGTTAAAAAGATGGGTGAAGCGATTGCGAAAGAAGCAAAAAAAGAGCAGATATCCATTGTGCTAGGCTGCGGAATCAATATCAAGCGTTCTCCTTTATGCGGAAGAAATTTTGAATATTTCAGTGAAGATCCGTATTTGACAGGAAAGCTGGCAATGGGATATATCGAAGGTGTACAGAGACTTGGAATAGGTACGAGTTTAAAGCATTATGCTGTTAATTCACAGGAAACAAGACGAATGACATCCAATAGCCAGATTGATGAAAGAACTCTTAGGGAAATATATCTGTCGGCTTTTGAAGAAGTTGTGAAAAAAGCAAAACCGACTTCTGTAATGGCTTCATACAACAGGATTAATGGCGAATTTGGAGCAAGAAATAAATACTTACTGACAGATGTTCTGAGAAAAGAATGGAAATATCAAGGTGGTGTGGTGTCGGATTGGGGAGCAGCAAATGATATTGTAAGCTGTATGAAAAATGGTCTGACACTGGAAATGCCAGATCCGAAAGGCTTCCACACAGATGTGTTAAAAGAAGCGTATAAGGATGGCCGGATTACGGATCAGGAACTGGATAACTGGACTAAGAATGTTCTGCAGAATTTTGTATCACTTCATAAAAATATAGAAGAAAATTATGAGGTAGATATGGAAGAACAGAATCAGGTGGCACGTAAACTGGAAAATGAAAGTGCAGTACTTTTGAAAAATAATAGTGTTTTGCCAATTGGAAAAGAGAAGAAGGTAATCATTATTGGAGAGCTTGCCAGGCAGATGCGGTTTCAGGGAGGTGGGAGCAGTCATATCCAGCCGACGAAGATGACAAATGCGATTGAAGCAATACGTGAAAAAGGATATCAGGTAACTTATATACAGGGATATCAGAATGAAACGGAGGAATTAGGAGAAAAGCAACTACAGGATACGATAGAAAAACTGAAACAGGAATATAGAAAAAAGGATTGTGTGATTCTATATTTTATCGGTCTTACAGAATCTTATGAAGGAGAAGGATACGACAGGAAAAATCTTAAAATCCCTCAAAATCAGGAAGAGCTGTTGGCTGAAATTGCAGAAACTGTCGGAAAAGATCATATTGCAGCAATTAGTTTCGGTGGTGCGCCTATGGATTTTAGTTTTGAAAAGAATGTAGGAGCAATTCTTCACATGTACCTCGGAGGACAGGCTGTAGGGGAATCTGTTGCTGACTTAATCAGTGGTGAGGTGAATCCATCCGGTAAATTGGCAGAGACAATTCCGTTTTCAGAAAAAGATACTCCGGCATGGAGATATTTTGCACCTCCGAATGATGATGTAGAATACAGGGAAAGCATTTTTGTAGGTTATCGTTACTATGAGACATTCCATGTTCCGGTAAAATATCCGTTTGGTTATGGACTTTCCTATACTTCCTTTTCCTATTCGGAATTGAATGTACCGGAAGTATATAGTGGTGGAAAGATACAAATTCGTTTTAAAATTAAAAATATCGGAAAAGTGAGTGGAGCAGAAATAGCACAGTTATATATCTGCCCGATTGAATCAGATGTTATCAGAAGCCATATAGAACTAAAGGGATTTCAAAAAATATATCTGCATCCGGGAGAAGAAAAAGAAGTTATACTAGAGCTGGATGAAAGAAGTTTTTCCGTCTATGATGTAGAGAAAAAAGCCTTTTCCATGTTAAGCGGCAAATATCAGATCTGTATCGGAGCATCGGTACATGATTTGCAATTAAAGGCGAATATGGAAGTAGCAGGAAATAGTTATTTTAGAAATGAAAGAGAACTGTTTCCGGATTATTTTAGAGAGCAGCCACATGGAATGGAAATCAGTGCAGAACAATTTTATCAGCTATTAGGCGGTGAACCGAAACATGACAAAGAAAAAAAGCGTGGAGAGTATACGGTTTACGATTCCTATCAGGATGTGGTAAATGTCTCAATGTTTGGAAAAATTGTTCGTGGAGTCGTACATATTGGACTTAAGATTATACTTCGGGGAAAATCAGAGCGGGACCCGGCCTTTAAAATGGTAAAAATGGGAGTCGAAGAAGGAAATCTGGAAGGACTGATTGCAACCAGTGGTGGAATTGCAACTCCGAAGTTAATCGATATGTTAGTTTACAATGCAAATAAAAAATATCTGCAGGCTTTAAAAAGACTGCTGAAGAAATAGAGAGAGGGGGAAGTCGTATATGGAAAACAATAAATTGGATAAACGCACAAAATGGAGCTATTGTATAGGAGCAACCGGAAGAGATATGGCGTATGCACTTGTCTCTATGTTTCTTCTTACATATATTCAATATACGATGAAACTGACAGTTGCCCAATATGCAGTAATATCAGCAATTATGGTAGTGTGTCTGCTGTGGGATGCCATTAATGATCCAATGATGGGAATTATTATTGAAAATTCGCATTTGAAAGCCGGAAAATTTAAACCTTGGATTTTTATAGGAGTAATTTTAAACAGCCTGATAATTATCTGCTTGTTTACAGTAAGGCCGGAAGGATGGGGATTTGTTGCATTTTTTGGAGTGGGATATCTTTTATGGGGAATGACTTACACAATGAATGATATTGCCTATTGGGGAATGCTGCCGAGTCTTACATCAGATCCGGGAGAACGGAACTGGCTGGTAACCGTACAGGGAATTTTTATCTGTATCGGACAGTTTTCTGTTGCAGGTCTGCTCCCTGATATGGTAGCTGGAAATGCGATTATGGCATATCGGACGGCTGCGATTGTGATTGCTTTTTGTTTTATTGGTTTCCAGCTACTTACAGTGTTTGGAGTAAAAGAGAGAAAACGACCGGAAAAGAAGAGAACACTGTCATTAAAAGATATGTTTCATATATTCCTGAGAAATGATCAGTTGATAGTGATTGGAATTGCATGTTTATTATTCCAAATCGGAAATGGTCTTCTGATTATGATTGGAATGAATTTCTTTTATTTTGAATTTGGATATTCTGTAGGTGGCAGTCTTGTATTTTGGTTTACAATTATGTATGGATTAGGAACGCTGATATCAGAGGCATCTTTTGCGTGGCTTTCCTCAAAATTCACACGAAATCAGATTATAACTGCAGCTACCAGCATTACAGTCATTGGGTATATACTTTTTATGAGTGTAGGCTACATTGTACCAAAAAGTGTTGTTTTACTGAATATCATCGGTTTTCTAATCTTCTTTTCGCAGGGGGCATTCAATATGACGATGATTGTCATGTTAAATAATACCATAGAGTATGATGAAGTCCGGTTTCATGAACGACATGACAGTATTATCTCAGCAGTAAGATCTTTTGCAACAAAGCTGGCAAGTGCAGTTGATCAGGCGGTTGTTGCGTTAATACTGATTATAAGCAATATTTATGCAATCAGTCAGAAAATATCCGGATTAGAAATAAAAGCTGGTACAGGAGAACTTACTTCGGAAAATGTAATTGTACAGGCAGATAAATTTATTCAGACAGCAGATGCCGGACAAAGATTTATATTGCGTCTTGGAATTGTAGCTGTTCCGGTAATTTCTATAGGAGCTGCTTATATACTGATTAAACGGAAATATATTATTGACGAACGTAAGTATGAAGAACTGGTAGCGGAAATAAAAAGCACAAATAAAAAATGATTCAATTAGTTGTGATGATCTTATAATTGATGAGTTTAGAAAAAAGTGATATGAATGACAATTGATGATTTTATATATGAAAATAGTATTGTACGTGATAATGTTTCTGAATATATAGCAGATCATATAGATAGGGTGATAGAATCTGTTTGTAATAATTATGGATTAACTATAAAAATGATTTCTACAAATTATGCTTTTTCCACGTATTATAAAAGTGAGTGAAGAAAAGGCTTTGATTTGAAATCAAACATATTGGAAATTGTTCAGTCTGTATTTAGCGTATTTCACAGATTTAAATGCTATTCAAAAGAAGATAATTGTGTATGATGAGAGTTCTGTACAGCAGAAAATATTGATTCCATTTGCATATTATTTAGCATTAATTGTTGAAGATAAAGGAGAAGAAAATGTACTTGATCAAGACGATAAAAGGTGATATTACGAAAATAACAGATGTGCAGGCAATCGTGAATGCAGCAAACAGCTCTCTTCTTGGAGGAGGCGGAGTAGATGGTGCTATTCACAGAGTCGCAGGACCGGAACTTCTGGTGGAGTGCAGGACACTTCATGGATGTGATACGGGAGAGGCTAAAATCACTAAGGCATATAATCTGCCATGTGATGATGTTATACATACTGTCGGACCGATATGGAATGGTGGAAGAAATAGAGAAGAGGAACTTCTTGCTAACTGCTATTTTAATTCTATGAAGTTGGCAATGGATAATGGAATAAGGTCTATTGCATTTCCTTCCATATCAACGGGAGCATATGGTTTTCCGGTTGAGTTGGCAGCAAAGATTGCAGTACATACAGTAAACAGGTTCTTGCAAGATAATCCGGACAGTTTCGATTTGGTGGAATGGGTGCTGTTTGATACTCAGACTGAATCGGTGTATGAAGCCGAGGTTGATAAATTATACGACAAATAATTGGATTAATTATAGCAGACTTTATATATGACAGATATTTGAGCACATACACCATTAAAAATAGAATATAAGGATGCGTAAGGAACGATAAAATGAATTCATGCGGGAAAGGCATGGATTCTTTTTTTGGCTTCGAACGGAAGTCCTATCTGTAAAAAATATTTAAGTATATTAGAAGCAGATGAAAATGTCGTGTTAACACGACAAAATTGTCGCGTAAACACGGTCGGTAATTCATCCATGACAATATACAATAAACATGTGCTTGAGAGAGCACGTCACGAGAGTGAAGGCGCCGGAGCTCTCCAATACGAAATCGTAAAGGAGATAATTTATTATGAGTAAGAGAAAAATATCACATGCAGAGGAGTATGGATGTTAATTGATGGAGGTGGCAGAAGTGAGCAGAACTAAATTTGATCCATATGTGATTGGAAATAATATAAGAGATTTACGTGAAAAAAGAAAAATGACACAGATGAAGGCGGCTGAGGAAATGGATATGAGTTTATGTCATTATGCACGAATTGAGGAAGGCTCAAAGGGAATGAGTATTCAGATGCTTTTTAGATTTATTAATTTTTACAAAACTGATGCAAATACGATTTTAGGAACATATTTAGGAGGGATGGTGTAAAATGGATAAAAAGGATTTAAAAGACGAAAAGCTTTTGTACAATGTGCGTGAGACGGCAGCGGTATTAGAGGTGAATGGGCATCTGGTATATGAGTTGATTAACAGAAAACTATTATCTGCACTTCGATTAGGTAGTCTAAAGGTTCGTAAATCAACATTGATAGATTTTGTTGAGAGATATGAAGGAATGGATTTGTCTGATTTGGACAACATAAAAGAATTGCAACAGAATATGAATTAGTGACATTAAGGTCAGTCTTGGAATCACCATGGTGTGGAAAGACTGACCTTGTTTTATTAGTATATTTCATAAGCGTTAGTATTGTAAAAAAAGATGGTGATGATATAATAAAAACGTGTTAGACACTTGATGTTATGTGTAGTGTGATTATGTCAGAATCAGGCAAAGTCAACGACAGGACAACATTGTAGAAAATAACATATTTCAAAAAATAATATTGGTAGCTCCCCTTTTATATGACAAAACAACAACAGGCAACTAAACCATTCACCGTTTAGCTGCCTATTATTGTTTAAAGAATTCATTAAAATCACAATTAAAAATCTTGGTCAATCCAATCAGCATATCTACCGTTGGGTTATTATAACCATTTTCCACCTTGCTGAATATGCCGGTAGTTACATTGATGCCATCACATTGGAGCTTCGCAATGACTTCGGTGGCTTTCAAACCCTGTTCTTTCCGCAGTCTCCGGATGTTAGAACCTACCAGTGGATGCAGGTGTTGATTAATTCTTTCTGACATATGTATCACCTCGTTGAGAAAATAATATCCAAAATGGAAGAAAAAAGTGTCCAAAATGGAAGTTTTGTAGTATAATCGAGAAAGGAGTTTATATAAATTTACGGAAGGAGAAAGTTTGATGGCTATTCAGGAAGTGATCAAATATGAAGGGGATAATTCAACTCTTATTTATAAGCATCCCGCAGAAGACTTTAATACGCTGTCACAATTGATTGTGCATGAGTCGCAGGAGGCAGTATTTTTCAGTGACGGACAGGCACTGGATTCTTTTAAAGCAGGTCGTTATACCTTAGAAACGAAAAACATTCCACTTATTTCCAAAATAAGAAATCTGGTTTCGGGCGGAGTAAGTCCGTTCCATGTGGAGGTTTATTTTATTAACCTTGCGACCATGATGGATATCGCATGGGGAACACCAAGTCAGGTGACAGTTCGTGATCCGAATTACGGCTATAGTTACAGTGCCGGTGCCAGTGGTTCTTTCGGACTGAAAATAGAGGATGGAAGAAAGCTTCTGATTAATCTGGTTGGTACCGAAAAAGCAATGACCACCAAAGATATTCAGAAATTTTTTAAAGACCTTTTAGTTACAAGAGTAAAAAATTGCATTGCAGTAGAACTCAGCAAATATAGCTACAATGTTTTCAACCAGCATTTGAATGAAATTTCCGAAAACGTTGCCGGTCAGGTGGAAAGCGACCTTGAAGGCTATGGCATCCGGATTTTAAATTTCTTTGTGTCTGCAGTTACCATTAAGCCGGACGATTTGGAAGAACTTAAAAAATTAGATAACAGCATGGCACAGAAGCGGTTTGAAGCAATGGGAAATCGTGATGCTACCGTAATTGAAGCAGAAGGACTTGCCAAAGCGAGAGAACTGCAGGGATATACCTGGCAACAGGAGCAGCAGTTTGATGTAAGCAGAACATTTGCACAGAATGAAGGCTTTGCAGCGAATCCGGCGAATATGATGGCACAGATTCCACTGGCGTTTTCCATGGGTGACATGATGAAAAACAATATGGATGCAGCAGTTCAGGCACAGCCGGTAACAGCAGCGCAGACAGGGACAGCAGCAATGCAGCCAGATATTGCAGCAACACAGTCGCAGCCAGCAGTACAGCCGCAGGCGCAAGGTGGAAATATTACCTGTGTCAAGTGTGGAACGAGTCTGTCGAAGGATGCTAAATTCTGTTTCCAGTGTGGTGAAAAAGTGGTGATTCCACAGAAGATTTTCTGCGCAAACTGTGGAAATGAAATGCCGCCGGAAGCTAATTTCTGTACGAAATGCGGAACGAGGAGGGAGAAATAATGTTCAAGTACATATTTTGCCTGATTGCAATATTGATGCAGCCAATTTTTGCATTTCTGGTATTTCATAAACAGGAAAAACAAAAGGCAGCATTAAAGATGCCGCTTGTATATCTGAGCGGAGTCTATCTTGTAATTCAGATTTTTGTTTTCTTTAAGGTCTGCCTGAAAATTCCGAAGGATTATCAGGTGTATTCCTATTTGTTACAGAGTGCGATTTTAGCAGTTTTCATTATCATTGAGATTGCTATGGCAGCAAGTAATAAATATATTACAAAGGTTCAGACACAGGAACAGAGTTCCATCGAAGTGTTTAAAGGACTTATTCAGCAGCTTGAAATTTGCAGAGTGCAGATTACAGATGAGGTCAACCGCAAAGAAATTGACAAAGTGCTGGAAAAGATGCGATACAGTGATCCGGTCAGTTCACCTGCAGTGGCAACAGAAAATGAGGCAATCAGACAGTTGATATTGCAGCTTTCTTCAACAACAGATGAAGCCGCTTTTGCGGAAATCTGCGGAGCAATCATGAAGCAGCTTGAAATCAGAAAAATAAAAAATACAAAGGAGCAGGGCTAGAAAATGGAAGAAATAAAATGTCCCAGTTGTGGCAGTGGTGCAGTAAGAAAAATTACAGAGGAAAAGTATGAATGCATGGCATGTGATAATCTTTTCCTGGTACATAATTTATCAAAAGAGTTTCAGAAAACAGATGAACATATTGAAAATATTCATCAGGATTTGAAGAAAACAATTGAAAATATCAATCTGACTGCTGCTGTTGCTGGAGGAAGTGGAAGAGATGGTCTGGATAACCGTTATAAAAATGCCATGACTTTATTGAAACAGGGCAATATATCAGCTGCCCAGCAGGCTTTCAATAAAATCAAAAATGATTTTATCTGGAGTTACAAGGGATATTACGGACTTGCGCTGTGCGAAATACAGAAAGACCGGCCGGAATGGAACGCAGTGGGCGAATATATCCAGAAATTAAATCTGTGTGAAGATATTACTCCGGATATAAAAGCTGAGATGGAAAAAGTTTTGTCAGATGGAAAACAGAGTGCATTAGGACAGCTTGGCAATGCACTGAATGCGGAAAATGCGAAGCAGGCAGAGCTTAGCAATAATATTAAGCAGCTGGATGAAATGACTAAAATTCAGGAGAATTCATTATCAGAGAAGAAAGAAGAATTTTCGGCACGTTGGGAACATACTTCAGCAATAGGTAAGGCTGTTTCAATTATTGTAGCTGTTGTTTGTGCCATCATAGGAATTGTCAGTGTAATTTTTCTGTTCCGCTGGATTGCAGATGTGAGATATCTTTTCTCAAATGCAATGAGTTATGGCTTTTTTGCTGGAATTGGCAGAATTCTGTTGGGGTGTGTGCGGACTATTCTTCGTGTGGCAATTTCGGTGGGCGTTGTTTTTCTGATTATCATGTTTTATTTCTTGGTATTTGGAATTATTACAGCAAATCCACAGAAAGATTCGGCACAACAGAACATCGATAAAATAAATGGACAAATGCAGGTGATGCTTGAAAGACGGAATAATCTGCAGGCGGAACTTAACGTGTGTCAGAATAATATACAGAATATCAATCGTATTGGAAGTAACTTAGAACAGTTACAGAAGATAAATGTAGAAGAGATAATTCCACTGTTGATAGCAGCTGGTCAATATTACTAGAAAAGGAGAAAAAGTAAATGGGATTAATGAAATCATTATTTGGAAACAGAGGAGCACAACAGGTAGCAGAGAATAAGCTGGTAATCACCGAGGTAGGACCAAATCCGGCACAGGTAATTGCAATTGCGCAGAATTACTTCCCGGAAGACCCTACGGGAATTGCTACTGTGCTGAATGATAATATATTAGAAGGACAGTCTACTATAATTACACTTCCAGAGACGGAGAGTCTTTATGAAATGCAACAGGCACTGGATAATGCCGGAGCGAGCACTTATATCCAGAAAAACTGGCAGGATGAAGAGGATGCACCGGCATTGGCTAATATAGTTATTTACTCAATTGGCGAACAGAAAGATGCGGTAATAGAATGTTATCATAATATTCTGGGCTTTGACCGAAGAGACCTGGAATTAAAGCTTCTGACAGGTGTTTCAGATGATAATGGATTTTTTGTTTCTACTACAAAAGAAAGAGCAGAGACATTAAAAGAAGTATTAGATGAACTTGGTGCAGATACAGAACTGGAAGTGACATGGGATATAGAGGCAGAGGCTTCTCTGATTGTTCTATCAACAGGAAGAATGGATAAATACGATTTTTGTGTAGCATGCAATATGGGATATAAAACCAAACTTATGACTAAAGAAATAACATATGATAATTATAAGGATATATCAGAGGATGCACCGGTTATTCTGGATGGTATCTGTGAGGATCTTCTTCTTGCAAAGAAAAAAATAGAACTTTTTGGTGGAGATGCATTTATTGTATTTGATACTGATGAATCAGTAGGTGCAGCTTTATTGATTATGGATGCGGGTGCATCCGGTGCAGATACCTTAAAGGTTATGCTCAATTATCTGGATGTAAATATGGCAGAAGCAAACGCTCAGGTGAATGAACTGGCAATGGGAAAGAGTCAGTTGATTAAAGGCTCACTTGGTCTGCTTAAGAGAATGAAAAAAGAGCTGGATGCGGTTCATGTTACAAGTGAACTGATGCTGGATATGGATGAAGACGAAACAGAAGAGGAAGCATATGACGATACCTATGAAGAATCAGCAGCTGGACTTCACTGCATGAATTGTGGAGCAGAAATTGCACCTGGATCCAAATTCTGCTCGAAATGCGGAACCAAAGTGGAAGCAGAACAGAAGATGTTCTGTCCGCAGTGTGGAAATGAAATTATGCCGGGTGCAAAATTCTGCACAAAGTGCGGAGCAAGATGCATGTAACAGATACAAAAATAGAAGTTGAAAGAAACTAAGATGGAAAACATCTGCTTATCCGATTAAGGGAGGGCAGATGCTTTCTTTTTTTACTGACATTTTCATTTCATCATGTTATAATGTAATCAAAGCTTGATATTTCTATATACATTTCAATGGCACATAGCCTGTCAGAAGTATACCGGTATTCTATCATTTCGCCGGGTTCACCACATAACCTGATATGATAACAGGAATTTTCAAAGCTTTTATTTCACATTAAATGAAGCGGAGAGAATTCTTTCAGACAAAGGTTGTTGCGGTTAAGTGACATTGCAAAAGTATACTCTCCAAGACAAAAGAAAGGAGAAGAAATGTCAGGAAAAACAGAAAAATTACAATGGCATCCGGCGTTTTGTGCAGCAACAGAACTGGAACTGCGACAAGATCTGGATGTACTGGAATTAATTCCGGAGTATAATTTGAGTAAGAAACCACTTCAGATTGATCTTGTGATTATTAAAAAGATGGATTGGAAGCGGACGTTACAAAATGAAATTGGTCATATTATGAGGGGACACAATATTTTAGAGTATAAGGGACCGGGAGATGAATTGACGATAGATTCCTTCTTTAAGGTAATTGGATACGCCAGCTTATATAAGGCGCAGGGGATAGCAGTCAATAAAATTCCAGCATCTGAGGTGACCGTATCCTTTTTTCGGAATGCTTATCCGAAGGCACTTTTTCTGGAACTGAAAAAAGAAGGATATATCCTGAAAAAAATGTATCCTGGAATTTATTATGTAAGAGGAAAAGTTCCGTTCCCAGTACAAGTTGTAGTAACAAGTCAGTTGGAAAGAAAAGCTCATTGCAGCCTGCGGGTATTGACTACACAGGTAGAGATGCAGGATGCAGAACTATTTTTGGAACAGATACATTATTTGGAAAGTAAGAATGAACGGAGCAATATTGATTCGGTACTTCAAGTAAGTGTAAATGCAAATAAGCAGGTATATAGTCTGTTAAGGAGGCAAAATGAGATGTGTGAAGCATTGCGTGAATTAATGAAAGATGAAATTGAAAAAGAACTGGAAAATAAATTGGAGCAGGGCGAAAAACTGCAACTAATTCGTCAGGTAATCAAGAAACTGCAAAAAGGCAACTCCGTAGAAGAAACATCTGATATGCTGGAAGAAGAGCCGGAAAATATCAGGAAGATATATGAAATTGCAGCAACTATGGCGCCGGATTATGACGTAGAAAAAATATATCAAAAACTGTAGAAATTCAAATGGAAATATACCCAAGTAAGTCCCTAAGAAAAATTGTAGGGAAACACTTGACAAACATATTTTTATAAGATATAGTATAAAAGTACTAGCTATTAAGCTAATATAATTTTTCATAACTCATGCCTCTCGGGCTCTTCGGAGTTCGGGAGGTACTCCCCGAAAATATAGTCAGGATTTTATCCTGGCTTTTTTGTTTTACAGGAAATTGCTTTCCTGCAAAATGTGTTTTCTATAGTTCCAAAATGCTTGTAAGAAGCTAGTTATGGTATGCCTGGCAGGTTATGCAACAAGGAGGATGTTTTTATGAAGTTACTCTATGCAGAAGACGAAGAAAGCATGGCAGAAGCTGTTACAGATATTCTTGTATTTCATAAGTACCAGGTTGATACGGTATATGATGGAGAAGAGACATTGGAATATGCAAGAAAAGAAATAACCTGGACGCTTATTATGCTCTCGGAAGGACAACAAAGTGTAAAGCAACAGAATGAACTGCCGGTGCAGCCGGATGGAAACACCAGACAATAAGGAAGAATTGCTTGAAAAAGAAAAAACGGTGGTGTACTATAATGCTATGAGAAAATCAACAGAAAGGGAATATGAGTATGGATTTAGAGCAATGCTACAAGGAACTGGAGGGAGATTATGCAGAGGTCATGCGCAGACTCCGGAAGGAAGAGCTGGTACACCGTTTTTTGATAAAATTCTTAGAAAGCGATGAAGTACAGCGGATTGATGAAGCTTTACAGGAAAGGGATTATGAGAAAGCCTTTGATCTGGTACATACCTTAAAGGGAGAGACCATGACGCTCGGGTTGGGACGGCTGAGCAAATCAAGCATAATTCTGTGCGAACAGCTCCGCTATAAAATATACGGAGAAGAGATGCTGCAGCAATTTAGGAAAGTCAAAATGGATTATCAGAAGACAATTGATATTATCCGGAAATACAGGGATTCACAGCCGTAATTTATGCAGGCAGCCCGCCAGATTGCAAAATGTGTTTCTTGTAGTTTTATGTTATTGTTATTAACGATATAACCATAGGTTATTGTATAAAAAAATATTATTACTTTAAGCCATTTTAGTATTGACAAACAGAACTGATATGCTAGAATAACTGTAATGTGAATGAAAGAAAAAGGATGGTTTTCACATGAGAAAACAGGCATTATCTATTTTAGTAGAGAATACCTCAGGCGTATTAAGTCATATCTCAGGACTTTTCAGCCGGAGAGGATATAACATTGATAGTTTTTCATCTGGTGTAACTGCAGATCCAAGATATACCAGAATAACTATAGTAGCAAGTGGTGACGAGCAGATTTTAGAGCAGATTGAAAAGCAGCTTGCAAAGCTTGAAGATGTACGGGATATTAAAAAATTAGAACCGGGTACATCAGTGACCAGAGAACTGATTCTGGTTAAGATTAAAGCGAAGGATACAGAGCGTCAGGCAATCTTAAGCGTTACCAATATTTTCCATGGCAAGGTGGTTGATGTCACCAACGATTCCATGGTAATTGAACTGACAGGGCATCAGGATAAATTAGATGCATTTATGGATCTGTTACAGGGCTATGAGATATTAGAGCTCGCTAGAACCGGTATCACAGGTTTGACCAGAGGGTCTGCCGATGTTACATATTTAGATTAATCATTAAAACAGGAGGCTGAAAAAATGGCAGCAAAAATTTATTATCAGGAAGATTGTAACCTTTCCTTACTGGATGGTAAGAAAATCGCCATCATTGGTTACGGTAGCCAGGGACATGCACATGCATTAAACTTAAAGGAATCAGGCTGTGATGTCATTATTGGACTTTACAATGGTAGCAAATCCTGGGCAAAAGCAGAAAAACAGGGATTCAAAGTATATACAGCAGCAGAAGCTGCAAAACAGGCTGATATTATTATGATTCTTATCAATGACGAGTTACAGGCTGATATGTATAAGAACGATATCGAGCCAAACCTTGAGCCAGGAAACATGTTAATGTTCGCTCACGGATTTAACATTCATTTCGGATGTATCAAACCACCAAAGGATGTTGACGTAACAATGATCGCTCCTAAGGCACCAGGACATACTGTACGTTCTGAGTATCAGGCTGGAAAAGGAACTCCTTGTCTGGTAGCAGTAGAGCAGGATGCAACCGGTAAAGCACTTGACCTGGCATTAGCATATGGTCTTGGAATTGGTGGAGCAAGAGCAGGACTTCTTGAGACAACCTTCCGTACAGAGACAGAGACAGACCTTTTCGGTGAGCAGGCAGTTCTTTGTGGCGGTGTTTGTGCACTTATGCAGGCTGGTTTCGAAACACTTTGCGAAGCTGGTTATGACCCGAGAAATGCATACTTCGAGTGTATCCATGAGATGAAACTGATTGTTGACTTAATCTACCAGTCAGGATTCGCTGGAATGAGATATTCTATCTCTAACACTGCTGAGTATGGTGATTATATCACAGGACCTAAGATTGTTACTGCTGAGACAAAGAAAGCAATGAAACAGATTTTAACAGATATTCAGGATGGTACTTTTGCAAAAGAATTCTTACTTGATATGTCACCGGCAGGACGCCAGGTACACTTCAAAGCTATGAGAAAGCTTGCTTCTGAGCATCCATCAGAGAAAGTCGGCGAAGAAATTCGTAAACTGTATAGCTGGAACAACGAAGAAGATAAGCTGGTTAACAACTAATCTGATACTTCAAAAAGATGATAAAAAAGCTGTCGCAATTGCGGCAGCTTTTTTTTACGCGAGTAGCGAGAAAAATCGCATGCTTGCATGCGGATTTGGCGAGCACCGCGATAACTCGAGAAACTCGCAAAGCGTGTTTCTCGTAGTTACAGGAAATTGCTTTCCTGTAAAGTAAAAACGCTCCGTGAGAAACGCTCAAAGTATGTTTCTCATAGCTGACAGGCATTTGTAAGAAACTGACAGTGATGCATCTTATTCGCCCGGATGAAAATTCTGGTAGAAATCAATAAATAATTCCAAGGATTTCGAAGGCTTTAAGGTGTTTTTATAAGCGAAGCCAATTTCACGCTTGTGAATTGGAAAACCAAGTGGAATTTCTAATAACTCTTTATTTGCAAGTTCGTTCTGGACAAATTGGCGGATGACGCAGGCAACACCCAGGTTGGTTTTTGCAAAGTCAATTAAGAGGTCCATCGTAGAGACTTCGATTAAATCTCTGGTCTCGATTTTATTTTCCTGTAAATAATCATCAATATACTGACGGGTCATGTTGTGCTTATCAAGAAGCATCAGTGTAGAATTCTGTAAGATTGCATCGGAAGAAATGCCCCTTGCATTCAATACGTTTAAGTAAGCTTCCGTTGCAACAAAAATATCTTCAATTTCAGCCACATTGCTGAAATTTAAAGTTTTCTGGTTTTCCGGCCTTGCAATCAGACCGATATCAATTTTGTTTTCTTCTAACATCTGTAAGGATTCGTTGGTAGACTGGCATACGATAGAAATATTAATATGCGGATAGCGTTTTGTGAAATCCTTTAAATAAGGCAAAAGCATGTATTTGCAGAGTGTGGAACTGACACCGATTTTTAAGTGGCCGACACCAAGCTCTAAGGAGTTCTTTAATTTATCTTCCCCTAAAGTCAGGGTTTCGAAAGCGGAACTGACATGAGTAAAAAGAAGTTCGCCTTCTTCGGTCAGCAATACGCCGCGGGAACTTCGGCGGAATAGTTCGCAGCCCAGGCTTTCCTCTAGTTTCTGTATGGATTTACTGATGGCAGGCTGGCTGATATAAAGCTCTTTGGCTGCCTTTGATATATTCTGTGTTTTTGCTACGGTATAGAAAATACGGTAACTGGATAAACTCTGCAACATTTATAGATTCCTCCGTGTTTATAACTAAAAATCATAATAAATATGTTTAATATGTATTTCCATTATACCACTAGCTGTGCTATAATAGCAACAGTATAGAAAAAATGATTTAATTTCAGGAGGAATTTCAAATGGGAATGACAATGACACAGAAGATTCTTGCGGCACATGCGGGACTTGATTCTGTTCAGGCTGGCCAGTTGATTGAAGCAGATTTAGACTTGGTATTGGGAAATGATATTACTTCACCGGTGGCTATCCATGAGATAGAGAAAATGAAAGTAGACGGAGTGTTCCATAAGGATAAAATCGCACTGGTTATGGACCACTTTGTACCAAATAAAGACATCAAATCTGCACAGCATTGTAAATGCGTCAGAGAGTTTGCATGCAAAAACGAAATCACCAACTACTTTGATGTAGGAGAAATGGGTATCGAACATGCACTTCTTCCGGAAAAAGGACTGACTGTTGCAGGAGATGTTATTATCGGAGCAGATTCACATACCTGTACTTATGGAGCATTGGGAGCATTTTCTACCGGTGTTGGAAGTACTGATATGGCGGCAGGAATGGCAACCGGAAAAGCATGGTTTAAAGTACCATCCGCGATTAAATTCAACATCACAGGAAAACCAGCACCATGGATTAGCGGTAAAGATGTTATTTTACACATCATCGGAATGATTGGTGTGGATGGAGCATTATATAAGTCTATGGAATTCGTAGGTGACGGTATCCGGTATCTTTCCATGGATGACCGTTTTACCATTGCAAATATGGCAATTGAAGCCGGTGGAAAAAACGGAATCTTCCCGGTAGACGAGAAAGCAGAATCATATATGAAAGAGCATTCCAAGCGTCCTTATAAAGTATATGAAGCAGATGAGGATGCTGTATATGATGAGGAGTATACCATTGACCTTAGTACACTTCGCCCAACCGTAGCATTTCCACATCTTCCGGAAAATACAAAGACCATTGATGAAGTAGGCGACATTACTATTGATCAGGTAGTAATCGGTTCCTGTACGAATGGAAGATTAGATGACCTTAAGATTGCAGCTTCTATCCTGAAAGGAAAGAAAGTAAAGAAAGGTTTACGTGTAATCGTAATTCCTGCAACCCAGCAGATTTATCTGGATGCCATGGAAGCCGGATATATCAGAACCTTTATTGAAGCAGGTGCTATTGTCAGCACACCGACCTGCGGACCTTGCCTTGGTGGCTATATGGGAATCCTTGCTGAGAATGAAAGATGCGTATCTACAACCAACCGTAACTTTGTGGGACGTATGGGACATGTGGATTCGGAAATTTATCTGGCAAGCCCGGCAGTTGCAGCAGCAAGTGCAATTACAGGAAAGATTTCCAGCCCGGAAGAAGTATAGGAGGATTAGAACATGAAAGCAGCAGAAGGAAAAGTATTTAAATTCGGTGACAACGTAGACACAGATGTTATTATACCGGCAAGATATCTGAATTCTTCCGACCCTAAGGAACTTGCCTTACATTGTATGGAAGATATTGATAAGGAATTCGTAAATAAAGTATCTGCAGGAGATATTATTGTAGCGGAGAAGAACTTTGGATGCGGTTCATCCAGAGAACATGCACCAATTGCAATTAAAGCCGCTGGTGTAAGTTGCGTCATAGCAGAGACTTTTGCACGTATTTTCTATCGTAATGCAATCAATATCGGACTTCCGATTATTGAATGTAAGGAAGCAGCTTTGGAAATCAAAGCAGGAGATGAGGTAGAGGTAAATTTTGATACTGGTGTCATTACCGACAAGACCACTGGAAAGAGTTTCCAAGGTCAGGCATTCCCACCATTTATGCAGAAGATTATCGATTGCGAGGGACTGGTAAATTACATCAATCAGAAATAGCAGAAAGTGTAGAAAGATAATTGATATATTTTGGAGAGATTTTAAGATTAGTATAAATTTCTGCATATTCTCTAGCGGATAGCTCTGTAATATAGTTTTCTTCAAAATTCTTATGAATACCGGCTGCCTTTGCCAGATCAACAGCTTTGTTGTAGGCAATGGCAGCTTTTTCTTCGGAAGAATAAGTACCAATGGAATAATTGCCATTGATATGGATAAAAGCCTGATAACGGAGGAGTCCGTTGTGTTCTGTTTGGGCAACTCCACGGTAGCGGTTAATGACAATAATATTGGCGTAGCTGTAATCGAAGGGGTTACCATTGGCGAAAGTGTAATCTACATCCAGTACCGCATGATTACGGACTCCATAGCGGGAAAGAATCCCGGTCTGCATGCCGTATTCATTTACAAAAAGCCGGCCACCACGCTGCATAATCTTGTGGCTGGAATAAAAGAATAAATCATCAATATCAAATTTATATTCCGTCTGTGGTGCGAGAAAATAGAGAAAATAATTCTGCTTCAGATAAATCGGATTCTTGATATAGACGCCGTTGTCACGGAAATTTAAAAGTGTAATGGCTTTGGCAAAATCTAAAAGTTTAATATATGCGGTATAATTTTCCAGTGTGATTTCAGACTCAGAAAGTAGAGAAGTCCCCTCTTTATAGGCAAGATGGGCTTCTTCTTCCGTTGGAAAGCTTCCAAGACTAATATGTTTTCTTTTATAGGTAAGGCTGGAACGGTAGTAGATGGTTCCGTCTTTTGTTTTGGCTGAAAAAGCACCGGAAAGCATGGTAAATCCTCACATTCTAAAATTCTTAGTTACAAATCATCTGTAAGAAGCTGCCGGTGGCGAGTTCTTACGGTAAGCGTCACTTTAAGTATAACATTTTTAGGAAAGCATGAAAACAGGAAAATATCTTAAGAAAATATCAAACTTTTGAAATGAAAAATATGCTATGATGCCAATATATATTGGAAATTGCAAGGATATAAAAATTCGTGGAAATATCAGGAATATTTGGCGGCGTTATTGGAATAGTGATATGATTGCAGGTGGAAAGGAGCAATTCGTTGAAGCAGGAAAATACAAGAAAGAAATATCAATTAAAAAACTGGCTAAAAGCAGGGATGATTCTGTTACTGGTATGCCTTGGAGGGTTATATTTTTTCAAGACATCCGAACGGTTTCAAAAAAGTGATGAAGTAAAGATAACATTAAAGCATGATAATTTCTTTGATGACAGTGTGGCAGGGATATTGGAGGATCTGGATAATGAAATCGGGCTTCCTAAGAAAATTTATCTGGTGAACCATTTTAATGTGACTTTCTATGCTACCGGAGAAATTGCTGCAATAGATACGTTTTTCTATGGTGAGGATGAGAATGGAGAAACCAGAACCTATCTTGTGGACTATAACCGGAAGAAAAGCAGCAAAATGACAGTTTACATCAATAATTATGCCAAGACAGATTATGAAGAAGATATGTGCCTGACACCGCTTTTTGAACTATTGGGAAATATAAAGGTGAAAGAACGTGTAGATAGCTGGTCAGAAGAAACAAAGAGCCATACCTTTGGAATAAGTTATTCGGGGAAAAGAGCTTTTACCAGTGCAGATAGCCTGCAGGTGATAAATGCAGAAAGTGCAGAGATAGATGAAAATGAAAATATAGATGGAAATGCAGATACAAATGAAAATTCAATTTTAAGCCAGTTGGAATATGGCGGAGAAGTTACAGGTTTTGCAGTTACATTTTCTACTGGTGGCGAAGAAAATACAGGTGAAATTATAACTTATATCATAAATCCAAAATATACCAGTGCTGCAGTGTTAGCCCAGCAAAACCGGCAGGAGCAGATTGATGAAGCAAAAAACGGTGCTGGAAATGACACAACGGATAACAACGGGAATGCAGACACCAATGCCGTAGCCGGCAATGATGGCAATGATGAGGAAGAGAGCGGAGATGGCACTCCGTGGACGGAAAACAGGGAAGATGGAAGCGTATACTTTTTCCTGGACAGCAATACCGGTTATCGTCTGTTGGTGGCGGATGCAGCTGCCGGCAGCCGTTTTTATGAGCTTGAAATGACAAAGGATGGCGGGCAGAGCTGGAATCAGCAAAATGCAGATCCGTTTGATGGAAATATTGGTGTGGCAGAAGGAATAGAATTCTATAATGAAAATCTGGGCGTTATCGGATTGGCTGGAGCGTCAGGTGATTATTCCACACTTTATCTGACACAGGATGGCGGGAAAACATTTTCCATGATTGAACTTTCCATGGATGAAGTGACAGAACTTCCGGACACGGCAGCAGAGTATGGATTTTCCATATCAGACTATGATTATTGCAAGATGCCACAGCAGAAAGATGGAAAACTTATAATAAAAGTAATATCTGCTATGGGTGAAAACGATGGAATTCTTTTTGAATCCATAGATAGTGGGAATACATGGAATTATTCTGGGATAAGTTATTGACAGTAAACTGCAGGTTCTTATATAATGAAAGACAGAACAAATTTTATGCAGAGAGCAAAAGAGGGACAAAAAATGGATTTGATTTACACAAGTACAAGAAACTCAGATGAAAAGGCAACAGCTTCACAGGCAATTTTAAAGGGTCTTGCAGGAGACGGTGGTTTATTTGTGCCGGATTCATTACCAAAACTTGACGTTGATATGGATACCCTGGCAAAAATGAGCTATCAGGAGACTGCTTATGAGGTAATGAAACTTTTCTTAACAGACTTTACAGAAGAAGAGTTAAAGCATTGTATCAATAGTGCGTATGATTCTAAATTTGATACAGAAGAGATTGCTCCGTTAGTAGATGCAGACGGTGCATATTATCTGGAGCTTTTTCATGGAGCTACGATAGCATTTAAGGATATGGCATTATCCATTCTGCCTTATCTTATGACAACTGCTGCAAAGAAAAATCATGTAAAGAATGAAATTGTTATTTTAACAGCAACTTCTGGTGATACCGGAAAAGCTGCTTTAGCAGGATTTGCAGACGTTCCTGGTACTAAGATTATTGTATTCTATCCAAAGAATGGTGTCAGCCCGATTCAGGAGAAGCAGATGGTTACCCAGAAAGGGGCAAATACACATGTAGTTGGTATTCATGGTAACTTTGACCAGGCACAGACCGGCGTTAAGAAAATGTTTTCTGATAAAGAACTGGCAGAATTGATGGACAAAGCCGGATATCAGTTTTCCTCTGCTAACTCCATTAATATCGGCCGTCTTGTTCCTCAGATTGTTTATTATGTATATGCATATGCAAAATTATATGAAAATGGTGCAATTGCAAAAGATGAAAAGATTAATATTGTAGTTCCAACCGGTAACTTCGGAAATATCTTAGCAGCTTTCTATGCAAAGAACTTAGGACTTCCGATTGCAAAATTAATCTGTGCTTCCAATGAGAACAAAGTATTATTTGACTTCTTCTCAACCGGAACCTATGACAGAAACCGTGAATTTGTACTAACTTCTTCTCCATCCATGGATATACTGATTTCCAGCAACTTAGAGCGTCTGATTTATCGTATTGCCGGAAATGATGCAGAGAAGAATGCAGAATTCATGCGTGCATTAACAGAAGAGGGCAGATATATGATTACCGATGAGATGCGTGCCCAGCTTGCTGACTTCTATGGCAATTACACCACAGAGGAAGAAACAGCAGAAGTAATCCGTGACCTCTATGAGAAGACCGGCTATGTGATTGATACACATACTGCTGTAGCAACCGGTGTATACCACAAATATGCAAAAGAGACCGGTGATAATACCAAGACTGTTATTGCATCAACAGCAAGTCCGTTCAAGTTTACCAGAAGCGTAATGGATGCCATTGATAAAGAAAAATATGATTCCATGACTGATTTTGAACTGGTAGATGAGTTAAGCAAGATTGCAAATGTAACAGTTCCACAGGCAATTGAAGACATCCGCAGTGCAGAAGTACTTCATAAGACAGAATGCGATGTAGAAGATATGCCTAAGACGGTAAAAGCATTTTTAAATATCTAAATGCTTATGTAAAACATAGAGAATCTGCTACCGGCAGTTTCTTATGGATACAAGGTAACAAAACCCTGTCAGAGAAATCTGACAGGGTTTCGTTTATGTAAATAAAATGTAAAGGTTTAAGATTAGATTTCCATCAGGAAGTGAATGGTTCCAAATGGGAAAATAATTGGAAATACATAAATCTTAGTGGCATTTGTAAGTGTTTCTTCCTCATGAACTTCCGGAGGACATAAGTTTAATTCCAGGGAAAATTCATTAGACATATTTACATTAAATAATCCGTTGTGAAGATTTAAGAAATCTTCGATAGAAGCTTTTACATACTCATCGAATTCATGGAATTCTTCTTTGGCATAACGGGATGCAAAAGCAATTGCAACAGATTTACTCATGTCTACACCAGAATTGAAAGAAAGTAAACCTTCATCTTTCTGGGTAACACAATAGTTGGTCATATACTCGGATTTCATCAGTGGATTTAATGGTGTAAAATCCTTTCCGATGAAACGAACGATATCATTAAAGAGAAGATTAAGGTATGCAACAATCTTTCCTGACATATCAGAATTATCAAAATGGAAGAATTTATGAATCAGCTTTTCAACCATATCATTCTGTTCGTTAGCAACATTTAAATCATCAATTTCATTACTTGCCTGATATTCTGCAAGTAATTCCTCAAACTGACTGTTGGTAAGCAGTCCGTCTTCAATCAAAATCTGACCTAAAAGCAGGTAGTCTGGTTTCTGCGAGGAGAGTAATTTGTCAACCTGTTCCTTTGTAAGATATCCGCCTTCGATTGCAATTTCACCAAATTTCTTGTCTTCATGGGTCTGACGGCATACAATAGCGTCAACCTGGGAAGCATTTAATAATCCGGCATGAATTGCCAGAGTACCTAATTTCAGATAGGAAGAGGACTGCCTCTCTAATGCATCTACCAGTTTATCTGCAGGAACAGCACCTTTGCTTAAAAGAAAATTACCAAAAAACTGTGTATACATAATTATCTCCCTTCAAAATGATTCTTCAGTACCCGCTCAATCTGTTCAACATTCAACGGTTTCTGGATAAAGTCCTTTGCACCGGCTTCAATTGCATTCTTTAACTGAGCCTGTGTACCAACAGAAGATACGATAATAATAACCGCTTTCGGGTCAGATTCTGTAATTTCTTTTACAGCGGCAATACCATCTTTTACCGGCATAACAATATCGAGAAAAACGATATCAGGTTTATCGGATTTGAATTTGTCAATTGCTTCCTGACCATTTGCTGCCTCAACAAAAGTTGTACCACCATACTGCGCAATAATGTCTTTTAACTGTTTTCTTGCCAGAATGGAGTCATCTCCAATCAGGATTTTTGCTTCGTCTAATTTCATATATAATCCCTCCAAATACAACTAGAATAATTAGAACATATTAATATACTACAATAGTTGACCAAAAGTTTCAATGGCTTTTTCGATAAAATTCGTGGTTTTGCATAAAAAACAAATAAAAATAGAAGGTTATATGATAAATATGTTCACATAGCAATGTAAAGTGTGGTAAGATAAATCAGAATCAGGAAAAAAGAGTAAAAGAGGTTACATATTATGAAAGTAAACTGGAATTTAGTAGTAGATGTTGTAGTAGCACTGGTAGGTATCTATGTTCTTATGAATGGCATATGGATGAAAAGTACCGGAAAGACAAGCAGCCTTCTGGCAACGCCGGAGGAATTAAAGAAATGTAAACATCCGGAGAAGATAAGAGAAGAGGTAACACCGAAAATGCTTCTTTGCGGAGCACTGGCATTAGTATATGGCATTGTGACGGCATTGGGTGAGACCATCTTTAAACTGCCGATTATTATTAAATCAGGAATCCTTCTGCTGCTGGTGTTATCTTGTCTGTTTTTGGTCAGTACATTAAAGAATGCCAGAGAGAAGTATTTATAAAAAATATTTACTTATAATAATTTATAAAAAACTGTAGTTTATATCTGGAAAAGATACCGGATAAGAACTACAGTTTTTTGTGTCTAAGCATTCCGTAAGAAACTGCAGGTGGCAGAAGCTTGCGATTTAACGTTTGTCAATCGGAACATATTCTTTGCGTTCCCCGATGTTACGATATGCAGGACGCATAATTTTTCCGTTCTGGGAAAGCTCCTCTAAGCGGTGGGCACTCCAGCCGGCAATTCTTGCAATTGCAAAAATCGGTGTATAAAGCTCTAATGGAAGGTCAAGCATATGATAAACAAATCCGCTGAAGAAGTCTACGTTCGGACTTACGCCTTTATAGATTTTACGCTCTTTGGCGATGATTTCCGGTGCAAGACGTTCTACTAAAGAGTAGAGTGCAAACTCTTTCTCATAGCCCTTTTCCTGGGAAAGTTTTTCCACAAAACCGCGGAAGATGACTGCTCTTGGGTCGGAAAGAGAATATACTGCATGACCCATTCCGTAGATAAGACCGGCATGGTCAAAAGCTTCTTTGTGAAGAAGTGCGGTAAGATATTTACCTACTTCGTCTTCATCTGTCCAGTCTTTTACAGTGCGTTTCATATCTTCAAACATCTGAACCACTTTGATATTGGCACCACCATGTTTCGGACCCTTCAGGGAGCCAAGGGATGCGGCAATAACAGAATAAGTATCGGTTCCGGAAGAAGATACCAGATGGGTAGTAAAGGTAGAGTTATTTCCACCACCATGCTCCATATGTAAGATTAATGCAATATCTAAAAGTTTTGCCTCTAATGGGGTATATTTACTGTCTGGCCGCAGAATATGAAGAATTGTTTCTGCAGTAGATAATTCCGGCTGTGGGGTATGAATATAAAGACTGGCACCATCATGATAATGGCGGTAAGCCTGATAACCATATACAGAAAGCAGTGGAAATAAGCTGATAAGCTGTAAACACTGTCTCAATACATTTGGAAGTGAAATATCATTGGCACGGTCATCATAGGAATAAAGTGTAAGCACACTTCTTGCCAGTGTATTCATCATATCTTTGCTTGGAGCTTTCATAATAATATCACGCACAAAGCTGGTTGGAAGTGTACGGTATTCGGAAAGCAGTCCGCAGAAGTTTTTTAACTGCTCTTTGGTTGGAAGCTCACCAAACATCAGAAGATAAGCACATTCCTCAAATCCAAAATGGCTGTCCGGTGCAATTCCTTTTACTAAATCTTTTACATTATAGCCACGGTAATAAAGTTCGCCCTCAGCTGGAATGTATTCTCCATTTACCAGCTTGGTAGAGCATACATCAGAAATGTGTGTAAGTCCTACCAGAACACCCTTTCCATTTAAATCACGAAGACCACGGTTAACATTATATTTCGTATATAATTCAGAAGGAATGATGGATGATGCGGAGCATTTATTCGCAAGTTCCATTATTTCCGGTGTGATTTCATAAAAACGTCCTGTCATATTGTTCCTCCTCTTTTAATTATTTTAATATGTTATCATATTTCGGTTGTAGAAAACAAGAAAAAAGTGTAAATTTTAAAGAAAGTTTAAAATTGTTTTCTAAAAAATTTAGAATTATAGGAAGATAGTACTAATGTAAAAATGTTCTCTGATAAAATGTTTTTTGCTGGATAAATTACAGAATATATATTACAATTAAAAAAAATACCGGAGGTACAAAATGGAAAAAGAAGAATTATATCGTTATGTGGATCATACTGCGTTAAAAGCCTTTACCACATGGAAGGACATAGAAAAATTATGTGAAGAAGCAATAAAATACCATACCGCATCGGTCTGTATCCCAAGCTGTTACATCAGCCGGGTAAAAGAAACTTACGGCGATAAAATCAAAATCTGTACCGTAGTAGGATTTCCGTTAGGATATGCGAACACTGAAGGAAAGCTGGCAGAGACAAAGAAAGCATTGGAAGACGGCGCAGACGAAATTGATATGGTAATTAATATCTGCGATGTAAAGAATGGGGCATATCATAAAGTAGAAGAGGAAATCCGTCTTTTAAAAGAGGCAACAGGAGGTAGGATCTTAAAGGTTATTATCGAAACCTGTTATCTTACAAAAGAAGAAAAGATTGCCATGTGCCATGCGGTAACCAATGCCGGAGCAGATTTTATCAAGACATCTACCGGATTTGGAACGGCAGGTGCTACCATGGAAGATGTATTATTAATGAAAGAACACATTGGAGCAGAGGTTAAGATTAAGGCGGCCGGAGGAATCCGTACCAAAGAAGATATGGAAAATTATATTAAGGCAGGCTGTTCACGGCTTGGCACAAGTTCTGCCGTTGATATTCTGGGATAGCAGATATTAAGAGCAATGAAGAATGATAAGATAATGAAAAAAATTTGTAAAACAGAAATAATTTAGAAAAGGTGAGTGTCATGGAGACGGACAAAAGACAATTATTAGAAGCGGCAAAAGAAGCCAAAAAATATTCCTATGCACCGTATTCCAATTTTCATGTAGGTGCAGCCCTTTATTGTAAGGATGGCAGTATCTATACCGGATGTAATATCGAAAATGCAGCCTTTACGCCGACAAACTGTGCGGAGCGGACAGCAGTTTTTAAAGCAGTATCGGAAGGAAAAAAAGATTTTCTGGCGATTGCTGTGGTAGGCGATAGGGAAGAACCGCTTACACCTTGTGGTGTCTGCCGGCAGGTGTTGACGGAATTTGTAGATGGAAGCACGTTTGAGGTAATTATGGAAGATGGAGCTGGCGGTATCAAAGTTATGAAATTAGAAGAGCTTTTTCCGGCATCCTTTTCACCGAAAGATCTGCAATCATAAATTGTTCCACAATTTGACAGGAATTTTACATTGAAAAACAACACATATTAGAGTATAATAACAATTACAAAAAGCAGATAGTTTTATGCCTGGGATGTTCGACACGCCTGTTATTTTGAACCTACATTTACTTTAAACGGGATTCCAATATTTCCAATAGGATGTCAGGCCTCCGTTTGCAGTGGAAGGCAGAGTATTGGTTGAGGTTACCCACCTAGCTTTGCTAGGAGTCAAAATACAGGAAACGGCATTTTGGGTATATTTGCTAAAGATAAGGTATGAATAGACGAAAGAATCTTTGTGTACAAAAGAATCATAAGGTACGGAAGATAAACATATAGTATACCAAAGAAGCATGTTTACAAAAGAACCGAAAATACAAAAGAGAAAAAAGAAGCTGCTGAAAAGCAGCTTCTTTTCTGCAACAGGCAATAAAGGAGTTATTATGCGAAAAGTGAAAAGTAAAAAAAGTAATTATCTGTTGCTGTTTTGTGGAGCACTTCTGGTTCTTATACTGGTGGTTCTGATAACGGATACAAAAGGGGAGAAAAATGGATATTCCGAGCAATGTGTTTATCGGAATGAGATTCCCTCCTTGTTGCAGTTTACTTATTATTCCAAGGACGAATGGGCTGAGAAACTGCCGCAACAGGGAACACTTACCTATGATGATGTAAGTGGCATTCTGGAATTGCTTCATTTAAAAGAATATATTCCTTTGGATGATTCGAAAAAAAACATTGACCGGGCAGCCTGGTTTGCTATATATGATGAAATTTTAAGTTATCTTGATACCGATACGTCTGTCTTAAAAAAGGACATTCTTGTATTGAAAAAAGAAAAAAAACAGCTTACCACACAGGATGGCACTTATGCCATTATATCCAATCCAAAGTGGTATCAAAAGCTTCACAGTTATGGTGTTTATCTGTTGGAGGATAAAGTAATCGGGGTCGCCGCAAAGGATAAAGAAGATGTGGCATTGAAAAATGCCTATCTCATTTCAAATATAGAAGGAAATCTTACATTTCTTTATCAGGGAACAGAATACCAGCTGCCGGTTGATACCGATGAAGAATTATCAAATGTCGTAGCAGACATTTTTTTCAGTGAAAAAGAGATACATAAAATCAGCCGGAAGGAAGATACCATTACCGGAAAGCTGATATCAAAAACAGATACCGCAATGGAGATTAAGGGATATGGACAAGTTGCGATAGATGAAGCTATGAAAATATATGCAACTTATGATGGAATCCGGGAAGTCTCCATGGATGCACTGATGCTGGAAAACATGGAAATTACATTTGTAGTGGCAGAAAAACAGATCTGCGCCATTCTTTTGACAGAGCCTGCTAAAATAGAAAACATCCGTGTTTTGTTATTAGACAATGATAATATGTTCCGTTCTGATGTATCATTGGTATCGGATGTGCCGGTGCATCTTTATTATGGAGAAACGGAAACTGTATTAGAAGCAGGAAGCGTGATTACAGCATCCTGTTATGCCAATATACTGACAACATCGTCTGTTTCATTAGTCGCAGAGGATGGCACATCGCCATTCTATTTTACTGACAATCAGGGCAATCGCATATCTCCGGCTTATGCAGGCAGCATGGAGCTTCGTATGTATCCGGAAGGATATACCGTGGTAAATGTAGTGGATTTAGAATCCTATGTAAAGGGCGTTATCCCAAGTGAGGTTCCATCTTCTTATGGAATGGAAGCCTTAAAAGCACAGGCTGTCTGTGCCAGAAGCTATGCTTATATCCAGATGATGCACAATAAATATGAAGCTTATGGAGCACATGTAGATGACAGTGTGAATTTTCAGGTGTATAATAAGCAGAATCAGACACCGGAAACGGTAGCTGCGGTAGATGAGACGAAAGGTCAGGTACTTTCTTATAAAGGTGATATTATAGAGACTTATTATTATTCCACATCCTATGGCCATACCGGAGATTACGAAGCCTGGAATCTTGATAAAGATGCTTATGGTTATTTGCAGGGCGTCTGGGTGCGCAGTGAAGAAAATCCCATTGATTTATCGGATGAAAAAAGCTTCTTGGATTATATCAGTAACGTAGACAGTGCCTGCTATGAATCGGATTTGAAATATTTCCGTTGGAATACTGTGCTTGATTTCCAGGGAAAAGATGAGACATTGCTTCATACGATAGCCGATAGAAAAGAGCACCAGCCGGAGGCAATTAGTTATTATAAAGATACATCTAAGACGGAAATAACAGACAGTTGCAGCAACTTTGGCTCATTGCAGGCAATAAATGTGGTAAAACGCAATCAGAGTGGTGTTATTTTAGAACTGGAACTTGATTTCCAGAATGGTGCAGTCAGCGTACAGTCTGAATATAATATGCGTGCAATTTTGGGCTGTGGTATTACGAATATTAACCTTTTGGATGGAAGCAGTGTGGAAATGAGTATTCTGCCCAGTGCTTATATCAGTATACAGGCAAAAGGGGATGGAACTTATGCAGTCCTTGGCGGTGGTTACGGTCATGGAATCGGCATGAGCCAGAATGGGGCACAAAAGCTTTGCGGGCAGGGCTTTGATTATAAAAGGATATTAAATTATTTTTATCAGGATACAGAACTGACTGAGTTATATCAGCCACAAAATACGACGAAGGAAGAAGGGGGTGCATAAGTTTGCTCTGGAAACTGATTGGAAATGTAAAATCATTTTTAGATAAATGTAAACGGGATAATATCAATGCATTTGCAGCACAGGCAGCATTTTTTATCCTCTTATCCAGTATCCCGTTTCTTATGGTGTTCAGTTCCCTTTTGCAGTACACGCCGGTAACGGAAGGGATGATTTTACAGATTGTAAATGAAACAATGCCTGAATATATTGCGCCGTTTCTGGTAAATATTATCAATGAAGTCTATACCAAATCCTTTGGAATCGTATCGATTGCAGCCATTGCAGCAGTGTGGTCGGCAGCCAAGGGTGTGCAGTATATGGCAAATGGGTTGAATGTGGTAAATGATATTGTGGAGACCAGAAACTGGTTTGTTCTCCGTTTCTGGGCGATTATTTATACCGTTGTATTTGTCATTGCTATTGTAATCTCGCTGGTATTACTGGTATTTGGCAAATCATTAGAACATCTTCTGGTGAAGCATATTCCGATAATGACACATATTGTAAGCCTCATATTTGAACGTGGAAGCCTTATTATGATACTGGTGTTAGTCATTCTCTTTGTAGTGATTTTTACATTGATACCAAACCGTAAGGCAACCTTTCGTTCCCAGCTTCCGGGTGCAGTACTTTGTGCCATTGCCTGGTGTGTGTTTTCTGCCGGATTATCTATCTATGTGAATTATTTTAATGGATTTTCCATGTATGGAAGCCTGACTACATTGGTATTAATTATGTTGTGGATGTATTTTTGCATGTATATCCTGATGTTATGTGCGGAATTCAATGTGGTATTCGACGAATATATTGCAGGATTCATACAGCAGAAGAAGGAGCGGAAACGGGATAAAAAATAACTTGAAGTTTTAGAAACCCTGTGGTATTATAACATTTAGTGAAAAAGTAAAAGGCAATGAAAGTGTTCAGTAGGTTATTGTACTTTTTAAAGAGAGAGGAAATCATCGGCTGAAAGTTTCCTTAAGGTAAGGCAGTAATTGAATTTCGCACGGAAGCTGCACAGGTGAATGTTAGTAGTCTGTGACGTGATACGCGTTAAGTATTTATAAGTGTCTAATGATTTAGAAATCAGGGTGGTACCGCGGAGTAATTTCGTCCCTATGGGAAGAAAATGCTTCGCGTTTTTTACGTGAAAAATTCGCAAAGCGTATTTCTCGTAGTTTATTTATGAATGAAATAAAATGATAGAAGGAGATATTATTATGAAAGAAAAGCTGCAGAAAATCAGGGAAGAGGCAATTCATCAGATTGAATCATCCGGCGAACTTGGCAAACTGAATGATGTCAGAGTTGCATTTCTCGGAAAGAAAGGTGAACTCACCGCAGTATTAAAAGGAATGAAGGATGTTGCACCGGAGGACAGACCTCTGGTAGGACAGCTGGTAAACGAGACCAGGGAAGCTATTGAAAAGAAATTAGATGAGACAAAGCAGAAATTAGAAGCTGCCCAGATGGAACTGAAATTAAAACATGAAGTAATTGATGTTACACTTCCGGCTAAAAAGAACCGTGTCGGCCATCGTCATCCGAATACCATTGCATTGGAAGAAGTAGAGCGTATCTTTACCGGTATGGGCTATGAAGTAGTGGAAGGACCAGAAGTAGAATATGATTATTATAACTTTGAAGCGTTAAATATTCCGGCAAATCATCCTGCAAAAGACGAGCAGGATACGTTCTATATTAATGATAAAATCGTGCTTCGTACCCAGACTTCACCGGTACAGGTCCGTGTCATGGAAAAAGGCAAGCTTCCAATCCGTATGATTGCACCGGGAAGAGTATTCCGTGCAGATGAAGTAGATGCAACCCATTCACCATCTTTCCACCAGATTGAGGGAATGGTAATCGATAAGAATATTACATTTGCAGATTTAAAGGGAACGCTGCAGGAGTTTGCAGCCCGTCTGTTCGGACCGGAAACCAAAGTAAAATTCCGTCCGCATCACTTCCCATTTACAGAGCCAAGTGCAGAGATGGATGTCACCTGCTTTAAATGTGGCGGTAAAGGATGCCGTTTCTGTAAGGGAGAAGGATGGATTGAAATCTTAGGCTGTGGAATGGTTCATCCGAAGGTGCTTCGTATGAGCGGTATTGATCCAGAAGAATATTCAGGATTTGCATTCGGAGTTGGTCTTGAGCGTATTGCTTTATTGAAATATGAAATTGATGATATGCGTCTCTTGTATGAGAATGATGACCGTTTCTTAAGACAGTTTTAATGAACAGGGAAGTTGAAGGGACATGTTTCCTGTAGTCGGAAAGAAAAGAACACAGTAGAGAGTTGATAGAAGGAGAAACAATATGAATACATCATTAAAATGGATAGAAGCTTTGGTTCCGGGACTTAATGTAGATGCACAGGAATATACCGATGCAATGATTCTGTCCGGTTCAAAAGTAGAATTTTACAAGAAAATGGATGCCGATTTAGAGAAAATCGTCGTTGGACAGATTAAGAAAATCGAGCCGCATCCGGATGCTGATAAATTAATTATCTGTCAGGTAGATGTGGGAACAGGTGAGGACGTACAGATTGTAACCGGTGCTCCGAATGTAAAAGAAGGAGATAAAGTTCCGGTTGTATTAGATGGCGGACGTGTTGCCGGTGGACATGATGGAAAGATGACAGAAGGCGGCATCAAAATAAAAAAAGGGAAATTAAGAGGAATTGAGTCCAATGGAATGATGTGCTCCATTGAAGAACTTGGTTCTACCCGTGATATGTATCCGGAAGCTCCGGAATATGGTATCTACATCTTCGCAGAGGATGAGGTAAAACCGGGTGATGATGCAATTAAAGCATTAGGCCTTGACGATACTATTGTGGAATATGAGATTACAAACAACCGTGTAGACTGTTTCTCAATCCTTGGAATTGCCAGAGAAGCAGCAGCAACCTTTAAGAAAGAATTTGTACCGCCGGTTGTAACTGAGACCGGAAATGATGAGGATGTCAATGACTATATTAAAGTAAATGTAGTAGACAAAGAATTATGTCCTCGTTATACCGCCCGTGTGGTAAAGAATATTAAGATTGCTCCATCACCAAAGTGGATGCAGCGCAGACTTGCAGCCCAGGGAATCCGTCCAATCAATAACATTGTGGACATTACCAACTATGTTATGGAAGAATACGGACAGCCGATGCATGCATATGACTGGGATACCATCGAGGGAAAAGAGATTGTTGTAAGACGTGCCGGAAAAGGCGAATTATTTACAACTTTGGATGGTCAGGAGCGTTCTTTGGATGAAAACGTTCTGATGATTTGTGATGGCAGGAAAGCAATCGGTATTGCAGGTATTATGGGTGGCGAGAATTCCATGATTACAGACAATGTAAAAACCATGCTTTTTGAAGCTGCATGCTTCGATGGAACCAATATCCGCCTTTCCGGTAAGAAAATCGGGCTTCGTACCGATGCGTCTTCCAAATTTGAAAAAGGTCTGGATCCGAACCTTGCTATGGAAGCTATGAACAGAGCCTGCCAGTTAATCGAAGAATTAGGCGCTGGTGAAGTAGTTGGCGGAGCCATTGATATTTACGAGAATAAGAAAGAGGGCAGACGGATTCCTTTTGAACCGGAGAAATACAATAAATTATTAGGAACCAATATTAAGCCGGAAGAAATGCTTTCCTATTTTAAACGTCTGGAATTAGGTTATGATAAAGAAACCAATGAAGTATTAGTTCCATCCTGGAGACAGGACTTAGAGTGTGATGCAGACCTTGCAGAAGAGGTAGCAAGATTCTTTGGTTATGCAAACATTCCAACAACCCTGCCAAGCGGAGAAGCTACTACCGGAATGTTATCCTATAAATTAAGAATCGAAGCAATTGCAAGAGAAATTGCAGAGTTCTGCGGTTTTTCACAGGGCATGAATTACTCCTTCGAAAGCCCGAAGGTATTTGATAAATTATTACTTCCGGAAGATTCACCATTACGCCAGACCGTAACAATTTCCAATCCTTTGGGAGAAGATTTCAGTATTATGCGTACCACATCCTTAAATGGAATGCTGACATCTTTATCAACCAACTACAACAGAAGAAATAAAGATGTACGTCTCTATGAATTAGGCAACATTTATCTGCCAAAGAGTGTACCGGTAACGGAACTTCCAGACGAGAGAATGCAGTTTACCCTTGGTATGTATGGTGAAGGTGATTTCTTTACCATGAAGGGTGTGGTAGAAGAATTCTTCTATAAAGTTGGAATGACGATGAAAGCTGAATATGATCCGAAGTCCGGAAGACCTTATCTGCATCCGGGCCGTCAGGCAAACATTGTATATGATGGTAAAGTAGTTGGTTACTTAGGAGAGGTTCATCCGATTGTAGCTGCTAATTACAATATCAAAGACAGAGTATACGTTGCAGTGATTGATATGCCATCTATTATGGATGAAACAACCTTTGACCGTAAATATGAAGGTATTGCCAAATTCCCGGCAGCAACCCGTGATATCAGTATGGTTGTTCCAAAAGAGATTCTTGCAGGAGATATCGAAAAAGTATTCGACAGCAAGGGCGGCGCTTACTTAGAAAGCTACGCACTGTTCGATATTTATGAAGGAGCCCAGATTAAACCGGGTTATAAATCTATTGCTTATTCACTGACCTTCCGGGCAAAGGATAAGAACTTAGAGGAAGCAGATTTGAGCGGAGCAATGAACCGCATTGTAAAAGCATTAGAAGCAATGAAGATTGAACTGAGAGCTTAGAAATAGAGGAAAGAAACATGGATGTAAAAGCTTTTGATTACGATTTACCGGAGGAACTGATTGCGCAGGATCCTCTGGAGGATCGTTCCAGTTCCAGACTCATGGTCTTGGATAAGAAAACAGGAGATATTGAACATAAAATATTCCGTGATGTAGTAGATTATCTGCAGCCGGGAGACTGTCTTGTGTTAAATAATACCAAGGTAATTCCGGCAAGACTGTTTGGAGTCAAAGAGGGAACGGAAGCCAAAATAGAGATTCTTCTTTTAAAGAGAAAAGAAAATGATATCTGGGAAACACTGGTAAAACCGGGAAAGAAATGTAAGCCTGGTGTTAAGATTTCTTTTGGAGAGGGACTTTTGACTGGAGAAGTCTTAGAGGTCGTAGAAGATGGTAACCGGCTGATTCAGTTTCACTATGATGGAATCTTTGAAGAAATTTTAGACCAGCTTGGTCAGATGCCATTGCCGCCTTATATTACCCATCAGTTAAAGGATAAGAACCGTTATCAGACAGTATATGCCAAGTATGATGGTTCTGCCGCTGCCCCAACAGCGGGACTTCATTTTACACCGGAATTATTACAGCAGATTCGTGATATGGGCATAGATATAGCAGAAGTTACCCTTCATGTGGGACTTGGCACTTTCCGTCCGGTAAAAGTAGATACCATCGAAGAGCACCATATGCATTCGGAATTCTACCGGATCGAACAGTCGGAAGCCGATAAAATCAATCGTGCCAAAGCAAATGGCCACCGGGTAATTGCCGTGGGAACCACCAGTACAAGAACTTTAGAGTCTGCAGCAGAAGAAGATGGCACCTTACGGGAAAAGAGCGGATGGACGGATATCTTTATCTATCCGGGCTATAAGTTTAAAGTTATAGATGCTCTGATTACGAATTTCCACCTGCCACAGTCTACCCTTGTGATGTTGGTGTCTGCTCTTGCAGGCAGGGAACATATTCTGGCTGCCTATAAGAAAGCAGTAGAAGAAAAATACCGTTTCTTTAGTTTTGGGGATGCTATGCTGATAAAATAATTTCTTATTGTCAGAATTCGAAATATAGGATAAAATAATTTTATTAGCTTTAATCTTGATAGAAGGAGAGGACTATGGACGAGAGAAGAAAACATAAACGATTGGATTTAGATGTATCTGTTCAGCTGGAACGTCTGGATCAGGATGATATTACTACTTTAAAATTTATTCATGTGGTAGTTACTGATATTTCACGTTCCGGAATCGGATTTGTTTCTGACCAGAATTTGAAAGTTGGAACCTACTATGATACCAAGATTCAGATTTGGACGAAAGAGGTCATTGATGCGGTACTTGAGATTGTCAGATGTGACCCGAAGGGGGACGGAACCTATAAATATGGCTGTGTATTTGTTGGAATGTCAGATACCGATGCATTAAAAATTGATATTTATCAGATTTTCAATGATGTCTAAAAGATAAACTGAGTTATAGAATAAAATGTGTTGATGAAAACCGCTTTTAACCCTTGAAAATAAAGGGCTGAAAGCGGTTTGATGTTTTCAAAACTGCCTGTAGCAGATTTTGTGCTTTTTAAGTGGATTTATAATCTGACATATGATTTACATAGATAATTTCTCTAAATCTTTGTAGAAATCAGGGTAAGAAACCTCTGCAATTTCGGAATGCTCTAATTCGATACCACCATCAATATTTAACGCAGCAATGGCAAAGCTCATAGCAATCCGGTGGTCAAGTCCTGCATCTATGGCTGCGGTGTGTAAGGTCTTTCCGCCGTGAATAATCATGCCATCATCCGTTGGGGTAACATCACAGCCTAATAACTTTAAGTTATCTGTTACCGTAAGAATACGGTCGGTTTCCTTTACCTTAAGTTCTGCAGCATCCCGGATAATGGTGATTCCTTCTGCAAAGGCTGCCATAACAGCAATCACAGGGATTTCATCGATTAAAGTCGGGATGAGTTCCCCTTCCACCACGGTACCATGAAGTGAACTGCCTTTTACCAGAAGGTCGCAGACCGGCTCACCGGATGCAGTTCTTGGATTCAGCCGTTCGATGGAGCCGCCCATTGCTTTGGCAACCTTTAAGATGCCGTCTCTTGTGGGATTGACTCCAACATTGCGGATTAAGACTTCGGAACCAGGAGTAAGTAACGCTGCCGCAATAAAATAGGCTGCCGAAGAAATATCTCCAGGAACTTCCACTTTCAGTCCGTTTAAAACAGGATCCGGTGCAATGGATGCAGTTGTTCCTTCAGAGGTGACTTTAGCACCGAAAGAGCGAAGCATTAGTTCTGTGTGGTTGCGGGAGAGTACCGGTTCCGTTACGCTGGTAATTCCGTCCGCATATAAGCCGGCTAAAAGGATACAGGATTTTACCTGGGCAGATGCAACCTTTGAAGTATAATCAATGGCATGTAATTCATGTCCGGTTATTTTTAAAGGAACACAGTTGTTATCCTTTAAACTTTCGATATCTGCCTGCATGAGACGAAGCGGTTCCATGATACGCTTCATGGGACGGGTGCGAAGGGAATCATCGCCATCTAACTGGCTGACAAACGGATTACCGGCTAAGATACCGGAAATCAGCCGGGTAGTAGTTCCACTGTTCCCTGCATCTAAGATATGCTGTGGAGCCTTTAGACCGTGTAATCCTTTTCCATGGACGAGTACACGGCTTTTTTCCCGTTCAATTTCAATGCCCATTTCCTGAAAGCAGGAAATCGTAGAAAGACAGTCGGCACCCTCTAAGAAATTGGTGATTTCGGTTGTGCCGTTGGAAAGCGAACCAAACATAATTGCACGATGGGAAATGGATTTGTCTCCCGGAATATTTATTTCTCCATGTAAGGCATGGGCTTTTTTGATCAGCATAATAAAATCCTTTCTGGATGTATTCTGAAATATTGTCAATATTTTATCTAAATATTATCGTTCATAAACTGTATAATGATATTTGCGAAGCAGTGCAATGGCACAGTTAAGTGCTTCTTCTTCATATAATTCAATACGAAGTACACCGTTTTCAAATTCACGGTTATGGATAATTCCAATATTTTTAATACTGATATTGTTGCTGGCAAGAATCGTTGCAATGGTCGCAATTCCACCAGCTTCATCAATCAGATCACAATAACATTCAAAGACTTTACGCAATGGACCGGAAGAAGTAATGGTGATAGAATCCCGGTAATCCTTGGCATGAGAGAAGAAATCATAGATTTCCTTTTCTTTTTTTTCAGCAATCAGACTACGCATGGTATTTAATTCTTCCGTATAGCAGTCAATGAGTGTTAAAATCTGCTCCCGGTTAGAGGCACAGATATGCTGCCACATTACAGGAGAAGAGGATGCAATTCTTGTAATATCTTTAAATCCGCCTGCTGCAATCGTCTTCATCGTCTCATTTTCATCATCGGTTTCGCGAATCAGATTCACAAGACTTGCTGCAATAATATGCGGCAGATGACTGATAGAAGCGGTTGCATGGTCATGGGTTTTCGCATCCATAATCATAGGAACTGAGCCTAAGGATGCAATATAATCCCGGAACGCATGAAGCACTGTGGTATCAGTTTTTGCAGTCGGGGTTAAAATATAATAAGCATTTTCCAATAAATAGGCGGTTGCAGCCTGATAGCCGGTCTTTTCAGAACCTGCCATAGGATGTCCGCCAATAAAAAAGGATTCTAAATCAAGGGCGGTAATACTTTCGTGAATATCCCCCTTGACACTTCCTACATCAGAAAGAATACAGCCCTTTTTCAAAAAGGGCTTTAATTCTTTTATGTATTCAATATTTTTCTGTACCGGACAGCAGAGAAAGATAATATCACAGTCGGAGAAATCTTTCATTGCAAGCAGCGTATCATTGGAAATAGTATGGTCCTCAAAAGCTGCAGTTATGGTAGAAAGATGACCGGATGTGGCAATCAGTTCTGTTTCCGGATAAATGCGTTTTATGGTCTTAGCCATCGAACCGCCGATAAGACCAAGACCAATAAAACCGATTTTCTTAAAGTCCATGTTACATTAAGCTCCTTCCGCTTAAGGAAATATATGGTTTGATATGTTCCATAACAGAATCGAACTGTTCGAAGTTCAGAGACTGCGGACCATCGGAAAGTGCATGTGCAGGGTCATTATGTACTTCAATCATCAGACCATCGGCACCGCAGGCAATACCGGCTTTAGCAAGCGGCTCAACGAAAGAGCGGACACCGGTTGCATGGCTTGGGTCAACGATGACCGGAAGATGGGTACGTTCCTTTAAGACACATACTGCACTTAAGTCTAAGGTATTTCTGGTGGAAGTTTCAAATGTACGGATACCACGTTCACATAATGCAACGTTTGGACTTCCGGAAGAAATAATATATTCTGCTGCATTCAACCATTCATCAATCGTAGCAGACAGACCTCTCTTTAATAAGACAGGAAGACCGGCACGGCCAACTTCTTTTAATAATTCGAAGTTCTGCATATTTCTGGCACCGACCTGAAGCATGCTGACATATTTTACAGCAGATTCTACGGCATGTGCACTGGTTACTTCACAAATGGTTGCAAGACCTGTTTCATCAGAAGCGGTCTTCATATATTTTAAACCTTCTTCCTCAAGACCCTGGAAAGAGTATGGGGAAGTACGAGGTTTGTAAGCACCACCACGAAGAATGGTTGCTCCTGCCTTCTTGACTGCACGGGCAATGCAAAGAAGCTGTTCTTCTGTTTCAACGGCACATGGACCTGCCATAATTGTCATGGTATCAGGACCGATTACGGTATCCTTAACCTTGAAACTGGTTGGCTGTGGGTGGAACTTCTTATTGGCTAGCTTGTAGCTTTCGGTAATCGGAACTACCTTTTCTACTTCAGGGCTGGCTTCAATGCGCTGAATATCTAATTTGGTTTTATCACCGACCACTCCGATGATTGTAACTTCTTCCCCATGTGAAAGATGTGTTTTTAATCCTTCTTTTTCCACTGCATCTACAATTTTATCTACATCCTGTGGAAGAGCGGATGGTTTCATAACAATAATCATAATTTATAATCCTCACTTAAAAAAATGTCACCTGACCGGACTATTATAATATGAGAAGAAACGGAATGCAACCGCATCTCTCCGGTGGTGCATGTATACTATAACGGAATCAGAATATAATGTCAATACTTTAAAGCATTAAAGTTTAACGTACGAAAATATAAAATTTCACAATAAAATTATCAAAAATAGTGCAAAATGTTTACTACACATTTACAATTCATTCATAAATGTTGTGTATAATACATAATATAGTTGAAGAAAATAACTTGATTTAGTAAAATATATACATAAATCTATAGTACAGGAGGAATAACATATGGAAGTATTTACAACGGACAGAATCAGAAACGTCGTGCTTTTAGGACATGGTGGAGCGGGAAAGACCAGTCTGGTGGAAGCAATGGCATATTTATCCGGCATGACAACCCGTATGGGAAAGATTTCTGATGGAAATACTATCAGTGATTTTGATAAAGAAGAAATCAAAAGACAGTTTTCCATCCATACTTCGGTTGTTCCGGTTATCTGGGATAATACCAAGATTAATTTCTTAGATACTCCGGGATATTTCGACTTTGTCGGTGAAGTGGAAGAAGCAGTCAGTGCCGCAGATGCAGCAATTATCGTGGTATCCGGCAAGAACGGAATTGAAGTGGGTACGAAGAAAGCCTGGGACATCTGCGAGAAATACAATCTTCCGAGAATGATATTTGTTACGGAGATGGATATTGATAATGCAAGCTTCCGGCAGGTAGTAGAAGATTTACAGCAGTTATATGGCAAGCGGATTGCTCCATTCCATCTGCCGATTCGTGAAAACGAGAAATTTGTAGGCTATATCAATGTGGTTCGTAAGAGTGCCCAGAGATGGAATGATAAGGGTGAAGTAGTAGAATGTGAGATTCCGGAATACAGCCAGAATAACCTTGGAATCTGTACCGATGCCCTGATGGAAGCGGTAGCAGAAACCAGTGAAGAATTCATGGAGCGGTATTTTAATGGTGATGAATTCTCAGAAAACGAAATACGTCAGGCACTTCGCGTGAATGTGGCGGATGCCAGCATGGTTCCGGTTTCCATGGGTTCCAGTATTCTTGCACAGGGTATGTACACCTTGTTAGATGACATTATAAAATACTTCCCAAGCCCGGATAAGCGTTCCTGTACCGGAATCAATGCCAAGAGCAATGAAGTATATTCTGCAGATTATGATTTCTCAAAGCCAAAATCAGCATATATTTTTAAAACAATTGTAGACCCGTTTATTGGAAAATATTCTCTGATAAAAGTAAATTCCGGTGTGTTAAAAACCGATGATTTGCTTTTTAATCATCATCGGGATACAGAAGGCAGGATTGGAAAGCTCTATGTAATGTGCGGCAGCAAACCACAGGAAGTACCGGAGCTTCATGCCGGAGATATCGGAGCATTAGCAAAGCTTTCCGGAGCTATGACAACCGATTCCCTGTCTACAAAAGCCAATCCGATACTCTTTATCCGGACAAGTATTTCAGAGCCATATACCGGCATGAGGTATAAAGCAAAGAATAAAGGTGATGAAGATAAAATTTCCCAGGCACTGCAGAAAATCATGCAGGAAGACTTAACCATTAAGACGGTAAATGACAGTGCTAATCACCAGACACTGATTTATGGTATCGGGGAACAGCAGTTGGAGGTTCTGGTAGAAACCTTAAAAAATAAATATAAAGTAGAGATTGAACTGAGCCGTCCGAAGGTTGCATTCCGTGAAACCATCCGAGGAACCTCAGATGTGGAATATAAATATAAGAAACAGTCTGGTGGACATGGCCAGTATGGACATGTAAAGATGCGTTTTTCACCATCGGGAAATCTTGAGGAAGCTTATGAGTTCTCGCAGGAAGTGGTTGGCGGAGCGGTTCCGAAGAATTTCTTCCCTGCAGTAGAAAAAGGGCTTCAGGAGGGCGTGCAGAAAGGACCTTTGGCGGCATATCCGGTACTTGGTATTAAGGCAGTGCTTTATGACGGTTCCTATCATGCAGTAGATTCTTCGGAAATGGCATTTAAGGTTGCTGCAAGAGAAGCCTTAAAGAAAGGAATCTTAGAAGCAAAGCCGGTGCTTTTAGAACCGATTGCCAGCCTTAAGATTACATTACCAGACGTTTATACCGGAGATGTAATGGGAGATTTAAATAAGAAGCGGGCAAGAGTTCTTGGTATGACACCGGATAACAAAGGAACCACCGAGATTTTAGCGGATATTCCTTATATTGAATTATATGGTTATGGCACAAGACTTCGTTCCATGACACAGGGAAGCGGAGATTTCTCCTACCAGTTTGCCAGATACGAACAGGCACCGGAGGAAGTCGCAAGGGTACAGATGGAAGAACGGGCATCCAAGCTTGCTTCAGAAGAAGATAAATAGTGTAGTGAGATAAGTGTAATGAGAAAAAATATCTGTTAAGACAAACGGATGACGAAAGAGAGGTGGTGGTGACATGGGAAAGAAAAGAACTTTTTTTGCAATTGTTTTAATTATTGCGCTGTTTTTCGATAATTCGCAGTTTTCAGAAGCAAAAGCACTTCGTTCTCTGCCAATCACTACCTCTCTTTATTACAGCATGGAGCCGGAAGATGCCAATGTATTAAAGGAAGATTATGATATCACCTATTACTTAAATGGTGGAATCCCTTCTTCTGATTTGACTTATAACTATATTATAGAAGAACTTCCTCTAACCCTTGATATACCGGAAAAACCGGGATATAATTTCGCTGGCTGGTATACCGAAAGCAGTTATCAGAATAAGATTACAGAGATAAACATTGATAATTTCGGAGACGTATCTTTATACGCAAAATGGACCAAGAAGATTGATTCTTCTTACAGCGTGGAAATGTATCCATATTCCACGGCATCACAGATGAGCGGAAATGACCGGATGTTAAAGGATTGTGGATTCAGCTTTGCCTATGATGTAAATATTCCGGGAATGCCATCCACCAGGGAACAGGATTATGCACAGAATATGACATCCACGGACAACCAGTGTCCGCAGGGAATCTGCATTACCGAAGATTATTATATGATTACAGCATATAATACGGATGATTCGGAAAGCCTTGGAGCCCTTTATATCTTTGACAAAGAGACCGGAGAATATATGGTTACTCTTGGCATGAAAAAGAACAGCCATCTTGGAGGACTTACCTACGATGGAAGAAATGTCTGGATCTGCCATTCGGACACAAGGTCTTTGGAGCGGCTTAGTTACAGTTATATAAAAAAGATTGCAGAGTCCAAACCGAAGATTTTTGTGGATGCCACCGGAATGTTTGAAGAATACCGTGTAGCGAATATGCCATCCTGCATTACCTGGCATGATGGAATTCTCTGGGTAGCAACACACAATGCCTTATTCAAATCCATTATGATTTCTTATAAATATCAGGATGGAGAACTGATGGAACAGCAGCGCTACCAGATACCGGAAAAGGTGCAGGGAATTGCTTTTGATGAACAGGACAGAGTGTATTTAAGCACATCCTATGGAAGAAGCAATTCATCCTATTTAAAGATTTACCAGAATGTAGATGCAATGGATACAAAGCCGCGGACACCGGAACTTAAGGTGGAAATGCCACCATGTTCCGAAGAAATTAATTATGCAGACGGCAATATCTATGTGCTGTTTGAATCGGCAAGCTCGAAATATTTTGAAGGCACAGACGGAAAAGGGAAGAGCATTTGTCCGATAGACCGGATTCTTACAATTGATACAAATACCATTTTTCCTTGACAAATTGAGGGCATGTGATAGAATTTTATGAGTATAAGTCTCTAAAAAGGCATTCTATCAGCATGTCCTTATTTTATGGACGAAAGCTGTTTAAATTAGGAGGAATTGAAGATGTCACAAACAACAGTACCGTATAATCATAGAGCGGTAGAGCAGAAATGGCGTAAAGTCTGGGAAGATAAGCCAATTAACGTAAATGATGGCAAGAAGCCGAAATACTATTGTCTGGATATGTTTCCATACCCATCCGGAAACGGACTCCATGTAGGTCACTGGAGAGGCTATGTAATATCTGATGTATGGAGCCGCTATAAGCTTATGCATGGATATTATGTCATTCATCCGATGGGATGGGATGCATTTGGTCTTCCGGCAGAGAACTACGCAATTAAGATGGGTGTTCATCCGGAAAAATCTACCGCTGAAAATATCAGGAATATCAAGCGTCAGATTCAGGAAATTGCTGCAATCTATGACTGGGATATGGAAGTAAATACCACCGATCCTGAATTCTACAAATGGACACAGTGGATTTTTGTAAAAATGTTTAAAGCCGGACTTGCTTATGAGAAAGAGATGCCAATTAACTGGTGCCCATCCTGTAAGACTGGTCTTGCCAATGAAGAAGTTGTAAATGGTAAATGTGAGCGTTGTGGTGCTGATGTTACCAAGAAGAACTTAAAGCAGTGGATGCTTAAGATTACCAAATATGCTGACCGTCTTCTTGCAGACCTTGATAAGCTTGACTGGCCGGAAAAGGTTAAGAAAATGCAGACTGACTGGATTGGTAAGAGTAATGGAGCAGAAGTCAACTTTAAGGTGGATGGAAGCGATAAAGAGATTACTGTTTATACCACAAGACCGGATACTCTTCACGGAGCAACCTTCATGGTACTTGCACCGGAGCATGCTTTGGCAAAAGAGCTTGCAACTGATGAGACAAGAGCTGCAGTAGAGGATTATATCTATCAGTCATCCCTGAAATCTTCTGTAGATCGTTTGCAGGATAAAGAAAAGACTGGTGTATTTACCGGTTCTTATGCAATCAATCCGTTGAATGGTGCAAAGGTTCCAATCTGGCTTTCTGATTATGTATTAGCTGATTATGGTACCGGAGCAATTATGTGTGTTCCTGCACATGATGACCGTGACTTTGAATTTGCAAAGAAATTCAATATTCCAATTATCCAGGTTATTGCCAAAGATGGTAAGGAAATTGAAAATATGACCGAAGCTTATACCGAAGCAAAAGGTATTATGATTAATTCTGGTGACTGGAATGGAATGGAGTCGTCCGTTCTTAAGAAAGAAGCTCCGGAAATGATTGAAAAGATGGGCTTTGGTAAGAAGACAACCAACTATAAATTAAGAGACTGGGTATTCTCCCGCCAGCGTTACTGGGGCGAGCCAATTCCAATCGTACATTGTCCGGATTGTGGAGCAGTTCCGGTTCCGGAAGAAGAGCTTCCATTACTGTTACCGGAGGTTGAATCTTATCAGCCGACAGGTACCGGAGAATCACCGTTGGCAGATATTACGGAGTGGGTAAATACCACATGTCCTTGCTGTGGTAAGCCTGCAAAACGTGAGACCAATACCATGCCTCAGTGGGCAGGTTCATCCTGGTATTTCTTACGTTATGTAGATAACAAGAACAAAGATGAATTAGTAAGCCGCGAGAAAGCAGATAAATATCTTCCGGTTGATATGTATATCGGTGGAGTAGAGCATGCAGTACTGCATCTTCTGTATTCCCGTTTCTATACCAAATTCTTATATGATATCGGAGTAATTGACTTTGATGAGCCATTTACCAAACTGTTTAATCAGGGTATGATTACCGGTAAGAATGGTATCAAGATGAGTAAATCTAAAGGAAATGTCGTCTCACCGGATGATCTGGTTCGTGACTACGGCTGTGATTCCTTAAGATTATATGAGCTGTTTGTTGGACCACCGGAATTGGATTCTGAGTGGGATGATCGTGGAATCGATGGTGTATACCGTTTCATCACCAGATTCTGGAATCTTGTAATGAGCCAGAAGGATGCAGATGTTGCTGAAACCAAAGAACTGGTTAAGATTCGTCATAAACTGGTATATGATATCACCCAGAGACTGGAAAGCTTCAGCTTAAATACTGTAATTTCAGGGTTCATGGAATACAACAACAAACTGATCGACCTTTCCAAGAAGGGCGGCGTAGATAAGAAGACACTTGAAACTTATGTGCTTCTTCTTGCTCCGTTTGCACCACATATTGCAGAAGAACTGTGGAGCGAGCTTGGTCATGATACTTCCGTATTTGCAGAAAGATGGCCGGAGTATGATAAAGATGCAATGGAAGATGATGAAGTTGAAATTGCAGTACAGATTAACGGCAAGACAAAGGGTGTTGTCAGCATTGCAAAAGATGCTTCCAAAGAGGATGCACTTGCTGCAGGAAAAGCTGCAATTGCAGATAAGCTTACCGGCAATGTAATCAAAGAGATTTATGTACCGGGTAAAATCATTAATATTGTAATGAAATAATTTGAGAAGAAATTCTCACAACAGAATAAAGTGCTTGGAAATATTGAAAAGTTCGCTTAAAATCAAGGTTTGCAGACATTTTTCTTCAAAGAAAAGGTATCATAGAATACCGCATAATATCGTAACAGATTTTTAAAATGGAGTAAATTTGGAGTAAAAGTTGAAAGAAAATGGAGTAAATATTTCAAATAAACAAGGATATGCATTTTTGCATATCCTTGTTTGCTATAATCCTTTTATAGAAATGTGACTTTGCTTGTCAATTATGGTAAAATCTATTCAGATAGTTATATGTTTATGTAGGGAGATAAATTGTAATGGAAAATACAGAAAAATATCGGGGTACTACTTCGGAATTAGATTCGGAGGCAATACAGAAATTATATTACGAGTATCAGATGACAAATCAAGAAATAGCAGATATGACATGGAGTACAAAAGCAAATGTCAATAAAGTGTTAATTCATGGGATAAAGCATTATACATCTTGGTTTATGGAAATGTTATCAGAAGATGATGAGAAAATTTTTAGAAAAATGTTAATGTACCACAAATTCAGTTATTGGAATGAGAAACAGCAAAGACGGTATCTTATTAAAAATAGTAGGGATGGAAAAATATGTTTAATATATTTTGATGAAAAATGTGTTAAATGTATGTTTGATGAATTTGTTCCAGAGGATTTAAAAACTCTTTCAATAGTTGAAAAAATGAATATATATAATGAAATGGACTATGAGGTGCTGAAATGTAGTGAACGGGATAGCATTTTGAAAAAGGAATGTATTTTACTAAATGGAGATTCTAAACAGCTTTTTAAAAAAGCGGCTCATAAAAGAAATATGAAAGGAAAAGAATATGCTCAATTTCTTGGATTTGAAAGTTGTTTAACAGAAAAGGATTCAATTAGAGATTCTAGAATAATCAAATTTTTTGAGGAACATATGGTTGATGGTGTTGTACAATTAAGTTCATCACCAGAAAATCAATGGATTCGAAATTATGCACATCGTTGTGGAATGCATTTAGATGAATTTCTTGATTTTTATGGATATAAAAAATCAAGGCGTGCTGATGAGTATGTTTCTGAAAATAAGAATATAAAGTATAAGAAAGAGTTAAGTAAATACATTATAGAGCCACCCAATATCGTATATTTTTCTTCACAAGACAAAATTTATCAAACAATATATAATGTAGCAAAGTTGAATGAAATGTCAATAGATGAGTATATTTTGTCATTAGGGTATGTTCGTTCTAAAAAAAGTAATACGATAAAAGAACTAACAGAGGAAATTGATGAAATTATAGATTTGGAAGAGCAGGAAATCAGAAAAAAAGAAATATCAGAAAATAAGATAGAACGAAATCATAAGTTAATAGATAAACTAAAAAGAGCATATGATTATGAATGCCAATTATGTTCAAATGAGCAAAGAATGCCAATAGAAAAACAAGATGGAACAAAATACGTAGAAGTACATCATATAAAAAATCTGTCTGAAGAATATGATGAAGAAGGAACTTTGGATAAAAAAGGATATAGCAGACCAGGATTCTTTGGATCCATAAACCATTATGATGCAAACGGAAAAAAGTAGGCGAGAGCAGACCAGGATTCTTTGGTGGTATGAACGACTATGATGCAAATGGAAAGAAAATCGGACATAGTTCGCCTTCCTTTTTTTGGTGGTATGAATCATTATGACAATAACGGGCATAAAGTAGGTGAGAGTCGACCAGGATTCTTTGGCGGTTTAAACCATTATGATGACAAGGGGCATAAGCGGGGGCATAGCAATCCAGGATTTTTAGGTGGATTCAATCATTACGGTTAAAACTGCACAGAGAGCAGCACAAGCGGCAAGGGCTGCGGCAAAAGCCGCCGTGGTTACGGTAAAGGCGATTGCCAAAGCGACCGCACTTGCCATTAAAGCGATTATTGCCGGAACGAAAGCCTTGATTGCCGCTATCGCCGCAGGCGGCTGGGTGGCGGTTTTGGTTATTATCGTGATTTGCCTGATTGGTATGATCCTCGGCTCAGTATTTGGCATTTTCTTCTCAGACGAAGATTCCGGCACTGGAATGAGTATGCAGACCGTTGTGCAGGAAATCAATACCGAATACGATACCAAGCTGCAAGAGGAAAAGAACTCGGTATCCTATGATGTTCTTGAAATGAGTGGCAGCAGAGCCGTTTGGAAAGAGGTGCTTGCCGTTTACTCTGTAAAAACGAATACGGATCAAGATAACCCCCAAGAGGTTGCCACAATGGACGATGGCAAAAAGCAACTCTTAAAAGACATCTTTTGGGAGATGAATCAAATATCTTCCCGAACAGAGAGCAAGACCGAAACAGTTATTACCGAAACCGATGACGGACACGGTAATATCGTGGAAACTGAAAGCACGGTCACACAAACCTATCTGTATATTACCGTCAGCCACAAGACTGCCGAGGAAATGGCGGCGCAATATGGTTTTAACGAAGAACAGAAAGGCTACCTCGCTGAACTGCTTGCAGATGAAAACAATTACCTTTGGTCACAGGTGCTTTACGGCATTACAGGCGGCGACGGACAGATCGTGACCGTTGCACTCTCTCTGGTTGGCAATGTGGGCGGTCAGCCGTATTGGTCGTGGTACGGTTTTAACTCCCGTGTAGAATGGTGTGCTTGCTTTGTATCTTGGTGTGCCAACGAGTGCGGCTATATCGACGCTGGAGTTATCCCAAAATATGCAGGCTGTGTCAACGGAGTACAATGGTTTAAGGATCGTGGACAATGGCTGGATGGCAGCGCCGAGCCTGCCCCCGGAATGATTATTTTCTTCGATTGGGCAGACGAAAGTGGTCAGGATGGATTATCCGACCATACGGGTATTGTTCAAAAGGTCGAAAACGGCAAGGTTTATACGGTCGAGGGCAACTCCGGCGACAGTTGCCGAGTCAATGAGTATTCTATCGGTTATTACGAGATTCTTGGCTACGGCGCACCTGCCTATTAAAATACACAAGCCGCCTGCATTTTGCAGGCGGTTGGATTACATATCAGAAAGATATTGTGCCGGTTTGAAAACTAAAAGTCTCAAAATACAGACTTAATAATTGCGATTTCACTCTCAAAGTGCTATAATACAAACTATATTTGGGTGGAGGTGCGGAAATGAAAGTACGGTACAACAAACTTTGGAAACTTCTGATTGACAAGGGAATGAAAAAGAGTCAATTACGAGAAGCGGTCGGGGCAAGCAAAAGTACATTTGCGAAACTCGGAAAAAATGAAAATGTTACCCTTCCCGTGCTGTTGAATATATGCGAATACTTAGAGTGTGATTTTGGCGACATAATGGAAGCCGTACCCGAAAATGAGGTGTAGGATCAATGAACAAGAAGATTTTAATTGTGGATGACGAAAAAGAAATCGTTGATCTGCTTGAAGTGTATTTGAGTAACGATGGTTATTCAGTATATAAATGTTATAATGGGTTAGAGGCGATGAAATGTATCAAACAGTCGCAGATTGATTTAGCGATACTTGATATTATGCTGCCGGATATTGATGGTTTTCGACTTTGCCAAAAAATTCGGGAAAAGTTTTACTTCCCTATTATTATGCTTACCGCCAAAATTGAGGATAGCGACAAGATTATGGGGCTTACGATTGGTGCGGATGATTATATAACGAAACCGTTTAATCCTTTAGAGGTTGTGGCAAGAGTAAAGACGCAATTAAGGCGTTATCAGAGCTATAACAGTCCTAATTTGAGCCAATCCGAAGAAAAAGACGAGTATGACATCAGAGGTCTACTGATAAACAGAGTCAGCCACAAGTGCTACTTGTATGGCAAAGAAATAGCCTTGACTCCGTTGGAGTTTTCTATTCTGTGGTATCTGTGCGAACATCAGGGTAAAGTTGTCGCCTCGGAGGAATTATTTGAAGCCGTGTGGAAAGAAAAGTATCTTCGCAACAGTAACAATACGGTAATGGCGCACATTGGGCGGCTTCGGGAAAAATTGAATGAACCTTCAAAAAATCCGAAGTTCATTAAAACTGTTTGGGGGGTAGGGTATGAAATTGAATAAAAAAGAAAAAAACTATCTGCTCTCTACCTTGTTCAAAGGGTATGTAATTCAATGTGCGATTTGCTCTGTGCTTATTTTTGGCGGTACTTTTCTTTTAGGAATTATGGCAGAGGAAATTCTCCGCAAGTATGTTTTGTATTATTACTTGTATTACAGAACAGTATATCTTTATATAGTGGCTGTAATCGTGTGGGGTGGCTGTATTATATACATGACATACCTACTTTTGAAAAAAGTAGTCGCCTATGTGTACGAGGTACAGGCTGCGACAGGAAAAATGTTCGATCAGAATGTCAGTTACATTGAAATGTCCCCGGAGTTGAGTGAAATCGCCGCTAACATCAATCAGTTAAAACAAGAGGCTGAAAGTAATGCAAGGCTTGCAAAAGAAAATGAGCAGCGAAAAAATGACCTGATTATGTATCTTGCACACGATTTGAAAACACCGCTTTCTTCTGTAATCGGGTATCTTACTTTACTGCGTGATGAGTCGCAAATCTCAAAGGAACTTCGAGAAAAGTACCTTTCAATCACTCTTGGTAAGGCAGAACGGTTAGAGGATCTGATTAACGAGTTTTTCGAGATAACACGATTCAATATATACGATATTACATTACAATACACGAAAATCAATTTAACTCGCCTGCTGGAGCAACTTGTATATGAATTTAAGCCTATGCTCAAATCAAAGAATTTGCAATGTAATCTTTGTGTTGATGATGATATAATGCTTCGATGTGACGCAGACAAAATTCAGCGTGTTTTTGATAACCTTTTGAGAAATGCGGTTATCTACAGTTTTGAAAATACGGATATCACGATCAGCGCACAATGTCAGGAAGATACGGTCAGCATTATTTTTTGTAACCACGGCGATACTCTGCCGGAAGAAAAGTTAAACAGGATTTTCGAGCAGTTTTATCGGCTTGACGCAGCGAGAAGTACAAGCAGTGGAGGAGCTGGATTAGGTTTGGCGATTGCAAAGCAGATTGTTGAACTACACAATGGTACAATCGTTGCAGAGAGCCAAGAGGATCAAAACAAGTTTTCAATTACTTTGCCGTTGGCGTAGGAAAATTGTAAGAATTTGCATAGAAAAAAAGAGGAATATCTTACGAGCAATCAAGAAAATACGGGCTTCTGTTTTGGTACAATAAAAGTATCAAGATAGAGGCTCGTATTTTTTGTGATACAGCATAAGGAGGAATGATGAAGTTGCTAAGAAAACAAATGCTGCTATGTTCTATTTTGTTTCTTGTATTTACGCTATCTGCCTGCTCTGCAATTGGGCAGACAGACGAAAACAATCTTACAGATAGCGCAACATCCGCAGAAAAAACGGTATCAGTTGTACGAGGGACAATTACTCCAACCGTTTCAACGCAAACGACTATTGTTCCGGCAGTACCGTTTATTATTTTCTCACCCGAAAATGGCATATTTAATACAGCGGTAGAATTAGAAGAAAAAATCACTGCCGGGCAAATTATTGGAACTGTGAACGGCAAAGAATTGAAATCTCCGGTGGATGGTACAATTACCTCTATTGCCCCATCCAATGAAAGCGTACCGAGTAATTATCCCGTAGCGATAGTGCATTATACAGGATTTGCCCTCAATGTAGAGGCAGATAATTTTTTGAGTACCTTACCGGAGTATGCAGAGTTGAAAGCAAAATTTCAAGTATATGATGGTGTAGGACCAACCGATATGATTGCCGTGGTGTCGCCTGCCGCAGATGAAAATGCGTTTACGGGAATCGTGCCGCAAGAGGGCATTCTGCAATGCTTGATCAGTCAAACAGTCGATGTGAAATCGGGGCAAAGTGCAACGGTAGTCATAACGGCGACAACGAGAAATGATGTCCTTATATTGCCGCTGTCGGTAATAGCGGGTAGACAAGGGACGGGATTGGTTACTGTAATTACTCCGAATGGAGAAAGAGTGGAAACAAAAGTGACATTGGGTGTGACAGACGGAGCCAATATAGAAATACTGTCCGGCTTAGAGGAGGGCGATGTAGTTTCTGCTACTCCGCCAAACCTTGATCCGAGGGGGATTTGATAAAATGAAAGGAATTTCCGAAAAGACTTTAATCAAAATAAAGGATTTGAAAGCAAGCGTCAAATTGAATAATGGCGATATGCTGACAACAGTAACCAACGCTAATATGGAATTGCAACGAGGGCGCAGTTATGCCATTGTCGGAAAGTCCGGCTCAGGCAAAACAAGCCTTATATCCATTATTGGCTTGTTAAATCGGGAATATGAGGGCGAGTACCTTTATGATGGTATATCTATTTCTGCTTTGAAAGACCGTGATCTGTCTATACTGCGAGCCAATAATATCGGATTTGTATTTCAGAACTACTCTCTGATTAAGCACTTGCGGGTATGGGAAAATATCGAATTACCCCTACTCTATGCCAAAAAGTCGTTTACCGCCAAACAGCGTCACGAGATAATTACAGGCTTGCTAAAAAGTGTCGGCTTAGAAAGCAAGGAAAATGATTACCCAATCAATTTGTCCGGCGGTGAACAACAAAGAGTTGCAATCGCAAGGGCGCTTGCAGTATCTCCGGAAGCCATTTTATGTGATGAGCCTACGGGAGCGTTGGATAAAAAGACGGGAACGCAGATTATGGAACTGTTGCACAGCGTCGTAAAAGAAAATGGAATTATGCTGCTGTTGGTTACGCACGATCCTGATATTGCAGATACCTGTGATACGATTTTTGAAATGGATGGAGGGAGGATAACTTGTGCTAAAAATGATACTTAAAGACCTTCGTCTGTCTCCACTTAGAAGTATTCTGACAAGTGTTTCAATGCTTGTAGGCATTATCGCAATGCTTGGATCGGTATTAGTTGGTACGCTTGGACGGGAGTATTTGATTTCCGTAAACGCACAGGTATATGGCTGGTCACCTACTTACTCATTCGTGATAACGGAATCCGATTTTCACGATAGAAATAAAATGGAACAATTATTCCAGAGATTTGAAGCCATTGATGATGTAGCCGCTGTTACTTTTTCTATGGGAGAAGATATTCGATTTGCACCAATGAAAGATTTAACGCCAATACCGCCGAATGATGTTTACCAAAACCTGATGGCTTTTGATTTAGTTTGCACCACGGAGGCATATAGTCAAGTCTATAATCTTCCAATGACATCCGGTAGATGGTTAGAGCCTTCGAGTGAGGGCGGATCGCTTGAAGTGGTCATAAACAAAGAAGCTAAAAACTATTTTAATGATTCGCCCTATGCTGCAGGAAATGTAAAAAGCACACTTTCGTTAACCCCATTCAATATTGTCGGAGTAGTAAACGATGGCAGGGATTTTCCGACTATCTATGCGGATTCTGCGGCGATCCTCAATTTCGCACCAGCAATGTGGCAAGTACAAAATGCAAATGTGTATTGGCATCCCACAACAGGACTGACAATCGAACAGATACATTCTGCCCTTGGCGACATTTTGACTGATACCATTGGCGGTTACTGGGAAAGTGCTGGGCGGAGTGATATTGGAGATACCTATGATTCGGTATTGTCCATACTGCAATTAGGGCTTTTGGTTACTTCGCTTTTGTTGCTGTTTGTTTCCGTATTAGGGCAGATCAATATCGGACTATCTTCATTGGAACAGCGCACACATGAGTTGCTGATCCGCAGAGCGATAGGTGCTTCACGAACAAATATTGTGGCATTGGTTTTAGGCTCACAGTTGATTTTATCAATATTCGTTTGCTTTGCAGCTATTTTGATTTCGCTGATTTTGGTGCATTGTATTGGAGCGTTGCTCCCTGTGGATTCCCCGGTGGGAACACCGAGTTATCCAATCAGCGTTGCTGTTGTTGCAGTTGCTGTGTCTGTGCTTACAGCATTATTGGGCGGATTATTACCAGCATTGAAAGCAGCAAAATTAGAGCCTGCATTGGCTCTTAGATAATAAAACTCAATTCAAGGAGGAAACAAAATGAAACGAACAATCTCAAAATCCGAAAGACCGTACAGACTGTTATTGTGTGTTATGATTTCTTTGCTGGTGATTATGCTGGCAGGCTGCTCCACTTCTTCGGACTCCGACACAAACACAAGAGGTTTCACGGACTTTGCTACCATTGAAGAAGAATACCTAACGACCATTGAGAGTTTGAATTGGCCGGAGGGCTTTACGCCGCCTGATGCTTTGGAAGGCGAAGATACGGGAGCGTCTTTTCAGATAGGATATGGCGATACAAGAGCATCTAACCTTTGGGAATATTCTTGGATGCAGGAATGGCTTGATACTTACAATACGGATTCGGAAAGGGCGGCAAAAGCCTTAGCTGAACTCGAAAAAGCCTTTGATATGCCTTATATGGGAACAGATCGCTGTGATGACGCCACACGCAAATATCTTCGTGATAATATTGATAAAGCTAAGTTGGGAGATCCGTCTGGATTTACAGAGTGTATTCAGGCAAATTATGCCGATTAAAAATGGCACATAGGAGTTTTGGTGTTGGGAGGTGAGCACATATATGCAGAGAAAACGCCGTAAGAAAAAACGATTTGGAGTATTTTTGTTTTTGCTTGTAGTTTGTATCGGCATAGGTATAATGTTTGTGCCGTGGGCAATGCAGCCGGAAAATTTCAGAGAGGTAAAGAATAAAATAAATGGTTTTCTCTACAAAGAAGATTTTCCTGACTCTTATAATGCAAAATCGCTGATTTTGGTGGATTGTTCTGATGATGAAATATTTGTTTCAAAAAACGAGAACGAGCCACAAATTCCTGCAAGTTTAGCCAAGCTGTTTGTTATTGAGTATGCGTCAACTTTAGCAGACCTTGATAGTATCGTTGTTGCAGACTATGGTGCTATTTCACTCACGAAACCTGGCTCGTCTGTTGCTCAAATCAAGGAAAAAGAATACTTTTTACACAATCTATTTGCGGCAATGTTAGTACCGTCAGGGAATGACGCAGCTTATGTGGTTGCTGATTATTGTGGAGGATTACTTTCGCCGCAAGCAGAAAGCTGTCAAGAGCGTGTGAGGATTTTCATGGAGAACTTAAACCTGCATTTGCAACAGCAGGGGTACTTAGACACAGTTTTATATGATCCGAGTGGTTTTGATATGGAGGCACTTACCACCACTTTAGATTTGAAAGAAGTAGTATATCGGTTGTTGGAATACTCGTGGTTTAGAGAAATTGTATCTCAAAACACTTATACGGCAACACTGCCTGATGGCAGTACACAAATATGGCAGAATACAAACGCCTTCCTTGATCCGACATCCGAATATTACAACGAAAATGTATGCGGAATTAAGACTGGCTCTCTGTCTGACGACTATAACTTGATTGTGCTTTATCAGCAGCACGGAAAAGAGTTTTTGATATGCAGTTTAGGCTCTCAGTCCGATTCCTCTCGTTATGACGATGTGAATTTTATTCTGAAAACGATTGATGAATCGTATTATCTCACGCAATAAATCTTATGTTGTCCAAGACAAAAAAACTAACCAAGGGGGGTGATAATATCGGACGAATCGTAATAATGGAGTTCAAAGCACAAGACTCAACAGCCTTTGACGATATGCTGGCTTTTGTAAAACAGCACCCTGATTTTGAAAAATTAGAGATTTCATATGAGCCGACATTATCCCTTTCCGGCTTAGAAATCAATTTGAGCCGGCGCAGAGTTATCAATAACGGTCAGGAAATTGAACTGACCGTCAAAGAGTACGATATACTCTGCTTGCTCGCAGCCAATAAAGGTCGTGTTCTTACATACGAGCAGATTTATGATAAGGTGTGGGGCGAAATATCAGCAGGCAATGAAAAGGATACCGTAGGCTTTCACATTCGGAATCTTCGTAAAAAACTTTGTGATACAAACTCTCACTTTTCCATAGATAGTGTTCGTGAGATCGGCTACCGCTTTAACAGTCAGTAAGCAGTCCCTCGTAGTTCATAATGAATTGCGAGGGATTATTCATTTTCTAAGACGGTATGTCGGAATTTGATAAATCCCTGCAAATGTTGATTTTATACGACTGTTAAGAGCAATATCGTGTCTAAACTTGCGACTGGACTTTGCATTTTCTACGAGTTATCTTCGTAATATCTCGGCATTATACTACTGGAATGTTTATCATAAACAGGGCATGATTTATGGCAGAATGGGCAGTCGTTCTCGTGCCATTTATTAGGTCTTGCTTGGATACGAATATGTTTAACTCCATTCTTATCAGAGTAAAGATTACAATTTTTTATAACTGTGTTCTTGACATTAAGGACACTTTTGCATAATGTATTAACTGAAGCCACTTGTGAATACTCCTTTTGTGTTTTTCTTCGCAGTTAATACATTAAAGGACACAAGTGTTTTTTCAATATGGTGTTGTTAATTTATGGTGTTAGGCTTCCACCATTATGCCAGAAGCCTCATATAAATTTATTGGGAAGAGTTACCAATCAAGTTTTCTCAGAATCCGAAGAATGGGATATTGATACGGTGTCAGAAACTATTGCATCGGAATATGAAAGAGCAACGAATCTTTCGATAAATAAAGAGAAGCAGAATTTGCCAATAGAAGAAAAACGAACGATAGATGTTAAAGAAATACGAGAATGGCTGAACTTTATTATTACGATTATATCAGTTGTTTTGGGAGTTACGAATTCTTCAGCAACAACGATAAATAATTACAATTATACACAACAAGTCAATAATTATTACATCGTTGGAATGGGATATGATGCGAAGGAGCTAAATACGACTAAATATAGAATCGTTAATAGAGAATCTATTGTACGACTGAAGCATGACTGCCATTCGATTGTAATTGAAAAGCTTGAGGAAGGGAAAGTTGTTAGAATTATAGATAAATATAAAAAGTGGCGACAGATAATTTGGGAGAATGAAGATGGTGAAGAATGTATGGGGTGGATTCAAAATTATAGATTAACTGAGTTTAAAGTGCCTAGAAATAAATGATGTATATTTGATGAAATAGAATCTATAAGTGAAGGAAGTATTATGTGTGGTAGATATTATATTGATTCTGATATGGCAGATGAAATCGAAAAAGTAGTGCATGATATAGACCAACGGATCCGGCAGGAACATTTTGCAGGAGATATCTTTCCAACCAATGTAGCACCGATCATTGAAAAATCAGAACATGGATTGAAACTGGATGTTTGCAAGTGGGGATATCCATTGTCACAAGGAAAGAATCTGGTTATAAATGCAAGAGCAGAATCTGTTATGGACAAACCTTCTTTTCGAAATGGAATCCTCTATCACCGCATTTTGATACCGGCAAGTGGGTTCTATGAATGGAATCGGTTAAAAGAGAAAAATACATTTTCCAGATATGATGCACCAGTATTGTATATGGCTGGCTTCTGTGATTGGTTTGAGAATGAACGACGATTTGTGATTATGACTACAGCAGCCAATGAATCTATGATAAAAGTACATGATCGTATGCCGCTGATATTGGAAAAAGGACAGCTGAAAGATTGGTTCGATGACAGGAAAATGGAGCAAATTCTGCATCAGGTACCGGTTCAGCTAAAACGAGAGGCAGAATACGAACAGCAGAGCTTATTCTTATAATGGTTCAGAGGAGAAATAGAAAGATGCAAATATTTGTTGATGCAGATGCCTGCCCAGTGGTTGCGATCATTGAAAAGATTGCAAAAGATAATAGTGTTCCGGTAATGTTGTTGTGTGATACAAACCATGTTCTGTCATCGACTTATAGTAAAGTTGTTGTTGTCGGTGCAGGAGCAGATGCAGTAGATTATAAACTGATTAGTATCTGCCATAAAGGAGATATTGTCGTATCACAGGACTATGGTGTGGCTGCAATGGCATTGGGAAAAGGTGCTTATGCTATTCATCAATCAGGTAAATGGTACACGGATGATAATATTGATCAGATGCTAATGGAACGTCACCTGGGTAAAAAAGCCAGAAGAAGTTCCCGTAAATGTCATGTCAAGGGACCGAAGAAGCGGACGGAGGAAGATGATGAAAGATTCGCTCAGTCTTTTGAAAAAATGCTTTTGATGGCACGGGAGAAAGAAGGCAGATGAGGAATTGTAGATGCAGAGGAACGACAGAAGCTATAAAGACTTAAAACAAAAACAGAAGAGTGCAATAGCAGATAAAACATACAAAATGCACTTGAAGTTTTATCTTGAGAATCAGCGAATACATACGCTACAAGGTGTTATGAAAATGGAGTAGACCAACAGGTAGTGCAGAAACTCTTAGGTCACTCAATATTGGCAATGACAACCGATTTATACACTCACGTTTCAGAAGAGAAGAAAAAAGAAGAAGTAGCTGAACTGAAAATATTGGCTTAAATTTGGAGTAAAAATAGAGTAAATCAGAAGATAAATAGCGAAAAACAGCGTAAAACCAACATTCTCAAGTAGATATAAATATTGTTCAGAAATAAATATTTCAAAAAACGAGGATGTGCATTTTGCATATCCTCGCTTGCGTTATAAGAGACTATTTTTTCTTTTTCTGTAACATCTGCATCATCTGCAGCATTTTATCTGCTTTTACACGTTCTGCTTCGGACATATTCTGCTTTAATAATTCAATTAATAAAGTTGTTTCAGTATTCGAAAATGTCATACCGTTTTGTTTGGCATTATTGGCGGCGTTCATGACCGTGGAAGCCATGGATTTGGCATCCTTTGTATCAGTATTATTAGAAGCAAAATCCATAAGAAACTGCAGCTTTTCCGGTGAAATATCATTTAAGGCAGGATTGCCTTTCAAAAAGTCTAAATTCATAAAATCCTCCGTTCTTAACAAGTTGACAGGGAACCATAAAATAACAAATGATAAAGTGATGAAATCAGGAAAACAGGGTATCATAAGCAGACAGCATCTGATACATATTTAAAAAGTTTTCAATATTTTCTTTCTCGCCGGGTGTACACTGTTCGCTGATATCGGTAAGCATCTGAAACATCCGCTCCTGGGGAGAATGGCTGCTGACTTCCTGAATCGTAAGCGTGTCATTGGAAAAAAGCTGGGCTGTTTTTTGTAGTTCCATATATTTGATGAGAAGCGCAAAGGGACGCTGCTGACCGGCGGAAAGATATGGAATCATGGTTTTCATAATCTGTAACTGGTGGTTTTGTAACTGCGAGTCAAAGAAGGTTGGTTTATACTCAGAATCCATAAAATAATCCTTTTTCTTTTAAATTATGATGGAACAGCGGAAAATATAACTTTGACGCATATAATAAAATGTAGAACCTTTTTATAGAAACAGGAAAGGATTTGATGCCAGCATGGGAAAATTAATCATTGACGGAAATGAAGTATATGAAATAGATGAAGAATGTATGAAGAAAAAAGAAACGGAAAAGAAGAAACTGACCGCACCGGAAAAAGGCGGTCAAAGATATGACAGAACAAAGAATGTGTCTTGACACATTCTTGTGCCTGCGGCGGTCGCTTGCGACATCTACCTTATACGCCGCAGTGCGCATCCTCGCGGAGCATTTTTTTGCTTTACAGGAAAGCAATTTCCTGTAAAGTGAAAAAGGGACCTCGTTGAGAGGCCCCCGCTTTGCAGACGAATTAGCATCCACAACCGTTGTTGTTAAATCCGAAGCTGTCACCACAGCCACCACAGAAGAGCAACAGTAAAATAATCCAGATACAGCTGTCGTTGCCGCATCCATTGCCACATCCTCCAAATCCATTGTTGCCGCAGCAGGAGAGTAACAGGATAATCCAGATTAAAGAACAGCAGTTATTTCCTTCGTTACATCCACATCCGCAGCCAGTAGCAGCTAAATCACTCATTTTCAAATCCTCCAAAATTTATCTTACACTTCATAATATGGAAGAAGTAAAAATGTGTGACTAAATTATTCTGAAATTTTTTCGATGCCGGAAATGTCCGGGTGAATTGTCAGGGAATAATTCGTATAGTAAATGACATAACCGGCAACAGCACCGTTTGGTTTCTTTACATTTTTACGCTGTAAATAATCGATTTCAATTTTTTCGTTATCACGGCCGGAAGAATAGTAGCCTGCCAGTCTGCCGGCCTCTTCAAAAGTCCGATCCGGCAGCTCCCTGCCTTCGGTTTTTACAATAACATGGGAGCCGGGCATTCCTTTGGCGTGGAACCACCAGTCATTTCCGTTGGCAACCTTGAAAGTAAGTTCGTCATTCTGGAAATTATTTTTTCCAACATAAATATCAAAGCCATCACTGGAACGATAATGGAATGGTTTACTTTTGGATTTTTGTTTTTTCTTACCGCTCATTTTCCTGCGGATATAGCCATAGGTTTCCAGCTCGTCCCGGATCTGGGCAAGGTCGTCTTCGGATTCTGCAATGGCAAGCGCAGCCTGAATGGTCTGTAAGTGTGCTATTTCTGCCTTGGTTTCTTCGGTCTGGGTATTTAATGCTTCAAAGGTACGCTTTAATTTATTGTACCGGGCAAAATATTTTTTTGCATTGTCCAGTGGAGAAAGTGTTTCATCCAGAGGAATGGTAAGCATTTCACCGGTATAGTAATTTGGCACCTCTACTGATTTGGCTCCTTCGGTAACCTGATAGCCGTAGGTATTTAATAATTCGCCGTATACTTTAAATTTATCACGTTTTTCCGTATCTTTTAACTGTTTTAACTGTAAATCCAGTTTTTTGCTGCTTCGCTCTAAGTGAGTGGATACAATTTTACGCAAATCCACAGATTTTTGACGCATACGGGTGTAGAGGCTGCGGCTGGCATAAAATTGTTCTAATACGGCGGAAATAGAATTTACCGGTTCAATGTGATAGCCTTCCGTATGTTCATAGCGGGTTGGTAAGATGGCAGCATATTCTGCCGGTTCTTCTCCTTTATAAAGAATACATGGCTTGAAGTTGGCGTTTCCGACATCCTCCATCAGCCAGCTGAAATTATGATAAAGGTGCAGCAGTGCGTCTTCTTCTAAGGTATTAATCGGTGTATCTGCATCTAAGGAAGCACGGTAACAGATTTCTGCTGCAACCTGACCGCTGATTCCGGTAAAAGCAGAAGTAAGTGCTTTCGCAATCGGTAATGGGAGGAGAGCAGCCTTTTCACGGAACTGTTCATAGGAACAGTCAAGGGGATTCCGCTTGTTCTGGGTCTCCGGGATAAAATAGTCTCTTCCTGGCAGAACTTCACGGACGGAACTCATCTGGGATGGAACCCGTTTGATGCTGTCAATGATGCGTTCGTTTTCATCACAGAAAATAATATTGCTGTATTTCCCCATTAATTCTATAATCAGGTGTTTCTTTTTCAGGTCACCCATTTCATCCAAATGCTCGACCGTAATCCGGATGATTCGTTCTAATCCGGGCTGACTGATGGCAATAATCCGGCCGTTGGCAATATGTTTTCGTAATACCATGCAGAAATTCGGTGCAGTCATGGGACTGACTTTATTCTGAGCTGTAAGATAGATATAAGGCAGGGAAGCACTGGCACTTAAAGAAAGCCGGTACTGGCCGGATAGTGCCTTTATGGTAAGCAGCAGCTCGTCCGCCTCAGGCTGGGCTATTTTGCTGATTCGTCCATTTAAAATTGTCTGATTTAATTCTGCAGTAAGTGCAGCTACGGTAATTCCGTCTAGTGCCATATAATATGACCTCCTTTGGAAAGAATAGATTCTTTTACAGGATTTTATTATAAAGAAATCTTTCTAAAATTTCAATAAATACGGCATTTTGAATTTGACTAATAAAGAAAATTCTACTATAATACATATATCTATGCATTAGGAGGCAGCTATGATTAAAAGTATGACCGGCTTCGGCAGGTGTGAGATAGAGGAAGACAACCGTAAGATAACGGTAGAGATTAAATCAGTAAATCACCGCTATCTGGATGTAAATGTTAAGCTTCCTAAAAAATTAAGCTTCTTTGAAAGTGCCGTGCGTAACTTAATCAAAGAATACATACAGCGTGGAAAAGTAGATATCTTCATTACCTGTGAAGATTTCAACGAAGCCAACTTCTCACTGAAATACAACGAAGAACTTGCTGGCGAATATTTAAAATATTTACAGCAGATGGCAGAGCATTTCCAACTGGAAAATGATATCCGTGTCAGCACATTGTCACGTTATCCGGATGTTTTTATAATGGAAGAACAGGATAATGACGAAGAAGAACTTTGGGCACTTCTTGAGAAGACATTGCGTAATGCATGTGAGGCATTTGTTGAAACCAGAGAAAAAGAAGGCGAGAATTTAAAAACTGACCTTCTGAATAAATTAGATGAAATGATTGGCTATGTGGACTTTATTGAAGAACGTTCTCCAATCGTTATGAAAGAATACCGTGAGCGATTAGAAACCAAGGTAAAAGAAATTTTAGAAGATAAGCAGATGGATGATGCAAGAATTGCAACGGAGGTTACAATATTTGCTGATAAAATATGTGTGGATGAAGAAACTGTCCGCTTAAAGAGTCATATTGAAGCTATGAAAGCTGCTTTAACAGGCGGCGGAACCGTTGGAAGGAAGCTTGACTTTATTGCCCAGGAGATGAACCGGGAAGCAAATACGATTCTTTCCAAGGCAAGTGATCTTGCAATTTCAGATACCGGTATTAATCTGAAAACGGATATTGAAAAAGTCCGCGAACAGATTCAGAATATTGAATAAATGATTTCCGTAAACCCTGTAGTAAGAATGGAATGGTGAAAAATGGCAGCACTTATGAATATTGGATTTGGAAATGTAGTAAATACAGATAAGATTGTTGCTGTGATTCAGCCGGATTCTGCACCTGCCAAGCGCATGATTCAGAAAGCCAAAGAAGAAGAGTGTGTGGTGGATGCAACCCAGGGAAGACGTACCCGTGCGGTGATTATTACCAACGCCGGATATATCGTTCTTTCTGCGTTACAGCCGGATACACTGACTGGCAGATTTAACGAGATTAGTGGAAATAAACTGAGTGAGGAATAGTAAATGAAAAGAAAAGGTATATTAACCGTAGTATCCGGTTTCTCCGGTGCCGGCAAAGGCACTGTGATGAAAGCTCTGATGGCAGAGTATAAGGATACGTATGCATTATCTGTTTCAGCTACCACGAGAAATCCGAGACCAGGAGAAGTGGATGGTGTTGATTATTTCTTTCGTACCAAAGAAGAATTTGAACAGATGATAGCAGACAATGCGTTAATTGAGCATGCCTGTTATGTAGGAAATTATTATGGTACACCAAAAGCCTATGTAGATGAACAGTTAGAGGCTGGAAAAGATGTAATTCTTGAGATAGAGATTCAGGGAGCACTTGACGTAAAGAAACGTTTCCCGGACACCATCTTAATCTTTGTAACACCACCGGATGCGGATGAATTAAAGAACCGCCTGGTGAATCGTGGAACTGAAGATATGGCAACCATCAATGCAAGATTAAGCAGAGCATCCCAGGAAGCAGAGTTTATGAATCAGTATGATTACATTGTGGTGAACGATACCGTCCCTGCATGTGTGGAGAATATCCACAGCATCATTGAGAACGAGCATGATTGTGCATCACGTAATATAAATTTCATCAATAAAATCAGAGAAGAGCTGAAGTGCTTTTCGAAAGGAGAATAAATTATGATACATCCATCTTATGTTGAGTTAATGAAGGTCGTAAATAACGACGTTGAAATCGGAGAAGAACCGGTCGTAAACAGCAGATATTCTATTGTAATTGCTACTGCAAAGAGAGCAAGACAGATTATCGGTGGAGATGAACCATTGGTTGAAAATGCCAAAGGAAAGAAACCACTTTCTATCGCAGTAGAAGAGCTTTATACCGGAAAGGTAAAAATCATGGGAGAAGATGCTGTTTCAGAAGATAACGAGTAGCATAGCGGGGTTGCCAACATGGTTTGGTAACCCTTTCATCATGTAAGAGAAAAATATATACAGGACTTTTTCCTGTTACGGAGGAATGAATGAATATTTTCTTTGTATCACTGGGTTGTGATAAGAATCTGGTAGATTCAGAATATATGCTTGGTATGATCCGTGATGCCGGATATACCATTATTGATGATGAAACGCAGGCAGATGTGATAGTAATTAATACCTGTTGTTTTATCAATGATGCCAAAGAAGAGAGTATTAACACAATACTTGAAATGGCAGAATATAAGAAAACCGGACATGCAAAGGCATTGATTGTAACCGGGTGCCTTGCCCAGCGTTACCGGAGTGAGATTGAGGAAGAAATACCGGAAGTAGATGCAATTCTTGGAACTAATTCCTATGATAATATTGTTTCTGCTGTGAAAGAAGTTATGGCAGGAAAACATTATACCAATTTAAATTCACTGGAAGGACTTCCGACCTTGCATACCAAACGATGTGTTACCACCGGTGGACATTATGCCCATTTAAAAATTGCAGAAGGCTGTAACAAACGCTGTACTTACTGCATCATTCCATATATCAGAGGTAACTACCGCAGTATTCCGATCGAAGAACTGGTAGCAACAGCCAGAGAACTGGTAGAGGGCGGTGTAAAGGAGCTGATTCTGGTAGCCCAGGAGACCACCCTTTACGGAATTGACCTCTATGGAAAAAAATCCCTGCACCGGCTTTTGGATGAATTAAACAAGATTCCGGGATTGTACTGGATTCGTATTCTTTACTGTTATCCGGAAGAAATTGATGATGAACTGATTGAAGCAATCAAACGAAATGATAAAGTCTGCCATTATCTGGATATTCCGATTCAGCATGCAAATTCAGATGTATTAAAGAGAATGGGAAGAAAGACCAATAAGGATGACCTTGTTCGTATTATTCATCATCTGCGGGAAGAAATTCCGGATATTACGCTCCGGACCACTTTAATTTGTGGCTTCCCGGGAGAGACAGAAGAGCAGCATAAAGAGCTGTTGGAATTCGTACAGGAAATGAAATTTGACCGTCTGGGCGCATTTACCTATTCTCCGGAAGAAGGAACGAAAGCAGCTGAGATGGAAAATCAGATTCCGGAAGAGACGAAAAAACTGTGGCAACAGGAAGTCATGGAGCTTCAGGAAGAAATTATTTTTGAGAAAAATGAAGATATGGTTGACCGTGAACTTTATGCTTTTATCGAAGGAAAAGTTGCAGATGAGAATGCTTATGTAGGAAGAACCTACCGTGATGCGCCATCTATTGACGGATATATTTTTGTAAATGCAGAGGAAAACTTAATGACCGGAGACTTTGCCAAAGTAAAAGTAACCGGAGCTTATGAATATGATTTGATAGGAGAATTAGCATGAATTTACCAAACAAATTAACAATTTTCAGAGTAATTTTGATTCCGTTTTTTGTAGTGTTTATGTTGGCACCGATTTGTCCGGGTTATGCAAATTATATTGCTGTAGCAATCTTTATTGTAGCAAGTCTTACAGACCTTTTGGATGGGAAGATTGCAAGAAAGTATAATCTTGTGACAGATTTCGGCAAATTTATGGACCCGCTTGCGGATAAACTGCTGGTATGTGCCGCAATGATCTGCCTGATTGAAACCGGACAGCTTGCAGCCTGGATTGTAATCGTAATTATCAGCCGTGAGTTTATCATCAGTGGTTTCCGTCTGGTAGCAGCTGATAACGGCGTTGTAATTGCAGCCAGCTACTGGGGCAAATTTAAGACCACATTCCAGATGCTTATGGTCATTGTATTGATTCTTAATTTTGATAACTGTTACTTCCAGTTATTAGGAACCGTACTTACTTATATTGCACTGGTATTAACGGTTGTATCTCTAATTGATTATCTCTGGAAAAACAGAGCTGTTTTAAAAGAACAGAAATAAAGAGGATTCCCATGGAAAAAAGACAGGAAAATCTGGAAGATAAAATTGTAAAAAGGCTGACGGAGAATCATTTATCCATTGCTGCCGCAGAATCCTGTACCGGAGGACTTGTAGCCGCAACTTTGATTAATGTGCCGGGTGCTTCGGATGTGCTGGAAGAATCTTATATCACATACTCGGATGCGGTAAAGCATAAAGTACTAGGTGTATCGGAAGAAACCTTACAGAAACACACTGCAGTAAGTAAAGAAGTAGCAGAAGAAATGGTTCGTGGCGTAACAAAAGTTGCCGGTACGAATGTCGGAATCTCAGTAACCGGTATTGCAGGTCCAGGCGGTGGAAGTGAAAAGTTCCCGGTAGGACTGGTATACATTGGTTATAAAATTAATGATTTTGTGAAAGTTATACGTTATGTATTTTCCGGAGACCGTAGTGAAGTGCGTATGCATGCGGTGGAGACGGCATTGCAGGAACTGAATGATTTACTGATAAAAGAGGGATTTTGATGAGAATAATAGCCGGAAAAGGAAGAAGCCTTCCATTGAAAACAATTGAAGGGATAGACACAAGACCGACAACAGACCGTATTAAGGAAACGCTTTTTAATATGCTGCAATACGAGATTGCGGACTGCCGGTTCTTAGATTTGTTTGCAGGAAGCGGACAGATTGGATTGGAAGCTGTCAGTCGTGGAGCGAAAGAAGCTGTTTTTGTGGAAAGTGGGAAAAAAGCAGCAGCATGTATACAGGATAATATTAACTTTACCAAATTTAATGACCAGTGCCGTTTACTGCAGATGGACGTCATGGCAGCTATCCGGAGTCTGGAAGGGAAAGGGGCATTCCAGATTATTTTCATGGATCCGCCTTACAATCAGGAGCTGGAAAAGGATGTGCTGATGCTACTTTCGAAATCGACCCTGGTAGATGAAGATACGGTAATTATTGTAGAAGCGTCCCTAAAGACGGGTTTTGAGTATCTTGAGGAGCTTGGTTTTACACTTGATAAATGCAAAAAATATAAGACAAATTTACATGCCTTTATATCCAGAAAGGAATAACCTATGATGAAAAAAGCAATCTATCCGGGCAGCTTTGACCCGGTCACAAATGGTCATGTTGACATGATTGAACGTGCTTCGAAAATAGTGGACGAGCTGGTTGTGGGAGTTTTAAATAACAGTGCAAAAAACTCGTTGTTTTCTTTAGATGAACGTGTTAGTATGTTAAAAGAGATAACAAAAGATATGCCGAATGTAACAGTTGCTTCTTTTGATGGTCTTTTAGTTGACTTTATGGAAAAAATTGATGCAACCATTATCGTCAGAGGATTGCGTGCGGTAACGGACTTTGAATATGAACTTCAGATTGCACAGTCGAACCATCGTGTAAATCCAAAGATAGATACGGTATTTCTTACAACGAATGTAAAATATTCCTATCTCAGCTCTACAATTGTAAAGGAATATGCTTCTTATGGTGGCGATATTTCTCATTTTGTCCCACCACAGTTTATAGAGCGGATTTATGATAAATATAATATCAAAAAATAAGGAGTGTGGACGATGAGTAGCAGAATGGAACAAATCATAGAAGAAATCGAAGAATATATTGATAATTGCAAATATCAGCCATTATCCAGTACAAAAATTGTTGTTAATAAGGATGAGTTAGAAGAACTCCTGACGGAATTAAAAATGAAAACGCCAGAAGAAATCAAGCGTTATCAGAAGATTATCAGCAACAAAGAAGCTATTCTGGCAGATGCCCAGGCAAAAGCAGATGCCATCATTGCTCAGGCACAGGTACAGACCAGCGAGCTTGTCAGTGAACACCAGATTATGCAACAGGCTTATGCCCAGGCAAATGAGGTTGTTATGATTGCTACCAAGCAGGCACAGGAGATTCTTGATAAAGCAACCAATGATGCCAATAATATCCGTATGGGTGCAATTCAGTATACGGACAGCAGTCTTAAGAATATTGAAGAAATTTTAAGTCATGCCATTGAAGGTTCACAGGCAAGATATGATAATCTGATTCATACCCTTCAGGGTTGTCTGGATGTTGTAACGGCAAACCGGAATGAACTGCTTCCAGAGGAAGAAGAGGCTTCTTCCGGACAGGCAAAACAGGAAACAACAGCAGAGCCTGCCACACAGGAAGCTCCGGCAAATGAGACTCCGGAAGAGTAATATATATTTATCCTGCCGGATATATCATGTACCCCAGAAGGAAAGCACAGAATGCAAGACTGATTCGGACCAGCAGATAATATTTCATGGAGAGCTTCTGGCATGCAACCATGGAATAGGTCTGGGCGAAGCCACATAATCCGCCAAAAGAGGTAAGACTTAAAATTAAGGCATAAGCAAGTTGTGGAGAGAGAGCTTCTTCAGAAATCTGCCGGATTCCATTAGTAACTTCCAATGGAATACAAAGTGGTAATTGTAAGAGCTTTTGTGGCACATAAAAGGTAATCTGTTCTAACAGAATAGAAAAGAGCATGATATATCCACCGAGTTTACAAAGAATTTCAAAACCGTTCATGATACCGGCATCTATGATTGAAAAGTTTAATTTTAATCGTGGTGCCGTTTCTTTTTGCGTTAGACTTTTTCGTTGAAGGGCATAAAGAATGCGGCAGAGAATCAGTGGCGGCAGATAGAGAATCCCAAATGTTGGCAATAAAAGACTGTCCTGCCGAAGCGTGTCATGAACAATGTAGCTTGCAATAAACATAGGACTGATATTGTTACAGATTGCAAAGAGAATGGTTGCTTCTTCCTTTGATAATTGATTTTCCTCTAACATTTGGGCACAGATACGGCTTCCCATAGGAAAACCAAATAGAAATCCTGACAGAAGTGGAAAACAGGCATTTCTGCTGCAGGGAATCAGGAGATGGATGAATGGATAGAGGATTCCTGAAATATGATAAAAAACTCCGGATGAAATCAGAATATTGGATAGAATGGCAAAAGGAAGCAATGCAGGCAGAATATTCTGATACCAGAGCATAAGGCCATTTGCTGCGGCTGATACCGTAAGCATGGGATGCACAAATAATAATATTAAGCACAAAAAAAGAATCAGAAGAGAAATAGTTTTTTTCATAGTTCAATATATTGTATAAAATAACTTTTATGCGGATTATTATGAAGAAGAAAATTTGTGTCATTATTCTCTTTTTTTTGCTGTTGGTCATAGACTGCAGCCTGTTACAGCAGATTCAAAAGCGGGCAGCCTTTTATATAGCATTTGAACAACAGGAGTTCTTTCAGAAACTTCGGAATCAGGAAGTCTCTCCGGAAACGGTGTTAAAATTCAGGAAATATGAGTCTGAAGATGGTGAGGCTCAGGACGATATGACATTTACCCGCTATCTTCTGGCATATTATGCTTCAGATTTAACAGAAAAAAACGAGCTGAAAGATGTATACAAAAGATTGCTGCATTTTCATAAAGAAGAAATTGAAAAGCAGGAAGCCTATTTAGACAGTATCTGGTCTGACATTGTCTATTTTCCGGTTCCGGATACCATCTGGGACGAAGAGAAAAAAGTAACTTTTGGAGACACCTGGATGCAGAGCCGCACTTATGGTGGAGACAGAGGACATGAAGGCTGTGATATTATGGCAGATATCAATGAGCGGGGAAATTACCCGGTAATCAGTGTCTGCGATGGAACCATAGAGCAGATGGGCTGGCTGGAACTTGGGGGTTACCGTATCGGAATCCGGAGTCCTCATGGAGCATATTTCTACTATGCACATCTGTCGGATTATGCAGAGGGACTTTCCATCGGAGACGAGGTTCATGCCGGAGAGCTGATTGCATTTATGGGAGATACCGGATATTCTAGGACAGAAGGAACCGCAGGTAATTTTGATGTGCATCTTCATTTTGGAATTTATTTAAATGATGAAAATAAACGGGAGTTTAGTGTAAATTCCTATTCCATCCTGCAATATCTCTATCAGGAGAAGAAAATATTACATTATCAATATTAAGATTTAAATTAGAATTTGAATTATAAGAAACACGCTTTGCGAGCTTCTGGAGTTATCGCGGTGTCTGCTAAATCAGAGTAGTAAAGGAACGTATCAGAATGAAAGATTTGAGATTAGATAAATTTTTAACAGAAATGGGCAAGGGAAGCAGGAGTCAGGTGAAAACATATATTTCCAAGGGACGTGTTACCGTAAATGGAGAAATCATCAAACGTCCGGAATACAAGATTTCACCGGAAAAGGATATTGTTAACCTCGAAGGCGAAAAGGTTAATTATTCCCAATGGGAATATTATATGCTAAATAAGCCTGCCGGCTGTGTCAGTGCCACGGAAGATAAGCATTTTCCAACTGTAGTTTCCTTCATAGAAGATGCTGTAAGAAAAGATTTGTTTCCGGTAGGCAGACTGGATAAGGATACGGAAGGGCTGCTCCTTATCACCAATGACGGTGCGTTGGCTCATGAGCTTTTATCTCCGAAGAAACATGTGGCAAAAACTTATTATGCCAGAATAGAAGGAAAAGTGACTGCTGAAGATGTTACGGCTTTTCGGAAGGGTCTTGATATCGGAGAGAAAAACCTTACAAAGTCTGCTGAACTTGTGATTTTAAAAAGTGATTCAGAATCAGAAATTGAAGTTACTATTACCGAGGGAAAATATCATCAGATTAAGCGGATGTTTGAAAAAACAGGAAAAAAGGTCATTTATTTAAAGCGGCTTTCCATGGGAAACTTAAAGCTGGACGAAACCCTGGCAACAGGAGCGTATCGTCCGTTGACAGAGTCAGAATTACAGGCATTAAAGGAAGGATAAGAGAATGCAGAACGGTTTTTTACCAATTTCAAGAAAAGATATGGAAGAAGCAGGGATAAAGCAGCTGGATTTCGTCTATATATGCGGAGATGCATATGTAGACCATCCTTCCTTTGGACATGCTATTATCAGTAGAATATTGCAGGCACATGGTTATACCGTGGGTATCATTGCACAGCCGGATTATCGTGACAAGGAAAGCGTAACCATATTGGGCGAGCCACGGCTTGGCTTTTTAGTTTCCGGTGGGAATATGGATTCCATGGTAAACCATTATTCTGTATCGAAAAAGAGACGTGCCCATGATGCATTTTCACCGGGTGGCGTTATGGGAAAACGCCCGGATTATGCAGTGGTAAGTTACTGCAATCTGATCCGTCAGACCTATAAACATAATCCAATCATTATCGGCGGTATTGAAGCAAGTCTTAGAAGACTTGGGCATTATGATTACTGGTCTAATAAGGTAAAACGTTCCATTCTTCTGGACTCCGGTGCTGATTTGATTTCTTATGGAATGGGCGAGCACAGCATTGTTGAAATTGCAGATGCGTTAGCTTCCGGTCTTGCGGTAAAGGATATTACTTATATCGATGGAACTGTTTTTAAGACCCGAAATAAAGAAGATATTTATGATGCCTTGGAATTGCCGTCTTTTAATAAAATCAAAGAGGACAAGACAGCGTATGCCAAGAGCTTTTACCTTCAGTATCAGAATACAGACCCTTTTACGGCAAGAAGAATTTATGAAACCTATGATGAGAAAATGTTTGTCGTACAGAACCCTCCGGCAAAACCATTGACCCAGATGGAAATGGATGATATCTACGCACTGCCGTATATGAGAACCTATCATCCAATCTATGAAAAGGATGGTGGTGTACCGGCTATTGAAGAAGTAAAATTTTCACTGGTCAGTAACCGTGGCTGCTTTGGTGGCTGCAGTTTTTGTGCTTTAACTTTTCATCAGGGCAGAATTATTCAGACCAGAAGTCATGAATCCATTCTTGCAGAAGCAAAAAAGATGACACAGGATAAGGATTTTAAAGGATATATCCATGATGTAGGTGGCCCGACTGCTAATTTCAGGGCACCGGCATGTACGAAGCAGCTCACAAAGGGAGTTTGCAAGAACCGGCAATGTCTGTTCCCGACACCATGTAAAAATCTTGTTGCTGACCATAGTGATTATATCAGTCTTCTTCGTAAATTACGGAATATCAAAGGCGTGAAAAAAGTATTTGTCCGTTCCGGTATCCGTTTTGACTATCTTTTATGTGATACGAAAAATAATTTTCTGGAAGAACTTTGTAAATATCATGTCAGCGGACAGCTAAAGGTGGCGCCGGAGCATATTTCAGACCCGGTATTACAGAAAATGGGAAAACCTCCCGTTTCCGTTTATAATGAATTTGTCCGCAAGTATCATGATATGAATGAACGGTTAGGATTAAAACAGTATCTGGTACCATATCTGATGTCCTCCCATCCTGGTTCGACCCTGCAGGAGGCAGTAGATTTGGCTGAGTATTTAAGAGATTTAGGTTATATGCCTCAGCAGGTACAGGATTTCTATCCGACCCCATCCACCATATCGACCTGTATGTACTATACCGGTTTAGATCCGCGGACCATGGAGCCGGTATATGTAGCAACCAATCCGCATGAGAAAGCCATGCAGCGTGCACTGATACAGTATCGTAATCCGGAAAATTATGATTTGGTGCATGAAGCGTTAGTTAAGACGAACCGGACGGATTTAATCGGCTTTGATGCCCATTGCCTCATCCGTCCAAGAAAGCTTGCCAAAGAAGAAGCATTTTCGGATAAGAAAAAGACGAAGCGGACACTGAATCAAAATCAGACAAAGTATAAAACTGGAAATTCCAGAAATACAGAAAAATATTCGGGAAAGACTTCCAGTCAGAATACGAAGAAGAAGCATACGATTCGAACCGTTCATAAAAAGAAATAGTAAGGATATGTTATGAAAACATTTATCATTAAAGAAAATGAAGCAGGACAACGTTTTGATAAATATTTAAAAAAGCTTTTAAAAGAAGCACCGTCAAGCTTTGTCTATAAAATGCTTCGGAAAAAGAATATTGTATTAAATGGAAAAAAGGCAGATGGATCCGAAAAACTGAATGCCAGAGATGAGGTAAAGCTGTTTTTAGCAGATGAAACTTATGATAAGTTTGCAGGAGCAGAGGTAAAAGAAAGTTTTCCAACCACAGCACTGGATATCGTTTATGAAGATGAAGATATTTTAATCATCAATAAACCTGCAGGAATGCTGTCACAGAAGGCACAGCCATCCGATATTTCTGCCAACGAATATATTATCGGATATCTTCTTCAAAGCAGAGCTCTTAAGGAAACGGATTTGCGGACCTTCCGGCCGTCCGTCTGCAACCGTCTTGACCGCAATACTTCAGGACTTCTGACAGCCGGAAAGACGTTAAAGGGATTGCAGGATTTATCCGAGACATTGAAAAAAAGAACCGTAAAGAAATATTATCTCTGTCTGGTAGCTGGATGCATTACAGTACCGCAGCATTTAAAGGGTTATCTTATGAAGGATGAAAGGCAGAATCGGGTATTTATTTCAAAGGAAAAAACAGAGGATGCACTCTGTATCGAAACCGAGTATGAGCCACTGGAAGTATATCAGGATGTCACACTGCTGCAGGTGCATCTGATTACCGGACGCAGCCATCAGATCCGTGCCCATTTAGCATCCATTGGTCATCCGATTATCGGAGACAGTAAATATGGTAATGAAAAAATCAATCATTTTTACCGGGAACGCACCGGCGTAAAACATCAGCTTTTACATGCTTATCGTATGATATTTGCAGATGGCAGATGTGTAGAAGCAGCTCCACCGGATGATTTTAATAAGGCTATTTGTTATGCAAATCAGAATGCCACAGAGCAGTAATTGTTTTTAACGAAAGACTACTGATGTTACAGGAAGGATGAATAAGTAAGATGAAAGTATATCTGATGCGGCATGGAGAAACCGATTACAATAAAAAAGGACTGATACAGGGAACACTTGACATTCCATTAAATGAATTCGGACTGGAATTAGCCGAAAAGACCAAAGAGGGATTCCAAAACGAAGGATTGACTTTTGACTACTGTTATTGCAGTCCGTTAATTCGTGCCAGACAGACGGCAGAGATTATTCTGCGAGGAACGGACACCCCGATTTCCTATGATGAACGTATCCGTGAAATGAACTTCGGAGAAGGGGAAGGACAGAAGCTTGCTGATCTCAGCTGGAATCCGGCCCTTAAAAATATTGATGCTTTATTTCATGCGCCGGAACAGTATCGTGCCACGGAACAGGGCGAAAGCTACGAAGCATTACTTGGCAGGGTGGAAGATTTTTTAAAGCATGAAATCCTTCCACTGGAAGAAAAAATGAAGCGTGTGCTCATCTGCTGTCATGGTGGAATCATCCGGGCATTTCTTGCATACATAAAAGGACTTGAAATCAAGGATTTCTGGAACAGCCACCAGCCAAACTGCAGTGTAAATATATTAGAAGTAAAGAATCAGAAAATAAGGATTCTCGAAGAACATAAAATTTATTACACACTGCCGGAAGAAAAGAAAGGAAGTATACTCTGATGCCAACTTGGAATTCCAGAGGATTAAGAGGTTCTACGTTAGAGGAATTTATCAACCGGACCAATGAAAAATATGCAGAGCATAATTTAGCAATGATACAGAAAATTCCGACACCGATTACACCAATTAATATTGATAAAGAAACAAGACATATTACCCTTGCCTATTTTGACCAGAAAAGTACCGTAGATTATATCGGGGCAGTACAGGGCATTCCGGTCTGCTTTGATGCCAAGGAATGTCACACCGATACGTTTCCTCTTGCCAATGTGCATGCTCACCAGATTCAGTTTATGCAGGATTTTGAAAATCAGCAGGGTATTTCTTTTATTCTGATATTTTATACCCAACGGGATGAATTTTACTATATGCCATTCCGACAGCTTTATGAATTCTGGGAGAGAGCCCAGAATGGCGGACGGAAGAGCTTCCGGCTAGAAGAATTAAATCCGGAATTTTTCCTGCCAAAGAAGTCGGGAATCCTGGTTCCCTATCTGGAAGGCTTGAAAAAAGATTTGGAGCTAAGGGATTGACAATTATTTCCAGGTAATATATACTAGGAAAAGCAATTCACCGTGGTAGCATGGTAGCACGCTAAAGTGCTTTGAGAAAAACTGGAGGTTTATATGAAAAATCAATTGTTACATACACCAGAGGGTGTCCGGGATATTTATAATGAAGAGTGTGAAAAAAAATTAGAGCTGCAGGATCGGCTGCATAAGGCTTTAAAACGGCACGGATACCACAGTATTCAGACACCGACCTTTGAATTTTTCGATATATTTGGAAAAGAAGTTGGAACCATTCCATCCAGCGAATTATATAAATTTTTTGACCGGGAAGGAAATACCCTTGTATTAAGACCGGATATTACACCATCTATTGCACGGTCTGCCGCAAAATATTTTATGGATGAGGATATGCCAATCCGCCTTTCTTATATGGGAAATACCTTTATTAATAACCATAGTTATCAGGGAAGATTAAAGGAATCCACCCAGCTTGGAGCAGAGTTAATCGGAGATGATACCGTAGATGCCGATGCAGAGATGATTGCCATGGCAATTGACGCATTAAAGAGCAGTGGTTTAAAGGATTTCCAGATTAGTGTGGGACATGTGGAATTTTTCCGTGGCTTAATGGAAGCGGCAGGACTTTCCGAAGAACAGGAAGAAGTTATCCGGGAACTGATTGCCAATAAGAATTTCTTTGGTGTAGAAGAAGAGATTTCCGACTGCTCCATGAACCAGAATTTAAAAGAATTATTCGGAATGCTTGGAACCATTTATGATAATGCATCTTCCTTTGAAGAAGCAAAGACCTATGCAGCTGATTATCCAAGGGTTTATAAAGCGATACGCAGACTGGAAGACTTAGATGCGGTGCTTAAAGTATATGACGTAGACAAATATGTGACCTATGAATTTGGTATGTTAAGCAGCTATCATTATTATACCGGAGTAATTTTTGCCGGTTATACTTACGGAAGCGGTGAACCGATTGTAAAGGGTGGCCGTTATGACAAGCTTCTTACTTATTTTGGAAAAGATGCAGCTTCCATTGGATTTGCGATAGTAGTAGACCAGTTAATGGCAGCAATTTCAAGACAGAAAATTGAGATTACCGTAAAACATGACAATCAGCTGATTGTATACAAACCGGAATACCGCAGGGAAGCAGTAAAGAAAGCCATTGCACTGAGGGCAAAGGACTGCAATGTGGAACTGATTGCCTGGGCAATGGATAAATCAAAAGCAGATTATGAAGCATATGCATTGCGAAATCAGATTGCAGAACTGACATTTATGGATGGAGAATAGAAATGGAAGATATGAGATATTTAACCTTTGCATTAGGTAAGGGAAGACTGGCAAATAAAACCTTAGAGACTTTTGAAAAAATCGGCATTACCTGTGAAGAAATGAAAGACAAGGATACCAGAAAACTTATTTTTGTCAATGAAGAATTAAAGCTTCGTTTCTTCCTTGCCAAGGGACCGGATGTACCAACTTATGTAGAATATGGTGCGGCAGATATCGGTATTGTGGGAAAGGATACAATTTTAGAGGAAGCAAGAAATATTTATGAAGTATTGGATTTGGGCTTTGGAAAATGCAGAATGTGTATCTGCGGTCCAAAAGAATCCAAAGAATTATTACAGCATCACGAATTGATCCGTGTGGCAACCAAATATCCGCGCATTGCAAAAGACTATTTTTATAATAAGAAACATCAGACTGTAGAAATTATCAAATTAAACGGTTCCATCGAACTTGCCCCGATTGTTGGACTTTCTGAGGTAATATGTGATATTGTAGAGACAGGCTCAACCTTACGTGAAAACGGACTTGAAGTATTAGAAGAAGTTTGTCCGCTTTCTGCCCGGATGGTCGTAAATCAGGTTAGTATGAAAATGGAACATGAGCGGATTACGAAATTAATTACAGATTTAAAATCGGTATTAAAGGAGGCATAAACATGCGTATTTTAGAGTTGACAGAAGAGACAAAGGGTAATATATTAGAGAATCTTTTAAAGAGAAGCCCCAACAGCTACGGCAAATTTGAAGCCAGCGTACAGGAAATCATTGAAACGGTACGTGCCAACAGAGATGCTGCATTATTTGACTATACAGCGAGATTTGATGGCGCAACGATTCATAAAGATAATATTTTAGTAACAGAAGAAGAGATTAAGGAGGCTTATGATGCAGTAGATCCGAAGCTCCTTGAAGTCATCCGGAAATCTCTTGTAAATATCCGTACCTATCATGAAAAACAGCGTCAGAACAGCTGGTTTGACAGCCAGGATAAAGGTATTATCTTAGGTCAGAAAGTAACCGCATTAGCCCGTGTCGGTGTTTATGTACCGGGTGGAAAAGCCGTTTATCCTTCTTCCGTACTGATGAATATTGTTCCGGCCAAGGTTGCCGGAGTTGATGAAATTATTATGACAACACCGCCTGGAAAAGATGGTAAGGTAAATCCTTCTACATTGGTTGCAGCAAGAGAAGCTGGTGCAGACCGCATCTATAAAGTAGGAGGTGCACAGGCAATTGCAGCTCTCGCCTTTGGTACCGAAAGCATTCCAAAAGTAGATAAAATTGTTGGCCCTGGAAATATTTATGTAGCTTTAGCGAAAAAAGCCGTATTCGGTTATGTCAGCATAGACTCCATCGCCGGACCAAGTGAGATTTTAGTATTAGCAGATGAAACAGCCAATCCAAGATATGTTGCAGCCGACCTTTTATCCCAGGCAGAGCATGATGAAATGGCTTCCGCAATTTTGATTACCACAAGCCGTGAACTGGCAGAGCGTGTTTCTGAGGAAGCAGCAAAATTTACCGCACAGCTTTCCAGAAAAGAAATCATCCAGAAATCCTTAGATAACTATGGATATATTTTAATTGCAGATAATATGGAGGAAGCCATTGCTGCAGTAAATGAAATTGCATCCGAACATATGGAAATTGTAACAAAGAATCCATTTGAAGTTATGACCAAGGTAAGAAATGCCGGAGCAATTTTCATCGGTGAATACAGCAGTGAACCGCTTGGTGATTATTTTGCAGGACCAAACCACGTTCTTCCAACCAATGGAACCGCAAAATTCTTCTCTGCATTATCCGTAGATGATTTTATTAAGAAATCCAGCATTATTTCCTATTCCAGGGAAGCATTAGAGGAAGTATATAAAGATATTGCCCAGTTTGCAGAGTGCGAACAGTTGACGGCACATGCAAATTCCGTTAAAGTAAGATTTGAAGACGAAAACTAAACGGAGGTTTGTTTCATGGAACAAAGACGTATTGCAGAATATACAAGAAAAACAAAAGAAACCGATATTTACCTTTCCTTTGATTTGGACGGCAGAGGGGATGCAAAGGTAGATACCGGAATTGGATTTTTCGACCATATGTTAGATGGCTTTGCAAGACATGGATTATTTGATTTAAATGTCAAAGTGACCGGAGATCTGGTGGTGGACTGTCATCATACCATTGAAGATACCGGAATCGTCCTTGGCAATGCCATTAAAAAAGCAGTCGGTGACAAAAAGGGTATCAAACGTTTTGGAAGCTGTATGCTGCCAATGGATGAGACACTGGTGCTTTGTGCGGTAGATTTATCCGGAAGACCGTATCTATCCTTTGATGCAGAATTCACCACAGACCGTGTGGGTTATATGGATACTGAGATGGTAAAAGAATTCTTTTATGCCATTTCCTATAGCGCCGGAATGAATTTACATCTTAAGGTCATTACAGGCGGAAATAACCATCATATGATTGAAGCCATGTTTAAGGCATTTGCAAAGGCATTGGATGAGGCAACCATCATTGACCCGCGTATTACCGACATATTATCAACGAAAGGCAGTTTATAGGTGAGCATATGAAACACAAGAATATAGTAGCAACCATTTATCTGAAAAACGGAGAGGCAGTAAAGAGCCCGAGTGACCTTAGTTCTGCAGGAGATTTAAAAGAACTTACCAAGCTTTATAATGACAGTGGAATTGATAAGATTTTAATCTATGACTTATCAACCGATGATGAAGAGCATGAGAAAAATATTCATACGGTAAAAGATATTTTCCGTACTGTAGAGATTCCGATTTATGCAGGTGGAAATATCAACCGTCTGGAAGACATTAAGAAATTTATCTATGCTGGATGTAAACAGGTTGTTTTAAACGGTGCCAAATCTGTCAGCATGTCTTTGGCGGAGGAAGGTGCAAAACGATTCGGAAAAGACCGTATGATAGTTTCTGTAAAGAATATTGATTTCTTATTCAAACACAAAGATGAACTGGATGAATATTTCCATGAAATGATTGTTCTTGATCCATCCATGATGGACGGAGTAGAAAATATTACAAATCTGCCATATGTCGTTCAGTATGATAATTATGACAAGGATGCACTGGTGGATGTATTAAACCGTGAAAATGTCAGAGGAATCTGTGGTGCATTTATTAATGATACCAGGACAGATATCATGAAATTAAAGACAGAATTTGCAGCCAGCGGAATCCGTATGGACAATTTTGCTCCGGCATTAAAATGGAGTGATTTCAAATTGAATTCGGATGGAATGGTACCTGTTGTAGTACAGGATTACCGTACCGATGAAGTACTTATGGTAGCTTATATGAATGAAGAAGCGTTCAATACCACCATTTCCAGCGGAAAGATGACTTATTACAGCCGCAGCCGTAAGGCATTGTGGATGAAGGGTGAGACCAGTGGCCATATCCAGTATGTGAAATCTTTAACGGCAGACTGTGACTTTGATACCATTCTTGCAAAGGTATCCCAGATTGGCGTGGCATGTCATACCGGAGCACCAAGCTGCTTTTTTAATGAAATTGTCAAGAAAGAATATGCTGAGAAAAATCCACTGCAGGTATTTGAGGATGTCTACTCCATTATTGCGGATCGTAAGATTCATCCAAAGGAAGGCTCTTATACCAACTACCTTTTCGATAAGGGAATTGATAAGATTTTAAAGAAGGTCGGCGAAGAAGCAACCGAGATTGTCATTGCCGCAAAGAATCCGGAACCGGAAGAGATTATTTATGAAATTTCAGATTTCCTTTATCATGCAATGGTATTGATGGTAGAAAAAGGCGTAACATGGGAGGATGTTACCCAGGAACTTGCCCAGAGATAATATACATAGTTCCTGCACTTTCTGCATAGATTACAGCAGAATAACAATCAGGCAATGATATGCAGAAAGGTGCGATTTATTTGGAACAGGATTATATTGCAAACAGACGGGAATATATTCTTCGTGCCAGAAATTCTTTTTCGGAATCACGGAAAGACACGGACGAGGAGTTAATAAACACAGGAAAAGCAGCCATTTGGAAAGTAAAATGGCTGCTTTGTATTTGCCTTTTTGTGGTGTTTGTTTTATGTGATAAAGGAAAGCTTCCTTTTCCGGGAACTGCCGGTGAAAAAGATACCAAATGGATGTACCGGCAATTAGAAGAAAACTATGATTATACAAAACTGCAAAAGTATGTTATGATGATTTCGGATTTTGCAAAAAATAAATAAGCGTTATTTTTTTACAAATCGGATTATGATATTTAAGAATGATTGAGGTACCAGATGAACACTTTAGCATTAAGTGATGAAATACTTTTAACAATTGATAAACCGGCCCGTTATATCGGAAACGAGCTGAATATGGTAAAGAAGAATCCGAAGGACGTTGACATCCGTTTTGCAATGTGCTTTCCGGATGTCTATGAAATCGGAATGTCTCACCTTGGCATTCAGATTTTATATGATATGTTTAATAAACGGGATGATGTATACTGCGAACGGGTTTATTCTCCGTGGCCGGATTTACACAAGATTATGAAAGAAAAAAATATTCCTTTATTTGCACTGGAAAGTCAGGAGCCGATTAAGGATTTTGATTTCCTTGGTATTACCATCCAGTATGAGATGTGCTATACCAATATTTTACAGATTCTTGATTTATCCCAGATTGCCATGCTGTCTTCTGAGCGAAAAGAAGATGACCCGATTGTAATCGGTGGCGGTCCTTGCAGCTATAATCCGGAGCCGATTGCAGATTTCTTTGATTTGTTCTATATCGGAGAAGGCGAAATTTCTTATACGGAATTATTTACGCTGTATAAGCAGTGCAGGAAAGAAAAGGTCAGCAGAAAGGAATTCTTACGCCGTGCAGCGTCTATTCCTGGAATCTATGTGCCTTCCATGTATGAGGTGGCTTATAAAGAAGATGGAACGATTGCATCCTTTACACCAAAATATGAGGATGTGCCGGCAACGGTAAAGAAACAGATTCAGATGGATATGTCCCATTCTGTTTACCCGGAGAAACCGGTTGTTCCTTTTATTAAAGCAACCCAGGATCGTGTGGTATTAGAGATTCAGCGTGGCTGTATCCGCGGCTGCCGTTTCTGTCAGGCAGGAATGATTTACCGTCCGGTCCGCGAAAAAGATGTAGAAGTCTTAAAACATTATGCTTACGAAATGTTAAAGAATACCGGACATGAAGAGATTTCTTTAAGTTCTTTAAGTTCCAGTGATTATTCGCAACTGGAAGAACTGGTTAATTTCCTGATTGATAACTTTAAGGATAAAGGCGTAAATATTTCTCTGCCATCTCTTCGTATCGATGCATTTTCCTTAGATGTTATGGGAAAAGTGCAGGATATCAGAAAGAGCAGCCTTACCTTTGCTCCGGAAGCCGGTTCCCAGCGTCTTCGTAATGTTATTAATAAAGGACTGACGGAAGAGGTGATTTTAAGTGGTGCCGGAATGGCGTTTGAAGGCGGCTGGAATAAAGTAAAGCTTTATTTCATGCTAGGACTTCCGACCGAGACGGAAGATGATATGCGTGCCATAGCAGAACTTGCCAATAAAATTGCAGTCCGTTATTATGAGATTCCAAAGGAAGAGCGGAATGGAAAATGTCAGATTACTATCAGTACCTCTTTCTTTGTACCAAAGCCATTTACTCCATTCCAGTGGGCGAGAATGTATGATAAGGACAGCTATCTTGGCAGAGCCAAGGTGGTAAATGATGCTGTAAAAGAACAGTTAAACCGCAAGAGCATCAAGTATAACTGGCATGAAGCAGATGTTACGGTATTAGAGGGTATTCTTGCAAGAGGAGACCGCCGGATTGCCCCTGCCTTGCTTAAGGTTTATGAAAAAGGTGGTATCTTTGATGCCTGGACGGAATTTTTTGATAATAACCGCTGGGTAGAGGCTTTTGCGGAATGTGGCATCGATACCGATTTCTATACCATGCGGGAACGTCCTCTGGATGAAATTTTCCCATGGGATTTTATTGATGATGGCGTTTCGAAAAAGTTCTTAATCCGCGAATGGGAACGTGCCAGAAAAGAAGAAGTAACTCCAAACTGCCGGATGCAGTGTCAGGGCTGTGGAGCTGCTCAGTTTAAGGGAGGTGTCTGCTTTGAAAATAAGAATTAAATTTCGAAAATATGGTGTAATGAAATTTATCGGACACCTTGATATGATGCGTTATTTCCAGAAAGCAATGCGTCGTGCTGAGATTGATATTGCATATTCCGAGGGATTTTCTCCGCATCAGATTATGTCTTTTGCGGCACCGCTGGGAGTTGGAATCACCAGTGATGGAGAATATCTTGATATTGAAGTACATTCTACCAGAAGTTCAATTGAATCCGTTAAGGCTTTAAATGATACCATGGTGGAAGGTGTTGAAATCGTATCTTACCGGATGCTGCCAGAGCATGCAAAAACAGCGATGTCCATTGTTGCCGCAGCAGACTATAAAGTATTTTATAAAGATAAGGTAAACTGTCCATTCGCTTTGGATGAACTGAAAGAAAAAGTGAAAGTATTTTATGAAGATGCTCCGGAGATTCTGGTTACGAAAAAGACAAAAAAAAGTGAAAAAGTCATGGACTTAAAACAGCTGGTATATGACTTTCAGGTTGAAGCGACCGATGGCTGTCCGTTCTTTTACCTTAAAGTATCCACAGGAAGCGTAGATAATGTAAAACCAGAGCTTTTGTTAGAAGCCTTTTACCGGTATCTGAATCTTCCTTATAACGAAATGCAGTTCCAGATTCATCGTGTAGATGTATATGCCAGAAAAGAAGACGGCACTCTGATTGCATTGGATGAAATGGGAGATGACATTCTTGAATAAATTTATCATTACAAGGCAGCATTATGTAGGCGACTCCTATTTTACGGCACTGTTAGATGAAAAGGACAAGTTTAGGGAAATTGCATTTCATCCGTTATCCGAAGAAAATCAGGTTGTACCGGGAATAATTTGTATTGCCAGGGTAAAAAAGATTGCCGCGAACTTAGATGCCGCTTTTGTGGACATTGCAAAGGGAGTAACCTGTTATCTGGAAACAGCACATATAAAAGATGCCTGGTTTTCGAAACAGTGCAGAAGCGGAAAGCTGACCGAAGGGGATGAACTTGTGGTGCAGATTACCAAAGAGGCAATCAAGACCAAGTATCCCATTGCAGATACCAAGATTTCCCTTACCGGAAAATATTTTGTCCTGACAAATGAAAAACGTCCCCTTGCCATTTCTTCTAAATTAAGTGCGGATGAAAAAGAAAGGTTAAGCAGTCAGGTACAGCTTTTCGAACAGATGCGGCTTTTTGAAAAAGAAGCAGTTACCGATACAAAGCAGAATGCCGGACAGGAAGAAAAAAGAAAGCCGCATAGTCTTATCGTAAGAACCAATGCGGCAGGAGCTTCTCCGGAAGAATTGGAAACAGAATACCGGAAACTTTTATCTGACTATCAGAAGTTAGCTGCAACTTTTCATTTCCGTACCTGTTACAGCATTCTGATGCTGCCAAAGAAATTTTATGAAAATGCCATCAATCACCTTTACCAGGAAGAGCTTGGTGAAATTATTACGGATGATAAGAATATCTATGAAGAGCTTCAACAGCTTTATGCCGGAAATCCTGATATTTTATCTAAGATACGGTTCTATGAAAATGATGCCATTTCATTAGGAACCCTTTATTCCTTTGAGACGCAGATACAGCGTGCAATATCGGAACGGGTCTGGATGAAGTCTGGTGCTTATCTTATCATTCAGCCAACGGAAGCTCTGACAGTTATCGATGTAAACAGTGGAAAGAATACTTCCGGAAAAAATGCAGAAGAATATTATTATAAGATTAATTTAGAAGCTGCTGCAGAGATTTCAAGACAGCTCCGGCTTCGTAATATTTCAGGAATTGTCATTGTGGATTTCATCAATATGGCAAAAGAAGAGCAAAGAAAAGAGCTGATGCACCAGTTCCGGTTATCCTTAAAAGAAGACCCGGTTCCGGTACGGCTTGTGGATATTACAAAGCTTGGCTTAGTGGAACTGACCCGGAAGAAGGAGCGTAAGACGCTTTTGGAGCAGGTGGCTCAGCTAAGATGATAGCAGCTGCAAAAGCCACATCAAGGTATCTATCAAGATATGCAAAGAAATATCTGAATACAATACCCGAAAGTACCTGAAAAATAATTAAAATTATAGCGTTAAATAGTTGACGAATCGTAATTCGTGTGCTATGATACAACAGTATGCCGCACAGTGAGGTATAAGTCTATCGTAAGGATAGCACCACAACTGGCGAGTAATGATAATAGGAGGTGCCATATGTACGCAATTATAGCAACAGGTGGTAAACAGTACAAAGTATCTGAAGGCGATATCATTACCATTGAAAAGCTTGGTGTTGAGGCTGGTGAGAAAGTAACTTTCGATCAGGTTTTAGCAGTATCTGACAACGGATTAAAAGTTGGTGCAGACGCAGCTAACGCAACTGTAGAAGCTTCTGTAGTAAAAGAAGGCAGAGCTAAGAAAGTTATCGTTTACAAGTATAAGAGAAAAACCGGCTATCACAAGAAGAACGGTCATAGACAGGCGTTCACACAGGTGAAAATCGAAAAAATTAATGCGTAATCGATAGGAAATTGTTATGACAAAGATAACGATTTTTCGAAACCAGAAACAAGAGTATCTTGCTTTTTCCTGTGTCGGACATGCTGAATATGCAGATGCCGGAGAGGATATTGTATGTGCAGGAATTTCGGTTCTTGTGATTAATACAATCAATGCCCTTGGAATGTTCACAAAAGAACAGTTCAAGACCAATCAGGACGAAGAGACCGGATTGATTTCCGTATCTTTTGAGCAGCCGGCAGGACATGATGCAAAGTTACTTTTGGACACAATGGTTTTAGGCTTACAGGGAATACAAAACAATTATGGAAATGATTACATCATTTTAAACTTCAAGGAGGTGTAGAACATGTTGAATATGAACCTTCAGTTTTTTGCTCATAAAAAGGGAGTTGGTTCTACTAAGAACGGTAGAGATTCTGAATCCAAGAGATTAGGTGCAAAAAGAGCAGACGGACAGTTCGTTAAGGCTGGTAACATTTTATACAGACAGCGTGGAACAAAGATTCATCCAGGCGTTAACGTTGGTATCGGCGGAGATGATACTTTATTCGCATTAACAGACGGTGTTCTTAGATTTGAAAGAAAAGGCAGAGATAAGAAACAGGCTTCTGTTTATCCAGTAGCAACAAACGAATAAGATGCATGATAGACCCGACACGAAAGCGCCGGGTCTATTTTCACTTATAGGAAACTATATTTTAACTTGAAGTAATTTAGAAGCACTTAAAGTTATCATTCGATTACAGTAACTGATGTTTGTTCACAATCAATAATGAGGTAGAAAATTATGTTTGCCGACAGTGCAAAAATTATTATAAAATCAGGAAAAGGCGGTAACGGTCATGTGAGCTTCCGCCGTGAAAAATATGTTCCGGATGGCGGTCCGGACGGTGGTGACGGAGGAAAAGGCGGCGATATCATCTTTGAAGTAGATGACAGCATGAACACCTTAAATGATTTCCGCCATAAACACAAATGGGCTGCAGAAAACGGAGAAGAAGGAAAGAAACGAAACTGCCACGGAAAAAAAGGTGAAGACCTTGTCATCCATGTTCCTGCCGGAACCATTATCCGTGATGCAGCTACCGATAAGGTAATTGCAGATATGTCCGGTGAGAATAAAAGACAGATTATTTTAACCGGTGGAAAGGGTGGACTTGGCAATCAGCATTTTGCAACCTCTTCCATGCAGGCACCGAAATATGCACAGCCGGGGCAGGAAGCCCTGGAACTTGAAGTTCGACTGGAACTTAAAGTAATTGCTGACGTTGGATTAGTCGGTTTTCCAAATGTTGGAAAATCAACTTTATTATCCAGTTCCACCAATGCAACACCAAAGATTGCAAATTATCATTTTACAACTTTAAATCCGATTCTTGGTGTTGTTGATTTAGGCGAAGGTGCCGGATTTGTCATGGCTGATATTCCGGGACTGATTGAAGGCGCATCCGAAGGAATCGGTCTTGGACATGAATTCTTAAAGCATATAGAGCGTACCAAGGTTATCATTCATGTCGTGGATGCTGCCGGAACAGAAGGCAGAGACCCAATTGCAGATATTCATGCCATTAACCAGGAGCTGGAATCCTTTAATCCGGAATTATTAAAGAAACCTCAGGTCATTGCAGCAAATAAAATTGATGCTATTTATGAAGGCAATAATGAAATTATTGAGAAATTAAAAGAAACCTTTGAGCCATCCGGCATTAAAGTATTTCCAATTTCTGCGGTCAGCCGTCAGGGTGTCCGTGAGTTAATGTTTTATGTGAAGAGTCTTTTAGATGAAATGGACGATACTCCGGTCATCTATGAACAGGAATTCTTCCCGGATTCCAGAGCATTAGAGGGTGAACCTTATACCATTGAGGTTGATCCGGAAGATGGTGCTTATGTTGTAGAAGGTCCTAAAATTGATAAAATGCTGGGTTACACCAATATTGATTCGGAGAAAGGTTTCCTTTTCTTCCAGAAATTCTTAAAAGAACAGGGAATCTTAAAGGAATTAGAGGCTAAGGGTATTCAGGAAGGTGACACCGTCCGTATGTATGGACTTGAATTCGATTATTATAAGGAGTAAATCATTATGGAATTAACGAGTAAGCAGCGTTCCCATTTAAGAGGAATGGCAAGTACGATAAATCCAATTTTTCAGATTGGAAAGGCATCTCTTACACCGGAAATTATTTCAGCAGTAGATGATGCCATTGAAAAACGTGAATTAATCAAGATTTCTGTATTAAAAAACTGTGCAGATGATCCTCGCGAATTAGGCGAAATAATTGCAGAGCGTACGCATGCACAGGTGGTTGCGGTAACTGGTAAAAAAATCGTTCTTTACCGTAAATCAAAGAAACATCCAAAGATTGAATTGTTATAAACGAAAGCTTTTATACCTTGGAAGGGTGGTAGAAGATTGAAGAAAGTGCGTATTGGAATTATTGGCGGAACCTTTGATCCGATTCATATCGGGCATCTGATTATTGCACAGAATGCGGTAACACAATATCATTTAGACCAGATTCTTTTTATTCCAACGGGACATTCGCCTCATAAGGATGATAAAGAGATTGAACAGTCTGCCCACCGGCTGGAAATGATTCGCCTGTCGATTAAAAATAATCCGGATTTTTATTTTTCGGCCATGGAGATTAATGCAGCCCGTACCAGTTATACGTATCTGACGCTGCAGGAGCTTCATCGGACCTATCCGGACTGGGAACTCTATTTCATTATGGGAGCAGATTCCCTTGATTATCTGGATAAATGGATGGAGCCGGCAGAAATTTGCCGTCTTGCAACGCTTTTAGTTGCCATCAGAGACGATTTGGATATGAACCGGATAAAGAATAAGGCTGCAGAGTTAAAGCGGCTCTATTCGGCAGATATAAGGCCGATTATCACACCAAATGTTTCCGTTTCTTCTCATAATATCCGGGAGCGGGTAGCAAAAGGGGAACCGATACGTTACCTTGTCACACCGGAAGTGGAAGAATATATTGCCCATCAGTGTTTATATCAGGAGGATGAAGGTCAGACACCAATGAACGAAAGATTAAATAAGATAAAAAAAACATTAAAAAAGGAATTGGATAAAGACCGTTACGAGCATACTTTAGGGGTCATGTATACTTCAGCCTGTCTTGCCATGGCAAATGGTTATGATATGGAAAAGGCTCAGCTTGCAGGTCTGCTTCACGATTGTGCCAAATGTATTCCAAATGAAAAAAAGTTAAAAATATGTGCAAAGAATAACATTCCTGTCACGCAGGTGGAAAAGGATAATCCTTTTTTACTTCATGCTAAAGTCGGTGCATTTCTTGCCAGAGTATTATATGAGGTAGAGGACGAAGAGATTCTTCATGCAATTTCTGTTCATACCACCGGGGCACCGGCAATGAATACACTGGATAAAATCGTATTTATTGCGGATTATATCGAACCAAAACGGGATAAAGCAGCAAACCTAAAAGAAATCAGAAAAACAGCCTTTGAAGATTTAGATGAAGCACTGAAAATGATTTTAAGTGATACCATTCATTATCTCAATGGCAGTAAAAATGATAAAAATATCGATCCAATGACAATTGAAACATATCATTACTATACAGGAGGTTCTCATGAATAAACAGTCGAAAGAAATGGCGAAGATTGCATATCAGGCATTATCGGAAAAGAAGGCAGAAGATATCCGTATTATTGATATCAGTGAAATATCTGTTATCGCAGATTATTTTATTATCGCCAGTGGAAGTAATGCCAACCAGTTACAGGCTATGCAGGACAGCGTAGATGAACAGTTATATAAAGCCGGTTATCATGCAAAACAGATTGAAGGAAATCAGCGTTCCAGCTGGATTCTGATGGACTACAGTGATATTATCGTTCATATCTTCTCAAAAGAAGATCGTCTCTTCTACGATTTAGAGCGCATCTGGAGAGATGGAAAAGATATTGACCCGGAAGAACTTTAAGAAATATATAGTTAAGAAGTATATTATGAAAAGGTATATATAAAAAGTTATATAATAAGATGTGCATATCAGGAAGGCACTATCGTACAAACACAGTCTGTATGGTAGAGCCTTCTTTCTAAAATATACTTACTTAATAAGCCTGAAATTATTACTAAGCCAGGAAACGGAATACGCCGAATACCTTTCCAAGAATAGAACATTCTTTCACAATAATTGGATCCATGGAATCATTTTCTGGCTGCAGACGATAATAACCATCCTCCTTATAAAAGGTCTTAACCGTTGCAGAATCATCTACAAGAGCAACCACAATATCACCATTAGATGCAGTAGACTGACGCTTTACAAGAACATTATCCCCATCGAAAATACCTGCATTAATCATACTTTCTCCCTTAACTCGAAGCATAAAGCTTTCTGCATTTGGCATAAACTCTGCCGGAATAGGAAAATAGCTGGTAATATTTTCTACTGCAAGAATCGGCTGTCCTGCAGCAACACTTCCTACCATAGGAACATTAACAACCTCACGTCTGGTTAAATTAAAGCTGTCATCAATGATCTCAATTGCTCTTGGCTTCGTAGGGTCACGTCTGATATATCCATTCTTCTCAAGAGTTTCCAGATGAGAATGAACCGAAGAAGTTGATTTCAGATTAACTGCTTCACAAATTTCACGAACAGCAGGTGGGTATCCTTTATTTAAAATTTCCTGTTTAATATATTCAAGAATTTCCTTTTGTTTTGAACTGATTTTTCCGTATGCCATCTCATTACCTCCTTTTTATATTCTAAGTCTAACATATGTTCACAGAAAAAGCAAACACATATTCCGAAAATTTGTTCGCTTTTCTTCTTGACAAACGAATGTTCCCTATATATAATGCATGTATAAACAAATGTTCGCAACAGACGTTCGAAAGGAGACGAAACAATGAATCGTGATAATAGAGTATATGGATACAACGAATATAAAGAATACTACGGAAGGGGAAATAGAATGGACAACAGGCGCAGATATATGGATGGAACTCAGTATACATCGAATCGTACGATGGCAATTCGTGCAAACGGAAGAAGAAACAAAGCATATATGTGCCAGATTCAAAGATATCTTATTATTTCTTTTCTGGCAGTGCTTTTAACCATCCTTGGTGTTATTTTAGGAAGCAACCTGCTTGCTTCTTCACAGAGCAAAGCTTCCAATGAGGTAAATACCTATAAATATTATACCAGCATTGAAGTACAGAAAGGGGATACTCTCTGGACGATTGCCCAGCAATATGCCGGTGATGATGCCGATTATGCCTCTTATATCGAAGAAGTAAAAGAGATGAACCAGTTGACCAGTGATACCATCCATGCGGGAGAGTACCTTACTGTTTCTTATTCTTCCAGTGAATTTAAATAGGATTTCAGATATGACAGAACACAGACCGCTTTTAGATAAATTAGATACCTTTCTGGATAAATAAGATATGCAAGAAGAGATTTTGTTTTAATGCTATTTTAAATATTATTTTTAATTTTATATTGACTTTCCATAGTAACCATATTAATATAGTAGGAAATAAGAAAAAGTATTGTTTTCAACTACATATATCAAATTACATTATTTTAGACAAATGGAGGTTTACTATGAAAGAAATATTATGCTTTGGCGATTCAAATACTTACGGTTTAATTCCTGGCACAAAAGAGAGATATGGACGTGATACCAGATGGACAGGTCTTTTAGAACAACATTTATATGAAAAAGGTTATCGTATTATAGAAGAAGGTTTATGCGGTAGAACCACCGTCTTTGAAGATGAGCTAAGAGAGGGACGGAAGGGGGCTGCCTTACTTCCGACACTGTTAGAAAGCCACGCTCCAATTGACCGGGTTGTTCTTATGTTAGGAACGAATGACTGCAAAAGCTTATATAATGCATCAGCAGAAGTAATCGGACTTGGAATAGAACAATTATTAAAACAGATCCGGAAAATTGATTCAGATACCCGTATTTTGTTAATTTCTCCAATCCAATTAGGTGAAGGAGTTTGGGAGCCGGAGTTTGATCCTGAATTTAATCAAAAATCTGTTGAAGTATCTAAAAAACTAAAATCCGTTTATCAAAGAATTGCCCTAAAATATAACTGCGATTTTCTCGCTGCATCTGATATTGCAGCACCAAGCAGTGCTGATAGAGAACATTTAAATGAAGAGGGACATCAGAAGCTGGCAGAAGCAGTCCTTAAAGTGATTGCAGCATAATATGCTAAGAAATTTAAAATAAAAATTTATCAGAAAAGAAAGAATAGTTGTCGAATTTTCGGAATGTGGTATAATAGTTATGTATTATTTTACGCATAGTACAAGATTAAAATATCAAGGAGTTAGAAAATGTTACGTTTTATATATGTTATTCTAATGAATCTTTTTCGAGCCCCATATATTATACCGAAAATGAGAAAGTGGGCAGATCATCCGGAAAAATATTCGGAAGAAGAACGATATAAACTGGTTCGTCATGTCATTTATTTAATGAAGCGTTCCGGTAAAATCAAGACTGTAGCCTATGGCGAAGAAAATCTTCCAAAAGAAGGTGGATATGTTATGTATCCGAATCATCAGGGTAAATATGATGCTCTTGGTATCATAAGCACTCATAAGGAACCTTGTTCCCTTGTTATGGACGAAGCAAAATCCCATACTATTCTGGTAAGTGAATTTGTTGACTTACTTCAGGGTAAGCGTTTAATAAAAGATAATGTCCGTCAGGCTTTGAAAATTATTACCGAAGTTTCAGAAGATGTAAAGAACGGAAAGAAATACATTCTTTTTCCGGAAGGTGGTTACGAATTCAATAACCGTAATCGTGTCTGTGATTTTAAAGCGGGTAGTTTTAAATCTGCAATAAAAGCACATGTACCAATTGTACCAATTGCGCTGATTGATTCCTACAAAGTCTTTAACAGTTTTTATCTGTGGCCGATTACTACACAGGTTCATTATTTGGAGCCGATTTATTACGAAGAGTATAAAGATATGAAATCCAAAGAAATTGCCGAATTAGTAAAACAGCGGATTCAGGATAAGATATCAAGTATTTTATAAGATTCCTTTTATTATCTTATATTAAAACAGTTTCCCTTCTGGTGATTATAAATATATTTTTACTTTTATAATACCGGAAGGGAAACTGTTTTTCTTATAAAATATTAATTATAATATAATGATAAGAATGCTTATTTTTATTCATCCCGCAAATGAATATATTTTGGAGCAGTTCTTCGACGTTCATCCTCTAAGGCCGCATAATGCTTTTTCGTGGTATTTACATCTTTATGGCCTAAAACATCAGCCACCAGATAAATATCGCCTGTTTCGCGATATAGTGACGTTCCATAGGTACTTCTTAATTTATGCGGTGTAATATTCTTCATGGTAGTAATTAATTTTGAGTATTTTTTTACCAGATTTTCTACTGCCCGGACACCGATTCGTTTCTTCTGCATGGAAAGGAAGAGGGCATGGGTGCTTCCTTCCACAGCTTCAATGGTATTTCTTTCTTCCAGATAATTCAAAAGAGCAGTGCGAACCTCATCACCGAAGTATACAACGACTTCTGCACCACCTTTTCGATGTACTTTGATTCCGTTGTTACGAAAGTCTACATCTGTGATATCAAGTCCCACACATTCAGAAACACGGATTCCTGTTCCTAAAAGCAATGTCATAATTGCAAGGTCACGACATTTGGTCTGTTCATGAAACTTTTGCTGGCGTTCGGTTAATTTTTCACCAGATTCAACTTCATCTAACAGCATAGCAACTTCATCTACATCAAGTCTCGTTATGGTTTTTTCGTGTTTTTTTGGCATCCGGACAAGCTGTGCAGGATTTTTTGTTATCATTTCTTTACAGAAATAGTAATTATAAAAGCTTCGTAAGCTTGCCAGTTTACGTGAAATGCCTCTTTCATCATTGGTATGCGCAACACCATCTTTTTCATAAACCCTTAAATAATCAAGATATTCCTCAATATCCATAGGCGAAATCTGGTCTAACAAATCGATGGTGAATTCATTTACCGGCTTTTTCGCACAAATGGGATTATTCTGATGTATGAAATCAAAAAATATACCTAAATCATATGCATAAGCCAATAGGGTCCGGGACGAAACAGACGCTTTCATTCCGATAAAAAACTCTCGGCAGAAGGGGGGCAGCTCCTTCTGAAGTTCACGTAACTTTAATTCATTTTTTGTATTTACTGATTCATAATATGCCTTTTCATTCATTGGATAATTGCCTCCAGTCTGGAATATTCCCATTTATAATTGCTGTAAATAAACGGTTCTTTACACCAGGATGATCTTTATTAAGCTGTTGTAATAAATCCTTGGCATACTGACGCTTTGTTTTTCCATCAAATGTACATGGATTTTTAACAACAGGAAGATTGTAATGATTTTTAAAACCAATTACATCGACTTCTGGAACATACATCAGTGGCCGGATAACATCGAGATTGCTACGGTCGAGATGTGTAACCGGTGGAAATGCATAAAATCTTCCTTCAAACATAAGAGAAAGCAGCATCGTTTCTATGATATCATCTTTATGATGGGCATAAGCAACCTTGTTGCAGCCAAACTCAATGACAGCATGATTCAATGCTCCTTTACGAAGCTTTGCACAAAGAGAGCAGGGGCTATTCTTTTTGTTCTGCTCTTTTATAATTGCCCCAATCTGTGTTGGAATAATATGATATGGCACATCCAGCTTCTGACACAATGCTTTGATTTCTGTTAAATCAAAATCCGGATATCCTAAATCAACTGTTATGGCAGTAAGAGAGTAGTGCACCGGATAAAATCTGCGTAAACCAGCCAGGGCATATAACAGCGTAAGACTGTCTTTTCCTCCGGAAATACCAACGGCAATAGAATCATTTTCCTTAATCATCTGAAAATCATCCATCGCCTTTCTGGTATAACTATATAATTTTTGAAGTTTCATGAATAGCCTCCAAGTTTTGTGTTTTACGAATACATTATACATGAAAACTACTGGAAAATCCATGTCTTTACATATATAATAGGATAAGAATATGTAATGAAAGGAATTATAGAAGAATGAAATTTGTAATACAGCGTGTTACACATGCCAAAGTTGAAGTTGAACAGAAAATTATTGGTTCCATTCAGAATGGCTACCTGGTATTAATCGGAATTGCTGAGGATGATAATGAAGAAATTGCAGATAAATTAGTTAAAAAGCTATTGGGATTAAGAATTTTTGCAGATGAGAATGGCAAGACAAATTTAAGTCTAAAGGATGTAAATGGATCCCTCTTGTTAGTTTCACAATTTACATTATATGCAGATTGCCGTAAGGGAAATCGACCGTCCTTTGTAAATGCAGGTAATCCAGAAAAAGCCAACGAATTATATGAATATATCATTGAAAAATGTCGTGACGAAGTTCCGGACGTACAAACTGGTTCCTTTGGAGCAGATATGAAGATAACTTTGCTGAATGACGGTCCATTTACAATTATATTAGATTCAAAAGACTTGATGTAAAATCTGCTTTGTGCGTTGATAAGGTATATATAGTGGTAGTGAAGTATCTATTCGCAAAACTCGCTCGTAGTTTTGCGAAAATGTAGGCAACGCCGGAATGGTAGTTTGTGCCATGCGATATTCATACTCTCCCCTTTGAGCATGGCGCTTATAAACTATTCGCAAAATGGGTGTTTTGCTGAATAGATTAATGTACGATATAAAAAAAATAAAATAGATAACTCATAATCAGAAGAAAGGTTATGAGCTATCTATTTTTTTTGTACCCAATTTAAATAGTTAGTTTCGGGTGGCAGGGTGTTGCCCCTACTTGACTATGGCAACACATTTCAACCATTAAGGAAAAAAATATGGCTTACAATGTGAAAATAACTGAATATGCCAATGGTCAATTAGAAGTCGTAACGTATAAGCAGGGTGTTTATACAATGTTGGATGGAGAGAGTTCTTATCGTGCTGATATGATTGATAAAAATGCTGATGCTTTGGCTTGGCGGTTTGCATCTTATGTAGTTGATGAAAAGACTGGACAAGGTCGTTTTATACCTCGTATTGATGATGCGGAATATTGTTATAATCCGTTTACTGAAAAGATTCAACGTGTTTATACGGATGCTGACGAATGGGCTATTGAACGTAAAAAAGAACATTCTTTATATAGTTCGCTTAACCGTACACGTTCCGCCTTGTATATGTATGCTAGGCAATGTAATTGGGAATATTTTATTACTTTGACCTATTCGCCGGATAAGATAGAAAGCCGTTATGATTTTGCATTATGCATGAAAAAAGTTCGTGTATGGATTAATCATTGTAGACTGCGTAAAGCAAATGACTTGTTATATCTGCTTGTGCCGGAACATCATAAAGATGGTGCTTGGCATATTCATGGACTGCTATGTAATACTACTGGGTTGACGTTTATTGATTCCGGCAAAAAATATGATGGAAAAATCGTTTATAACTTGGATGATTGGAAATTAGGTTTTTCAACAGCTACAAAAGTTACTGATACTTTCAAAGTATCAAATTATATTACTAAATATATCACAAAAGACTTGTGCGCTATAACTCCGGGAAAACAACGGTATTTTGTATCTAAGTCGATTCCAAAACCGAAAACATTTACTGCATTAATAAACTCGGATGAAGTAGATAGTTTTATTCAAGAAGTAGCTGATTCCTGCGGCGCTGATTTGGAGTATCAAAAGGATATTAGTGGTTACTTGGATGTTAACTATAAATATTTTAAAAAATGTCAAAAAGGAGAAAAGAAAGAAAATGGCAAACAGTGAAGAAAAAGAAAAAATGGCAGCATTTCAGGTTGTTGTAACTTCAAAATCTCAATCGCAGGCGGTATTTATTGAGGCGGTCGTTATACCGGAGATTGCCGCAGTATTGGAAAAGTACAAAAAAGATATTATTGAATTAGGAGAGGAGCAGTAAAAGGATGGTTAAATTAGTCGGATATGTAGAGATGAAAAAGAAAGTCGGAAAGATACTTTTTGTGGAGCAGGATGGTGTTGATGGTTGCGTTGGTAAAGCAACTGAAAAGATTTTTTTGTTTGATGATTTATCACAAAAAATAAAGCCGGATTCTGTTGGACATGAGGTTATTATCAGTTATAGTTGCGGCTATAATGGCAAAGCTTATGTTGCTGATGTTGTTGTAAAGTAGGTCTGTTATGGAAAATGTATTAAATACAGAAATATCAGATACGGTTACGGAAGTTCCGTCCAGTGATTTATTTGCTACCCATGCTGGAAATATGGAAGTATTGCTTATATGTGTATTGTTCGGAATCGGTGTATTGTGTGGACTGGTTATCGCAAGAATATTGTTCAATAAGGTGAGGTATTAAGATGCAAACATATGATATTTATGGTGCAATTACAATCTTCGGAATGGGTATTATAGGCGGTTTTCTATTCGGTTGCTCATGTGAAGTCGTGTCATTTGCAATCGGTGGAATTATAAAGATTTTTAAAAAAGCATGAGAGGAGGAAATAACAATGGAAGGTATTCAGACTGCATTGACAGACGCGTTTACGACTGTTGCTACCAATTGCAATACTGCAATTGCTAATGTTTTACCTATCGCATTAGGCGTTGTTGGTGCTGTAATGGTTGTTACATTCGGCATTAAAGTGTTTAAGAAGCTGACCGGTAAAGCGTAAGGTACATTTTGCAACTGACTGGCATGGAATGAATTTTCCATGCCAGTTTTTGAATTAAAAGGAGATAACATAATGAAAACAATTGCTAAAAGAATATGTATGTTATTTATGGCATTTTATTTATTTGTATCAACTGTTGTATGTGACTATCAGCAGGCGCAGGCGGCAGAATGGGCGTATACGTTATGGTCATTGAGTGAAGTTATGGGAACACTTTTAGGTATGCTGGGAATAACTTGGACTGCTGCTGAGGCGTATGAAAATAAGGATACCATAGAAAAAGATGCAAAATCAATATTAGAATCCATGAAAAGTGCTGTTGATTCTGAGATGGATGGTATAGATGAAACATTTGATATATGGTTAGATAATGTAGTACAAGATGCGCAGGAAACTGGTCGTATTGTTATGGATGCCGGCTCGGATGGGTGGCGTAAGTTGAAAGAATGGGCGGCGGATATGTTCGCCGGGACTGATGGGTCAAAGGTCGGAAGTAAACCGCATGAAGCTTATCCAACGTTAACGCCGGGTTCGATTGCTGATACGCTTTCTATACAATTACCGTATTTAACCACTGCACAAATGGAACAAATCAAAGCTAAATATGATAATACGGATTTTAACGCATTGACTATTTATAAATTTCAATCAAGTCAAACTAAATTATATCCTTATGCGGGTTCTGACATTCCATGTGCTGTATATTATTATTATGTCACAGCTTATAACGTGCCGGATAAAGCAACTGTAAAAGGGCGGTATGCGGGGTATAATAGTTATTCCGGCGGCTTGGTTTATGATATATATAATGCGGATGGAACGCTATATAATACAATTGATGCAATGTCCGGAAACGGTATGGTTTATCAAGTTGCTATAGGTACTGACAATAAGCCTATCTATCGTTATGCGCCTAGTTATGGTGTAGGGAAAGCTATTGAAGCAACGCAAGGTACATATTTGTTTAATTCATTTATTACTAACAAATATGGTATTAAACAATTGCTAGACTGCGCAAATTGTAAGGGGCGTGTATTGTATTCAACAATTCCGGTAGATGGCGTGCGTGGAGACCTTGCGCCGGATGTTATATTTCCCAAAATATTAGGCGGACTGTCTGTGCCTGATTCAATATTAGACTTAATAAATAGCGGTACTTATCCGGACGCATATGATGTTGTTATTCCGGGACAAACTGCCGGAGAGGATGAAGCGGGAAATAAAGTTATAAACGGTGATATTGATGTACCTGTGTCAGATATTCCAGTTGGTGGAGTTGCGGAGGGTGACGCTGTTATTGACTTACCTATACCGGGGGTAACTCCAGTTGATAAAGTTGGTGACGTTGTAATTGATACGGATATTCCGATTGATGACGTTATTGATGATACAACTAATCCAGACCCTCCTACAGATGATAAGAATAACAAATTAAAATATGACGGATGGACAACTATTTTCCCGTTCTGTATACCGTTTGACTTGGTTCGGTGCTTCGAGGTATTAAAAGCGAAGCCAGTAGCTCCGGAATGGGAATACACTTTGAAAGTTGATTCTTTGAATTTTGAATATACTTTTCATCTGAATTTTGATAAAGTGCGTCCTTTGGTGACGATATTTAGAACTGGTGTATTGCTTACATTTATAGTTGGATTAATATTAGTTACACGAAATATAATAAAAGGATAGGAGGGTTTTTATGGATTTTTCAGCAGTATCGGGCATATTCGATAAAATATTAAAGTTCTTGCCAACAAGTCCATTTATAACATTTATAAATAAGATGCAGGATTTGCCATACTTAGGCTATCTCAATTACTTCTTGCCTATAAGTCAGATTATTGCAATTGGTGAAGCGTGGCTTGTGGCAATTGGTTTGTTTTATGCATATCAGATTGTATTAAGATGGATTAAGGCAATAGAATAGAGGTGAATATATTTGATAACGTTGTATTCAGGAACGCCGGGGAGCGGTAAATCATTGCATCTAGCGGAAAAGTTATACTATAGAATCCGTTCCGGGCGTCCAACAATATGCAATTTTGATGTTCATGTGAACTATAAAAAGATAAAAGCTAAAAGATTCTATGATTCGTTTTGCTATATTGATAACTTGGAATTGACGCCGCAAAGACTTATAGATTATTCACAAAATCTATTTAAAAACAAAAGACCGAAAGAGGGTAGTATATTATTAGTAATTGATGAGTGTCAGATTCTATTTAATTCAAGGGATTGGGGACGTACTGGACGTAATGAGTGGCTATCATTTTTTACACAGCATCGAAAATATGGATATGATATTGTTCTGGTTAGCCAGTTTGACAGAATGATAGATAGACAGATACGTTCACTAATAGAATATGAATTTGTCCATAGAAAAGTATCTAATTATGGTTGGATGGGAAAAGTATTATCCATATGCAGCATAGGCAATTTATTTGTATCGGTTAAAATATGGTATCCAATGAAAGAAAAGGTTGGTAGCCAGTTCTTTAAGGCTCATAAAAAATACTATAGTTTATATGATACCTATAACATATTTACAACGCCTGGTTGAATGGGTGGGGCATGGGGTCCCCACCATGATGCCAGGCGTTGCGATATGTTAAAAAATCATATAACCATTTTTGCGTAGCCACATTACGAATAATATGATTACAAAAGTCGCAACAATTCCGCAAATATCGGTAAGAACGGATTTGTTCCCTCTGCCAGATACACGATATGTCTTAGGTTTAATTTTGATTTCTTTGAATCTGTTTTTTCTGCTCATGATGTACCCCCTATATCATTAGAATGAATAATTGTATTGTAACATATCTTATAGTGGAGCGTCCAGTAATCCCGAAGTAGCAAGTGGAAATTGGCGCAAGCGCAGCTTGTCTAAGCTGTGCTTGTTCGCCTATATATATAAAAGATTATTTTTGTCAACGGCTACGTTTTTTTTAGCCACTGTTTTTGTGGCTTAAAAAAAATTAACCAAACGGTTAACCGTTTACTAAAATTGGCTTTTATGTAAAAAGTAGCTCGCCCATCAGGAGCTAACAACAATTTTCTGTTCATGGTCGCCGTGAGCGAATCGAACGAAGTGAAGACGTAGCTCCCTGCGAACGTGAACATAAAAAAAAGTTGACTACCGTGCGTTAATATGGTATATATAGGGTGTGAGTTATCTATTCGCAAAACACAGCTTTTACGAATAAATACTGCCATTTTAAGCCGGTTAGCACCGACGCACGCATAAATGCCTTTGACCTATGCAGGCATTCCCTTATGGCTGTTTCAGAGCTTTTTATAGCTCCTTTGGCAGTCCGGCTTTATAGCAAATGGCGGGAAAGTGTTGCCATAGTCAAGTAAGGGCGACACTTTTTTTCTTCACGTTGTCCGCTTGTCTGTTGGCGTGCAAGCTGTACGCCAAACAGACGGCGCTTGAACATTCCCCAGTACCAGTTTTGCCCCGAGTGGCGAACCACTACATACGTCCTGACCATGATATGGTCATTGATTTTCAGATAAATACTTGGTGCGCATGAACCCGAATTACGGTGGTTTTAAGGCTGACGCAGGGCAACCGATAAAGCATGGTCACCCTAGGCAGTCAGCCTACCACCTATTCCCCTACGCACAAGCATTTTTCTTACAATCAATGACACCCTATTGCATTTTATGATTCTGTATGCTACAATTCTGGCACAATTTCATATCGGGGCGTAAGCCCTTTAACAGTCACAACCTACTCCGGCTTGTGGCTGTTTTTAATTTACACAGACAAATCCCTAGGAATGCCTTTTACGCACATACGCATTTATTTAAAGTGCTGTCCGCACCGTAAAAGCTGGCATTTAGCGCAATCTTTCTAAGCACTTCGGGCGGAGTAAATCCGCCCTACGCAGAAAGACTATATATCCGTTCGTTCGGATTCCACCGAGAAATATATCACAGATGCCCCTCGACTGGTCTTCGGGTACGGGTAGATATATTTTTATCAGCCAAGGTAACAATCTTCCCTCACGGATATATGACGGTCTTCTAAGCATGTCCTACATGCCTTATATCGACTTGCGCTAAATAGAGTTACTTTTACGAATAAATGCTGCCATTTTAAGCCGATTAGCACCGACGCACGCATAAATACCTTTGACTTACACAGGCATTCCCTTATGGTTGTTTCAGAGCTTTTTATCCCCCTTTGGCAGTTCTGCTTTATAGCAAATGAGTGAAAACTATGAATGAAAAATAAAAAGTGCATGAACCCTAAAGTTTCTTTTGGAATACTTTAAAAGTTCATGCGCTTTTTGGTTCTTATTTCATAAGATATAATGCACGATACTGCAAAATCATTTCTACACATTTATCAATGCCAAGAGCGCTGCTGTCTAAGGTCAGATGATAGCTTCTTGAGTCGCCCCATTTCTTGCTGGTATAGTAATTGTAGTAGCTGGCACGCTGTTTATCCTTTTTCTGGATTGCATCCTTTGCTTTGGATTCATTTACCTGTAATTCCGCAGCTACACGTTTTGTCCGGAATTCCTTGTCAGCATGAATAAATACATTGATGCAGTTTGGATTTTCTGCCAGTGCATAGTCGGCGCAGCGACCAACAATGACACAGGATTCTTTTTCAGCAATTTTCTTAATGGTTTCAAACTGTGCTAAAAATACTTTGTGATTTAACGGCATATCTAAAAATGGTGCGGATGAATAGCCATTTATGGAATATGTATCCATAACTAAAGAATATAAGAAACTGTTCGTTGGCTTTTCGTCCTGATTTTCAAAAATTTCACGGCAGAAACCGCTTTCTTTTGCAGCCTCCTGTAAAAGCTCTTTATCATAAAACTTTATGCCGAGACGATCTGCAACTTTCTTGCCAATTTCTCTTCCGCCACTTCCAAATTCACGTCCGATGGTTATAACAACATTATTTCCCATAGCAATCACCTCTTTATGCAAAATATATAACTTGATAGATGAATTATAACATATTTAGTGCATTATTCCTAGTATTTTCTGAAAATAAATAAAATTTTTTAAAATTAAAAACAGTCAATCACTAAATATTACTGAAAATAATACCGGAGAAAGCATAAAAAATTGAAGAAGAATCACGAACTAATTCTTCCTCAACTTATTTAAAAGATCTTCAAAATATTCCGGAATCGGTGCTTTAAACTCAACATATTCTCCGGTTGCCGGATGCACAAATCCAATGATATAAGCATGAAGGGTCTGTCCTTGCAGATGATATGGATTCTTCAGACTGCCATATACGGTATCGCCCAGTAAGGGATGACCAATACTTGCCATGTGAACACGAATCTGATGGGTACGTCCCGTTTCCAGTTTGAATTCCATATAAGTTGCATCTTTTAGACGCTCTATAACACGGTAATGGGTAATTGCGGTTTTCCCATTTCGTTCATTAATTGCCATTTTCTTACGGTCTTTTGGATGACGTCCGATTGCGCCTTCAATGGTGCCGGAATCTTCTTTTACAATGCCTTTTACAATGCCACGATACAGCCGGTTAACGGAATGCACTTTAATCTGTTCTGCAATCAGACGATGGCTCTGGTCATTTTTGCATATAATCAGTGAACCGGTGGTATCCTTATCAATTCGATGAACGATGCCTGGCCGGATTTCACCATTGATTCCGGAAAGATTTTCCCTGCAATGGTACATGATTGCATTTACAAGCGTTCCGCTGTAATGTCCGGGACATGGATGTACAACCATATCTTTGGGTTTATTAACGATAATTACATCATCATCTTCATACAAGATGTCTAATGGAATAGCTTCTGGTAAAATGGTTGTCTTTACCGCATCTGGTATGGTCACAGAAACCATATCTTCTATATGCATCCGATAATTTGCTTTTGATTGCGGCACATCATTAACTGATACCAAACCATCCTTTATCAATTTCTGAAAGAAACTTCTGGACTGTTCCGGGTAGATAGCAGCCAGAAACTTATCCAGACGTTCCTCTTCATATTCATCTGTAACTTCAAAAGTTTCCTTATGCATAAAAGAAATTTCCCCCTACTCTTCCGCTTTTTTGTTCTTCATAAATGGGAAAATCTGACCTAATTCCTCTTCCTTATAATAAAACAGCATCAGCAGAATAAAGAGAATACATGCTACTACCACATAAATATCTGCAACATTAAAAATTGGGAAATTAATTAGCTTAAAATAAAAGAAATCAATGACATACTGGTGTACAACACGGTCAATCATATTTCCAATAGCACCGGCAACAATCAGTACAGCAACAATGCGGATTGGTGTAAATCTTTTCGTCAGTGGAATATTATGATAAAGAATTATCACTATTACAAGGAAAATCAATGTCCCAATCACAAAAAAAGTTTTCTTTCCCTGCATAATACCAAAGGCTGCCCCCTGATTTTCAAGATACTGCAATTCAAAAACGTTCTTAATAATTGGAATTGCAGCCTGTCCTTTGAGATGAAGCACGGCTAAATATTTTGCTATCTGGTCGAGAAAAAGCAATACTGCTGTACTCAATATAGTAATTATATACATGATTTTCTTATTCATAAATCTATCGCCTTTCGTCTTTTTTATGAAACATACTGCCGGAAGTGGATTTTCATCATTAATCAAACATACTGCCGGAAACGGATTTTCATCTTACTTTTCTTTGTGGTGCCAATTTCCCCATCAAAAATAAATTTTCCGGTGCCGCGGATGGAAATCACATCATTTTGTTTACATAAGTATGTGTTATGTAAACACTCTGCGCCATTGATAAAAATTTTACCGGATTGTATCAGCACAACCGACTGGCTTCTTGATTTTCCGCTCATGGCAGCTATCACACTATCTAAGCGATTCGATGCCACAATTTTTTCGAATTCTTTTAATTCTGGCTCCACTGCCATAGCTGATGGTTCTTCTAAAACACAATGTACTATAGTATGACATACCTGTTGAAGTTCCTCGGCTATGTAATCGGCAATTTCCCTTTTTACAAAAAGGTAAGCCTTATTATCCTTTATCAGAATGTCTCCAAGCTTCTCTCTTGCAATGCCAAGATTCATCAATGCTCCCAATACATCACGGTGGGAAATTGTATCTGCAAATTTCGGATAAGCCGGTGCAATTTCAATACATTTAATCGGATAACTCCATTCATAATAAAGAGCATCAGGAAGAAAAGCTGCTATCTGACGCTCTGCATAAAAACAGCCGCCCGATAATTCATAGGTAATTCCCAATGATCCGGCGCAGCTATTTAAGATATTCTGTTCATTCAGGGTAAGAAAATCGCTGAAACAGACAATCCCCTTGCGTTGTGCCTGCTGGAACAAGTCCAGGAAGCGTTTTTTTATTAATTGTTCATCCTGCATCATAGCTATATCACATCATATATTTTGATTGTAATACTATTAACGAAAATCTGTCTGAATGGACGAACCGGAGAAGCTGTCTAAAATCTCCTGGAAGTCACCTGAAATATCAACAGATTCCGGTGTAATAATAAAGATATAATTGGATATCTTTTGCAAATTCCCATTGATTGCATAACAGGAACCAGAGGTAAAGTCAATAATTCTCTGGGCAATCTCAACATCCAGACCCTCTACATTCAATACAACGGTACGGTTCATAAGAAGAGTCTCAGTAATCTCTCTTGCATCCTCAAAAGAGGTTGGCTTAATCACACAGACTGCCATATTACCATTCTGCTTCCGGCTGCTGCGCATTGGAGTAATCTTGCTGACTGCCTTTGGTTTCTCCTTTACAACAGGCTCATCGAAATCGTCATCCTCTTCCTCATGCTTATGGAAAAGCTTTTTCTTTGGCTTTTCTTCTTCCTCATCATCATAATAATCGTCATCATAGAAATCATCATCGTCATCATCTGAGTTCAAACGCATAACATCCATAAATTTATCAAAAAGACCCATTGTTCATTCTCCTAACTACTTATTTATTATAATTTCTTTCGCCAAAAATTCCGGTACCGACACGAACCATTGTAGCACCTTCCTCAATGGCAACCATATAATCTCCTGTCATACCCATGGACAGGACATTCATAGATACATTATCAATGTTTTTTGCGGCTATGTCAACAGATAATTGGCGGATATTCCGAAAATATTGACGGTTATCTTCTGGATTTTCTACCAACGGCGCAATGGTCATAAGTCCTTTTATCCGTACATTTTCAAGCTGTGCAATCTGTTCTACCAGTGCAATGGCATCCTCTGCATGAATACCAAATTTGCTGCTTTCTTCAGCAATATTGATTTCCACAAGAATCGGAACTGTGATATTTTTCTTCTTTGCCTGAATATTAATTTCTTCAGCAAGACGATAAGAATCTACAGAATGAATCAGGCAGACCTTATCAACGATATATTTCACTTTATTTCTCTGTAAATGACCAATCATATGCCATTTGATATCCTGTGGAAGCTCATCATATTTTTCTACCAGCTCCTGCACTTTATTTTCCCCAAAGTCACGGATGTTTTCATCGTAAATTTCCTGCAGCATTGGTACCGGCTTGGTCTTGCTGACAGCAATCAATGTTACATCTTCCGGATTCCTTCCGGACTTTTCACATGCCTTTAAAATACTTTCCTGCACTTCTTTTAAGTTTTCTTTCAGCATTTTATACACCTCTTAATCTCATGATATCATTTTATGATAATGTTACTTTTTTAACAATATTAATTAATCAAATCATCCTCGGAAACAGCATCGCCCTCTAATGCAATGTGATCATAAATGGAGATTCCAAAATCTGTTCCAGCCTTTACAATGGTATATTCTTCATTCTGATACAAAATATCAATCTGCTTGAATACCGCATATCCCTTGTTGACATTGTATACACCCTGAAGTGTGGACTGCGCCTGCACCTCAAAAGTATCGTTGGAATCCGGCTTTTGAATGATACTGCCGGCAGTAATTTCTTCTTCGTCAATATAATAATCCGTTTCGGCTTCCTGGAAAATTGCTGTTGCAACAAAATTAACAGCATTGGTCTTACTGTCCCTTACATATAAGCCTAAGGAGTTAGAATCGCCTCCACGGGTAAAATATTCCTTCGGAACAGTATAGAAAGCCTTTTCCGTAATGGAAGAATTTGGGATCTTAAGTCCACTCCGCTCTGTCAGCAGTAATTCCACATCGGTAAAACGGTCTCCTGCAAAGCGAACCATGTTATTATGCAGAGATAATATCACATAATAATCATTCCCCTGGGCTTTTAATTCATAATTCACCCAGCAGCTCGTATTGTCTTTTTTAAATTTGATTTCAATAACATTGCTGTCTGTTAACCGGTCATAGGTTGCTTTCTTGACCGGAAGAATGATATTCCAGTTTTCACTGGTAATCTGCTTATAAATCGGGTCACCTGCAGCAATCGTACTGTTATTTTTAATGGTTGTCTTCTTATAATCCAGCGGCTGAATATCATCTGCCGTAAAATTATCTGTCGTGATATTTTCATAGCCATCGGTATAATAAGCAATCAGCCCCGGAGTCTGGGCATAACTGATATGGAAAGTATCACTTGCCGTTGCCCCGGATGCTGTCAAATCGGATAATGCACTCATATTTACCGATTCCATGACCTGAGAGCTTACATTTTCTTTAAAATCATATACATGATAAAAAGACAATGAATCATAGGACTGGGTAAACTGTGATACATTGGACTTCAGATTTTTAAAATAATCACTGTCAAGCCCCGTGGTATCTGAAGCAGCTGCTGCAGCCAACTGATCACTGACAGAGCCTGTCTCATCCACAGAACAGATAATATTGTTCCAGCCAGCCTGGGCATTGTCTGCAATGTAATAATTAAAGGTACCACTATAGTCGGAAGTATAAACACTTTCTGACCTTACAATCAATCCGGTATAAGTATTATTCTCGGCAATTGTACCCTGGGTCACTTCATATATTCCAATGTGTTTTTCAGTGAAATAAGAAAATACATAAAAAAGAATATATACAAGAATAATAACAAAAATGACAATCTCTATATTTAAATGAAATGGTTTTCGATACTTTACAATCTTTTTTGTTTCAGCCACAATCGTTCCGCCTTTATAAAGAATAAATAGAAATTGATGTATAATGTTATCCACTTTGCACCATACTACATAGTAAAGGAGGACTTTGGCTATGAGTTCAAAAGGATTAGATTATACATTACTAACACTTGTAATCATTGGAGCCATCAACTGGGGACTCATCGGATTCTTCCGATTTGACCTGGTGGCATTTCTGTTTGGTAATATGAGCTGGCTTTCCCGCATTATCTATGCGCTTGTCGGAATCAGCGGACTTTATCTGCTTTCTGCCTATGGACGAATCCGCTCTATCGAACAGGCTTAGTAAAAAAGGTGTCTTAAGCATTTTAAGGACTTAAGACACCGCTTTTACTGCCAATTCAGGCATTTTTAAAGTGCTACAACTACTTTTGCTTTTGCACATTCTGGAAGTTTTGAAGCATCCATAGAAATACTTAAAATAAATTTAACTTTATACTTCTCACTGATGACATCAAGTTTTTCAATAGCATGGGTAAATTCTTCGTCCTTCATACCGGAAATCGTAAGAAAACTATCCAGATACATCTCATGTAAATCATGATCAGATGAAACAATACCACATATAAAACCTAAAAACTCATCACAATTGGATATTGGAAAATCTGCAACATTGACAAGTCTGACTTTATTGTCCAGCTCATACATATGTTTCTGGCTCTTATCCAGATATACAATGCTGCCACCGACTGTTTTTACAGCTTCGTTTACCTTATCCAGTAATACTTTTGTCTTTCCTTTACCCTTTTCTCCTGCAATTATTTCAATCATCGCATTTCCTCCCAGACATTATTTTCTTTAATGAAGAACTATATAAGTTCATTATATAATATGTTGCTGCTTTATACAATGCCTAGTTACCACATCCGGCAAGTATTTCATTCATCATAAGATACAGATTGGATTTACAGTCTGCCTTTAATACAATGGATATCACCGGTTGTCCACCGGCATTATCCGTAAGTAACACAAGACAGAATCCTGCGTCCCCGGTGGTTCCTGTCTTACCGCCCACCAGTGTAAATCCATCCGGTAATTTGGATTCACCGGTTTTATACTGATTGGTACTGCTCCAGTCCTGGGTCTTAGCACTGCCATCTGCCGCTGTATAATTGGTGGTATAGGAACTGGTAGAAATCAGCTGGTAAAAGGTCTCGTCCTGTAATGCCTTTTGGAAAATCAGATACAAATCATAAACGGTTGTATAATGATTCTCATCCGGCAGTCCATTTGGATTCATAAAATGAGAACCGGTTGCACCAAGTTGCTGTGCTTCCTGATTCATCAAATCCACAAAAGCTTCTACGGAACCGGAAATATGTTCTGCAATTGCAATGGCTGCATCATTTCCGCTTCGCAGCATCAGACCATAAAGTAAATCCTGTAAAGTCATCTGGTCTCCCGCCTGCAATCCACATTTAGAAGAATCAGATGCCAGATTTACGGCATTGTCACTGATTGTTACCACATCACTGAGATTTCCATATTTGATAGCAAGATAAGCGGTCAGTATCTTTGTTGTACTAGCCGGATACATCCGCTCATATATATTCTGGGCATATGTAATTGTATTAGTTGCCGTGTTAAATACTCCGGCGGCCTCTGCCACACTGTTATGTTCTACGGATTCCTGCCCGATATTTTCAGTTCCGCCAACACATAAATTGGCACCAAAATAAGAGCTGACCGTATCCTCTGCACCGGATAGCACATTTACGCTGCTGCTTTCTCCATATACCGGATAGCCATTCTCTACAACGCTTTTGGCTTTCCCACAACCCGTTACAGATACGAACACACATACAACAAGCAGACCTGCCAGTACACGTTTATTTATACATTTCACGCCACTCAAGGTCTCCTCTGTCTAATGATTTAATCAAAAGCTCTGCAGTAGCAAGATTTGTTGCCAGCGGAATATTGTGTATATCGCATAAACGAACAACACTGTTTACATCCGGCTCATGTGACTTCTGTGATAATGGATCACGCAGGAAAATCACAAGGTCAATCTCGTTATGCTCAATCTGTGCACCAAGCTGCTGTGCACCGCCTAAATGACCTGCGAGATATTTGTGGACATTCAGATTTGCTACTTCCTCAATTAGTCTTCCGGTAGTTCCCGTTGCAAAAAGTTCATTTTTACAAAGAATTCCCCGGTATGCAATACAAAAATTCTGCATAAGCTTTTTCTTCGCGTCGTGTGCAATCAAACCGATATTCATTCGTTTAGTCCCCCTGTCCATATTTTCTAGGCTGAAGCCCTACATTCATTACCAGACCAATTCCCGCAAACAGCGTGACTAACGATGTTAATCCATAGCTTACAAAAGGAAGTGGAAGTCCGGTATTTGGCATCAAGCCTGTGACAACGCATATATTTACAAAACTTTGGAAACCAATCAATGCAGCAATTCCGCTGGCAATCAACCGGCCTGCCATGTCTTTTGCACGTCTTGCAACCAACAGACATTCTATGGTAATAAGAAACAGTAATACGATAATAATAACACTGCCGATAAAGCCCATCTCTTCACCTACTATAGAAAAAATAAAGTCTGTCTGTGGTTCTGATATAAAGTTACCGTTTTTAACAGAAACAATATTCGTATTATTAAGTCCCTTGCCCCAGAGTTGTCCGGAGCCCACTGCCATAATCGAGTTCTGCTGCTGATATGCAATGTTAGGATATTTATCGGGTTCCAGCCAGCCTAAAATACGAAGTGCCTGATTTCCTGTCAAAAGTTTCTGTCCCGGCTGTAATACCAGCGTTAAGACCACAACCAGTGACGGAACTGCCACTGCCAGCACACCCATTACTATTTTATAACTTAATCCGGCAATAAACAAGAGGGATGCAAAAATTAATGCTGTAACAATTGTGGTAGAAAGATCCGGCTCCTTAAAAATCAGAAGAAGCGGTACTGCTGCCAATACCAGCGTACAAAACAGCGTCCGGATATTATTCAGTTTATCTTTATTTTTGCTTAGATAATAGGCAAAAAACAAAACTAACAGGATTTTGCCTAATTCGGAAGGCTGAAAGCGGATTCCAAGCTTCAGCCAGCGGCGCGCGCCTTTTGTCTTTTCTCCAATGACAAAGATAGCTGCCAATAAAGCCACATTAACAAAATAGAATATCCAACTGAATTTCAATATAAAATTGTAATCAATCAGCGATATACCAACCATAACAATCAGACCTAAGATTAATCCTGCAATCTGCTTATTCTGTACGGAAGGCTTTGCACTGCCAACTACCATAATTCCAATGATGGTCAGTGCCACCACATAAAATACCAGTCGGAAACGGTAGTCTCTTAAGCGGTATTGTTTTAACATAAATCACTACTTCCAATCTGAAGTCTATTATTTTCCGGAATGCTTCAAATCCTTAATCGGAATATTTGCAAACAATGCCGGAACAGCTCCGTTATTACCATCTGATTCGGTCTGGGTAATCTGAATATCAAGCCCTTCCGCATCAATTTCCATATACTTTGATATTACCTGGATAATATCGTTTTTGATATTTTCCATTACATCCGGTGAGCAGTCAGCACGGTCTGAAATCAACAATAATTTCAGACGGTCTTTCGCTACATTACCGGAATTCTTTTTCTTAAAAAAATCCATGAATCCCATAATTATTATCCCCCTAGTTTTTCTTAAATAAACTTACGAATTTAGACCATACGCCATTTTTAGACTCTAAGTCAAGAAGCGGTACTTCTTCTCCCATGATACGTTTACAGATATTTAAATATGCCTGTCCTGCAAGGCTGTCAGAGCCTACTAACGGCTCACCCTGGTTGGTTGAGATTACAATCTGTTCGTCATCCGGAACTGCACCGATTAAATCGATAGCAAGAATCTCATGAACATCTTCAATGGACATCATATCGCCACGTTTTACCATATCCATACGCAGTCGATTTACGATTAACTCGATTTTCTTAATCTCATTTGCCTCTAAAAGACCAATGATACGGTCTGCATCACGGATTGCAGATACCTCCGGTGTGGTAACAACCAGTGCACGGTCTGCTCCTGCAATTGCATTTTTAAATCCCTGCTCGATTCCAGCCGGGCAGTCTAATAATATGTAATCAAATTCTTCTCTTAATTCTTCTACTAATTTCTGCATCTGCTCCGGTGTAACAGAGGTTTTATCTCTGGTCTGGGCAGACGGCAATAAGAAAAGGTTCGGATATTTCTTATCTTTGATTAATGCCTGTTTGATTCTGCAGTTGCCTTCTACAACATCTACCAGATTGTATACAATACGGTTCTCAAGACCCATAACTACATCAAGGTTACGTAATCCGATATCGGTATCAATCAATACTACTTTTTTATTTAACTGTGCAAGACCGGTTCCTACATTTGCAGTAGTTGTTGTCTTACCAACACCGCCTTTTCCTGATGTAATAACAATTACTTCGCTCATGATTTATTCTTCCTCCTAAATCTTATATATTCATTAATAATCCACTTGTAATCGGTTCGATTAGTATGGAATCATCCATAACAACAGCTACCTGCGGTTCTAAAGTCTTCCGCCGGTTCTTAATGGCACTCAGTGGTCCGCGGTCAGAGCTTCTTCCAATTACATTACCTATTTTAATCTGTACCGGGTCCATATCAAGGGCAGCTACAAAGGTATGCTCATCTCCTGCCGCTCCAGCATAGGCATTGCCACGAAGCGAGCCTAATACCACAATATTTCCTTTTGCAATAATTTTTGCACCTGGGTTCACATCGCCAAGTACAACAATGCTTGTCTTACATTCGATGACTTGTCCACTTCGCAGTGTTCCCTTATAGAATTCACCGGTTCTTCCAGACTGGCTTTCATCAAATTCCTGAATCTTTCGGGCACAGATTTCATCCCGCAGGGAATTATTATCTAAAATACATACCACATCAATGCTGGTATTTCGACTGATCAAATCAACGATTGCAAGTTCTTCTTCCTGACTTAATTCCCTGCCCTCAAAAGACAAGGCAATTCTGGCATTTTTAAAGAATTTGTCGGATTCTTTAAATTTATGAAGTATCTCGTCTAATAGCTCCTGAAATGGAATTCTATCATCTAAAATCAGATTGATTCCATGGGGATTACTCTTTAAAACAACTGGTTGCGACATATACTTCCCTCCTGACATTTAATCATTAAAGGCATTGGCAGCAGCTCCAACATCTTCTGCCTGACCATCTAACAAGGTAGATGTATCCTCCAAATGGAAATAATATTTATATACTGATGCAGCAAGTTCTGCAGTATTGGCTGATGTATATCCGTATGCAATACGGGTTGCAATGGAAATCTCAGGATCATTATATGGTGCATATCCTACATATAACGCATGGTTTGGTCTGGTTGGTACCTGCTGTGCGGTACCCGTTTTACCGGCAGAATCCACAGTAAGTCCATCAAACTGCTCATGGGTTTCTACCACCATCTTCATACCGGAATGAATGGCATCCCAGGTACTCTCTGAAATGTTGTCTATTGTGTTTTTAACGGTCGGTTCATAGGTTTCTAATACGTTACCATCGGAATCTGTAACCTGTTTTAACAGGGTATAATTATATACGGTTCCACTGTTTGCAACTGCGGTTACATAACGGGATAACTGTACCGTAGTAAAACTGTTGTTACTCTGTCCGATTGCAGAAGTAATCGGGAACTCTGTGGTCTGCTTCGGTTTACTTTCTGCAATTTCAATTCCGGTTTTAGAATCAAGACCATACATGGATGAGTATTTATTAATCATTTCCACACCATGGTCTTCATTATAAGTTCCATTTACCATACTTAAATCGTAACCAACTTTATAAAAGAAATAGTTACAGGAATCTCTTAATGCCTCTGAAACATTGATGGAACCGTGACTGCTTGGATAAATCCAACATTTTGGTCCATTTGCCACTTCTTCAAACTGTCCTTTATCCAAAATAGTTGTACCAGGTGAAATAATACCCTCAGTAAGTCCTGCTGATGCAGTAACCATCTTAAAGGTAGAACCAGGTGCTGTCGTCTGCTGTGTTGCATTATTATAGAACGGATTTGATAAATCCTGATACAGCAAATTATAATAATTACTGTCTACTGTATTTGCCAGACGGTTGGTATCATAGCCCGGATAAGTAACACAGGCCAACAGTTCGCCGGTCTTTACATCTGTAATGACACAGGAGCCGGAACAAGGATCCAGTGCAAGCTGTGCCGGTGTAATCTCAAGATTCTTCACCTTTTCTTTTATAAAATTAAAGGCACTGATGCTGCCGGACTGTAACCCGCTTACTGCCGTGTCATCATAGTTTAACACTTTTTGGTCAAAAAGTGCAAGACAAAGCTGCGTTCCATTAATCAGGTCATCGTGAATCATGTACTTATACATAATCTTTGAAAATCCCTTATCTGATGCCAGTTCTTCTACAATATAGCTGACCAGTGCATCATAGATTTCGGAAGAATCAGAATACTTCTCGTCTACGGAAAACTTCGTGATATCAATCCATTTCTGGCTGATAGCATAATTTAAATATTCATTTACACTGATTTTATTATCTGCATAATTTTTATAGGTTTCATCCGATTTGTCAATGGAATCTGTAAGCAAAATTTTATTATTGACCAGCATTTTCGGAATATAGGTCATATAATCCTGCATTTCCTCCGGCAACTCATCCACTGGAGTTGCTGCTGAACTGCTAAGGCTGCTTTCCACCTGGGATAATACCGTTTGCTGTTTACTTCCAAAGGCACTGAAAATCTGTTTTTCCACATCGGAAGCATCTTCAGCACTAAAGTGGTTTAAATCCAATACATTATTATTAATCAATGCAAAATACACATCATCAATTGGAATCAGAATATCGGACGCTGTTCCGGCTGCGGTATTATATTCTTTGATATTCACAATTTTAGAATATAAAATTCCGGCAATTTCCTGTTCCAAAAGATTATAAACCGCTTCCTGCAAATCTTTATCAATAGAAAGGTAAACATCATTTCCAGCCTGTGGCTCAATCCGCTCGGTTGTCTCCATTACTTTTCCAAGGCTGTCTACATAAACGGTTTCACTGCCCTTTTTACCCTGCAGTGTTTCGTCCATAACCTGCTCAATTCCGGATTTTCCAATGACATCATTTAAAGAATACTCATCATTATCAGCAGATAATTCATCATATTCTTCCTGGGAAATCTTTCCGGTATATCCGATAATATGGGAAAAATACTCGCTGTCTACATATTTTCGGATGGTATCTTCCGAGATATCCACACCCTGCAATGCATTCATATTTTCTGTAATATATGCTACGGTTTCATCACTAACATTTTGGGCAATGGTTGTGGAAATATATTTCTGATAGCTGTTTTCTGCAATGGCACAACGCAATACCACAATCCGGTATAAGTCTTCTCTGGCATAATCATCTTCCGATAAATCATAGCCATTTTTGTCACTGGATCTGCAAAGATAATCCATTACCTGCTTTGGGGTTGCTTCTGCTTCGTTATATTTCAGCTTCTTATTATAGACTAAATCATCTGCAGAAGAATGTCCATAAGTGTCAGCAAGGAAACGCTTTAATGTGGTTCCCTCTACCGTATAATAATAGTTCCCGTCATCATCCAGTCCGATTTCAAAATCATTTTCAATGACATCGCCGTTTTTATCCAGCTCTTTGATAATATTGTAAAGTTCTGTATTAAGAGCCTCATTCTTTTCTGAAGTCTTGTCATAAGAACCATTATCCTCAATGGTTACGCTGTTTGCCAGTTCGTTGTAGGCTAAAAGATTACCATTACGGTCATAAATATTGCCACGGGAACCATTTAAGATACGTGGTTTCTGGATTTTTAAACTGTAATTATCCTGATACTCTTCACCTTTGATAATCTGAAGGTAAAATAGTCTGCCTATCAGAGTCGATGACAAAAGAATCATGACAACGCAGAGTACAAATATTCTTGATTTTGCAACTTTATGAAGTATTTCTTTCAGTGTATCAAACAAATTTCGCTGCACTCCTTTTTTCAATACGCTCTAACCGCTGGTTAATTTTCAAAATAATGAAATATAAAACTACAGAAATCAAAAGCGTGTATACAAGTTCCGGTATGATAATGTGTAACATATAATATCCAATTGCAAACTGCTTGCGGAATAAAAACCGGAAAAAGTAGATAAACAGATTATAAGATAAATCACTTCCGGCAATCAAAAGCATTGGAAGCTTAATATCGTCCGGGTAAAACATCTTCTTAAAGCATCCGTTTAAGAAGCCTGCATACATATATAAAAGGGCATAAAATCCAATCATCTCCCCAAAAAAGATATCTATCAGCAGTCCACTGAAGAAACCGATAAATATCCCTTCTTTTCTTCCGCGCATAAATCCAAAAGATGCACAGACCACAATCAAAAGATTCGGGGAAATAGACGCAAAGGATAACGCCTTAAATAATGTGCTTTGCAATAAAAAGCATACAATAATAATTAATGTAACGGTGATTTTTCTTCTCATCAATCAGACCCCGTTTCCTTTTTGTCAAGTATAACCAAAACCTGCTGAAGATGTTCAAAGTCAACTGCCGGAGTAATGGTTCCTGATTTGGTCAGGTGGTTGGAATCTTCCGAAATACTGCTGACATATCCAACCAGAATGCCCTGCAGATATTTGTCACTGACATTGGAAGTTACAATCTGATCTCCTATCTGAACCTTGTTCTCACTGTCGTTTAATCCGGAGAACTCGATTACCTGGTCTTCATTCATACTCTGAAGATTACCATTTATGATACAGTTATCTGACGTATTTAATATCATACCGTATACCTTGGCAGAATCATCAATCACAGAACGCACCTTTGCATAATGTGGTCCCACATCAATAACAATTCCTACCAGTCCGTTTCCGGCAATAACATTCATATCTACTTCAATTCCATCTTTAGAGCCTTTGTCAATGGTGAAGATGGAAAACCAGTTGCCTGGATCCTTTCCGATAACATTTGCTCCGGTTTTCTTGTAATCCGAATACTGCTGGTCTAAAGCTAACAGTTCCCTTAAATTATCCAGTTCATACTGTTCTAATTTAATGGTGTTTAATTCGTTGGTCAGTTCTTCTACCTGTCCCTTCAACTGTTCGTTTTCTTCCATGACGTCATTCAGATTTTTTAAATTATCTGCCTTGTCAGAAAGCCATGTACCAGCATAATTGATTCCCTTCTGCATTGGTTCAAAAATTGCACCGGCAATCGAATTCAACGGTCCGCCACCAAGATTCAATGAAAAACTGACATACATTGCCAGAATACATAATGCGGTCATGGACAATAATATATACTTTGTTGGAATTTGATGTTTTGGTCTACGTCTCATTTTATGCCTCTATTTATATATTTTGGACTTCATACTGAATCCTAAATGTTTATATTTTTCATCTGAAACAATCTTATTCAATCCGCGAACTGCACATTCTTCCGGATTCTCGCAGGAATTTACCTTTATATTGGTAATCTCAGTAAATAATTTATCCAGATTATGTATTTTAGAACCGCCACCGGTAATATAAATACCGGAATGAATAATATCCTTTGCAAGTTCAGGCGGAGTCTTCTCCAAAATCATTTTAATAGAGTTACAGATAGAATTAAGATTATCCTTAATTGCAGCATAAATGACTTCTGCAGTAATCTCCATCTCAATCGGCAGACCACTGACTACGTCACGGCCAACTATAACCATACTCTTTTCCATGCCAGGTGTACCGGAACCAAGTTCTTCTTTTAAAGTCTTAGCAGTTTTGCGTCCGATCACAAGATTAAAGTTCTTTTTGATGTAACTGCTGATGGAGTCATCAATGCGGTTTCCACCAAAATGCAGTAAGTCACTTAATACAAGTCCACCCAGGGAAATTACTGAAATTTCTGTGGTATCTGCTCCGATATCTACAATCATGGCTCCGGTCGGCTCATTAACATCAAGTCCCAAACCAACAGCATCAGCCAATGGCTTCTCACATAAAAGGACAGACTTCGGTTTCATTTTGCTCTTATAAAAGATATCAAAGAAAGCTTTTTTCTCAACTTCCGTAATATCTGTTGGTACTGCAACGATAAATTCTGCACCACGGGTCTTGCCCTTTGCGTGTTTTTCTAAAAATTCCTGTATCATGGTCTGCATATTATTAAAATCTGCAATAACACCACAGATAATCGGAAAAGAAACCTGAATCTGCTCCGGTGCCTTCTCATACATTGCATACGCTGCATCACCATAAGCATACATCTGATTCTTATTTATGATGGCAATCGTATTTTTTTCATTTAGTATTTTCCCAGTTGCCTTGCAATATACCTTCATATTAGAGGTTCCAAGATCAATTCCATAAATGTTATTCGACATTTCTTTCTCCCTCCGGAAATCATAGCATTTCCTGTTCTTTAAAACTAAAATATTTTTTATCACCAATAATAATATGATCAGCAAGCTCAATTCCAAGAAGCCTGCCGCCTTCTACTATCTTTCTGGTAACTTCAATGTCCTGCCTGCTTGGTAGCGGATTTCCGCTGGGATGATTATGCACTAAAATCACATGTACTGCATGATATTCAAATGCTTTCAAGAAAATCTCCCTCGGGGAAATCAGTGAGGCATTTACTGTGCCAATTGAAAGAATGGAATCTGCAATCAGATGACACTTCGTATCAAACATGCAAAGCATCAGATGTTCTTTTTCTTCATGCCGAAGCTGCTCCATATAATAGTCTGCTACGGAAAAAGCATTCTGCATTACAACTGCCTGCTGGCGTCCGGTCTGTGCAATCCGTTTTGAAAGCTCTGCAATACACTTTAACTGGATTGCTTTTACTTTCCCGATACCCGGAACCTCCTGTAATTCCTTAAGACTCATCTGATAAAGCCCTAAAAGATTTCCGGTGCGTTTGCTCAATACTTGCTTTGCTACTTCTGTTGAAGAACTTCCATTTGTGCCACAGCGGATAATTACCGCTAAAAGCTCTGCATCCGATAGGGATGCCGCCCCGGATTTCAAGCACTTTTCATAGGGCTGTTCGGAGACTGGCAGATTTTTTGCCGTCATATTATAACCTCTTTCTACTCTCACCGGTAACCCATTTCTTCCAAAAAGGCATATACTTTATATTAACACATCATATCTTCATTAACAAGTTTCTGTTCATAAAGTTTTTGTAAAGACATCAGGATTCCAAGTTTTGCATGATACCAGGTCAGTCCACCCTGAAAATATACGGCATACGGCTCTCTTAACGGACCATCGGCACTTAATTCAATGGAGGAACCCTGTACAAATGCCCCGGCAGCCATAATGACATCACTGTCATAGCCCGGCATTGCCCATGGCTCCGGTGTTACATAGCTGTCCACCGGCGCTGCAGCCTGAATTCCTTTGCAGAATGCAATCAGACCTTCCGGGCTGTTTAAGGTAACTGCCTGAATAATATCGTGACGGCTCTCTGTACCATTCGGTACAACGGCAAAGCCCAGTCTTTCGTAGATATTTGCAGCAAAAATTGCACCCTTTAATGCACCTGCTGTAACTACCGGTGCCTGAAACAGTCCCTGATAGAAAGAAGAAATTACATTTAAGGAAGCACCCACTTCTTTGCCGAGTCCCGGAGAAGTCAGGCGGTATGCTGCATTTTCCACACATTCTTTTTTGCCGACAATATAGCCGCCGATTGGTGCCAGTCCGCCCCCTGGATTCTTAATCAAGGAACCTACAATCATGTCTGCTCCTACATCCAGTGGCTCTCTTTCTTCTACAAATTCACCGTAGCAGTTATCTACCATACAGATAACGTCCGGTTTTATGGATTTGATAAAGGAAATCAGTTCTCCAATCCGCTCTACGGATAAGGTAGGTCTTGTCTGGTATCCCTTGGAACGCTGAATGGTCACAAGATGTGTTTTCTCATTGATTGCTTTTTTGATATTCTCATAATCAAAGCTGCCATCGGAAAGTAAATCTACCTGGCGGTAAGTAATGCCATATTCTGCCAGTGAGCCTTTGGATGGTCGGATACCGATAACTTCCTCTAAGGTATCGTACGGTTTTCCTACCGGTGATAATAATTCGTCCCCCGGTCTTAAATTTGACATCAATGCCAGTGCCAGTGCATGGGTTCCACAGGTAATCTGCGGACGAACCAGAGCATCTTCTCCATGGAAACAGCTTGCGTATACTTTTTCCAGTGTATCTCTTCCCAGATCGTTATATCCATATCCATTGGACATGGCAAAGCATTCTGCGGAAACTCTGTTTTTCTGCATGGCATCAATTACTTTCATCTGATTATATTCTGCTGTTGCATCAATTGCTGCAAAACGTTCTTTTAATTCATCCTCTATCTTTTTTCCAAAACGGTATACTTCTTTGCTGATACCCATTTCTTCATATTTCTTTTCAATCATTTCTTCTCTCATCATTTTCCTCGTCTTTCCGGCTGTAATTTCTTTCTAAATTACAGCAAGTCTATCATATAATGTTCTCTTTCTTTTTGTATGAATAAAAACTTAAGAAATAATAGCTTTTTCCTTAAGTATCTTTATCATGTATGCAAGAATTGCCTCATTTTTATAATCAAACTCATTTTTGTTAAGCCAGATAACATCCCGTTCCCGTTTAAACCATGTAATCTGCCGTTTTGCGAAATGTCTTGTTTCCCGCTTGATAATATAAACTGCTTCTTCCAAAGAATAACCGCCATCAAGATAGGATAACATTTCTTTATAGCCAATTCCCTGCATTGCCACCATATCTTTGGTGCAGCCCATTTCCTTTAAGCGGCGGACTTCTGCTTCCAGTCCATCTTCTATCATTTTATCTACTCTGGCATCGATTCTTTTGTATAAGTGGCTGCGCTCATCATTTAATACAAAATAGGCAAAATTATAAGGTGAAGTCCGCATCTGCTCTTTTGCATTATGCTCAGAAATCTTTCTACCGGTCTCCTGATAGAATTCCAACGCACGGATGACGCGTTTTTTGTTATTCGGATGGATGGCTTCGGCAGATTCCGGGTCCACTTCCTTTAACCGGTCATGAAGATACTGATTGCCATGTTCTTCTGCCAGCGCTTCCAACTCTTTCCGGTATGCACTGTCACTTTCCTGTTCCGTAAAATCAATATCATTTAACAGCGCCTGGATATAAAATCCGGTGCCGCCGGCAATAATCGGAATCTTTCCGTGGGCATATATTTCATTTAAATATTTTTTGGCATATTCCTGAAATTTTACCACATGAAATTCATCGAAAGGCTCTAATTCATCCACCAGATAATGACGTACACCATCCATTTCTTCCGGTGTGATTTTTGCGGAACCTACATCCATATGTTTATACACCTGCATGGAATCGGCGGAGATAATCTCTCCGCCAATGACCTTTGCAAGCTGAATGGATAATTCTGTTTTTCCTACCGCAGTAGGACCTGTCAGTACTACAATTGGTTTCTTCATCATCTTTTCCTACACAATCCGCTTGAATTTTTTCTCAATTTCATATTTTGACATGGCAATAATCGTTGGTCTTCCATGTGGACAATTATATGGATTATCAAGCTTCATCAAATCTTTCATAAGCTGTTCCATTTCCGGCAGGCTCAGTCTCTGGCTTCCCTTTACTGCAGCTTTGCAGGACATGGATGCGATTTTATCTAAAATAACATCCGTCGTTGCCCGCTCGGATATGCCATCGGTAAGCTCGTCTAACATTTCAATCAATACATCCCTGGTATTCAGCCGGTAAAGATTACCCGGAACTCCGCAGATACTGTATTCTGCGCCACCAAAGTGCTCAATTTCGAAACCTAGCTTCGTAAACTGTTCTTTGAATCGCTCCAGTACATCTGCCTCACGCATGGATAATGTTATGACAATCGGCGGGCTGATAGCCTGAGAAGTAAACTCTTTCTTCTCAAACTGCTTTTTTAATTTTTCATACATGACTTTTTCATGGGCAGCATGCTGGTCTACAATGAAAAGTCTGTCATTATATTCTACCAGCCAGTAGGTATCAAAAAGCTGTCCGATAATCTTCTGCTTTGCCATCTCCTCTTCTTTTAAGAAAGAACCCTGTTCATAGCTTCCTTCCGGCTTTGCTCCGTAGGTTTCTTCCTCCCGGAGGACATAGGCTTCTTTTGCCAGTTCTTTTTCCGTTTCTTTTTTCGATTGTTCCGGAATCGGCTCTTTCTGAATCCGTTCTTCCATCATATCTTCCGGTGGCATTGATTTTATCGTATCAAGAAGCTTTTCCTGTGCCGCAGAGCTGACTGACCCGGTTCCCATTGGTCTGCTGACAGGATATTTTATTTCGTAAGGACTGTCTTTTCGTACTGCCTTCCGGATTTCTTCCAAACGTTTCTGCTCAAATGGCTCCGGCATTACCTTCTCTATCTTAGGAACTTCCATTTCGTTTTTCTTTAGTGTATCCACCGGAACTTCCGGTATAATATCACGGTGCACTAGCGATGCCGATAAAATACTCTGCACTTCCCTGTACAGTTCCTGCTGGTTGGAAAAACGAAGTTCCATCTTGGTGGGATGCACATTTACATCCAAAAGACTGCTGTCAATCTCAAAATAAAGTACCGTAAAGGGATACTGATGCTGCATCAGAAACGGTTTAAAGGCATCCTCTATAGCTTTGGATAAAATCTGGCTCCGGATAAATCTGCCATTGACAAAATATAATTCGTAGCCCCGGTTTCCTCTGGAAATCATCGGCTTTCCAATAAATCCACTGACTTTAAAAAGCTCGCTTTCATGTGCAATCGGAAGCAGCGCTTTTGTAATATCCCTTCCGTATAAATGGTAGATAATATCCTTGATATTTCCATTTCCGGATGACTGCAGTTTTACCTGATTATTCATGATAAATTTGAAAGCTACGTCTGGATGGGATAAAATCATCCGCTGCATCAGTTCATGAATATAGGTGCCTTCTGTCTGGGCGGATTTTAAGAATTTCTTTCTTGCCGGTGTATTATAAAAAAGATTCCGTACAATAAAAGTGGTTCCATCCGGCGCACCGATTTCTTCTAAAGAGACTTCCTTTGAGCCTTCAATGAGATAACGGGATCCGGTAAAATCACCGTTCGTCTTTGTAATGAGTTCCACCTGACTTACTGCTGCGATACTTGATAATGCTTCACCTCGGAACCCTAAGGATGTAACGGTAAACAAATCTTCTACGGATTTAATCTTACTGGTGGAATGACGCAAAAATGCCAAAGGAATCTGTTCCCTTTCGATTCCGCAACCATTGTCCGAAATACGGATAAAGGATATTCCACCTTCTTTGATTTCAACCGTTACTGCACTGGAACCTGCATCTATCGCATTTTCCACTAACTCCTTTACCACCGAGCTTGGTCGTTCGATGACTTCTCCTGCCGCAATTTTATCAATTGTTTCCTGACTTAACAGTGCAATCTGTGGCATAACGCCATCCACCTCCTTTACCATCTGTTTTTTACTTTATTCTGTAATTCGTATAACTTATTCATTGCTTCGATTGGTGTCATCTGACCCAAATCCAGTTCTTTTAATTCGTTTAATATCGTATCGTTGTCCATGGTATCAAGCAGTGAAATCTGTTCTAAATCCACCTCGTCTAACTTCGGTTTGCTGCGTTTACTGCTTCCCTCCGCACTGATATTCTGAACGATTTCCGTAATATCATTATTACTTAATTCTTCTACAATTTCTTTGGCACGCTCAATGACATTATCCGGCACTCCCGCAAGCTTTGCTACCTGGATACCGTAACTCTTATCAGCTCCGCCTTTTACAATCTTGCGCAGGAAAACGATATCATCACCCTTTTCTTTTACTGCAATGCAGTAGTTATTTACGCTGTTTAATTTGCCTTCCAGCTCCGTCAGTTCATGATAATGGGTTGCAAATAATGTCTTTGCGCCAAGAAGCCTTGGATTACTGATATGCTCTACCACTGCCCAGGCAATACTCAATCCATCAAAGGTACTGGTTCCACGTCCGATTTCATCTAAAATCAAAAGACTGTTGGAAGTGGCATTCCGTAATATGTTTGCCACTTCTGACATTTCAACCATAAAGGTACTCTGTCCGCTGGCGAGGTCATCAGAAGCCCCTACTCTGGTAAAAATACGGTCTACAATTCCAATTTTGGCTGATTTTGCCGGAACAAAGCTTCCGATTTGAGCCATCAGTACAATCAACGCACTCTGTCGCATATAGGTGGACTTTCCTGCCATATTCGGACCGGTAATAATGGACACACGGTTGCTGCCATTATCAAGATAAGTATCATTTGCAACAAACATTTCATTCTGAATCATCCGTTCTACTACCGGATGTCTGCCGTCTTTGATGTCGATAAGACCTTTTTCGTTTAATTTCGGACGGCAGTAATTATTCTGTTCCGCTACCGTTGCAAGAGATGCAAATACATCAATCTGCGCCACTGCTTTGGCGGTCTTCTGGATACGGACCACTTCATCCGCCACCTTCTGGCGGACTTCCCGGAACAGTTCATATTCTAAGACAATCAGCTTGTCTTCCGCACCTAGGATAACATCCTCTAATTCTTTTAATTCCGGTGTAATAAAACGCTCAGCATTTGCCAGAGTCTGCTTTCTGGTGAAATAGTCCGGCACCAGGTCTTTAAAGGAATTGGTTACTTCAAGATAATAGCCAAATACTTTGTTATATTTGATTTTCAGATTCTTGATTCCGGTTTTCTCACGCTCTTTTGCCTCCAAATCAGCAAGCCAGCTCTTTCCATCTGTCTTTGCTTTCCGCAGGCGGTCCACCTCTTCGTTATAGCCCTCTTTTAAGATGCCGCCGTCATGAAGGGTAAGTGGCGGTTCTTCCGTAATGGAGCGTTCGATTAATTCGTATAATTCATCCAACGTATCCAGCTGCTCATATAAACGTTTTAAAAGTGGTGACTGAAAGTCACTCATCAGTGTCTTAATCGGTGGCAGCATATGTATGGAATTGCGAAATGCAATCAAATCCCTTGGATTTGCGGTCTGATAAGTAACACGGGTAATCAACCGTTCCAGATCATAGACCGGATTTAAATATTCCCGGATTTCTTCTCTTGTGATGGCATTGGTATTAAATTCGTCAATGGCATCATAACGTTCTTCTATTTCCGTACGCTCAATTAATGGCTGTTCCACAAAGCTTCTTAAGGTTCTTGCTCCCATGGCTGTCCTGGTCTTATCCAATACCCAAAGGAGAGAACCACGCTTTTGTTTTTCCCGGAGGGTTTCAACCAGTTCTAAGTTTCGTCTGGTAGAACTGTCAATAATCATGAATTTTCCGGTGGTATACGGATGAATTGCCACCAGATTGGAAAGGGTTGTTTTCTGTGTCTCGTAAAGGTATTTTAATAATGCACCGGCTGCAACGACACCGCTGTCATAATCTGCAAGACCAAGTCCTTCTAAATCCCTGACTTTAAAATGATCCTTTAAAGTCATCTGTGCTGTCTCATCAGAAAAATACCATGCATCCAGAGAATAAATTACGATTCCCATACGGTTTTTCATATCATCGATATCAATTCCGCTGATATAAAATGCTTCATTACAGATGATTTCTGTCGGCTGGTATTTATTGACTTCGTCCAATAATTTCCGTTCCGAATCCACTTCTGTCACATAGTAATCTCCGGTGGTAATATCTGCAGAAGAAATACCATAATGGTCACCGATATATGCGATACACATGATATAATTATTTTTCGTTTCATCCAGTGCCTGTGCATTTAAGGTAGTTCCCGGCGTTACAACTCTTGTTACTTCACGCTTTACCATTCCCTTGGCAAGCTTCGGGTCTTCCACCTGCTCACAGATAGCAACCTTATAACCCTTTTTCACCAGTCTGGTCAGATAAGTTTCTGCTGCATGATATGGGATTCCGCACATGGGTGCCCGTTCCTCTGCACCACAGCTCTTTCCGGTTAAGGTAAGCTCTAATTCTTTTGATACAACCTTTGCATCATCAAAAAACATTTCATAAAAGTCACCCAGACGGTAAAACAAAATACAGTCCTTGTATTCTTCATGCGTTTTTAAATAATGCTGCATCATTGGTGTATATTCCGTCAATGTTCTGTATCTCCTTTTCTGTTTCAAAACACCTGTTGTTTTAATCTATTTTAAGTCTTGCATATTTTCCTGCAATTGCTTCCGCTACTTTCAATCCGTCCATGGCTGCTGACATAATACCGCCGGCATAACCGGCACCTTCTCCGCAAGGGTAAATGCCTGCAATATTACTTTCAAAGGATTCATCTCTTGTAATCCGCACCGGAGAGGAAGTTCGGCTCTCCACACCGGATAAAATGGCATCCTCCCTGTTATAGTCCGGAATGTATTTCGGAAAGAGCTCCATTCCTGCCTGAAAAGATACTGCTAATTCTTTTGGAAAAATTTCCCTGAGATTTGCAAATGTATGTGCACCCTTTGTGGTACTTTCAAAAGCCCCATATCCTGTGGATATGCGATTCTCTTTAAAATCTCCGTAAAGCTGCTGCGGAATTGCTCCGTTTCCAATGCGATAGGCATTTTTTTCCAATTTCCGCTGAAACTCAATTCCAGCTAACGGTCCATCCCCTTCAAAATCATCCGGTCGAACCGATATGATAATGGCACTGTTGGCATTCTGCCCGGCTCTTGCATGATAGCTCATGCCATTGACTGCCAGCATACCTTCCTCCGAAGAAGCATTTACTACATAACCACCCGGACACATACAGAAAGAATATACCCCGCGGCGATTCTCAAGATTTGCGGTCAGCTTATAGGATGCAGCAGGCAGCAGGGCATTTTTATGTCCGTTATACTGGCATGCATCAATCATCGCCTGCGGATGCTCTACACGAAATCCCACCGCAAATGCTTTGGTTTCCATCATAAGTCCCGCTTCCTGTAACATTGGGAAAGTATCTCTGGCGGAATGTCCGATTGCCAGCACCAGAACGTCTGTTGCTACTTCCTTTTCTCTGTTAATCCGGATGGCTTCTACTTTATCTTTCTTCCCATTCAGCGTAATGTCTGTAAGCTGGCTGAAAAAGCAGTAAGTTCCACCCATTCTTTCAATTTCCAGCCGGATGTTTTTTACGACTGTTTTTAAAATATCAGTTCCGATATGAGGCTTATTTATATATAAAATTTCTTCCGGAGCGCCCATTTTCACAAAGATTTCTAACACTTCCCGGTTTCTTCCTGCCACATCTTTTACCAGCGTATTTAATTTCCCATCGGAAAAAGTACCTGCTCCGCCTTCGCCAAACTGTACATTCGTCTTTGGATTTAAGATGCCGTCTTTCCAGAATCGTTCTACTTCAGCAGTCCTCTCTTCCACACTGCTTCCACGCTCCAAAATAATTGGACAATAGCCATGCTTTGCCAGTTCATAGGCACAGAACATTCCTGCCGGACCGCTTCCTACAATAACCGGTCTGTGGGACAGCTGTTTCTCTCCGGCATCCGGGAAATGATAATGTATATCCTTTGCTTTACTGATATTGGAATTTTTATTCTTATGTAAAATCATACCTTCCTGCTTCAATTCCACATCCACTGTGTATACAAAGGAAAGTTCATTTTTTCTTCTTGCATCAATGGATTGCTTTCGAATCTGATAACGGATCAGATCCTTTTCATTTTTTAGATGAAGTGTTTTGATAATCTGTCTTCTTAACATCTCTTCCGAATGTTCAATCGGAAGCTTTAACTGATTTACTCGTATCATGATAACTCCCTTGCCACATGTATCCCGGCTACTGCGCCGCTGCTCCATGCCCATTGCAAATTATAACCACCGCAGATTCCGTCAATATCCACCATTTCTCCGGCAAAATAAAGTCCCGGACAAAGCTTTGACTCCATGGTTTCTGCATCTATTTCATCAGTGTCTACGCCACCGGCAGTCACCTGTGCCGTATCAAAGGTATTCCAGTCAGTAATATCCACCCGGAGTCCCTGCACCGTATCTATAAAGCTCTCTAATTCTTCTGTCTGCAGCCGGTTCGCATATTTTGCAGCTTTTATATGTGACTCTTCTAATAATACCGGAATTAATTTTTCCGGGAAAAAGCCAATTAAGGCTTCCCCGATGTGTTTTTCATCTGCTTTCTTAAATCTTTCCTTGAAATAGGTTAAGCACTGTTCTTTCTCCCAGAATGGCACAAAATTAAGTGTCGCATAGACTTTTTTCTGTTCTGATAACGCTCTTGTGGCAACTCTTGAAAGCTGAAATACCGGAATGCCGGATATTCCATAATTCGTAAGCTGTAATTCACCCCGTTCGCTGCATACATGCGTGCTTTCTATGTATAAATCGACCTTTACATCTGCACGAATTCCTGCAATATCAGCAAAAAATGACTGTTTTCCCTTCAATCCGATAAGCCCCGGTACTAAATCTATGATATGATGTCCCAGACTTTCAAGATATAGGAAACCGCTTCCGTCACTGCCACTTTTCTTTAAGGTCTTACCACCGGTTGCCATTATGCATTTTGTTGCATAAAAATCACCGCCCTTGGTATGAAAAGTGAAGCCCTTTGTGGTCTTTTCTATGCCTCTTATGCCACAGCCACAGACCACTCCAACGTTCTGTTTCTTTAATTCCATCAGCAACACATCCCTGATTGCAGTTGCCTGCTCGCTCTGAGGATAATATCCGCCATTACGCTCCTTTGGATATATGCCAAGTTCTTTAAAGAACTGCAGTGTCTCTTCCAGTCCAAACTGCTCAAATACAGGTGCAACAAAAGCAGGGTTCTGTCCGTAATATTTGTCCACACCCTGCACTTTATTTGTATAATTACATTTACCGTTTCCGGTTGCTAAAATCTTCTTACCAGGTACTTCGTTGTGCTCTAAAATAAGAACTTTTGCACCGTTTCGTGCCGCCATAATGGCTGCCACCAATCCGGCAGCACCTCCACCGACTACAACGACACCTATGCGTTCTGTATGCTTACTCATGCCAGTTATTTACTCTTCTCTCTATTTCTTTTGGACTGCTATGCAATCAGACCTATTCAGCCTTTTAGATTGTATCATAACAGTCTGAAACAATCAACTTTTTAACTGGAATAGCTTTCTAAGAAACGGTATAAATCTTCCAGTGTATCAAAGGTTTTTCCATTGCTGATTTCTTTTTTCAATTCTTCCGGCAGTCCCTGATACGCAATTCCAGTATACATGTATAAGGCATCCTCTTCGCCGAAATAGACATTCAGGTACCCGTCCTCTTCCCGGATAACAAATGCTTTTTTATTCTGAATGTTTGCACTTTCCACGCTATCCTCGAATTGCTCCGTCTCAGCTTCCTGAATCTTTATTATTTTTTCCTGTTCTTTTTCATTCAGTTTCAGATAATACTGTCTTCCACCAATCCATGCAGAGATAGATAATACCAGTGCTCCAAGGAAAAAAGTGCGCATACGTTTTGTGTTTTTCATATTCATCACCACAAACAGTATGCGCAGGTTTTTTCTTTTTATACAATTTTTTCAAGAATTCTATGTTTTGCCCTTTTATTGCATTTTATAATAAATGTAATTTCTTGGCAATGCGGACGAGAAGGTAGCCCTTCGGGAATTTCTTTAATTCTTCCTCACTTAAGCCTTTTAATAATAAAAGCATTGCACCATATACAACAGCTCCGATTACAATCGCAAGTATAGCTGCAATGGCATTTACCTTAATAACAGCAAAAATACCTTTGTAAACACCAAAGACTACGACACCCATAATGGCAGAAGCTGCCACAGGGATTAAGAAAGTTTTCACAACTTCCTGACGATAACCACTGTATTTCCGTAAAGACATTGCGTTAAAGAGGCACATAAAGAATGCAAATAAAGCATTCGAATATACCACTGCATAAATGCCAAGATGTAAACCAAACATCATCACTAATAGTGCAATCAGATGCAGTCCCAATGCGATAGCCGCATTTTTAACAGGCTCTCTCATCCGGTTAATTCCTTGTAACAATCCATTAGATAATGTGGAAAGAGAATAGAACAAAATTGCAACAGCTCCCGTTGTAAGCATGGTTGCTGCAGTAGTTCCGGTGCTGCCATAAAGATGCAGCAGCTTTAATATCGGTCCTGACAGCACTGCAATTCCAATGGTACAAGGGAATGCAATTACCATAATAAAGCGGATTGCAATATTAATCTGGCTTCGTACGGACTCTCTGTCCCTTCTTGCATACGCACCGGTAAGATTTGGTACACAGGAAGCCGCCATCGCAGAAGCAATGGAAATCGGAATATTGATAATGGTCTTATATTTTCCGGAAAAGATTCCCCACCAGACATCAATATCATCTGGCTTATAGCCCTGTAATTCCGCTACGTTCTTATAGATACCCTGATCTAAAATTGCACTGATATTATAAATTGTTGTACTTAAAAGTACCGGAACAATGGTCATAATCAGTACACGAAAGACATTCTGATAGGATTCTGTTTTGCTGCTGGTATCCCGGCGCATCTGTCGTTTAAAAATACGTTTGTATGCCAGAAACAACATTCCAAGGAATAAAAGTGCAAACACCGCTCCCATATTGGTACCCAGTGTTCCGCCTGCAGCACCGTAAGCAGAACCATACTTTTCCTTATTTCCAAGCACTGCTCCGATTCTTGCCCCATATCCATAGAGGATATAGGCAGCTGCAATACTGACAATCGCATTGACAATCTGTTCGATAATCTGTGAAATGGCACTCGGCATCATGGTACCAAGTCCCTGGAAAAATCCACGTAAGACTCCTAATACAGCAACTACCAGTATCGTCGGTGCCAGAACCTTCAATGCAAAAATACTAAGGGGCGTATTCAGCATGTTTGTGAAGAATGACGCACCAAAGAAAAGAATCAAACTTGCAGTAAGTCCGGTACCAGTTGCTAAAAGCAGGGCACCTTTTACAATTCGATATGCATTTTTTCTTTGCCCCTTCGAGACACGGGCAGATACCAGCTTGGATACCGCCAATGGCAGGCTGTATGCAGAAATAATCAGCAGGATATTATAAATTTCAAAGGCTGCACTGTAATAACTGTTACCGGTATCTCCAATGATATTGGTCATCGGGATACGATAGAGTAGACCGATTATCCTGCTGACTATAGAGGCAATTGCAAGAATGGAACCCTGTACTAAAAAGTTGGAGTCACTCTTTTTTCCTGAACTCATAAATTTACCTCAAGTAATTTTCGAAATAATTATTTTGCGGAAGGTGGTGTAAACTCATCTTCTGTTGCATAGATATTTAATTTCTTCTCCATATCATTTAACAATACACATACCATGGTTTTACCCTGGTTTAATGTGATTTCATTTCCGGAAGCGTCATAGTATCTGGTTGGCTCATTTTCGCTTGCTTTCTTCCATGTCACATCAATTACTTTACCGTTAGTAATATATTTTCCGGTTCCTTCACCGGTGCTCTCAACATCCAGATAACCGTGTGCATCATCTAACTTGGTATAATCGCAGTACTGAAGCAGAATGTTCTTAAAAGCAAGCTGTGTGCCTGTATTTTCATCCATATGCTCTTTTTTATACTGGAAACGATAGTATAAACCATCTTCACTGTTATATACAAACCAAGGATTGTTTACATAATATCCCGGCTGAACCACTGCTGCATCTGCTCCGTCTGTAAGTTCAATTTCTTTTTCATCATCTTCATTAAACTGATAATGTCCTTCATAATCGGAAGGCAGCTCGGTATCATAACCTTTTAATTCAATTCCGGCATCAATACCATCTGTGCTTACAAATGCATTGTGTGGAGCCTTTCTTGACTTGTCACGATAGAAAGTAGCAGAATCAATGGCACCCTCTAAACCGTTTAAGTCCTCAACTTTGCCACTCTCTAACAGCTCAGTTGCGTAAATTGCCTGTCCGTAATGAATATAAATTGCATCAAATTCCATTGCATAATATGCGTAGTAGTGACGGCAGCTTCTTACCGAACCAATCTTGTCTAATCCGGAATAATCCTGGAAAATTGGCATCAGACGGGTAATTCCGCCTTCAGCAGGAGCTTCGTAAAGTACGTCTGCCTGTGACAGCCCATACTGTGGCAATGCATCATTGGTATTTCCAATCATGATTGCAACCGGTTTCTTCTTTGCTAAATCTTTATCAATCCATTCACCGGTCAGGTAACTTCTTGCCATACCATCTTTGCCGGTTTCAGTTTCGGTTTCAGGTTCTGCTTCAGAAACGGCTTCTGTTGGTTCCGGAGCTTCCTCTTTTTTCTTACATCCAGCTAAAAGACTGGTTGCCATCAGTGTCATGCATAAAACAATACTTAATCTCTTTTTCATGATGTTCCTCCATTTTTATCTTAAAATATTTAAGCATTCTAAAATCTCGCGCTGCTTTCCTTCCATCACTGCAGCTTCCTGCTCTTCCATGTGGTCGTAACCAAACAGATGCAACATACTATGTACAATCAGAAATGCAAATTCTCTTTGCATACTGTGGCCATATTCCTCTGCCTGTTCCCTGACCTTGTCCACAGAAATAATAATATCCCCCAGCAGAATTTCCCCTGTATCCGGATTAAAGCAATCCTCCGTCTGATTCTCTATCTGGGAAAAATCTCCCGGTACATCATATTCTAACATTGGAAAGGATAAAACGTCCGTCGGGCGGTCTATCTCCCGGAACTCTTTATTAACCTTCCAGATACCTTCGTTATCTGTCAGTGTAAGACTGATTTCTGCTTCAAAAGGAAAATGCTCATGTTCCATTGTAAACGATATTACATCTTTTGCAAGTGTTTCATAATCAAAATCGAAGGTAACCTCCGCTTCTTTTTCTATCGCAAGGCTCAAAATAAATCCGCTCCTTTCGTTAAAAACTCTCTGATTTTAATAAACTGGTTCATGCCAAGATTCGCTTCATCATATAATCCGGCAGCCGATTTTTCGTTTAATGTCTGATAAATAATAATATCATGATTCCAGCTGTTCTTCACGGTTTCCTTGTCCAAAAGTTCAAATTTGGTAACAATACTGTCCACAATATGTACGATTGCGGACTCTATAGAACTAATAGCATTTAATTCACCATTGTATTCGCTTAGAATCTTAACCACGTTTTTCGGGAAACAGTTAATCTCAGCAAGACGAACTCCATTTTCTACAAACGGTTCTCCCTCCAGCTTGCCAATCCGGTAGTAAAATCCTGCCGCAGCTACCGTTTTATCATCTGCCCCAAGCTCCTTTGCACATTCTTCTGCCACACTCGAAACTTTACGGGCATGTGCATAATCAATTTCCGAATAGTTTTTAATCTCCTGTACCAGTGGAAAATTTTCTGCAATAATTTCAGCTAAAGTACGTTCTTTTTCATGCTTCGCATAATAATACAGCCTGTCTGCAAAAAAGTACGAAAAAACTGCAGTCAGTATCATGCTGCATCCTGCGGATAAGTACTGATGATAATTGATTTCAAAGCTGCTGATGTAATAGAAGATACTCGGAACAGCAAACGACAATGCAACAGTCATGATGCATCCATAAATTTTATATTTTTTCTGGCTGATTACCATAAGCAGAATTCCGGAAAGTACCGTCAGCATAGTATATGCCGCATATTCATAAAAACTGCCGCTGGAACACATGCAAAGCAGTGTATTAAAATAAATTCCACCTAAAATACCAATCAGCTCATTTCCGCCACAGGAAAGAATCATGACCGGAATCATGACCGGTGCCATATATGCCGGCATAAAAAAGAAACCCACATAACAGGCTGCTGCTGCAAGAAAGCAAAGAAACAACTGATGAAAATCGCTTTTTTCATTCCGGTTCAGATGCCCTCTGATACGTTCCATTTCAATCACTGCAATCAGCAATGGCAGATATAGAGCATTTATAAAAACAAGCACCAGTACACGGTCTATGGTAAACTTGCAGATTATTGCCAGAAAAACAGAATAAATCGCAACGGAAATAAGGATTCCCAGCATACGAATCATTCTTTTGGGTGAAAATCTATCTTCCTTCATTTTTCGTTACTCTTTTCGTTCTTTTATTTGCTTTTGATTCATAATCGTCATAGGCTTTTACAATCTTCTGTACCAAAGGATGTCTTACTACGTCAGCGCTGGTCAATTTGCAGACGGATATCTCATCTACATTTCGAAGTACACGTAATGCCACATCCAGTCCCGACTTCGTTCCAGGAGCCAGATCCTTCTGGGTAGCATCTCCGGTCACCACAACCTTGGAGCCAAATCCAATACGTGTTAAAAACATCTTCATCTGTGCCGGTGTAGTATTCTGTGCCTCATCCAAGATAATAAATGCATTATCTAAGGTACGGCCTCTCATATAAGCCAATGGTGCGACCTCAATAAGCCCCTTTTCCATATTCCGCTGAAAGCTTTCTGCTCCCATAATCTGATACAGTGCATCATACAGCGGGCGAAGATACGGATCTACCTTGCTCTGTAAATCTCCCGGAAGAAATCCTAATTTCTCACCGGCTTCAATTGCAGGACGGGTTAAAATAATACGATTTACTTCTTCATTCTTAAATGCAGTAATTGCCATTGCCATGGCAAGATAAGTCTTTCCGGTTCCGGCAGGCCCGATTCCAAATACAATCATCTGCTTACGGATGGCATCCACATAAGCCTTCTGACCTAAAGTCTTTGGTTTCACCGGTTTGCCGTTTATCGTATGGCAGATGCAGTCCTTATCGATTTCTACCAACGAGCCTTCTTTATGTTCTCCCAAAAGAGAAAGTGTATATGCAACCTTCTGCTCATCAATCATGTTTCCTCTCTCTGCCAGTTGTAAAAGTTCTGCAAACACCTTGCATGCACCCTCTACATTTGCGGTATCTCCAATGACTTTGATTCCTTCATTGCGGGGCACTACCGTAACATTTAAGGTCCGTTCAATCAATTTTATATTATGGTCAAATTGTCCGAAAATATTGGAAACATGCTCTGCCGGTATATCAATTCTTGTTTCATTCAAGCTCATTTAATACTAGCCCTTCCTCTGTGTCTTCTGTATCAGGTGCTGTAAGCTGTTCCGTTTCGTGCCTTAAAGCAGCTTTTGTGCGCACTTTGATGATTCCTTCCATGATACAGTTTTTATCGTCCATATCTATAATAACATTTTTTTCTAAAATTTGAATATTTTTTTCTGCTAAATGTGACAAATAAATATTAAAATTTTCTGTAGCAACCGCTTCTGCCTGCTCTTTCGTATAAATTGCCTGTTCTGTCCGATACTCTTTTAAAGTACTAGAATAGATTCCAAGTGGCAGATAAAAGTCCCCGTGGAGGCAAAGCTGTTTATAATCTGTTGTTTTGTCTGCACATTCAAATTCACCGCTTAATGCCGGAAGTGTTATTACTTTTCCAAAGAAATCAATAGCATACCGTTTCTTTTTTGCACCGGTCATTCTTTTTTCTTCGTGGGCAAGGGAAAATTTATCATGGTAGGAATATTCCGTCAGCAGATATATATCCGCATCCGCATTGCAATATTCATAGGCATACTGTTCCCCGCTGTCATTGGTCAAATCAATCCTGCCACTTACTAATATATCTCCTGCCTTTACTGCATCGCCGTTCTTTACTAGTGGGGTTCCATTTCTTGTAACAATGGATTCCACTGTCGCATCCTCTTCTGCTATCAGGTCTGAAGCTTCATACGGCAATTCTTCCATTGCTTCCTGCTGTACCAGATTTTCCTTGATTAATACCGTCATTTTCGTTCCGTAAATCTGTACCGATGCCCAGATGATTTCCGGAAACTGTGCCCGCAGATCCCGTTCTAACTGTTCGCAGTCAATTGTACGAATCCGGTCTCCGTAACCACAATCCTCCTCATCAAGAAATGTTAAAACGGTTTCTGTCGTAACAGATGAATTACCATCTACCTCCACATTCCAGAGAAATCGTGATAAAAACCACACCAGACCAGCTGCAAGAATTACTCCCATCAGGAGGCATTTTCGTTTCCGGTAACGGTTCATCCAGAACGGAAATCCTATTTTGCGCAGAATCCGAATCCTGCATCCGGTCTTGCTTACGAACGGACGGATACTCCAAAATGCACGAATGCTGATAAAAAAGCGATAAACATCTTCCTCTTTTCGAAGATTCCAGATTAAAATATTGTGATTGCCACACAGATTTAAAAATCGTTCCGGGGCATAACCACTTAAGACTACCTCAAGGTAACCGCCTATATATTTAAACAGGGAAAGTGTTGTCATCGAAAACCTCTATTCATACTCAATACTTTGGATGATTCCTGTTATTTTCATCTCTTCATTCGTATAATAGGAAATGTTGAGATTTTTCCCACGAACAAGAATCCGGCAGCTTTTCGCCTGAATCCTGATATATTCTTTCTCGTATTCTAAGATTCCCTTATAATTTTCCAACAGCAGTTCCCTGTTACCCATAACGGTTACAATTGCTGCCCGGTAGACTAAGTCTTTCGGCAGTTCTAAGGATTCCACCATATGATTTTTAAAATCTTTTTTCAACTCTTTCTTATTGTTTTTCCTCATATATAACTATATGAGTTTTTTTCTTTTCTATGCGGTAATATATTTTAAAACTGTTTCCGGTGCATCCAGTGGCTCTTTACTGAAAAGAAATGCATTTTGAACCAGTTCCTTTGCATCGTTGCATTTTGCTGCATCATTACCATATAATTCGGCCAGACATTCTCCTTTTTTTACGCTGTCTCCTATTTTTTTCTTAAGGCGGATACCGGCAGTTAAATCAATCTGACTCTCCTTTGTCTCTCTGCCGCCGCCAAGGCTCATGCAGGCAGTTCCAATTGCCATAGCATTTAAAGCTTCTACATATCCATCTTCCGGTGCGGTGATGGTTTCTGTAATTGCTGCTTTTGCCAATAACTGCGGATGATAAACCTGTTCCTTTCTGCCACCCTGTGCTTCTACAAAGTCTGCAAATTTATCCAGTGCCTTTCCGCTTACAATGACTTTCTCCATCATTGTTCTTGCTTCTTTTTCATCTTCTGCTACACCGGCAGCCTTTAACATAAGATACCCTAATGCATAGACAACATCCATCAGATCCTTTGGCCCTTTTCCATTCAATGCTTCAATGGCTTCCTGCACTTCCACAATATTGCCCACTGTATTGCCAAGGGGCTGTGACATATCTGTAATAACCGCATAAGTTTTCTTTCCAGCACCATTTCCGATGGCCACCATAATCCGGGCAAGTTCCTCTGCCTTTTCCACAGTCTGCATGAATGCACCGTTTCCGGTCTTTACGTCAAGGACAATAGCATCCGATCCGCTGGCTAATTTCTTACTCATAATGCTGCTGGCAATTAAGGATTTCTCCGCTACCGTAGCAGTGACATCCCGGAGTGCATACAGCTTCTTATCTGCTGGTGCAAGATTAGCAGTCTGTCCCGCAATTGCAACGCCAACCTCTGATACCTGCTTTAAAAAGGCTCCTTCTGATATGGATGTGCTGAATCCTTCAAAGCATTCTAACTTATCAATGGTTCCGCCGGTATGACCCAATCCTCTTCCGGACATTTTTGCTACCGGAACACCAAGTGCAGCAATAATTGGTGTCAGAATCAGAGAGGTCTTATCTCCCACACCACCAGTGCTGTGTTTATCCACCTTTACGCCTTTAATACCGGATAAATCAAGCACATCTCCGCTATCCCGCATAGCAAGTGTTAATGCCAGTGTCTCATCGTGATTCATTCCCTGAAAACAGATTGCCATCAGCATGGCTGACATCTGATAATCCGGAATTTCACCGGTTGTAAATGCATTTATCATCCACTGGATTTCTTCTTTGTTTAAAGCAGCACCTTCCTTTTTCTTTAAAATGAGGTCGTACATCCTCATAAAATCTCCTCCTTTTATCCGTTTCTTCTATTTATGATACGGTTGCTTATTTGTGATACGGTTCATGATTGATAATCCGATAGCTCCGGTATAACTGCTCCAATAAAATAACACGCATCAGCTGGTGCGGAAATGTCATCTTCGAAAAGCTTATTTTTTCATCTGCACGTTTTAATACTTCATCCGCAATTCCAAGGGAGCCTCCGATCACAAGAACGATATGGCTGTTGCCCTTTACCATCAAGTCACTGACTTTTTCCGATAAAGCAACAGAATCCAGCATTTTTCCGTTGATTGCAAGGGCAATAACGTAGCAGTTCTTTCCCTCTAAATATTTTAAAAGACGTTCCCCCTCTTTATGACGAATCTGCTGTTCCTCTGCCTCGGATGCTCCATCCGGTGTTTTCTCATCTGCCACTTCCACAATTTCAAGCTTACAGTATCTGCCCAGTCTTTTTTCGTACTCGGCAATGGCATCCCTGAAATATTTTTCTTTGATTTTTCCTACGCATAATATTGTTATCTTCATACTTGCAGTATACCTTATTTCAGAAATACAGACAAGGTTATTGTATCGTCGGATAAAATCACTTATAATAGTATTATTATAACGAAAGGTCAGGTACATAACATGGTATACAAGGAGAAAGATGCCCAGCTGGAAGATAATCGTTCTACCGCTTATACATTCCTTGGAGTTGGAATTGCCGGTCTGATTTTTGTCATTCTTTTTGCTCTGGACATCATCAAATTACCAATGGCTGATTATATGCGTGTTATTATGATTGTTGTAATGTCTGTTCTGTTTGTTATTTTTCTTGGAATCGGAATTACACATTTCCGTAAAATCAACCAGATGTCTGCGGATGCAGATATGGAAAGCAGACGCACCAGCGAAATTATGGAATGGTTCTCTTCCAACTATACTGCGGAAGAAATCGACCATGTCAGTGGTGCTGACAGCGAGCCTTCCATGGAGCAGCGTTACTTTATCCGTTCCGACAAAATTGCCGCACTTCTTCATGCTAAATTTGCCGGTCTGCCGGAGGATTATGAAGAACATATCTTAGAAAAGATTTATGCCGCTTACTATTCAGACACCAATGAATAAACAGCAGATTTCTGCTTAAATATAATACAATCAAAGGAGTAACAAAATGAAATTATTAGAAGACAAAATTCTTGCAGAAGGAATCGCAGAAAGCGAAAACATTTTAAAGGTTGACAGCTTTATTAATCATCAGGTGGATCCTGAATTAATGAAGAAAATGGGCAAAGATATTGCAGAACATTATAAAGGAAAAGGTATCACACGTATTGCTACCATCGAAAGCTCCGGTATTGCTCCGGCTCTTATGGCTGCAGAAGCATTAGGCGTTCCACTTGTTATTTTAAAGAAACAGCCTTCTAAAATTTTAAATCATGATTTATATCAGACTGTTGTAACTTCTTATACTAAAGGAACCAGCTATGAATTAACCATTTCCGCAAAATACATCAGCGAAAATGACCACATTCTTATCGTGGATGATTTCCTTGCCAACGGCGAAGCTGCTACCGGTGCTATCCGCCTAATCCGTAAAGCACATGCCACCATCGCAGGTGTCAGCGTCTTAATCGAAAAAGCATTTCAGCCTGGTCGTGAAAAATTAGAGGAACAGGGCATCGATGTCTATTCTTTAGCAAGAGTATCCAGACTTGACAAGGGTGTCATTGAATTTGTAAAAGAAGACTAATTTTTAAAATCCCCGGAACGAAGGCAGATAAGAAACATTCTTATCCATTTTCATTCCGGGGTATTTTTAAATCTGCCATAGCTTATTCCGGCAGATAAATGTAATTATATCTTATCACCGGGCTTGCCAGTCCATGGTCATCTACCACAAGAACAGACAACACATTATTGCCCTGTGGCATTTCAAGTGGTTCACTGTATACATCAGAATCCTGTGTTGGTGTTGAACCATCCCAGGTATAGTAAGCGGTGGAACCGGCGGGAACCTGTATACTGATGCTCTGTGCATCATAATATGTTCCGGCAGCAGGTGTCACATTAGCAGAATCCGGAGCTTCAAAAGTAATTTCATAATCTGCTTCTGCAATCTCACTATAAAAGCCTCTTGCGTCCTTTGCTACTGCTTTGATGGTATATTCTTTCTCATCCTCTAAAGAAATCGGTTCTGTATATTCCATTCCCTTTTCAATCGGAGAATCACCGTTTAACGTATAATAAATGGTACAGTCTGAGTCTGCCATCAGTTCAATTTCAATCGTATCATTGTATTCCCCGGCTTCTTCCGAAAACTCCGGAGCCTTTACTTCATAATTATCAAACAGCGCTTTTATTTTATCAGAGTCTGACTGCTCATATAAATCCTGTAGTTTATCATATTCCTTTTGCTTATCATATAAGGCAATCAGCATCTGATACGCTTCTTCATTGTTCTTATCAAGGGTAAGTATCTGTAACAAATACGCTTCTTCTGATGTTTCATCTTTTCGGAGACGGTACAAATCAGCCATCCGCAGTAATACATCCACATTATCCGGCTGCAATTTCTCAGCCTGTTCAAAATAGGTCAATGCCTTGGTATAATTCTTCTCTTCCGTGTAACTGATTCCCTTCTGATACTGATAATCAAAAGATTTCTTATGGCTGTTCTGCACCAGAAGCACAATGATAACACCAATGATTGCAATAGCAATCAGAACTGATACTGTAATCAGAAGTCTTTTCTGTTTCTTTTTCTGTTCTGCCTCTTTCTTTTTCTTCTGGCTGTTTTTCAATGATTTTTTCTTCTTTCCGTTGGAAGAGGCATTCTTATTCGTTTTATCGTCTTCTTCTAATAATTCTTTTAAAATATCCTCTTCCACATTATAATCCGGAACAATCTGTGCTTCTTTTCCACATACAGAACAGTACACACAGCCTAATTTTATTTCTGCTCCACAATTTGCACACTTCATAGCCTTCTCCTATTCATGTCTCATAGCTTCCACACAGTTGTTCATTAACATTGCAATGGTCATTGGTCCGACTCCACCCGGAACCGGTGTAATCGCACTACAAAGCTGCTCTACTTCATCAAATTTTACATCACCGGAAAGTTTATTGTTCTCATCGCGATGAATTCCTACATCAATGACAACTGCACCATCTTTTACATAGGATGCATCAATAAATTCTTTTTTCCCAATTGCAACAATCAGAATATCTGCCTCTTTACAGATTTCCTTTAAATTACGGGTTTTTGAATGCGTTACTGTAACAGTTGCATTCTCACGCAGCATTAAGATTGCCATCGGTTTTCCAACAATATTGCTTCTTCCAACGATAACACAGTGTTTTCCCTCAATATCAATGTCAGAACGCTTCAGAAGCTGGATGATTCCGGCAGGTGTGCAGGAAATATATCCTTTCTGTCCAATCATCAATGCGCCGACATTTTCCGGATGGAAACCATCTACATCCTTCTTCGGAGAAATGGCACGGATTACCGCATCCTCATCAATGCCCTCTGGCAATGGAAGCTGTACCAAAATGCCTTTTACATGTTCTTCTTTATTCAATTTATCGATTAAAGCCAGTAATTCATCCTGGGAAGTCTCTTCCGGAAGCTCATAAGAAAGAGAATCTATCCCAATATATTCACAGGCACGTTTTTTGTTTCTGACATATACACTGGATGCAGGGTCATTTCCCACCTGGATTACAGCAAGTGCTCCTGTGATTCCCTGTTCCTTTAACTGTGCTACTTCTTCTTTTAATTCATCTTTTATTTCAGCAGAAATTCTTTTTCCATCAATTAATAATGCCATGATACCTCCTAAAATAATCCTGTAATTACGCCATCATTGGTTACATCAATATTATTTGCAGCCGGTACTTTCGGAAGTCCAGGCATGGTCATAATAGAGCCGGTAATAGCTACTACAAAGCCTGCTCCGGCAGATACATATACTTCACGGACATTTACGGTAAAGCCAGTCGGTCTGCCAAGTTTTGATGCATCATCAGAAAGAGAATACTGGGTCTTTGCCATACATACAGGGAAATTGCCCATCCCCATTTCTTCAATATGTTTTAATTCTTTTAATGCAGCCTTACTGTAAGTTACATCATCTGCTCCATAAACCTCAGTTGCAATCGTCTTAATCTTATCCATAAGAGACATCTCATCCTCATACAGAGGTTTGAAATGTGCCTCTTTATGCTCTAAAGTATCCAGTACTTTCTTTGCAAGTTCGATTCCGCCTTCGCCACCTTTTTCCCATACTTCAGATAATGCGAATTCACAGTTTCTTTCCTTGCAGAAGTTCTCTACAAATGCAATTTCTTCTTTGGTATCGGTTACAAAGGAGTTTAAGGTAACTACTACCGGTACACCAAATTTTTGAAGGTTCTCGATATGTTTCTCTAAGTTTACAATTCCCCTCTTTAAGCTTTCTAAATCTTCTTTTGCAAGGTCTGCCTTTGGAACCCCACCGTTATATTTTAATGCACGGATGGTTGCTACCAGTACAACTGCGTCCGGTTTAAGTCCCGCCTTACGACACTTGATATCAAAGAATTTCTCAGCACCAAGGTCAGCACCAAAACCGGCCTCTGTAATTGCAATATCACCTAATTTTAAAGCTGTCTTAGTAGCACGGACACTGTTGCATCCATGAGCAATATTTGCAAATGGTCCACCATGAACAATGGCCGGATTGTGCTCTAATGTCTGAATCAGATTTGGTTTGATGGCATCTTTTAAGAGTGCTGCCATAGAACCGGTTGCATGTAAATCATCTGCCGTAATCGGATTTCCGTCAAAGGAATAGGCAACTATGATTCTGCCCAGACGGCGTTTCAAATCTTCCATATTGTCCGCCAGACATAAAACAGCCATAATTTCAGATGCCACTGTAATGATGAAATGGTCTTCACGTACCATACCATCCATCTTGCTTCCAAGACCGATTACAATATTTCTAAGTGCACGGTCATTCATATCCATACAACGTTTCCATACTACCTGACGTGGGTCAATTCCAAGCTGGTTGCCCTGCTGGATATGATTATCCAATAATGCTGCCAACAGGTTATTTGCGGATGTGATTGCATGGAAATCTCCGGTAAAATGCAGATTTAAATCTTCCATCGGAACTACCTGCGCATATCCACCACCTGCAGCTCCACCTTTGATTCCAAAGCACGGTCCTAAAGACGGCTCACGAAGTGCAAGTACCGCTTTTTTACCAAGTAAAGCCATCGCCTCACCAAGTCCGATACTTGTTGTGGTCTTTCCTTCGCCGGCAGGTGTCGGGTTAATTGCTGTTACAAGAACCAGTTTGCCATCTTCCCTGTCTTTTACAGACTCCCATAATTCATCGGAAATCTTTGCTTTGTATTTTCCGTAAAATTCCAGCTCATCCTCGTTTATTCCGAGCTTCTCAGCCACTTCCTTAATATGTACCAGTTCTGCTTCCTGTGCAATTTCAATATCTGACTTCATCTTCATTTCCTCCTCATGGATTGTATTCTATAAATCTTTCTTAATTACCCTCTTCAATAAATGCTTCCAGCTGTTCCGGAGACATTAACACCTGTCGCGGCTTGGTTCCTTCATCCGGTCCTACTACACCAGCTTCTTCCAGCTGATCCATAATTCTTGCCGCCCGGTTAAAACCAACTTTAAAATAACGCTGAATCATTCCGATGGAACCTTTATCTTTATCAATCAAAAGCTTTGCAGCATCCAAGAAATAAGCATCTCTGTCATTTCCATCACCAGATGCCGCATCAGCACCAGTGCTTGCGGATACAGAAATATTGTTCATCCGCTCTTCAATATCACTACTGTAGCCTTCTCCCTCATTGTGTTCCTTTAAGAATTCAACCACATCTGATACCTCTTTATCGGATACAAACGCACCCTGTACACGAAGCGGTTTCTGTAAGCCCTGCGGATAATAAAGCATATCGCCTTTTCCTAAAAGCTTTTCCGCACCGTTCATATCAAGAATGGTTCTTGAATCCACACCGGACGTTACAGAAAATGCGATTCGGGATGGCATATTTGCTTTAATCAGTCCGGTAATGACATTTACGGAAGGACGCTGTGTTGCAATGACAAGATGGATTCCTGCGGCTCTTGCAAGCTGCGCCAACCGGCAGATAGCATCTTCCACATCCCCCGGTGCAACCATCATCAAATCCGCCAGCTCGTCCACAATAATTACAATCTGCGGCATCTTCTTTGGCTTATCCGGGTCATCAATATCTTTGATTCCTTCTATTTTCTGGTTATAGCCCTTCAGATCACGGACACCGTATTCTGCAAATTTCTGATAACGGTCTGTCATTTCAGCTACCGCCCAGTGCAATGCACCTGCCGCCTTCTTCGGATCTGTAACAACCGGAATAAACAGATGTGGGATTCCATTGTATACACTTAACTCAACCACCTTCGGGTCAATCATGATAAGCTTTACATCCTCCGGATCTGCCCGGTACAAAATACTCATAATAATTGTATTGATACAGACAGATTTACCGGAACCGGTAGCTCCTGCAATCAATAGATGCGGCATCTTTGCAATGTCCGCAATCATGACTTTTCCGGCAATATCTTTTCCGGCTGCAAAAGCAATCGGTGATTTATTGGCATGAAATTCCTCTGACTCTACCAGATCACGGAACATAACCGGAATACTTTCTTTATTCGGCACCTCGATACCAATGGCTGCTTTACCCGGAATCGGTGCTTCAATCCGGATATCCGCCGCCGCAAGATTCATCTTGATATCATCGGACAAATTTACGATTTTGCTGACCTTTACACCCATTTCCGGCTGGAATTCATATCTCGTTACTGCTGGTCCGCAGTTGATAGCCGTAATTGTAATATTAATTCCAAAATTCTTTAGAGTCTCTTTTAATTTTGCTGCTGTCTGATTCAGATAATCCCTGGTATCACCAGAAGCACCTGTATTTCCTTTTTTCAGCAAATCTACCGGCGGGAATACATATCTGCCACCGGAACTTTCCTGTTTTACGATGGATTCTTCTACTGCCGCCACTTCATCTTCGATTTCCATCTTGTCCTGCTTTTTATTTTTCCTTGGCTTTTCTTCTTCCATTACAGGATGCGCCGGTTCTTTTGGCAGATTGCTTTCTGCCTTTTTCACTGCAATTGGTTCCGGCTCAAACACAGGTTCAGATGCAGGCTGAATGATCGGTTCTACCGGTTTTACCTCTGCTCTGTGTATCGTTGCCACCGGCTCATTCATCGTATGAATTACCGGCTGTTCCATTTTCTGGCTGCCGTTGGTTGCCGTAAGCACAACTTTATTTTCTTCCTGTACCACCGGCATATCTTCGATATCACTCAAAGTAATTTCATTAATATCATCTGATTTGACTTTCTTTTTATCCGGGGATGGTAATTTGGTATCCAATGCCACACCACTTACCTTCTTCTCCATCCGCCGTCTTGCCTGCTCTTTTTCTCTTTCTTTCTCCCGCTCTTCCCGGCGTTCCCTGGCAGCATCCATACGACGGATTGCATCATCCTTCGCTGAATCGTAAATGACTTTTCCGCCTTTTTGCATGCCTTTCATAATAGAGCGTTCTGTAATCAGCACCAGCGATATTATCAAAACAATAATATCAATGACATAAGTACCCGGCACACCAAAATTCGGACACAGAAGCTGTTCTAATAATCCACCGATTATACCGCCACCAGCCTTATTTTCAAAGCCATAGCGGAAAGCGGATATTGCGCCTGCTTCCTTGCTGCTGTCTGTCGCCATCTGAATAAAAAGGCATAAGAATGATACAAATAATACAGCTGCTACGATTTTAACTGCCGCCACTTTATTTTCCCGGTTAGATACTGCGAACACCACGGCTAAAAAGAGACAGATTGGAAACACATATGCCATTAATCCAAATATTCCAAAGAAAAAGGAACTGACTCCGCTTCCGATTTTTCCGCCGATTCCAAAATTAGCAAGCAGCAAAACAATACAGACTGCCAGTGCAATCCAAAGAATCACTTCATTCCGGAAGGATTCCTGCTGTTCCCGCTGTTTTCTTGCCTTTGATGCTGTTGTTCCCGTTGTTTTTTTCTTCTGAGTTGTCTTTTTTCTAGTTCCAGTTGCCATTTCAATCTCCCGTTTACATATAGAAATATCCTCCAATTGATACCAGTCCCATTATGAGACAGTAGATGGAAAATATCGTGAATTTCTTTTTGCGCACTACTACCAGCATGGTCTTAATGCAGATATAACCGACTATCGCTGCCACCAGCGTTCCAACTATGTAATTCAAAATATCTGCAGACTGTAATGCTGCAAATTCAACATCCTTAATCTCTACTACCAGTGCTCCAAGTATTGCCGGAATAGACATGATAAAAGAATATTTTACCGCAAATTTGCGGGTCATTCCGGTAGAAAGACATGCTGTGATTGTGGTTCCTGACCGCGATAAGCCCGGCATGGTTGCGATTCCCTGACTGATACCGATTAAAAATGCATTGGTATAAGTTACCTGCTTTGGTGTCTTGCCGCCATCCGGAATTCGGTCTGCAATAAATAAAAGTACTGCCGTAATAATAAGGCAGATTCCAGGAACCAGTAAAATCTGCTCTGCCGCAGACACCAGATCTTTCGCTGCAATTCCAATAATTCCGGTTGGAATCGTGGAAACAATGACAAGCATCACAAATTTCCGGTAACTATTATGCACGATTTTACGGTATGGTAAATCTTCTTTTGTTATCACACGTTTAAAAAAGGTTGCCACATTTGCAAAAGAATCACCAATAATGGCAAAGCCTTCTTTAATCATGCGGAATATATCCTTATAATATACAATAAATACGGCAATCAGTGTTCCGATGTGAAGCAGAATATCAAAAAACATTCCGCCGGTTTCTATTTGAAAAAACTGTTTAAATATTGCCAGATGACCGGAACTGCTTACCGGCAGAAATTCGGTTAATCCCTGTATCAGACCTAATAAAACAGACTGTAATAATGACATAGCTGCCTCCTTGGTATCTCTCACTACAGTTACTTGTATAAAATTATCAACACTGTGCATTAGTATACCATATTTTGATGCGTTTGTCATTACAGGCATTCGTTTTTCTGTTCTCGTATAATCTCATGCAATTTATGAAGTGCCTGGTCGATTCCCCCCACTTCGTCAATCAGTCCTTCTTTTACTGCATCCGCTCCTACAAGAATGGTTCCCAGATCCTTTGCCAGCATGGTGGTATTCATCATGAGCTGCTCTAATCTTTTTTCATCCGCTCTGCTGTGAGATGCTATAAAATGAATAATCCGATTCTGCATCTGCTGGAAATAATCATAAGTTGGCGGTGCTCCGATTACTGTCCCGCTCATACGCACCGGATGGATGACCATGGTTCCCGATGGCACAATAAAAGAATAGTCCGTTGAAACCGCCAGCGGCACACCAATGGAATGACTTCCGCCTAAGACAAGGGACACTGTCGGTTTACTTAAGGAAGATAGCATTTCTGCAATGGCAAGTCCGGATTCCACATCACCGCCTACTGTATTCAAAAGCACAAGAACACCGTCCACCTGGTCAGAATCTTCTATTTCTGCAAGCTTCGGCAGTACATGCTCATATTTCGTTGTCTTGGTATTGGAAGAAAGACATTCATGACCTTCAATCTCACCAATCACCGATAATAAATGAATCTTCTGATGCCATCGGCTGTCAGATAAGGAAATCTGCCCGGATTCCCTGATTAGTTCCTGATCGTCTAACTGTTCCTTTTTCGATTCATCTTTTTTCCGTTCTTTGTTTTCTGTTTTTTCTAGTTTTGATTCTGTATTTTGTAATTCTGCATTTTTGTTTTCTGCATTTTTCAATTCCACATTTGGGACTTTTTTCTTTGGCAGCACTTTGTTTTCTTTCTGCTCCATATCAGATGCTCCCTTCTTTCTGTCTGGATTATTTTTCGCTACTCGCTGAAAAAATAAGACAGGCAGTTTTACACTGTCTGTCTTATTATCTACATGATATTCTTTTTTATACCGGCCAGCCCTTTAAATAATTGTAAAGGTTCTCATAACGGCACTTAGAACTCTTCCAGGAGAAGTCTTTTGCCATGCCACGGTCAATAATCTGGTTCCACTGTTTCTTCTTGTCAAAGAAAATGTGTTTGGAATAATTAATGACAGAAAGCATTTCCTCCCCATTGTAATTACTGAATGAGAATCCATCTCCGGTATTCTCATATTCATTATATGGAACAACAGTATCTTTTAATCCACCAGTCTCGCGGACGATTGGCACTGTTCCGTAGCGGAATGAAATAAGCTGTGTCAGTCCACATGGCTCAAACCGGGATGGCATTAAGAAGGCATCGGCAGATGCATATAACTTATGTGCCAGGTCATCGGAGTAACAGATATTTGCAGACACACGATCCGGATATTTCCATGCATAATAACGGAACATATTCTCATACTGACCTTCACCAGTTCCGATTACTACAAGCTGTGTAAAGTCATCTACGATACGGTCGATAACGAAGTTAATCAAATCTAAGCCCTTCTGGTCAGTCAGACGGGAAATCAGACCAATCATATATTTCTTCTTATCTACGGTCAGTCCTAAGTCTTCCTGTAATTTCAGCTTGTTATTGACTTTCTTTTTACGGAATGACTCAGCATCATAGTTACAGTAAATCTTATTATCTGTTGCCGGGTTGTAAACCTGATAATCGATACCGTTTACAATTCCCTGCATATCATAATGACGGGCGGAAAGCAGACCATTTAAACCCTCCCCATAATATTCTGTCTGAATCTCATTGGCATAAGAATCACTGACTGTGGTAATGTAGTCTGCATAAACCAGACCACCCTTTAACATATTAGCATCTTTCTTATATTCCAGCTTATCCGGTGTAAAAAGTGATGCCGGAAGTCCGGTTAACCCCTGCATGGTCTTAATATCCCATACACCCTGGAATTTTAAGTTATGAATAGTCATAACAGATTTCATACCCCAGAAGAACATATCTCCCTGAAACTCGTTTTTCAGATATACCGGAATGAGACCTGTTTCCCAGTCATGACAATGGATAATATCCGGCTGGAAGCCGATAACAGGAAGCATAGATAATACTGCCTTATCAAAGAAACAGAATTTTTCGATATCCTGTCTGATATTTCCATAAGGTGAAAAACAGTCAAAATACTCTTTATTATCAATAAAGTAATATGTAATTCCATCTAATTCATATTTTAATACGCCCACATATTTGCTTGGGATATAAGAACCTGTTCCCATGTAAAAATGTGTTACATATTCAAACTGGCTCCGGAAATGTTCCGGTATACAACTATAGTTTGGAATTACCACACGAATATCCCAATACTGAGGGTCAAATTCCTTTGGCAGTGCACCACACACGTCCGCAAGCCCTCCGGTTTTAATAAATGGTACACATTCTGATGCTGCAAATAGAATTTTCTTCATTTTGCTACCCCTTTCTGCTTATACATTCTCCAATGCCTGTTCCAGGTCTGCAATGATGTCTTTTACATTTTCCGTTCCAACGGAAAGCCGGATTAAATCCGGTGCTACACCTGCTTCAATTAACTGCTCATCTGTCATCTGACGATGTGTATGGCTGGCAGGATGCAGGACACAGGTTCTGGAATCTGCTACATGTGTTACAATTGCAGCTAATTTCAGATGATCCATAAAGGATACGGATACTTCCCTACCACCCTTTAAGCCAAATGCAATAACACCACAGGTGCCATTTGGCATATATTTTTCTGCCAGTGCATGATATTTGTTATCCCTTAAGCCCGGATAATCTACCCATGCCACTTTATCATTTGCATTTAAATATTCTGCTACCTTCTGGGCATTTTCACAATGTCTTGGCACTCTTAAATGTAAAGTTTCCAGCCCGACATTCAGTAAGAAAGAATTCATTGGGGATGGAATGGAACCAAGGTCACGCATAAGCTGTGCTGTTGCTTTTTCGATATAAGCCAGCTTACCAAATTTCTGAGTGTATATAATTCCATGATAGGATTCATCCGGCTGTGTCAGCCCCGGATATTTATCCTTATATTTTTCCCAATCAAAATTACCACTGTCAACGATACATCCACCCACTGCCATGGCATGTCCGTCCATATACTTGGTAGTAGAATGAGTTACGATATCTGCTCCCCATTCAAAAGGTCTGCAGTTAATCGGTGTTGCAAATGTATTATCTACGATAAGTGGTACCCCATGTGCATGGGCAACATGTGCAAACTTCTCAATATCAAGTACTACAAGGGATGGATTAGATAAAGTCTCCGCAATCACCGCCTTGGTATTTGGTAAAAATGCCGCTGAAAGCTCTTCTTCCGATGCATCCGGATCCACAAAGGTACAGGAAATTCCCTGTTTCTTAAGTGTGGTTCCCAGCAGATTAAAGGTTCCACCATATAAGGAGCTGGATGCCACAATATGGTCTCCTGCTTCACAGATATTAAATACTGCAAAATAGTTGGCTGCCTGTCCGGATGAGGTCAGCATTGCTGCTATACCACCCTCTAAATCTGCAATCTTTGCAGCTACTGCATCATTGGTCGGATTCTGAAGTCTCGTATAAAAATATCCGGCTTCCTCTAAATCAAATAACCGTCCCATCTGGTCACTGGTATCATACTTAAATGTAGTGCTCTGGTAAATCGGTAATACTCTCGGTTCCCCCTTGGTTGGTTTCCAGCCAGACTGAATACATTTTGTCTCAATCTGATAATTCTCTTCCATCTTTCCTTCTCCTTTATACCATATGTAATATATTATTAGAAAATACCTGCATCTATCTATCATTGTCTCTGATAAATGCAGGTATCAGTTTTATTCCTCCCAGTTGTGATATACTTCCTGTACATCATCATCTTCATCCAAAAGATCTAGGATTCTCTGGATATTGGTAATATCTTTCTCGTCTGTTAAAGAAACATAAGTCTGAGGAATCATGGTAACCTCAGCACTTGCCATTGGAATATTTTCTGCTTCCAAAGCTTCACGTACTGCACTGAAATCATCTGGTGCTGTAATTACTTCAAAGCTGTCTTCCTCTTCTGAGAAATCCTCTGCTCCAGCATCCAATGCCATCATCATCAAATCATCTGCATCCATATCGCAGTCTTCCTTGGCAATGATAATCTGACCCTTCTGGTCAAAAAGGTAAGAGACACAGCCCTGTGTTCCGATATTTCCCTGACCCTTTGTAAATGCATTCCTTACATTTGCAGCGGTACGGTTCTTGTTATCGGTTAATGCGTCTACAATAATTGCAGTTCCGCTTGGACCGTATCCTTCATAAGTAACCTGTACATAATTTACGGAATCACCATCTCCGGCTGCTTTTTTAATACCACGCTCGATGGTATCATTTGGCATATTATTCGCCTTTGCTTTTGCAATTACGTCTCTTAATTTACTGTTGTTAGCAGGGTCTGCTCCACCCTCTTTTACCGCAATTGCAATTTCACGTCCTATAATTGTAAATATTTTTCCTTTTGCCGCATCATTTTTCTCTTTCTTATGTTTGATATTGGCAAACTTGGAATGTCCTGACATAATAAATCCTCTTTTCTATCCGTATTTCGTGTATTATTCTACCATTTTTTCATCCTGCTGACAAGTCGCAGTGTCAGACTCGGCAGATTCTTCCGTTTCTGGAACAACATGTACATATTTTATCATCTTATCTTCCACGGAAAGTACTTCGAAAATATAGCCTTTGTATTTTACTTCAAAGACTTCGTGCTCCGATGGAATTTTATCAATAAGCGAAATCAGAAGGCCATTTAAGGTGTCATAATCCTCATCTTCAAAATCAAGATTCAGTGCTTCCCCTACTTCCTCTAACGGTGTCATTCCATTCATTACAAATGTTCCGTCCGGTTTCTTCTCTATATAGGTATCTTCCTCATCATGTTCATCTAAAATATTTCCGACGATTTCCTCTAAGATATCCTCCATGGTGACCAGTCCGGCTGTCTGACCATATTCATCCACAACAATTACCATATGCTCTTTTGCCGACTGCATCTCCTGAAACAATGCATTGATGTTGCGTGTCTCCGGTATAAAATCCACCGGACGGATTAACCCGTCAATTTCCTTAATCGGCTTCTTTAAAAGCTCCGGTTGTCTGCTGTAGGATAAGGTCTCTTTGATATGTAATACTCCGATAATATTGTCTATGGTATCAGAGTATACCGGCATTCTCGAATAATGGCTGTCTATCACCAGAGTGATTACATCTTCAAAAATGTCATTTCCATCCAGTGCAGAAATATTTTTACGGTGTGTCATAATATCACCGGCTTCTTTATCACCAAATTCAAAGATATTATGTATCATCTCCGCTTCATTTTCCCGAAGGACTCCCTGCTCATGGCCTTCATTTACCATGGAAATAATTTCTTCCTCTGTTACATCCTCGGAATCTTTGAATGGAAGTTTATGAAAAATTTTTTTAAAAAATCCTGTATTCGGACTCCCTCCGTCATCCATTTTTGAATACTCTCCTTTTTATACATATTTCTGAAAAATATAACATTTTAGGCAAAAATAGTCAAGTTATGTATATAATTCCAGACTAATCTTCAGTGCTTTGTCGATTTTCGACAGAATTTTTCCATCCAGATGACACACCTTATCTTTTAATCGTGTCTTGTCAATGGTACGAAGCTGTTCCAATAAAATAACCGAATCTTTTACAATGTCATATTCATGACAGGACAGCTCCACATGGGTCGGCAGCTTCGCTTTATTCATCTGTGATGTGATTGCGGCACAGATAACCGTAGGACTGTGCCGGTTTCCCACATCATTCTGTATAATCAGAACCGGTCTGATTCCGCCCTGTTCCGAGCCTACTACCGGTCTTAAATCCGCATAATAGATATCTCCTCGTCTGATAATCATAATATACACTCCATAGAATAGGTTTTACTGAAAGTATTACCAATTTTATCGAGTGTATACTGTTCTAATCCTGAAAATAATCTTTATGTTCTACTTCTTTGTTGTTTTCGAAATAGATTCTTGGAATACGTTTGCCAAGACAGCAGACAAATTCATAATTGAATCTGCCGGATAAATCCCCGATTTCTTCCGCTGTAATGATTTCATCGCCGTCTCTGCCAAGAAGTGTTACCTCTGTTCCAACAACAACATCCGGCACATCAGTAACATCCACCATAAACTGATCCATGCAGACTCTGCCAAGAATCGGTACTCTTTTTCCCTGAATCAGTACAGAACCTTTGTTAGATAAAGTTCTCGGATAACCGTCTCCATAACCGACCGGAATCGTTGCCACCTTCGTCTCTCTGGTTGTGGTATAGGTTCCACCATAGCTGATTTCCCTTCCAGCCGGCAGTGTCTTTACATAAGAAACATGACTCTTTAATTCCATTAACGGGTGCATTGACAGTCTGTCTTTTTGCACTTCATCCGATGGCCAGAGTCCGTATAATGTAATTCCCGCTCTTACAATGTCCATATTTGCTTCCGGCAAATCAATAATTCCTGCACTGTTTGAACAGTGTGCATGATGAAAAATAACGCCTTCTTCTTTGCACATTGCAATCATTTTCTGAAACAGTTCAAGCTGCTTATGGGCACCCGTTTTGTCCTTTTCATCTGCCCTTGCAAAGTGGGTAAAAATCCCCTCCATTATTATATGTGGCAGCTTACTGATTTGCGCTATCTCTCCTGCATTTTCTTTTTCCACCTGATAACCAATCCGGCTCATTCCAGTATCCACTGCAATATGAATTGCCACATCCTGATTTTTCTTTGTTGCAGCTTCAGATAGTGCAACTGCCATATCATACGTAAATACGGCAGGCTCTAATTTCTGTTCTACAATAATATCATATTCATCCGGGAATGCAAAACCAAGAATCAGAATCGGTTTCTTAATTCCATGATTTCTTAAAATTACGCCTTCTTCCACTGTGGCCACACAGAAGCCATGGAGATACGGAAGCGGCTCTAATACACGGGCAAGTTCCGTTGCACCATGTCCGTATCCATCTGTTTTAATTACCGCAAACATGCTGGTATCTTTCTTTAAAAGCCGGTGCATTGCCTCCATATTCTCAATGGCCGCATCCAGATTCACGCTGGCATATACCCTGCTATATCTTTTCATTTCATTCACCTCAAATTATTATTATGACAACACATCGGATAATCCGTTTATAATTTCGCCTGCAGTCAGTCCATGCTCTGAAACTGTTTTGCTCCGTTCATCTGCTGCCGCCGCATGTACATATACCCCAAGCGGTGCCGCCTGCTCTGCAGATAGGCCCTGCGCCATCAGACTTCCAATAATTCCGCTCAGTACATCACCACTTCCCGCAGTAGCCATTCCGCTGTTACCGTTCCGGTTAATAAATGTTTTCCCATAAGGAATTGCCGTTACCGTTCTGCTGTCTTTCAAAACACAGATTACATTATATTCCCTTGCGAAATCTTCCGCAACCTGCTCAATATTTTCTTTGATATAGGAAACGGCAAGCTGTTTTAACCGGGACATTTCACCCAGATGTGGCGTTAATACCAGTTCTGTATGCGGGCGAAGAAGCTGTTCGGTCTGCTCTGCTATGATATTTAATGCATCGGCATCTACTACCATTGGTACTGCCGCATTCTTAAGTACCGTCTTTACAATACTGTGTGCCACATCACTTTTGCCAATTCCAGGTCCTAAAATAATAACATCTGCCCAGGACAGACATTCTATCAGCTGCTGTGTATCAGCCTTTTTTGCAGAATAGGTAGTAAGAACTGCCTCCGGCACTGCTGTCTGTAAGATAATACGGTTTTCTTCCGGTGTATATATTCTCACCAGACCACAGCCACTGCGATAAGCTGCCTTTGCTGCAAGAACCGCCGCACCTGCCATATTCACGCTTCCGGCAACCAAAAGGACTTTTCCAAAGGTTCCCTTGTTCGAATCAGCAGCACGATTATTTAAAAAATTTAAATCTTCCTTTGTGATTGCATAAGCTGCAGGTCTTTTATCTAACCAGCTTTCTTCTCCAATTCCGATATCCTTAACCGTAATATTTCCGCAGTATTCTGCACCAGGAAATAACACCATTCCGGTCTTGCAGTAAGCAAAGGTTACGGTATCATCTGCTTTGAATGCACCACCTAATACAGCTCCATTATCTGCCGAGACACCGGATGGTATATCCACCGCCAGCCGGTGGGCACTGCTCTGGTTTAGCCGTTCCATCAAGTGCACCAGTTCATCATCTAATTTTCGTGATAATCCTATACCAAATAACGCATCAATAATCAGGCTGTAGGAATTTGCATCCTCCATTTCATCAATAAATGGTACACCATATGATGTCAGGATTTCATACTGTTCTTTTGCCTGCTTTGAAAAATGTGTTTTATTTCCATAGAGATATACTTCAACCGGAATGTGGGATAAGTATAACAATCTTGCAATTGCCATACCATCGCCGCCATTATTTCCGGTTCCACACACTACCAGCACGCGGTTACATGAAATTTCTTTTTCCTGTATTACTTCTATCACAGAAAGTGCTGCCCGCTCCATTAGAACCATGGATGGCACTTTAAAATGTTCGATTGTATTGGTATCACATGTTTTCATTTCCCGGGAATTTACAAGATATTCCATAAATTAATTCCTTTCGTCCGCATTTTCCACCGCTTTTTTCCCCTGCAGACGGTCTTCATCTTCCTGCCGCAGATCAAATATATTTAAAATATCCACACCAAAAATATCATGCATATAAGAATAAATCTGCCGGTTGTTGATTTCACGGTTCTGTTTTTTGATGATATTTTTCTTAAGTTCTACCCTTACCTTATCAATCCAGGCCGTAATTTCATCTGCTTCTTTGCTGTTCTGTCTTAGTCTCTCATAGCAGTAACGCATGCTTTCTAACATAAGTTCCTGATTTGCACTGTTTATATTTCGTGGAAGTTCAATTAATTCATCCTCAATTTCTTCCATTTTGACATTGACTTCATCAATCAGTCTCTTGTCTTCATCTAATTTTCTGGAAGAAATATCCCCCTCATTTTCCTCATGAGTTCCTTCCATGTTGACAACAATGCTTTTCATCAACCGATTCTTTGTCTTTTTCAGTTCTTTCAAATCATTATTAAGCTTTCCCTGCTGTTCTAACAACTGATTTAACTTTTCTTCCAGCTGCTTGATTTCACTGGTTTTTCCGCTTAAAGCAAAAAGCCTGTGCCATTTCTGATCCAATACAAGTATTGGTACTTTTCTGCTTTCTAATGCTTCCAGAAATTCCTTGTCATCTTTCATGCAAAACACCTCTATTCCAGCGTTTCCTTTTTCCTTTTGTTCTTTGTCATATTATAGGATAACTGCATCAGGCTGTCTGATAAATGTACATTTTCCACTACAACATTTTCATCCAACACTTCCAGATCCACATGGGCAAAATTCCAGATTGCATGTACACCAAGGCTTACCAGCTGGTTTGCCACAGCATCTGCCTTTTCTTTCGGCATAGTCAGTGTAGCAATATCTACCTTATGTGTCTTTACAAATTCTTCCAGTTTATCAATCATTTCGATTTTATTGCCACGAATGGATTTTCCGCATAACTCCGGATTCACGTCAAACAATCCTACTATGACGAAGCCGAGTTTTTCAAACTTCACATAATTGGCAAGTGCCTGTCCTAAGTTACCAGCTCCAATAATAATAATATTATGCTGTTCATTTAATCCCATAATCTTTCCGATTTCTTCATACAGAAATTGTACATTGTAACCATATCCCTGCTGTCCAAAACCACCAAAATTATTTAAATCCTGTCTGATCTGCGATGCGGTCACTTTCATTCTTGCACTCAGTTCATTCGATGAAATACGTTCTACCCCTTCATCTAAAAGTTCCCCCAGATATCGGTAATATCTTGGCATTCTACGAATTACTGCCTGTGATATTTCTTTGCTCATTCTGCCAGTTCCTCCTGCTCTCAATACCCTACAATAATTATAGTTTCTTGCCGAAAGGATGTCAATGTGTTACAACTTTAACAATCTTTCTGTAAACTTAATTCTTCCCATTTTGCATAGAGTTCTTCCAGCGCTGCCTCTTCCTGCATCTGCTCCTCATGGATTTTGTTTAATTCATAGGAATTTGATGCTACCTCCGGCTTTGACAGTTCATCATTTAATGCTTCTATCTTTGCCTCTCTCTTAGCAATTTCATCTTCTGTACGCTTTAATTCGTTTTCCAGCTTACGTTTTGCTGCCTGCTGTTTCTTCATTTCTTCCCAGCTTAACTTCTGTTTTCCTCCGCCGGATATCTGCTCTGTTCCATTATTTTCTCCAGTTCCATCGGAAACAATGACATTTCCTTTTGCCACTGAATTGTCTGCACGATCCTGTGTAGCTGTGCCAAACGCCGCTAACTCCTGAACTTCCTTTTTCTCCAGATAATAATCGTAATTTCCAATATAATTTAGAATTGTTTCATTCTTTAAATCAAGAATTCTGCTGGCAGTTTTATTAATAAAATAACGGTCATGGGATACATAAAGCACCGTTCCGGTATAGGAATTGATGGCTGACTCTAAAATTTCCTTTGACATAATATCAAGGTGGTTGGTCGGCTCGTCCAATATCAGGAAGTTTGCATTGGATAACATCAGTTTTGCCAGTGAAACACGCCCTCTTTCTCCACCACTGATATCACGAATCCGCTTAAACACATCATCATCCGTAAATAAAAATGCTGCTAACACATTTCGAATCTTCGTTGCCTTCAGATTCGGATAAGCATCTGCAATTTCATCAAATAACGTCTTATCCGGGTCTAAGTTCTGCTGTTCCTGATCGTAATATCCGATTTCCACATTGCTTCCAAGCTTTATCTCCCCGGCATCTGCGTCTACAATTCCATTGATTATCTTTAAAATGGTGGTTTTCCCGGTACCGTTATTTCCGATTAAAGCAACTTTTTCCCCTCGCTTAATCTGAAAATCAATGTTTGAAAACAGTTTATGCTCGTAAGATTTTGAAAGACCTTTCACCGAAAGTACATCATTTCCACTGGTAATTTCCGGCTCCAATGTAATATGTATATCTGTTTTTCCATCGATTGGCTTCTCAATACGTTCTATTTTATCCAATGCCTTCTCACGGCTTTCCGCACGCTTAATGGACTTTTCCCGGTTAAAGGATTTTAACTTGGATATCACTTCTTCCTGGTGCTTGATTTCCCGCTGCTGGTTATAATACTGTCGCAAAAGACTTTCCCGCTGTATTTCCTTCTGCCTCGCATATGCGGTATAATTTCCCGGAAATACCGTTGCCGTATGGCGGGATATTTCCACTACCTTCGTAACAATCCGGTCTAAGAAATAACGGTCATGGGCTACGATAATTACGGCTCCTTTATAATTCAAAAGATAGTTTTCAAGCCATGCAATCGATGCCATATCAAGGTGGTTGGTCGGCTCGTCGAGCATGATAATGTCAGGCTTGGTTACCAGAAGTCTGCCTAATGCCACTCTGGTCTTCTGTCCTCCGGATAACTCTGACATTTTCTTTCCGAAATCATTTTCCGAAAAACCAAGTCCCTTTAACACACCGTTTATCTCACTGCGAAAAGTCAGTCCACCCTCTAACTCAAAGGCATGGCTGAAACGGTTATACTGCTCCATATATTTCTCTAATTCATCTGCGCTTACATGCTGCATGTCTTCTTCCATTTTACGAAGCTTTTCTTCTTTTTCGATTAATGCATCGCAGGCATGAAGCACTTCATTATAAATGGTCTCGTTGCTGTCTTTATCCTGATACTGGGCAAGATAACCGATGGTTTTTCCTTTTGCAACGGTTACCTCGCCACTGTCCGGTGCCAGCTCTCCCACTATAATTTTCAATAACGTAGATTTGCCGGCACCATTGATGCCGACAATTGCTGTTTTCTCATTATCTTCTACATGAAAAGAAACATTCTGTATTATGGTGTCTGTCCCAAAGGATTTACTGATATTCTGACAGGCTAAAATCATGGAAGTCTCCTCACTTTTTCTCTTCGCCCCATAAGTAAAGCATTCTTTACAAGGGGCTTTTTATAGCTGAAAATTCCGGGACGGCACACTATTCTGCCCTCCCGGAGTATAAAATTTATAACATTTTCTCTAATGTAGCACGGATTGCCTTGATAAAGTCTTCACTGTTTAATACAGTCGGATTTTCAATTGTAGTAATCAGTGCAAGGTCTTTGGTCATCTTTCCGGATTCAATCGTATCTACACAGGCTTTTTCCAGTTTATCGGCAAATGTGCTTAACTCCTGGTTGCCATCTAATTCACCTCTCTTACGGAGTGCTCCGGTCCATGCAAAAATAGTTGCTACGGAGTTGGTGGATGTTTCTTCTCCCTTGAGGTGTTTATAATAGTGACGCTGAACTGTTCCGTGTGCAGCTTCATATTCATAATATCCTGCCGGTGATACCAGTACGGAAGTCATCATGGCAAGGGAACCAAATGCAGATGATACCATATCACTCATAACATCTCCATCATAGTTCTTACATGCCCAGATAAAGCCGCCCTCTGCTTTCATCACACGGGCTACCGCATCATCGATTAAGGTATAGAAGTAGGTAATTCCTGCTTCTTCGAATTTTTCTTTATATTCCGCATCAAAGATTTCCTGGAAAATATCTTTGAAAGTATGGTCATATTTTTTGGAAATGGTATCCTTGGTTGCAAACCATAAATCCTGTCTGGTAGAAAGTGCATAGCTAAAGCAGCTTCTTGCAAAGCTTTCGATAGAATCATTTAAGTTATGCTGTCCCTGGACAACACCTGCTCCGGTAAAGTTATGAATCAGCTCTCTTGTTTCCGTTCCGTCCTCTGCTGTATAAACCAGTTCACATTTTCCCGGTCCCGGTATCTTCATTTCAGAAGCCTTGTATACATCACCGTAAGCATGTCTTGCAATGGTAATCGGTTTCTTCCAGTTCTTAACACATGGCTCAATTCCCTTTACAACGATTGGTGCACGGAATACCGTTCCATCTAACATTGCACGGATAGTTCCATTCGGACTCTTCCACATTTCCTTTAAGTTGTACTCCGTCATACGTGCTGCATTTGGTGTAATGGTAGCACATTTTACTGCAACACCGTATTTCTTTGTTGCATTTGCAGAATCTACAGTTACCTGGTCATCCGTTTCATTACGATGTTCAAGACCCAGGTCATAATATTCTGTGTTCAAATCAATAAATGGTAATAACAGTTCATCCTTAATCATTTTCCAAAGGATTCTTGTCATTTCGTCTCCGTCCATTTCAACCAAAGGGGTAGTCATTTTAATTTTGTCCATCTTTCTATCCTCCATTTACTATTTCAGCAGATTGTCCCAGCCATAATTATCCATATTTTCAATAGTATTTAACATATGACTTGTCGCAAGCAGTTCTGCTTCTTTTGCATTGTGCTGCTTCAATGCTTCTACAATCTTTTTATGTTCATCATTTGATTTTACCACACGATCCGGCATTGACAAAGTGATTTTTCGAACTCTTTCCACATAATGATGAAATGCAGACAATTCATGCTTTAACATTTTGCTTCCGGAAGCTTCATAAAGCACCTCATGAAACTTATTATCCAGCTCCAATATCTGTGCATAATTTTCCTTCTTAGCATGAAATTCCACCAGAAAAATGTTTTCTTCCAGTTCCGCTATCTGCTCCTTGGTAATTCTGTCTGCCGCCCACTTTGTGCAAAGTCCCTCCAGCCGTGCACGGATTTCATAGATATCTTTTACGTCTTCTTTCGTAATTCCCTCTACGAATGCTCCGCGGTTTGGAATGATTCTGACGAGTCCTTCCAGTTCAAGCTGCCTTAAGGCTTCTCTTACCGGAGTACGGCTGACACCCAGTTCATCACCCAGGGTTTTTTCTTTTAATTCTTCATCGCACTTGTATTTTCCGGATAAGATATTTTCACGAATCGTATGAAATACTCTTCCGCTTAAAGAATATCCTTCTTCGCCCACGATAAAGCCTCCTTAATTTATAATACAATTCCGAGTTTTTTACAACAGTCAGTTATCTGTACTACAAGTTCGTTATCTGTAATTACAGTTACACGTCCCTCATCATACTGCTCGTCTACCCACTGTTTGATGGTCTTTACCAGTTCCGAATTCTTATCTACTTTACGGTCATCACTGAGACGGTAATAGGTATTAATCCAGTGTGCAATTCCAGCAAGTCCTGATGTATTGGAAACAGATACCAGTGCCGGACGATTTAAGAATTTTTCGGTATCAAAAATGTTATAAATTTCTTCATTTTTCAAAAGTCCGTCTGCATGGATACCTGCTCTTGTAACGTTAAAATTACTTCCGACAAATGGTGTACGGCTTGGAACCTTATAATTCAATTCCTTCTCATAATATTCTGCCAGTTCTGTGATAACTCTGGTATCCATTCCATCCAGGGTACCCTTTAACTGCGCATATTCAAATACCATTGCTTCCAGAGGTGTGTTACCGGTTCTCTCACCAATACCAAATAAGGAACAGTTTACGCCGGATGCACCGTAAAGCCATGCTGTGGTCGAGTTATTGACTGCTTTATAGAAATCGTTGTGTCCATGCCATTCAATCAATTCAGAAGGAACTCCTGCATGTGTGGTAAGTCCGTAAATGATACCCGGTACACTTCGCGGAATTACTGCTCCCGGGAAGTTTACACCATATCCCATGGTATCGCAGGCACGAATCTTAATCGGAATATTGTATTCTTTCATTAACTTCATCAGCTCTAAGCAGAACGGAATTACAAATCCGTAAATATCAGAACGTGTAATATCCTCCAAATGACATCTTGGACTGATTCCAGTCTCTAAGCATTCACGAATCACACTTAAGTAAAGATTCATAACTTCGCTTCTGGTCATTTTCATTTTATAGAAAATATGATAATCGGAGCAGCTTACCAAAATACCGGTTTCACGCAGTCCCAAATCTTTTACCAGCTGGAAATCCTGTTTGCTGGCACGGATCCAGCTGGTGACTTCCGGGAATTTATAACCACGCTCTAAGCATTTATATACGGCATCACGATCCTTCTTGCTATATAAGAAGAACTCGCTCTGACGAATTTTACCCTTTGGTCCGCCTAATTTATGTAAGTAATCATAGATGGTTACAATCTGTTCTGTGGTATACGGTGCTCTTGACTGCTGACCATCACGGAATGTTGTATCAGTAATCCAGATATCCTCCGGCATATTATGCGGAACGATTCTGTCATTAAATGCAATTTTCGGAATTTCCTCATATGGAAAAAGATTGCGGAATACATTTGGTTCCTCAACATCTACAAGCTGATAAAAATGCTCTTCCAACTGTAATAGATTAGTTTTTTCATTCATAACGACTTCTCTCATGGAACACACTCCTTTTGATTCACAAATATTCTTGAATAATTGTATACAATTATACTTGTATGTGTCAAGAGCTTTTTCAAGATTATTCCAAAAAAGTGAATATTTATTAGTATTATCCTTTTTTATCGGTAGATAATAGTATTGTAACCATTCGGTTATATACAAATGCTAAGGAGGAAATTTACTATGTCTAATCGTTCGAAAAAATCTTCTGTTCCAGAAGCACAAAGTGCATTAAACCGTTTCAAATTCGAAGTTGCAAGTGAGTTAGGTGTACCACTGTCTGAGGGATATAATGGGGATTTAACTTCCCGTCAGAATGGTTCCGTAGGCGGTTATATGGTAAAGAAAATGATTGAGGCGCAGGAAAAGCAGATGGCTGAACGTTAACGCATCTTTTTCATTGCACGCTTAGATGTCAGAAGAGGCTGTCCACCGGAATCGGTGAACAGCCCCTTTCTCAGGTTCCCCCTTTTCTTTCTATATCATTTTTCTATCATGACACATGCAGTAACACTTATTACAATATGAATTTTCCGACAACCTCTTTTAATTCTCCGGCAATCTTTTCCTGCTGGGAAGACATTTCAGACACCTCTCCAACAACTGCAGATACTGAATTTACAGACTGCATAATCTGTCCACTATTATCCACTGTATTCTGGGAAGATTCCGCCACACTGGACACTGCCTGGCTGACCTCGTGAATGATTGTCTCAATATTTGTTGCCATCCGGGCAATATCATTGGAAAATTTTTCAATTGCCTGGGCATCATCTCCATACTGCTGTGCTACATTGACGAAAGTATCGTAGTCCGGTGCGACCGTATCTGTCACGAAGTTTAACATAGACTGTGACTGTTCCACAATTCCGCTAAAGGCATGTTCTACTTCGCCAATTGTTTCTTTAATCTTATTAACTGCAGCTGTAGTCTCACCTGCCAGATTGCCAATTTCTCCGGCAACAACTGCAAATCCCTTTCCCTGTTCTCCTGCCCGGGCGGCCTCAATGGAAGCATTTAAGGACAGTAAGTTAATCTGATCTGCGATTTCGGAAATCACTTCTGCCAATGCACCAATGGATTTTACAACATCTGCATTCTTAATACTCTCCTCCAGACCAGCTCTGTTCTGCGCTGCAAGCTTATTGGCAAGTTCATAAGCACTGCGGCTGGTATCTTCAATTCCATTTGCACGCTTCTTAATTTCTCCTGCCAGTTCCAGACTCTTTTCTGTCTCAGAAGCCAGCATATTAACAGAGGAATTCACTTCCTCTACTGCAGCATTTACTTCTTCCGTCGCTGCGCTAGAGGAAGTCATATCGGAATTAACCTGATTCATCAGTGACTCTATCATCTCATAATCCTTCTTTAATTCCTCTACCGAACGCTTCAGTTCAATGCTGGAATCACTCAGAAGTTTTGCATGACCACTGATTTTTGAAATCATGTCCTTATTATTTCCATACATTTCATTTAAAGACTGTCCCATTGCTCCCAGTTCATCACTGCGTCTGTTCTCAAGCGACTGTACTTTAAAGTTACCCTCTGCCAGCTGTACAGCAAAGTTCTTAACTCTATTAATCTGTCTGGAAACTGATTTTACCTGTGATAAAATCACAAGTATCATAATAATAAGAATCACTGCCGCAATGATTGCCAGCTTAATCCCAAGGCTGATAACCGGTGCATTCAGTTCTGAATTTTCAATCGCAATTCCAAGCTTCCAGTCCAGATCCGGAATTGTCTCATAATATACCGTATATCCGGTAATCCCTTCTGTAAAGCAGGCTTTTCCACTATCAGAATCTAACATTTTTGTTCCTACTTTAGCAAGAGAACTATTTTTAGAATCCGTTATTTTCTCATTCATGATTTTACCGGAATCCTGTGTATAAAGATAGGTTCCATCCGATGAAATCAGAAATGCTTTTCCTGTTTTTCCTACTGACATCTGGCTGACCAGATTCTGAATCTCATCCAGCGTAATATCAACAGTTACGCATCCCATATAAGTTCCATCTGCATTATACATCGGTGCAGAACAGTTTACCATATCACAGTCTAAAACCTCATCATGGTATGCCTTTGTAAACTTTGGTTCTGTTTCACCATTCGAAACAATCTTGTAGAAATCCCTGCTTACATAATCATAAGAGGACTGGCTCCTGTCATAAGTCAGAATCGGCGTATCTCCATCCTTATATACATAAGGTCCTACAAAACGCTGTTTGGAGTCATACTTATTCGGTGCAAAATAAATTCCGGCACCATAAATAAAATCCTCCTCATAAATCATGGTATTTAAGAAATTAACATATGCCAGCAGTTCCTCATTTTCATAAGTAATCCCAACAATTCCAGCCATATGTTTTGCAAGGCTTGCCGCAGACTGCATCTGTGACTCTACCTCTGTCTTCTCGTTTTCCAGACTCAGCGTCATTTCCTTCCCAATCTCATCGTCAATAATCTGCTTACTGGAAAATACACTGACTGCCCCTAATACAGCCATACCAAGAATCAGTACCGGGAGCATTGCACTTAACATTTTCGTGCTAATTTTCTTCCCTTTTTTCTTCTTAGCCATAAAAATATATCCCCCGCCTTCACTAAATTGTAATTTTGTACTTATTGTATCAACATTTAGGCAATTTAGCAATAAAAACGAGGGGTTTTGCGTTAATTTTCGTAAACTTTTCACAAATTATTCCTTAATTTTTCGAAACTTTCTAAATATTTGTGCTGTATTCTGTCATTTTGTACGCATTTTTCAGTGTTGTTTCAAGTCTCATGTCTTTTTCGCAATCGTTTAAGTTACACTTTTCGACATATTCTTTTGCTTCTTCGGATGCAATAGAAAGCATATCGGCATCCGAAAAGACATCTGCAATTTTAAATTCCATTAAACCACTCTGACGTACCCCGAAGAAATCTCCTGGTCCACGCATTTTCAAATCTTCACTGGCAATATAGAATCCATCATTAGAGCCCGCCAGAATATTCAATCTCTCTTTGGCATTCTTTCCATTGGAAGAATTCATAAGAATACAATAGGATTGTGCATTTCCTCTTCCGACACGTCCCCGCAGCTGATGGAGCTGTGCCAGCCCGAAACGCTGTGCATCCTCAATCATCATAACGGTGGCATTCGGCACATTTACACCTACTTCCACTACCGTTGTAGAAACCAGAACCTGGATTTCACCAGTGACAAAGGCTTCCATTACTTTATTCTTCTCTGCCGGGCGCATTTTTCCATGAAGTAATCCTACGCTGATTCTGTCTCCATAATATTGTTCTAATTTCTTTACATATGAAGTAACATCCTGCAATTCCAATTCCTCATTGGCTTCTACTAGAGGACAGATGATATATGCCTGATGTCCTTTTTGAACTTCATCTAAAATAAAATTCCAGGATTTCTCCCGCATTTTCGGTCCAACGACACAGTTCTTGACCGGAAGACGTTCTGCCGGAAGTTCATCGACAACTGAGATATCCAGATCTCCGTAAAGAATTATTGCAAGGGTCCGCGGAATCGGTGTTGCACTCATAACCAGTACATGCGGCAGCCGGCTGCTCTTATCTGCCAGTGTCTCCCTCTGTCTTACCCCGAAACGATGCTGTTCATCCGTTACTACCAGCGCCAGTTTCTGATAAAGTGCCTTTTCCTGTATCAGTGCATGGGTTCCAATTATCATGGCATTCTGTTCTGTTTCCATTCTCGCATATGCTTCACGTTTTTCCTTTGTGGTCAACGAACCGGTAAGAAGAATAACAGGAAAGTCCAGTTCAAACATGGCAATCCAGTTCTGAAAAGTGTCATAATGTTGTCTTGCCAGAACCTCAGTTGGTGCCATAATAGCAGTCTGATAACCTTCATGAGCAAATTTTGCCATAATAAGGAATGCAAGAATGGTCTTACCGGAGCCTACATCCCCCTGTATCAACCGCTGCATGGCATAAGGACTGTATATATCTTTTTCCAGATCTTCCAGTGTTTTCTTCTGGGCATTTGTCAGTGGAAACGGAAGCTGTTCTGCCACCACTTCAATAAATTCATCCCTTACTACCGGAAATCCATTTGGCGTCTGCTCATGATGTTCCTTAAACCGCTGTATCTGTAGCAGAAATAAGAAAAATTCGTCAAAAGCAAGACGTTTTCTTGCTCCGGTCAGTTCTTCTAAATCTGTTGGAAAATGCACTTTTTCCAATGCCTCTCTCAATCCCATAAACTGATGGCGGGCTAAGATTTCTTCCGGAATATATTCACCATCTTCTTTTACACTGTCAAGGGCTGTACGTACAAGCTTACCAAACTGCTTGCTGGATATTCCCTTAGTCAGCGGATATACCGGCTGAAGTGATATCTGCATTTTCCTGTATTCATCCGGCTTCCACACTGCCGGCTGTTCCATGACATATTTCTTATTTTTTAAGGTCAGCTTTCCATATAATATTACTTCCGGTTCCCGGTTCAGCTGATTACAGATATAGGGCATCCGAAACCAGACCGCCTCTACTTTCCCTGTTCCATCGCTAAACTGTGCAGTAGATATCTGCATGGCTCTGGTACTTCTTGTTACCGGAGAAGAACACAGCCGTACATGAAAAGCATAGACTTTCTCCGGCTCTGCCACACTGATATGCTCCGGCTCCGGCATCTGCTTATAATCCCTTGGAAAAGCAAGGAGTATATCCCCAACGGTATATACTCCAAGTTTTTGCAATATTTTTTCAGTTTTTGGTCCAACTCCATTCAATTCCTGAATGGGTGCATTTCTGTCCATAAACACTCCTGTTACTCTACTGATATTACATAATAGTAAATTGGCTGTCCGCCAAAGTGAATCTCCACTTCTACCTCCGGATACTTCTCTTCTAAAGCAGCACCTAATGCATTGGCATCTTCTTCTGTTACTTCTTCACCATAATAGATACAGATAATCGCAGATTCTTCATCTATCATCTCAGCAACCATATCTTCTGTAGTGCTCTTGATATCCTTACCAACAGCAAGGATGCTCTTGTCGCCAATTCCCATATAATCGCCCTGTTTAATCTCTTTGTCATCGATTACGGTATCACGGACTGCATAAGTTACCTGACCGGTCTTTACATTTTCTAATTCCTCGGTCATACGCTCTGCATTTTCCTCTGCCGACTGATCCGGAATAAAGTTAATCAGTGCTGTAATTCCCTGTGGAATTGTCTTGGTTGGAATAACAATAATCTTCTTATCTTCTACTAAAGATGCTGCCTGATTTGCAGCCAGTACAATATTCTTATTATTCGGAAGAATAAAGATGTTATCTGCATTCACATGGTCGATGGCATTTAACATATCCTCGGTACTTGGGTTCATGGTCTGACCACCTTCGATGATATAATCCACGCCAAGTCCGTTGAAGATTTCATTGACACCGGCACCAATGGATACGGAAATGAAGCCCATTTCTTTTCTTGGTTCCTCTGCCTTTTCTTCTTTGGTTTCTTCCTCTTTCTGCTCTTTTGCGAGTTTCTCAGCATCCTTGATTAATTTTTCCTGATGCTCTTCACGCATATTATCAATCTTGATTTTGCTTAATGAACCATGTTTCAATGCTTCCTGGATGGCAAGACCAGGGTCATTGGTATGTACATGGGTTTTCACAATCTCATCATCTGCCACAACAACGATAGAATCACCAATGGACTCTAAGAAGTTTTTATATTCATGCTCCTGCTTCTCTGTTAATGGCTGATTTAATACAATGATAAATTCGGTACAATAACCAAACTTAATATCAGCTTCTGTCTCAGCAGTAATCTTCATAACACCTGCAGATGCTGCAGAACCTTCAATGCTGTAATCAATTTCTTTGCCAATCAGGGAATCATAACCGCCCTTTAATACCTGAACCAGTCCCTGTCCGCCGGAATCTACTACGCCAGCCTGTTTTAATACAGGAAGCATATCCGGTGTCTTGCTTAACACATGGTCTGCTTCTTTAATAACTTCATCTACAAAGAATACAATATCATCGGTATCATCACAAAGTTCTAATGCTTTGTTGGCTGCCCCCTTAGCAACAGTAAGAATCGTTCCTTCCTTTGGTTTCATAACTGCCTTATATGCAGTCTCAACAGCCTTCTGCATAGCTTCTGTCAGAATCACTACATCAAGCTCATCATATTCTGCAATCACCTTGGTAAATCCACGGAATAACTGGGAAAGGATAACTCCTGAGTTTCCTCTTGCTCCTCTTAATGAACCCGATGAAATTGCCTTTGCAAGTTCCTTCATGGTCGGATTTTCAAGCTCGCTTACTGCCTTTGCTGCTGACATAATTGTCATAGACATATTGGTTCCTGTATCTCCATCCGGTACAGGGAAAACATTCAGTTCGTTAATCCACTCTTTCTTTGCTTCAAGATTCTTTGCTCCGGCCAAAAACATTTTAGCAAATACCGCAGCGTTTATTGTACTTACTTCCACTTCAACAGTTCCTCCTTAATCAATCACTCTGACGCCTTCAACTAAAATGTTGACTTTCTTAATCTGCATTCCGGTAAACTCTTCCACTTTATATTTTACCGTATGAATCAGATTGTCTGCTACTGTCTCAATACTTACGCCATAGGCAACAATTACATGGAAATCAATTGTAATTTTATTATTTTCATCCACATCCACATTTATACCATGTGTCAGATAATCTCTCTTTAATAATTTAACCAGGCCATCTTTCATATTAACTGCAGCCATTCCCACAATGCCAAAGCACTCAACTGCAACAGAACCGGCATAGGTTGCAATTACTTCATTATCAATTACGACTTTACCTAATTCGTTTTCCATTTTACCTGTCATTCTATAACCTCCAATTAAAATTAATCTTCTCGCATTTCCGCCAGTATATACATAACATGAACTATATTATAACCTCTTTTTCCGAAAAAAGAAACAGTATTTTTCTTTATTTTCAAAAAATGCAATTTTTTTCTTGCATTCTGTCTGTATTTCTGTTAAGATAGCTTTGTTGTGAGCTTGTGTCATAACAGGCTTAGTGAAGAATTTAAAGGAGGTGCTATCATGGCAAAATGTGCAGTTTGTGGAAAAGGCGCTCATTTCGGTAACAATGTGAGCCATTCTCATAGAAGATCTAATAGAATGTGGAAATCAAACATCAAATCTGTAAAATGTAAAGTAAACGGAACTCCAAAAAGAATGTACGTATGTACTTCCTGTTTAAGATCCGGATCCGTTGAAAGAGCTTAATTAGCATTTTCTATCTGGACTGTCCTTTTGGACAGTCCTTTTTTTACTTTACAGGAAATTCAAGAAATTGCTTTCCTATTACTTACAGCAGAAAAGATTATACCCTATCAACAGCAATATCAATATAATAATAATCCCAATCACGTCACTTGGGATAATAAACATAAAAAACATGCCAAATCCCACCATGAAAAAGGAATACCCCATCAAGCGTTTCATGTTTTTTCTCCAATCAAAAAGACATATACCATTATAGTATATGCCCTTCTTTTTCACTTAGCACGCTGTACATTCTTCTGTTACTATTCTATACTGTTCTTATTCTTCATCCTTATTTACTGCATCAGATAAAATTTCATTCATCTCAGACTCTGCTGCTTTCTTGGATTCTTCATCTAATTTTGCAGTTGCTGCCTCATCCTTCTTTCCCCTGGATGCAAACTTATTTACGAAATCTGGTACCATATCAAGAATTTTGGTCACACCATCCTGATTCTTAATATTTACAAGCTTGGTGGTGCCATTCTGAATGACGAGAACCGCACTCGGTGTAATCTTTCCACCCATTCCTCCTGCTCCGTTGTTCTTCTTCTCCTGTGAAAATGCACCTGCGCCTACACCAAAGGATACATCCACTAATGGAAGAATGATGGTATCTCCGATATGAATGGCATCTCCTACAACCGTCTTGGTTGTAATGAAGCTGTCCATTCCTTTGAATAAAGATTCTACCGTATTGCGAAATGTGTTATTACTGTCTGCCATAATAATTCCTCCTGATTCTACTTCATATTGATTCTGTTAAAATTGCTTTATAAAGTGTTTCACATCCGGATTTCTCCAGATTCGAATTGCTGCCTTTAATAAATGAATCACCTGTATCCGTCCCTTTATATCCCAGCTGCCTTCGATATAAAAACGTTCTGCCTCGAAATCCGGCATAATAGATACCTTATCATAATATAAAAATGGTAATACGCTGAGCACTGCTAAAACCTGTCCTGTGGCTGCCGGATCTTCCATACCATAAGCAACATCTGCCTTCATATGCTTTGGTCCGTATTTTTTTAACAACCCTATTACATCACCCATGACAAACCGGACGGCACTTCTATTCTGCTCATCCTGTATCCACTGATTCACTTTTTTTATTTTACTGCCGATATTTTTTAATTTCTGCGGAATTGCTTTTATCTTTTCTACTATCGAGCGTATTGTCTTGCTGATTTTACCAAATACGGAAACAGACTTTTTCTTATATGTCTTCTTATGGTGTTTCTGTTCATACTGTTTTTCCGTCTGTTCTTCTTGCACTTCAGCCGGTGGATTCTGTTCTTCTAACCCCGTTACATCTATCTTTTTTTCAATCGCCGGTGCTGTTTGTTCTTCCGGCTTCTGACGTTTCTGCACTAAGTCTTTTTCTGGTTCCTTATGGGATTTTTCCCCGGATTTCTTTTTCTGCTTTTTCTTTACTTTCTTTTTCTCTAATTTCTTTTTGGATTTTTCATCCGATGGATACTTCCATGCTTTTATGCCAAAAATCTTTAAAACTGCAAGCCGCTTTCCCTGCTCCATTAGAAAGGAAAAACGCAAAGCCATAAGACACCATGCTCCATGCACTTTTAACGTAGTCTGTCCCTGCCTTGTCTCTCCACGAATCCGGTAAGATACCGGAGCAAACAGCAAAAGCATGATAAGTAAAACCAGTAAACCTAATATGCATAATAATATTATGCCCAGGATTTTCAAAATAGATAACAGCACTGTCATCCTCATGTCTCCATTTCAGTATTTTTACGAGTCTGCTGTTTCAGTACAAATTTACGCACTTCAAATGTTCCTGTTTTATGATAAATATCATTCACAATTGCTGCTGACATCTCTAATGCTGCGTCATATCCTTTTTCCAGACCGATAATAAAAAGTTCTTTCTTCGGATATGCCTTTTGTAATAAATCTGTTGCCGGTATAATATCCAGAAGATTCTCTTCATTTGACGGAAGGGTCAGAAGATAAAGCGACGGCTGTGGCACATTCCGCTCCACTCTGCTTTTTACCTTTGCTTCCTGATTTTTCAGCCTTTCTCCCAGATATAAATTAGAATACCAATGCATGCTACACCTCATATCTGATTTAAAAAAGCAGTCAGATGGCTGCTCTAATAATATTTGTGGGTTCCCCACAGATTACACTTTTTCAAATCCAGATATTCATTATAAGCTTTTTCCAAAATCTGCTTCTCATTGGCAAATTTTAAAAGATGATAGGCTTCATGATATTTATAATATCCGGAATCTACAAAGAACTCTTCACGTTGTGGCTTACTGTAATAACTGTCTGCCATCATCAGATACCAATGTACCTGTTTCTCCACCGTATCTTCTGGCACAGTAAAGCTATACTGGCTCTTCCCGACATATTTGATTATGGATGCATCTACGCCCGTTTCCTCCAATACCTCTCTTGCTGCGGTATCTTTGAATTCTTCCCCGGGTTCTACTGTTCCCTTTGGAAGCACCCAGCCTTCGTACTTATTCTTATAATTCTTATAAAGAACAAGCACCTTACCCCGAAATATTACCACACCACCACAACTTGTTGCTTCAATCATTGCAATACCTCCTGATGTGGTCACTACCTTTTGTTTAACAAACAGTATACCCCTTTTTTCATAAGGATGCAACAATCCATTTCAGAAGTCCCGGATGATTCCTGACGCAGCATGTCATCCTATCTGTTTTCATTTATCTGTAATATACATCAAAAACCTGTTTTGCTGCCGGAACTGCAACGGTACTGCCTGCACCTGCACCTTCTGCAATTACAACAACTGCAATATCTTCCTTATCCTCCCGGTGTGCATATCCAACAAACCAGGAATGGCTTTCTCCCTTATTGTTATTAAACTCTGCGGAGCCGGTCTTGCCGTATGCAGTATAACTCTGCCCATTTAACTTGGATGCAGTACCATCTGCAACTACACCTGCCATAAATTCCTGCATGGTCTTTGCTTCTTTTTCCGAAAGAAGCTGTTTGCTTGCAGCCGGCTCATATTTCTTTACTTCTATACCATTTTCATTTTCCGTATGGTCTACCACATAAGGTTTCATCAGAATACCATCGTTGGCAATTGCACTGGTAATCAATAACATATGGAGTGGTGTTACCAGCGTCTCTCCCTGTCCGATTGCCGTCTGCATTTTCATACTTTCCGGGGATTCATCTGTTAATTTAAACTGACTTTTACTTGTTTCAAAGTTTCCCGGCAGTGTCTTATCAAACATCAGATTTGAACAAAGGTCCGAAAGAGAATCTGTGTCCAAAGATAATCCGATATTGGCATAAGATGAATTACAGGAATTTGCAAAGGACTGCTTCAAATCCTGCGTTCCATGCACGGCATTATTATAACAGTGTATTGTAAAATCATTCTCTGTAATACTTCCGTTACAGCTATAACTGTAATTCTCATAATCCGGATTTTCCCGGATATATTCTAAAGTTGTAATTATTTTAAAAGTAGAACCAGGCGGATATAATCCCTGGGTCGCCCGGTTTAAAAGAACCGAGTTATTATTATCTTCTGAAATAATGGAATCCCAGTCTGCCGCAATAGTATTCGGGTCAAAATCCGGTTTGGACACCATGGCAAGCACTTTTCCGGTGGAAGGCTCCATCACAACAACTGCACCATCATAATTACCCAATGCCTGATATGCAGTTTCCTGCAAAGTGGAATCCAACGTGGTAACCACATTGTCTCCCATGCTTTTTTCATCTTTAATCTCGTTAAACATACGCTCTAATACAAAAGAATGGGAACGTAAAAGATTAAAGTTCATATTGGATTCAATACCTGACTTTCCATTGGTGGAAAAACCGACCACATGCGCATACATATTACCATAAGGATATTTCCGGGTTTCATTACCGGCAGCATCCACTACGGTCTCGGCCAAAACTTTGCCATCTGCTGACATAATCTTTCCTCTGACCACACGGTCTGCAAAAGTATCCTGTCTGCTATTATATGGACTATTGATAAAATCTTCGCTTTTTACCGTCTGAAAATATACCATATATCCCATCAGGCAGATAAAGATAGCAAGGAAAAGATAAGTAATCACTGCAAATTCTTTATTCTTACTAACTGAGGTCCCTGACTTCTGTTTCGAATCCCGATTTTGCTTTCTTTTTTGCTGATTTATATTCTCCTTTTTCATTATGTGACACTCCTTCGTCTTCCCGCAAAATATATAATCCCTGAATAATGCCAAATATAATCAATGTACTTAACATGGAGCTTCCTCCATAACTGACTAACGGAAGGGTTACTCCGGTGGATGGAATAAATTTTGTTACTCCGCCAATGGTTAAGAATACCTGAAATCCGTAAATCGTTCCAAGTCCAAGTGCCACCAGCTTATAAAAGGAATCCTTTAACTGCATGGCAATATTTAAAAACATCAGGAAACAGCTTACACAGACCAAAATAAGACACAGGGCAAACATTCCACCCAGTTCTTCTGAAATTGCTGCGAAAATAAAATCCTGTTCTACTACCGGTATTTTATTTGGCATGCCCTGATATAACCCCAGACCGAAGAAGCCTCCGGTCCCGATTGCAAAAAGTGACTGGCAGATCTGATAGCCCTCTTTGTCAATTACTTTTAGAGGTGTTTTCCATGCCACCACACGGACTCTGACATGGTTAAATAATTTATAGGCAATTACTGCCGCTACACTTCCCGCCAGCAGTCCACCAGCAAAATAGAGTGGTTTTCTCGTTGCCACATAAAGCATTGCCATATAAGCCACAAAGAAAATCAATGCGCCACCTAAATCCCTGGATAATACCAGAATCAATACATGCAGCGCTGCAATCAAAGTGGTAATTATCACCTGACGGAATTCCGTTGATTTATGATACATGGCAGCCACAAAAAACACAAAAAGAATCTTAATAAATTCGGACGGCTGTACCGTAATTCCTGCTATGGTAAAGGAAATCTTTGCTCCATAGCTGGTGCTTCCTGCGATACATACAATACCAAGTCCCACAATACCGATTGCCGCATAAATCCAGGTAAGATTCCGGAAAAATCCCATCCTCCGTATCATCACCGGAATCACAAGGGAAATCACACAGGATACCGCTGCAATTGCAAACTGTTTGATAGCATGTCCAAAGTTCAGGCGGGTCAGAATAATAAACCCGATGATCATAAGCATACACATATTATTGGCTAAAAGTCTCGAAGCCTTCGGATAACATAATTTGTACACATTCCGCACCACAACAAGAAGAATTATCTGCGCCAGATAAAAAATAAAGGTATATGCATCCTCTGTCACCGCAAATATGACTAAATATGCCGTAAAATGAATCACATACAAAATCCTTGCCTGCCGTTTAAATTTCTTTTCCTGTTTTCGTTCTGATATATTCCGGAATACCGCAAAACATTCATATGTATACACGGAAAACAGAATAATCAGTGCATATTTTGATAACTCCACAATTAAATGAACCATAAATACCTCTGCTTTATTCTACGCCTCGTTTAAAATGACCATTGGTGCATTCCATTGGCAGCTGCCCCAAAATGCCACCATTTTTATAAATATCGCCATAAATTGTTAAAATCTGTTCTGTCTCTTCTTCAGTCTCTGTCGTAAAGGAAAGCCTTACGGCAGCTGGTGCAATCTTTTTCACGGTTACATCTTCCTTAAAGAGACAGACCGGAAGCGAATTATAAATTACGTTATAACATTCCGAGCAGAAATTTTTCACCGGAAAATGTACCGAATAACGGTCTTTTAAGGTCAGCACGTCAGGCTGATGCATACAGCCCAACGTGTTCTTATGAATACACTGTGCCGTTATCATAAGCGGAAGCCTGCCATAGATAATCATTTCAGACCGGCTGTTTTCTCTTCTTAAAATCTCCTTCCGGTTCAATTCCACCGGAATTGTATCCTGCATCATTCCAAGATGATAAAAATATTCTGCTGCTTCATTGGAATAGGTATATAAATTACTGTCGGATACCATCTGCCAGTTTTCATTGCCCCATTCCTTTATAAACGCAATCTCATCAAGACTCCGCACCATAATACCATCTAATGGAAGCTTTTTTAGCTCCGGCATGATTTTTTCATAAAAAAGACTGGTCTGCTGCCGGAAAATAAACGGGAATACATAAAATGCTTTCTTACCGGATGCCTGTACCCTGTCTATATCCTCACTTAACTTGCGAATCAGATTTTCTCTTGTATACAACATACAATCAAGATAAACCGTATCCACGAAATCGGCTTTTAATACTGCCGGAAGCTGTTCTGCGTCTTCAATCAGTACCCGGACTTCTGTGGATGAACCGGCGGATTGTTGTCCAGAAGTCTGTGATAATGACTGTCCGGAAATCTGCTTTTCTTTTATGGCATTTCCTGTTGTCTGCCTATCTGTTTCAGCGGAAGAAGTTTCCACCAATTCTGGAAGCGTTCTTTCATAAGGTTTCAACAACGCTTCTTCTAATGCTTCCAACGCACCTCTTCGCAGCTGGTTCAACTGGTTTACCGGCATAAAAATATCATCATCCATTGTAACTTCAAGATTTTCAAAAACAAATGGTGTATTTCCAGTCTTTGTAATCTTTTCTGTTACAACTTCTTCCGTCAACGGACGATTCTGCGCTACAAGAACCATATCTCCCTGATAAGAAACTTTTATTTTTCCATATTGCACTTCTATCTTAGCAGGGCATTCTTTATTTAATATTAACTTTCCTTTAATCTTTTCTTTTAATTCGGTGTCTACATATTCTCTACGGATGTTATCCTGAAGAACACCTTCGCTCTTATTATGGGAAGCACTCTCTCCGCTTAGCATATCACTGTCATTATGATGATAGTAATATCCGTTGGTAAAGCCACCTCGGTTTCCAAGTTCTAAAAGTGCCCTGATATCCTTCTTCTCCACCGGAATACGGCTTCCATCCAGATAGGAATCCATATATTTTCGGTAAATACTTACTACACCGGCAGCATACTCCGGTGTCTTCATCCGTCCTTCTATCTTAAAGGAATATACCCCATGGTCTGCCAGTTCATACAAAAATGGCAGTGTACACATATCCTTAAGGCTCAGAATCGGTGTTGCATGATGTCCGGTAAGACTTTTTTCTCCCTGCAATACTTCATAGGAAAGGCGGCATGGCTGTGCACATCTGCCACGGTTTCCGCTTCTTCCGCCGATGATACTACTGAAAAGGCACTGTCCGGAATAACAGTAACACAATGCGCCATGAATAAAGCTTTCCAGTTCCACGCCTACTTCATCATGGATTCTTTGAATTTCTTCTAAGGACATTTCTCTCGCTGTCACCACACGCTCTACACCCTGTTCCTTTAAAAGCCTGGCTCCCTCTACATTGGTAATGGTCATCTGGGTACTGGTATGTATCGGAAGATTTGGAAAATGAGTTTTGATAAACTCCATAACGCCCATATCCTGCACGATGACAGCATCTAATCCCGCTTCATAATAAGGGTGCAGATAATCATAGAGCTGTCCTAATTCATATTCTTTTAACAGAGTATTCACCGCAAGAATAATTTTGCGTCCATGAATATGTCCGAAACGGATTGCTTCTAATAATTCTTCTTCGTTAAAATTATTGGCATATGCTCTTGCACCGAACATACTTCCGCCAAGATATACGGCATCTGCTCCGGCATGAATGACTGCCTTTAATGTTTTCAAGGAACCTGCCGGTGCTAAAAGTTCTAACTCTTTCATCTTTCCTCATCTCCTATGGCAACAAAAGGGACAGATAAATGTCTGCCCCCTTTCATAGTTTTTATTCTCTATTACGCTTTCTTTCCGGAAGGCTTTTCCTCTTTCTTTTCTTCCGTATGGTCTGTTTTCTTTTCCTCTGGTTTTTCAGTTTTTTCCGGTTTTTCAAGTTTATCTACTTTACCAAGTAAAGCATCTTCTAAGGTTGCTTCTAATCTGGTCTTATTTAAAAGCAGCTCTTTATTTTCTTTTTCCAGATCCTTTAATGACTTGGCATCACTTTCCATGCGGATCTGGTTGGAAATCAGTTCATGCTTTAAATCATAGATTTCACGGTCTTTTACCTCTAAATCCTGCTCTAATTTTTCAACCTGATTTTTCGCTTTGAAGTAATCATCTGCAATGTTCAATGCCAGCAATGTGGAACGCATATCACTTGGAATTCTCTTATATTCATCCAGCATTTTAAATTCTGCAATCTTATCATTGATATAAGTTGCTACCTTCTGTAAATACTCCTGACTCTCATATCCACTTAAAGTATATACTTTTCCATCAATAATCACTTCTGTATTATTTTTTGCTGCCATTTTCATTTCCTCTCTGCGTATCTGCCTAAAAATATTCTCTGACTACTACATATAGCATATTATAGCTATAAATCTGTCGAAAAACAACTATTTTCTTAGCCCTCTATTCCAAAGTGATGATATGCAAATTCTGTTGCGACCCTTCCCTTTGGTGTCCGGTTGATAAATCCATTCTTTACAAGATATGGTTCATAAACATCCTCTATGGTTCCGGCATCTTCCCCAATCGCTGCCGCAAGGGTATCCAGCCCTACCGGACCACCCTGGAATTTTTCAATAATCGTAAGCAAAATGTTCCTGTCATTCTGGTCTAATCCCATCTTGTCTACTTCCAGTAAATCCAGTGCAAAGGATGCTACTTCTTTGGTAATTTCACCATTGTACTGCACCTGTGCAAAATCACGCACCCTCTTTAAAAGGCGGTTGGCAAGACGCGGCGTTCCTCTGGAACGGCGTGCCAATTCGATTGCACCTTCCTCATCAATCTTTACCTCTAACTTTTTTGCAGAATGGACAATAATTGTCTTAAGTTCCTCCACATTATAAAATTCAAGATGATGAACCACTCCAAAACGGTCTCTTAAGGGTGCCGATAAAAGTCCGGCTCTGGTAGTGGCACCCACCAGCGTAAAATGCGGTAAATCAAGGCGGATTGAACGGGCAGTTGCGCCTTTTCCCACCATAATGTCAATGACATAATCCTCCATGGCAGGATATAATACTTCCTCTACCTGCCGGTTCAAACGATGAATCTCATCTACAAATAAAATGTCACCTTCTGCAAGATTACTCAAAATAGCTGCCATTTCTCCCGGCTTTCCAATTGCCGGACCGGAAGTGACTTTCATATGTACGCCCATTTCATTGGCAATAATGCCGGCAAGAGTAGTCTTACCAAGTCCCGGAGGACCATAAAACAATACATGGTCTAAGGACTCTCCACGCTGTTTTGCAGCCTCTATATACACTTTAAGATTTGCTTTTGCTTTCTCCTGACCAATATATTCATCCAAGGTCATCGGACGCAGTGTTTTTTCGATTTTGATATCTTCATCCTGCATCTGCGTTGAAATTACACGTTTTTCCATTTTCTGCTCCTCTTATAAGAATGCCATCTGCTTCAAAGCCAGTTTTAAAATATCTTCTACCGAACTGTCTTCCGTAATTTCAATATCACGAAGAACCTTCAAAGCCTCTGTGGAAGAATAACCCAGTGAAACCAGTGCCTCTACTGCTTCATTGCGGATTCCTTTTAAGCCGTTGCCAGAAGCAGCTTCCTGTGTATGGCTTAATTTCTGTTCAAAGGCATCCTCTAAACTAAGCTTGTCTTTTAATTCTATAATCAACCGCTGTGCCGTCTTATTTCCAACACCCGGAGCTTTTGCAATTGCTTTTGCATCATCAGATAATACTGCAAAACGCAAATCATCCGTTGACATGACAGAAAGAATTGCCAGTGCACCCTTTGGTCCGATTCCGGATACACCAATCAGCAATTTAAATACATTCAAATCATCTCTGGTAAGAAAACCATATAAAATAAATGCATCCTCTCTGACACAAAGATAAGTATAGATTTTTACTTCTTCGCCAACTCCCGGTAGCAGAGATAATACCTGTCCCGGAATATAAATATTATAGCCGATTCCGCCATTTTCAACGACAATATGATTCTCTGCCACTATTTCGGATAATTCGCCTTTGATATATGAATACATAATCTTCCTCCTACTTCCTTTGCCACAATTCCAATCAGGGCACCCGTCACAAAGCCTGCAATCAATAAAACCGGCATATAGTAAATGACATAGTATGAGCTTACCAGAAATCCTGCTACGATAAGCTGTCCCATATTATGTATGATTCCGCCACAGATACTGACCGTAACTACATGAAAACGGTTTATCCGAATCAGAATAAACATAAGTACAAAGCTTAATAATCCGCCGGCAAGTCCATAACAGATGCTGACCAAATTTCCAAATAAAATTCCGGTAAGCACAATACGAAGCACCGATACACAAAGAGCCTCTCTCCAGCCAATCAGATACAGCATCAGCACCGTAACAAGGTTGGCAAGTCCAAGCTTTACTCCCGGTATTCCAATGGCAAAGGGCAATATTGCTTCCACATAACTTAATATCATGGCCAGTGCCAAAAACACGCCAAGATATGCTACACTTTTCTTCATGCTTTCACCTACCCAGCCACATCATCCAATGTATTTTTCTGCTCACTTTCTACGGTTACTACAACCCGGTTTGGCAGACAGATAATGGATTCTTTATCTTTGGAAATTGCTTTCTGATGCATACACAACTGATCCGGGCAGTTCGCCTCAAGCATATAGGCAGTCCCATTTTCAATCGTTACGATATTGGTAACTTTTCCATCTATTTTAATTGGAATCTCTTTATTTTCTGTCAGGGAATATCTGCCATATTCGCTGCCATTTACCGTAATGATAATACTGTCACCGCTTTGTAATGCAGAGGTCATTCCTACATAGAAAACTAAAATAACTACTGCAAGCATTCCCAGCAACAGGATATCATTTTTTCCAAAACGACGGTTCATTTACTCTGCAACCTCTCCCATATAATAAAAGCCTTTGCATTCTTTTAAATATACCGGTACGATAGTTCCAATCATGGATACATCACCCGGCAGATGTACCACTGAGTTATTGGATAATCTTCCGGTTACAAGGCCTTCCTGCTGTTCATCTAATTCTTCAACTAATACATCCTGCACGCTTCCGGTTAATGCTCCGGCTTTCTTTGCGGAAATCTCCTGTACCTGTTTTAACAGCCGGTCAAAACGGTCTTTTATCACATCTTCCGGAATCTGATTTTCCATTTTGGCAGCAGGCGTTCCGGTACGTTTTGAATAAATAAAAGTAAACGCGCTGTCATACTCTACCTGTCTTACCACATCCATGGTCTCTAAGAAATCTTCTTCAGTTTCTCCCGGAAATCCTACAATAATATCTGTTGTAATTGCCAGATCCGGCATTGCTTTTTTGATTTTTTCAACCAGTGCAAGATAATGCTCCTTGTCATAGTGACGGTTCATTTCTTTTAACACTCTGCTGCTGCCGGACTGAAGCGGCAGATGAAGATGTCTGCAGATTTTCTTGGAATTCTTCATTACTTCAATCAGTTCATCGGATAAATCCTTTGGATGGGATGTCATGAACCGGATTCTTTCCAGACCTTCAATCTTTTCTACTTCCTGTAAGAGCTGTGCAAAGGTCACTGGTGTATCTAAGTTCTTTCCATAGGAATTGACATTCTGTCCTAAGAGCATAACCTCTACTACACCATCTGCTACCAATTTTTCAATTTCTCTTATGATATCCTGCGGTTTTCTGCTGCGTTCTCTTCCTCTTACATATGGCACAATACAGTAACTGCAGAAATTATTGCAGCCAAACATAATATTAACACCGGACTTAAAGCTGTATTTCCGTTCTACCGGAAGTTCTTCTACAATTTCTTTCGTATCATCCCAGATGTCAATGACCATTTTCTGCTCTTCAAAGCAGCGTACCAGAAGTTCTGCAAATTTAAAGATATTATGGGTTCCGAAAACCAGGTCTACAAAACGATAACTCTGTTTTAATTTTTCCACAACCTCCGGTTCCTGCATCATACAGCCGCATAATGCAATCATCATATCTTTATTCTTTTTCTTAAAGCCGCTTAAATATCCCAGACGTCCGTAAACCTTATTGTTGGCATTTTCACGTACGGTACAGGTATTATAAATGACAAAATCTGCTTCCTCGGAATCGGTCTCTTCAAAACCTACAGTCTCTAAAATTCCGCATAATTTTTCAGAATCTCTGGCATTCATCTGGCAGCCAAAAGTTGTCACATGAAAGGTAAGCGGTCTGCCTTTTTTCCTTGAAATCTGCGCCACATACTGCTTTGCAAGGTCCATAAAATAAAATTGTCTCTGTGGTTCCATTACCGGAACTTCACCGGTGTGATTTATCTTTTCTATTTCTCTCATTTCTTTTCCTGTTTTCTTTATATTTTCTTATTATTCTCTGATCTGTCCATCCCCGTAAATGATATATTTGGTGGTCGTCAGTGCTTCTAAGCCCATCGGTCCTCTGGCATGCAGCTTCTGGGTACTGATTCCGATTTCTGCCCCAAAGCCAAACTCAAATCCATCAGTAAAACGGGTGGATGCATTTACATAAACAGCCGCAGCATCAATCTCATTTAAGAACTTCTGTGCATGCTCATAATTATTGGTAATGATTGCTTCCGAATGTCCGGTATTATATTTATTGATATGTGTAATGGCTTCATCAATATCTGAAACTGTCTTTGCAGAAATAATATAATCCAAATATTCGGTGCCCCAGTCTTTTTCTGTTGCAGCCACTGCATCTTTTGTAGCTTTCTGAACCCGCTCATCCCCACGGATTTCTACATGGCTTTCGGATAATTTTGCAGAAAGGCGTGGCATCAGTTCATCTACGATGCTCTCATGCAGCACTAAAGATTCACAGGCATTGCATACACCGATGCGCTGTGTTTTGGCATTATTAATGATATTCACCGCCATATCAAGGTCTGCGGTTTCATCCACATAAATGTGGCAGTTACCGGTACCGGTCTCAATCACCGGAATTGTAGCATTGGCTACCACAGCACGAATCAGTCCTGAGCCACCTCTTGGAATCAGTACATCCACATACTCATTCATTTTCATAAATGCAGTAGCAGTTTCCCGGCTGGTATCTTCGATTAAAGAAAGCACTCCTTCCGGCAGCTGGTTATTACTTAAAGTTTCATTGATGCTCTTTACGATTGCCATATTGGAATGAATGGCATCACTTCCACCTTTTAAAATCACGGTATTTCCAGTTTTAAAGCACAAAGCAAAGGCATCTGCTGTTACATTTGGACGTGATTCATAAATAATTCCAATGACACCTAATGGTACACGCTTCTTTCCAATCATAAGTCCATTCGGGCGCTGTTTCATGGAAAGGACTTCTCCTACCGGATCTTCTAATTCTGCTACCTGGCGGATTCCTTCTGCCATCTGTGCAATACGCTCTTTATTTAACATCAGACGGTCTAAAAGTCCCTGATGCATTCCGGCTTCTCTTCCTGCATCCATATCCTTCTGGTTTGCTGCTAAAATAGCATCGGTATCTTCTACTAAATGTTCTGCAACTTCAAGCAAAATCTTTTCTTTTTCTTTCATGCCCATATTCCGCATGATGACTTCTGCTGCTTTTGCTCTCTTACCTAATTCCTGTAATTCCATAATTCCCTCCTGCTACTTATTTTCGTCTCTGTTATCCGTTACTTTATAAATCTTCTCCGGTGTTACAAGATAATCCATCAGAATATCATAAGCCTCCATAGGTACCTGTTCTGCAAGCTGACAGGATAATGCAATTCCAACCCGGATTACTTTCTTATATTTCTGAAAAAAACGATCATAAAAGCCCTTACCATATCCGCTTCTTCCACCGTTAATATCAAAGACCAGTCCCGGTGTGAATACAATTGTTTCCTCCTGCTCAAGTTCTGCTAAATCCATCGCCGGTATCTCATCCTTTGGCTCCATCACATGAAAATACCCTTCCTGAAAATCATCTGTACTATTGACTTCACAAAAGTCCATTTCTTCTCCACGTACCCGGGGGAAAGCTGCTCTTTTTTGAATACTTTCTTTAAAAAAAGGCAATAAAGAAGCTTCTTTCCCAAGGGGATAATAAAAGAAACAATTTTGTGCTTTCTGAAAGATTTCCCAGGTACTGATATTCTGACAAATCCTTTGGGATTCTTCTCTTACAATATTCTCCGGCATTGCATTTCGCAGTGTCTTATACTTAGTTCTGAAGCTTGCCTTTGTTTCCATATTTTTCTCCCAGATTGGTTACCGTTCCATCTGCATTTACCATATCAATATTATCTAACTGTCCCTTCAGATTCCGCTTTACACTTGCTATGTATTCCTTGCGAAGTGCTGCCTGTTCTTCCTTTTCTTCCGGTGTCAGTCCTTCTTTCTGGGATTTATGATATAATTCATTGATTCTTGCTATTGTATTTTCAATCATCTTTTTACCCCATGCTTTCTTCTACATAATCTGCAATATAGAAATCATCATTTTTATTGGCTTTGAAAAAGGTTCCCACCTGTTTTCCTTCGAAAATCTGATGCAGAACTCCCACATCCTTTGCATTGGCAATAATCATATCTGCTCCGGATAAGGTTGCAATCCTTGCTGCCGTTAATTTGGTGGTCATTCCACCGGTACCAACATCACTACCTACTGTATCTCCTGCCATGTTTTCAATCCGGTTATCAATTTTTTCTACTACCGGTATCAATTCTGCTTTTGGATTCTTTCTCGGATCATCCGTATACAACCCGTCAATATCAGATAAAAGAATCAACAAATCTGCTCCTACCAATGAGGCTACAATAGCCGACAGGGAATCGTTATCACCAAACTGCATCTCATAAGTAGATACGGTATCATTTTCATTTACAATTGGTATAATTCCCATTTCAAACAATTCTTCAAAAGTATTCTGGGCATTTTTTCTCGACACGTTATCAACCATAGTTTTTTTTGTCATAAGAACCTGTCCCACATTCTGGTGGTACTCTGAAAAAAGCTTTTGATAAGTCATCATAAGTCTCGCCTGTCCCACTGCCGCACATGCCTGTTTTACAGCTATTTTCTCCGGTCTTTCTTTGAATCCCATGGACTGTCTTCCTACTGCAATAGCCCCGGAGCTGACCAGGCATACATCCATGCCCTGATTCTTAATATCACATAATTCTCTTACCAAACGTTCCAGTTTTAAAAGATTTAATTTTCCGGTCTCTTCATGTAAAAGAGATGAAGAACCGATTTTTACAATTACACGCTTCTTATTCTTTAATGTTTCACGCAACTGTGTATCCATTTTTCCGCCTCTTAATCATCTACGGCATATTCACTATCTGAATGCCGGTTATAATTTTTTATTAATATGCATACATTTTATACTTTATCATACCTTTCGAAAAAAATCATCTGTAAATTTTATCTTCCTTGTGCTATGCTTGTGCTATATGATTTTAAAAGAACCGGAGTATACATGATGAAAACAAAAAAGACGATATTTTCTTATAAATTAGCCTGCAGTTTACTTGCTTTCTTTCTCTTCTTCTGCTCCTTCTCCTTCGTGGGATGCGGACGCAGCAAAGAACCTGTTTCCAAATCTGATTTTTATTTTAATACAGTCATTACCATTACACTATATGGAGAAGAAAATGCTTCTTATATTGATGACTGCTTCAAGCTTGCTTCCCATTATGAGAACCTTTTCAGCAATACCATCGCAGACAGCGATATCAGTAAAATAAACAATGCTGGTGGCACACCGGTTACTGTGGATGATGATACGATTGAATTATTACAAAAAGGTATTTATTATGGTGATTTAAGCCTGGGACAGTTTGATATCACCATTGGTAAATTGTCTTCCCTCTGGGACTTTCCAAATAACAGCGGTACTGTTCCATCTGAATCTGATATTGAAGCCACACTTTCCACCATCGACTATCATGCGATTGTTATTAATGGAAACGAAGTTAGTCTTTCCAATCCGGATGCCATGATTGACTTGGGAGGCATCGCCAAAGGTTATATTGCTGATAAAATGAAAGATTATTTAAATGAAAAAGACATTACCTCCGGCATGATTAACCTTGGAGGCAATGTCCTTACGCTGGGTGATAAACCAGATGGAAGTAACTATAATATCGGTATCCAGAAACCATTTTCCGATGATGGCACTGCCATTGCTAGTGTTGAAGTCTCTGATGAAACGGTAGTAAGTTCCGGTGTTTATGAACGTTATTTCTATGTGGGTGATAACTTCTATCACCACATTTTAAATCCGAAAACCGGTTATCCTTATGACAATAACCTGCTGGGTGTCACCATTATCTGTCCGAAATCCGTAGATGGTGACGGACTTTCCACCACCTGTTTTGCTTTAGGATTAGAGGACGGCATGAAGCTGATAGAATCCTTGGATGACACGGAAGCCATTTTTATCACCGACGATTACGAACTTCATACCACTTCCGGCATCGGCAGCAATATTCCATTTCATGAAATGTAAGCCTTTTTCCTGTCAATGCTCCATAACCATATTGTTGACCCAGATTTTCTTCTTTACCATAACATATCCGATGATGCATTTTATAATCTCTATTAACTGACAGGATAAATAAATAGATACAATCGGAAGTCCTGTAAATCTGGTTAACACAAATGCCAGTGGAATATCTACCACCCAGATATAGACACTGTCAAAAAGGAAGGTAATGACTGTCCTGCCACCGGAACGCAGTGTGAAATAGGTTGCATGCATAAATCCATATAACGGCATGCAGGCTGATGCAATCCGGATAAATTGTTTTGCCAGTCCACGCACTTCTTCTGTCGTATTGTATATTCTTGGAAAGAACGGAGCAATTGCAAACATGCAGGCTCCTATGACAAAACAACAAAATACAGAAAATACAATCATCTTGCGGTCCGTATCCACCGCCTCTTCCAATTTACCAGCGCCAAGCTGCTGTCCTACAATGATGGATATTGCACTTCCTAACGCAATAAATACAACATTAAAAAGATTGGCTACTGTATTTGATATATTAAATCCAGCTACAACAGCAAGACCTCTTGTGGAATAACACTGCATCAGGACTGCCATTCCTCCAGCCCATAAAGTCTCATTTAAAAGCAATGGTGTTCCTTTTATGATAATCTGTCGTACCAGTGTTCCCGGTATTTTAAAATCACGGTAAGCTCCTACAATAAAATGATTCTTATCTGCTCTCGCATGGGTCCACAAGACAACAATAATGCATTCCACAACTCTTGCCAATACGGTTGCTGCCGCTGCACCTCTTACTCCTAATGCAGGCAGTCCAAATGCACCAAATATTAATACATAGTCAAACATCAGATTTACTGCTACAGAAGCAATTCCAGCTTTCATCGGAAGAACCGTTTCTCCTGTTTCACGTAATGTCTGGGCATATGCCTGAATCAATGCAAAAGGAACCATGGATGGCATTACCGTCTGTAAATACTGTTTTGCATACAATAATGTAGCTTCAATATCTCCCGTGCTTCCTCCTTCATGCAAAAACAGCCGAATTAACGGTTCATTTGCAAAGCCCAATATCAGCATCCATATGACTGCTAAGAAACCACAGGCTACAATTTTAAAACGGAAGGCATTCCGCACTCCTTTATGGTCCCCTTTTCCATAAAACTGTGCCCCAAAAATGCCTGCACCGGATACTGCTCCAAAAATACAGATATTGTAAACCAGCATCAACTGATTGATGATTGCGACACCGGACATCTGCTCCGTTCCAACCAGTCCTACCATGATATTGTCCAAAAGACTCACAAAGTTAGTGATGGCATTCTGTATCATAATTGGAATAGCTACCAGCAGAACCATTTTATAAAAATCTTTATTTCCAATATACTTTTCTCTAAATTTTCTCATATCCAATCCTCATATAACATCAACTACGCAAAACGGGACTGCCAAATCAATGACAATCCCGTTCTTTCTATCACAGAAACGATTATAAAATAATCTTCTTCGGACATTTCTCGGCACAAATGCCACATCCGGTACATTTCTCCTGGTCGATATAAGCCACATTATCTACGACATGAACTGCATCATTTGGACAGTTCTTCTCACAGAGATGACAGCCAATACAACCTACGGAGCAGGCTTTCATAACGTCTTTGCCTTTATCCTTGGAACTGCACTGTACCAGATGCTTTGCTTCATATGGTACCAGCTCAATCAAGTGCTTCGGACAGGCTGCAACACATTTTCCACATGCCTTACATACTTCCTTATCCACCTTTGCAATACCATCTACAACATGGATTGCATCAAACGGACATGCCTTTACACAGTTTCCAAAGCCAAGGCAGCCATAGCTACAGCTCTTTGCTCCGCCGCCCGGAATAAATGCCATAGCAGCACAATCTTCTACTCCGGTATATTCATAATCATGACCGGCTTTTTCACAGGTTCCTGCACATTTTACAAAGGCAACCTGCTTTGTGCCTTCTTCTGCAGCAACACCCATGATTTCACCGACTTTTGCTGCAACCGGCGCACCACCAACAGGACATCCATTGACCGGGGCATCACCTTTTACAATAGCAGCTGCAAGACCGGAACATCCGGCATAACCACAACCACCACAGTTATTTCCAGGAAGAACACCAACAATTGCTTCTTCCCTTTCATCTACTTCTACTTTGAACTTTTCTCCGGAAACGCCGAGGAAAAATCCAATAAAAAGTCCTACGCCGCCTACAATAACGGCTGCAATAATAATTGCCTGTACACTCATCTTTTCTTTCCTCCTAAATCATTCCTGAGAAGCCCATAAATGCAATGGACATCAGACATGCTGTAATTAATACAATTGCTGTTCCTTTAAATGGCTTAGGGATATCATTATATTCAATTTTTTCACGAATTCCAGCCATAATTGTAATAGCAATAAAGAATCCAAATGCGGTTGCAAAACCGTTCACAACGCCCTCTAAAATACCATACTCTTTGGTTACGTTAGTAAGTGCTACACCTAATACTGCACAGTTGGTTGTAATCAAAGGAAGATACACTCCAAGGCTCTTATAAAGAGCAGGCATGGATTTCTTTAAGAACATTTCTACAAACTGTACCAGTGCTGCGATTACAAGGATAAATACAATGGTCTGTAAATACTGTGTTCCCGTCGGAGTCAGTATAAACTTATAAATCAATGAGGTAACAAAGGAGGATATCGTTATGACAAAGATAACGGCTCCACCCATTCCAGCAGCGGTCTCTGTTTTCTTTGATACACCCAAGAAAGGACAGATACCAAGGAACTGGCTTAATACTACGTTATTTACAATGGCTGAACCAATTGCAATCAATAATAATGTCTGCATCTGTCATATTCCTCCTATTCACTTTTTTCCTCTGCATCTGCAGCTTTCTTGTCTTTCTCACCGCAGGTTGCAGACATGCTGCATCCGGCACAGTCTCCACTGATACAGCCGGCAGGCTCTGCCAGTGGTTTGCCTTTTGCTTCCATCTTCTGACGAACAATACTCATTAAAGCAACTAAGAATGCCAGTACCAAGAATGCACCCGGTGCCATAACAAAGATATTGATTGGTGTATACCATTTCAGTGAAAGAATCTGGAATCCAAACAACTGTCCTGCACCTAAAATCTCACGGACAATACCGATACAGGTTAATCCGAAGGTAAATCCAAGTCCCATACCAACACCGTCTAAGATAGATAATACAGGTGGATTTTTAGATGCATAGCTTTCTGCACGTCCAAGGATAATACAGTTAACAACAATAAGAGGAATATATACACCAAGCTGTGTAGCCAGTGCCGGTGTATAAGCTTTCATAATAAATTCTACAATGGTTACCAAAGATGCTACGATAACAATGTATGCCGGCATTCTGACACCATTTGGAATTGCTTTACGGAATAAGGAAATCAACAGGTTAGAGAAAATCAATACCACTGTTGTAGATAATCCCATTCCCAGTGCATTCATTGCTGATGTTGTTACTGCCAGTGTCGGACACATACCAAGCATCAGTACAAAGGTAGGATTTTCTTTAATCAATCCGTTATATACGCGTTCTAAATACTTATTCATTATTCAGCGCCTCCTTCCAATTCATTCTGGAAGTATGTAATGCAGGCATTTACACCATTGGTCATTGCTTTTGATGTAATGGTTGCACCGGAAATTGCTTCAATCTCGTTATCAGCAGATGGTGCCTGTTTCACAACGGTAAAGCTGTCTACATTCTTATTCTTATACTGTTTGGAGAAGTCTTCTGTCTTTGCCTTGTCTCCAAGTCCAGGTGTCTCTGACATACTGGTAACGGAATAGCCGTTTACGGTTCCATCATTCTTTATGCCAACAGAAAATGTGATATTACCCTGGCTTCCGTCTTTAGCTGTTACAGTAATCACATAGCCTAATACATTGCCATCTTTATCTAATGCTTCCTGCACACCATTGATTTCATCACTGTAACCATTCTGCTCTAACAGGCTGGCTGCGGCTTCTGCATCAAAATCATAGGTGGAAAAAGAATCTGCATCTTCAAACACTGCTTTGTATGCAGCCTGTGCAGTTGCCTCTTCTGCCTTTGCAATCGGATCCTTGGTAATCTCATATACCAGTCCGAGAATAAATCCGATTACTACGGTAAATACGGTTAAAATCAACGCGTCATGTACAATCTTCTTATTCATGCTGCTTTGCCTCCTTTACCTGACCAAAGGCCTTTGGAATTGTAATCCTTTCAATCATTGGAACCAGAAGGTTGCTTAAAATAATTGCAAAGGATACACCTTCTGCGTTTGCTCCAAAGATACGGAATAATCCGGTAAGAATACCTAAAAGAATTCCATATAAAATCTGTCCCTTCGGTGTGATCGGTGATGTTACATAGTCGGTTGCCATAAAGAATGCACCAAGCATTAATCCACCACCACAAAGCTCAGCAACGATATAGTCGATGTCAAAGCCATGTCCGCCGAACAAGCTGATAAATATTATAAATGTAATGATATAGGTTCCCGGAATCCGAAGTGTAATGACACCCATCAGGATTAAGAACATTGCTCCAATTAAGATAGCAATAGCGGATGTCTCTCCGATGGTTCCGGCGGTCTTACCAATTAACATATTCATGGTATTAACAGCTCCAACACCCTGTTCTCTGATCAGAGCCAGTGGAGTTGCTCCTGAATATCCATCTACGGTAAAGTTTGTCATGTCTGCGGCAAATGCTATCAGTAAAAAGCATCTTGCACCCAGTGCCGGGTTCATAAAGTTCTGTCCCAGTCCGCCAAACATCATTTTAACAATAACGATTGCAAATACACTGCCGATTACAGCTTCCCACCATGGAAGGGATGCCGGCAGGTTTAATGCAAGTAACAGTCCGGTAACTACCGCACTTAAATCACTGACGGTATTCTTCTTATGTACAATCAGATTGAAAATCCACTCTGATGCAATACAGCTTGCAACAGATACCAAAATCAATACTGCTGCTTTATATCCAAAATTAACAATACCAAATATACTTGTTGGAAGCAGAGCTATAATTACATAAAGCATGATTCTGCTTGTTGTATCTTTGGCTCGTACATGTGGTGATGATGATACATGATATAACTCACTCACAATAGTCCACCTCTTTCTTTGTTATTTATTTTTTTTCTTTTCAGCAAGAACCTGTTTTTTCATTGTCTTAATAAGCTGTGCTAACGGACGTTTTGCCGGGCAGATAAAACTGCAGCTTCCACATTCCACGCACTCAAGACCATGCCATTTTTCAAATCCTGCCATATCTCCATGCTCTGAGAATTTAGATAATCTGGATGGAACAATCTGTTCCGGACATGCTTCTACGCAACGCCCACAATTGATGCATGCTGTTGCATCTGCATCTGCTTCTGCCACTTCATCTTTGGTCATACAAAGGAGTGCTGAGGTAGTCTTGGTTGTCGGCACATCTAATCCGAACATGGAAAAGCCCATCATTGGTCCACCGGAAATAATTTTCTCCGGCTGCTCTTTAAATCCACCGGCAGCATCTAAAAGTTCCTGGAAACTGGTTCCGATTAAGAACTCAAAGTTACCCGGCTCTTCTACTGCATCACCGGTAACTGTAAAGATTCTGCTTGTAACAGGTTTTCCTTCTTTTACTGCATGGTATACAGCAACCATGGTTGCAACATTATCTACGATACATCCTGCATCTGCCGGAAGCATCTTGGAATTAATTGCACGTTTAGTTACTGCATAAATAAGCTGACGTTCACCACCCTGTGGGTATTTTGTCATAAGAGGTGCGACCTCCATACGAGGCTCATCTTTCGTTAATTCTAATAATTTTGCGATACAATCCGGTTTATTATTCTCGACTGCAAATACACCCTTGGCATGTTCAAACATACTGAGAATAATACGCATGCCTTCTACCAGTTCTTCCGTGTGGTCTAACATGATGCGGTAATCAGATGTCAGATATGGTTCACACTCTGCACAGTTGGCAATAATATAGTCGATTTTTTCCGGTTCCTTCGGAGATAATTTTACGTGGGTTGGGAATCCTGCTCCACCCATACCAACAACTCCCGCTTCTTTTATACGGTTAATAATTTCTTCTTTGGAAAGAGCACTGACATCTTCTACTGCCTGATACTCTACCTCATTAAATTCACCATCGCTTTCAATTACAATGGAGTTCACCATATCACCTGTTGGAACTCTTCTTGGCTCAATTTTCTTAACAGTTCCGGATACGGACGCATGGATTGGTGCAGATACAAAGCCGCCTGCTTCTGCTATCTTCTGCCCCTTCAAAACGGTATCTCCTACCGCTACGATTGGTGTTGCCGGTGCTCCAATATGCTGCGATAATGGATATACCAGTTCACCTTTGGGTAATAATTCACGTATTGGCTTATCTTTTGATAAATCCTTTCCTTCGAAAGGATGGACGCCACCTTTAAATGTCATTAAACCCATCTTATGTGCCCCTCTTTCTATGATAGTATTGTACTGCATATGCAATGCATTTAACATAAAATGTATTATAACACAAATTAGTTTTTTTTGACACACTAAAAAGATTTTTTCTCAATATTTTTGTCGATTTTAAACAAGGAATGATTACTTTTTTCCCATACATCGTGTATAATAAAAAAATAACAGGAGGACAGATATGAAAACAATTGTACATGAAATTCCATATAGTCCGGCTTCGAATTTAGATGAGGAAATATTCACTGCTTCCTCTGTCTTTTTCGATATCGAAACTACCGGATTTTCCCCGGCTCATACCAGTCTTTATCTGATTGGATGTGCCTATCACATAGAACAGATGCTTTATATCAAACAGTTTTTTGCCGAAACACCGGAAGAAGAAAAAGAAGTACTTGAGCAGTTTCTTTTGCTATTAGACGGTTTTGATACAATTATCACTTTCAATGGAATCGGCTTTGATATTCCTTATCTGAAAGCAAAATGCAATACTTATGAATGTAACGAGCACTTTGCTGATTTTACTTATGTGGATATTTTCAAATCCATTTCCCAGATAAAGCATATTCTCCAGCTGCCAAATTACAAGCAGAAGACCATCGAAGCTTTTCTTGGTATTGGCAGGGATGACTTATATTCCGGCGGTGAATTGATTGAGATCTATCATTCGTATACCAAGGAACCACGTCCGGATAAATTGGAAATTCTTCTGCTCCACAACTACGAAGATGTTCTGGATATGCCTGCATTACTTCCCGTCTTATCCTATGTCCATCTGTTTTACGGACAGTATTTATCCTGCAGTGCTTCTGTTTCTGAATATACAGATTATAAGCAACAGAAAAAGAAAGAACTGATTCTTTCTATTGAGCCGGAATTTCCATTTCCAAAGCATATTTCCTGCCGCATAGGTTCTGTTTATTTCTATGCAAAGGGCAAAAAATGCACCCTCTCCGTCCGTTTAGAAGAGGATGCCCTGAAATATTTCTTTCCAAATTATAAGGATTATTATTATCTTCCGGCTGAAGATACTGCAATGCACAAAAGTGTAGCATCATATGTCGATAAAGAACACCGCAGACAGGCTACCGCTGCCACCTGCTATACCCGGCATGAAGGAAGCTTTCTTCCACAGTACGAAGAGCTTATTTCTCCTTCTTTTAAACACGACTATAAGGAAAAAATTTCTTACTTTGAACTTACGGAAAAATTTCTTTCATCGCCGGAGCTTATCAAAAGTTATGTAAATCACTTGTTAGACGCTATAAAAAACAAGAAAATTAAGTGATACCTACCTTATACGCCGCAGTGTGCATCCTCGCGGAGCGTTTTTTACTTTACAGGAAAGCAATTTCCTGTAAAAAAAGACCTCTTTCCCAATTTTGAGAACGAGGTCTTTACTATGTCATTATTATTTCTGAAAGAAAAATGACTGATGCCTTTTTAAATTCAACTCACGATAATTCATAATCTGCTCTGTACTTCCGATAAATAACATTCCATCTTTTGCCAAAGAATCATAGAACTTGCGATAAATCTCATCTTTTGCTTCTTCTGTAAAATAAATTACTACATTTCTGCAGACAATCAAATGACAACCTGATGGATATGGATCCCGCAAAAGATTATGTTCCCGAAATTCTACATGCTTTTTGATTTCATCGGAAATCTTATAGGATTTTCCTACCTGTGTAAAATACTTACGCTTCAAATCATCCGGTACAGATTCAATGCTCTTTTCGTTATAAAGTCCAACTCTTGCTTTCTCAAGTACCTGTTTATCAATATCAGTAGCAATTATATGTATCTGGTTCAGCGGAACATGCTTTGATAAAGCCATTACAAGAGAGTATGGCTCATCTCCGGTAGAACACGCTGCACTCCAGATTTTCAAATTGCTGCCAAACTGTTTTATAAGTGCCGGGAAAACCTCTTCGTCCAAAAACTTCCACTGTTCCGGGTTCCGGTAAAATTCTGAAACATTAATAGTCAGGAAATTAATAAACTGGTCAAACTTCTCTTTATCTGTATGAAGCAGATGTACATACTCATCATAGGACTGAGCCTTATTCTTTACCAAAAGGCTGTCAATCCTACGACGCATCTGTTTCTCTTTGTAAGCATTTAAGTCAATCGTGGTCATTGCATATATATCTTTTTTAAACTTTTCATAGCCTTCAAACATATATGCTACCTCCTACCTTATTATTCTTCTGTAGGAACTTCTTCTGTATCAGCTTCCTCTTCTGGCAGAAGCGCTTTCATGCTTAAGCTGATTTTCTTGTCTTCTTCATTAAAGTCAACTACTTTAGCTTCTACTTCCTGACCTACTTTTAATACATCAGAAGGTTTCTCAACATGCTCTCTAGAAATCTGGGATACATGAAGTAATGCATCTACTCCAGGAGCTAATTCTACGAATGCACCAAAGTCTGTCATTCTTGCAACAACACCTGTTACCACATTACCTACTGCATATTTCTCTGCAGCATTATTCCAAGGATTCTCATCCTCAAATTTCATGCTCAGTGCAATCTTACTCTCATTGATATCTTTGATGAATACTTTTACAGTATCGCCAACTTTGAATACTTTCTTAGGACTTTCAACACGTCCCCAGGACATTTCAGAAATATGTAACAGTCCGTCTGCTCCACCAAGGTCGATGAATGCACCAAAGTCTGTTACGTTCTTTACTGTACCTTCTACAACATCACCAACATGGATTCTCTCCATGAGTTCTTTCTGTTTTTCAGCTTTCTCTGCTACTAAAAGCTGTTTTCTGTCACCAATAATTCTTCTCTTTCTTGGGTTGAACTCAGTGATTACAAATGAAATTTCCTGTCCTTCATACTTAGATAAATCTTTCTCGTAAGTATCTGATACAAGGCTTGCAGGAATAAATACTCTTGCTTCGTCAACTACAACACTTAATCCACCGGATAATACCTGTGTAACCTTTGCGGTAAGCACTTCCTGATTGTTAAATGCTTCCTCTAAACGCTTGCTTCCTTTTTCAGCAGCAAGACGTTTGTAAGTAAGAAGTACCTGTCCTTCTCCATCATTTACCTTTAAAACTTTGGCTTCCATAGTGTCACCTACGGATACAACGGTGGTCAGGTCTACATTTGCTTCGTTCGTATATTCATTACGTGTAATAATTCCATCTGACTTATATCCAATATTAAGGATGATCTCATCTGGCTTAACACCGATAACGACGCCTTCGACTACCTCTCCATTTCTTATTGTTTTAAAAGATTCTTCCAACATTTGTTCAAAACTCATTTCTGACATTATTTTGAACCTCCTCAATAATTTTATTTGGGGTAGATGCCCCTGCGGTAATACCTACGTTATCAATGGTCCGAAGTACTGCCGGATCCAAATCATCTATGGTTTGTATATAGTAAGTATTTGCACATTCGTTTTTACATATTTCAAATAACTTCTGTGTGTTGGAACTGCTCTTCCCACCAACCACAATCATTGCTTCAACTTCTTTTGCCAAAGCCCTCGACTGGGTCTGCCGCTCTTCCGTTGCATTACAGATTGTATTTAAAACAATTATATCATAACCTTTTTTATTTATAATTTCAACTAATTCTTGAAATTTATTGTAGTTAAATGTCGTTTGTGATACGATACAAACCTTTTTTCCTGCTGAAACCCGGAAATTTTCTGCTGCTTCCCTCGTTCCAATTACCGTAATTTCCTCTTCATTTCCCCATCCACGGATTCCTTCTACCTCCGGATGGCTGGCATTTCCGATAATTACAACATGATAACCGGCATCTCCATATTCCCGTACATGACGATGTATCTTCTTTACAAAAGGACAGGTGGCATCCACGATATGGTAACCGGCATTTTCTAATGTCTGATATATTTTTTCGCCTACACCATGGGAACGGATGACGATGGTTCCTTTTTCTGATTCTTCTATTTCTGAAATATCATGGATTACGGTTACGCCCTTTGCCTCTAAATCCTTTACCACTTCTTCATTATGAATAATCGGTCCGTAAGTATAAATCGGGTCTTTTATTCCATCCTTTGTTTCATCGTTTGTTTCAAGCTGTGCATAAACCATATCTACTGCACGCTTTACACCGAAACAGAAACCTGCACTTTTTGCAACTCTGACATTTTTCATATTAACATTTTTCCCTATAAATATTTTTGATGGTTTCTACCACTTCTTCAATTCCCATATCCGAAGAATCTACAAGAATGGCATCTTCTGCCTGCTTTAATGGTGAAATCTCCCGGTGCATATCCTGATAATCACGGTCCGCAATATCTTTTTTAATCACTTCCAAGTCACAGGCAGCACCTTTTTCCTGCAATTCCTGATATCTTCTCTCGGCTCTTGTTTCAACACTTGCAGTAAGATAAATCTTTACCTGGGCATTCGGCAGCACACAGGTTCCGATATCTCTTCCATCCATGATAACATCTTTATTTGCTGCAAGCTTCTGCTGTAATTCAACCAGTTTTTTGCGGACTTCCTTATAAACACTGGTGGCAGATGCCATTTTTCCAACTTCTTCTTTCCGGATTTCTTTGCTGACATTCTCACCGTTTAAAAGCACCTGCTGTTCTCCGTTCTCATAGGCAATAGATACTTCCACGGTTTTACAGGCATCTGAAATTGCTGCCTCATCTTCCTTTGCAATGTCATTTCTCATAAAATACAATGCCATACTCCGATACATGGCTCCTGTATCTACATATATAAAAGAAAGTTCCTTTGCAAGCTGTTTTGCTATAGTGCTTTTTCCGGCTCCTGCCGGTCCGTCAATTGCTATATTAAAGCTCATTTTTTATCCTCCGATTTTTCTGCTTTTTTATTCTCTTTATTCATTTCCAATACTGCTTCCTGCCAGATATCCGGTAGACCAGGCAATCTGCAGATTAAAGCCGCCGGTAAATGCATCCAAATCCAATACCTCTCCGGCAAAATAAAGATGCTTTGTTAATTTTGATTCCATGGTCGATGGATTTACTTCTTTTACGGAAACACCACCCTTTGTAATAATGGCTTCCGAAAAGCCCCGTAAACCAGTCAATGTAACCGGGAACTTCTTTGTCAAGTCCACCAGTCGCTGCCGTTCCTCTTTGGTTACTTCATTGACACGCTTTTCTGCTGGAATCTTAGCAAGTCTTAAAATAATCGGCAGGAATTTGGACGGATATAATTTTTCAATTCCATGAATCACCTGCCGGTTCTTTGCTTCTTCAAAGTCCCTTAAAATTCTGTGATCTAACTGTTCTTCCGAGAGTGCCGGTTTCCAGTCAATATATAATTGCAGCGGCTGTTTTCTTACTGCATCATTTACCACGCTGCTGGCACTTAACATCAGCGGTCCACTTACGCCAAAATGGGTAAATAACATTTCTCCAAAAGCTTCATACAAAAGCTTTTTGCCCTGATAAATGCTCGCCTTTACATTTTTCAACGATAGCCCCTGCAATTCTTTGACATATTCCTCTTCTGCGTTAAAAGGCACAAGGGATGGACTGCAGGTTTTTATGGTATGTCCGCAGGCTTCTGCGAAACGATAACCATCCCCGGTAGAACCGGTAGATGCATAAGAACAGCCACCTGTTGCAATAACTACTGCATCTGCCGGCATTTTCTTTCCCTCTGCAGTAATTACTCCATGTACACAATTCTCCGATACCATAAGTTTTTCTACCGTTGTATGATACATAATCTTTACTTTATGTGCATTCAGGGAGCGTTTTAAGGCTGCAATGACATCCGATGAATGGTCTGATACCGGAAATACACGGTTTCCCCGTTCCACCTTTACCGGTGTTCCATTCTGTTCAAAGAAATCCATGACCCGGAAATTGTCATAAGAATAGATTGCGCTGTATAAGAACTTGGAATTCCTTGGAATGTTTGAAAATAGTTCTTCCGTATCACATGCATTGGTAAGGTTGCATCTTCCTTTTCCGGTAATGAATAATTTTTTCCCGATTTTCTCATTGCGTTCTAACAATACGACCTGATGTCCCTGCTCTGCCGCAGCAATTGCTGCAAAACAGCCCGCCGGTCCACCACCGATTACAAGTACCTTACTCATCTGCATCTCCTAATTTGGCATATCTCATTTTGATTTTATCATCAATATAATTAATTTCATCATTTTCATATACCTGATATTCATTCCAGATATCCTCTAGGGTCTCCAATGTCTTGGCAACCTCACCCTGCTTCTTCATACACAGAGCAACAATCAGTGCGTTGATAACACTAAGCGGTGCCACCAGAGAATCCACAATAGATGCCATATCACTTCTTGCAATCAGATTACAGGAAGAATATAAATTCATTGGGGAATGCACACTATCTGTTAATGTAATTACTTTTGCATTCCGGTTATTGGCAAATTCCATTGCCTTTAAGGTACGCATGGAATATCTTGGAAAACTGATTCCGATAATGACATCATCCTTACTGATTCGCACCATCTGTTCAAATAATTCACTGGAATTATTGGTCTGAAGCAATGTCACATTTTCAAACATCAGATTAAAGTAAAACGCCATAAAAGCTGCCAGTGGAGCGCAGCTTCGTATTCCAACAATATAAATATGTTTTGCTTTGATAATGGTATCTACTGCCAGTTCAAAAGCATGCTCATCAATATGTTCCAAGGTATCCTTAATTTTCTCCTGATCCGACTGCAATACCGTTTCTAATATATGCGACTGGCTGATTCTTCCATAAGTCACTTCCATACGCTGAATGGAGTTGAGCTTATTGCGAACCATCTCCTCTAAAGCCTTCTGAAATTCCGGATAACCCTTATAGCCTAAATGTGTAGCAAATCGTACTACAGTCGATTCGCTCACACCTACTACCTGTCCCATTTTTGCTGCCGTAAGAAATACCGCCTTATCATAATTATCCGTAATATAGGTTGCTAATATTTTCTGTCCTTTGCTTAAACTTCCATAACATTCGTTGATTCGACTGGTCAAATCATTGGTATTCCCATTCATAGTTCCTTCTTCTCGATTCTACAAATATTTTGCATTTTTTATGTCGTTTTAACATCTTTTTGCAGGATTTTCGTCAGTTTCCATGTCGTCTGGCAATTTCCTGCTTCTGCTTGGAGGCGACATAAGTCCCCAAGTCGAGATTTGCCTGCTTTACCGTACATCCTACAATCACTTTCGTTTCATCTACCGGCTCCTGACGAACAGCCATACCGGATAACTGCACTTTAAGCCTGCTTGCTTTATCTTCAAACGTCAAATGAAACGGTCCCATGGAAAGATAATTCATATCCGGCATCCCCACAAATGACACTCCGGTAGCACTGATATCCTTCACAACCACAGAACGATTTGCTCTGGTACTGTCAATGGACAACATTCCATCCAGTCCCAGATACTGGCGATACGCCTGTCTGCGGTTCCATTTTATTCCTTCACGCTTGCATACAATTGCATGATATTTTTCTTTTCCTGCCTGGACGGTCTGCATTCTGCACCCCTCCCATATCAGCGGTTTGATTCCATCTTCCATATAAATTACACTGATATGCACCTTATCTCCGGAAAAATTAATAATTTTTCCATCATAACGTATTGGCTCAATTAATAAAATGCCTTCTTTTCCAAAAGCAACTGTACTATCATATTCTGCTGAAGCATTCTCCACTTTCACCAGCACCTGCACCGGCTCCCCTGTCCCCAATTCATACAGTTTCATTGTCCTTCACCTTTTTCCTCTCCAAATACCGTGAAAGAACTGCCACAATATTTTCAAATGCTTTGCAATTAAAATTGTCTACCCCATGACAAATCATGACTTCATCATAGCAATCTTTTGTCCTCTTGTCCATAGAATTTTTATGTAATTCTGATATTCCATTATACCAATCAAAAGGAAAACAGCTACAGACATATTTGTCTGTAGCCGCTTCTTTACTGCTATAGATAGCAAGGTACCCTATACCGGATATGCTCCGTTCTTTGTATCTGCAATTGTTGTATCAACTTTCGTCTGCTGTGCCTGACGATATTTGAAGAACTCAGTAGCAACCTGTGGGAATAATGCATAAGATAATACATCTTCATCCTGCTGTTTGTACTGTTTCATTTCAGCTTCAATCTTATCTAATTCAGGCTCAAGTAAGTCTGCCGGACGGCAGGTAATTGCCTTATCTTTGTCAGCACCAAGAACCTTATCCACAACTTCCGGATTGAAAGGTTTTACAGTCTGACCATATTTTCCAAGAAGAATATCCTTGGTCTCTTTGGTAGCAACTTTGTAACGCTCACCCATTAATACGTTAAATACAGCCTGTGTACCAACAATCTGGGAAGAAGGTGTAACAAGTGGTGGCTCACCAAGGTCTTTACGAACGCGAGGTACTTCAGCCAGTACTTCTTCGTATTTATCTTCCTGTCCCTGCTCTTTTAACTGGGAAATCAGGTTGGATAACATTCCACCCGGTACCTGATATAACAAAGTCTTGATATTAACACCAAGTACCTTTGGATTCATCAGGCCGCTGTCTAATGCTTCCTCACGCATTGGGCGGAAGTAATCAGCGATTTCAGCCAGTTTGTTCTGGTCAAGACCAGTATCATACTGTGTTCCCTTGAATGCTTCTACCATAACTTCGGTTGCAGGCTGGCTGGTACCAAGTGCAAATGGTGACATTGCGGTATCGATAATGTCACATCCAGCTTCTACTGCTTTCATGTATGTCATGGAAGCAACACCGGAAGTATAATGTGTATGCAGTTCGATTGGAAGGCTGGTTGAAGATTTCAGAGCCTGAATCAGTTCGGTTGCTTTCTGAGGAACCAAAAGTCCTGCCATATCCTTAATACATAAGGAATCAGCACCCATGTCTTCTACTCTCTTTGCCATTTCCATCCAGTAATCCAAGGTATAAGCATCTCCTAATGTATAGGATAATGCAACCTGAGCATGTCCTTTTTCTTTGTTACATGCTGTTACTGCTGTCTGAAGGTTACGAACATCATTTAAGCAGTCAAAAATACGGATAATATCAATTCCGTTTGCAATAGATTTCTGTACGAAATACTCAACCACATCATCTGCATATGGACGATATCCCAAGATATTCTGTCCACGGAACAGCATCTGAAGTTTAGTTTTCTTAAATCCATCTCTTAATTTACGAAGTCTCTCCCATGGATCTTCTTTTAAGAAACGAAGGCAGGCATCAAATGTTGCTCCACCCCAGCACTCTACTGCATAATATCCAACTTCATCCATTTTCGGGATAATTGGAAGCATCTGTTCTGTTGTCATTCTGGTTGCAATCAGAGACTGATGTGCATCACGAAGAACAGTTTCTGTAATTTTTAAAGGTTTTTTCATTTCTTCTGACATTTCTATCCTCCTATATACCAAAGATTGCCATAAATACACCGGCAGCTACTGCTGTACCGATAACGCCGGCAACGTTTGGTCCCATTGCATGCATAAGTAAAAAGTTTGTCGGGTCTTCTTCTGCACCAACCTTCTGCGATACACGCGCAGCCATAGGCACGGCGGAAACTCCGGCAGAACCAATCAACGGATTAATTTTTCCTTTGGTAATCCAGCAAAGCAGTTTTCCAAAGAGGACTCCGGCTGCAGTACCAAACATAAATGCAATCAGTCCAAGAGCAACAATCTTAAGTGTGCTGAAATTTAAGAATGCTTCTGCACTGGTAGATGCACCAACGGAAGTACCCAGAAGAATAACTACGATATACATCAAAGCATTGGATGCTGTATCTGTAAGCTGTCTGACTACACCAGACTCACGGAAGAGGTTACCAAGCATAAGCATACCAACCAACGGAGCGGTTGTCGGAAGAATCAGACATACAATTGTAGTAACTACGATTGGGAACAAAATCTTCTCCAGTTTGGATACCGGACGAAGGTTCTCCATCTTGATTGCACGTTCTTTCTTTGTTGTAAACAGTTTCATAATTGGCGGCTGAATAATCGGAACCAAAGACATATAAGAATATGCTGCCACCGCAATCGGTCCCATCAATGCAGCCTGTCCTAATTTACCGGCAAGGAAGATAGAGGTCGGACCATCTGCTCCACCGATAATAGATACGGCTGCTGCTCCCTTGTCATTGAATCCCATCAGAATTGCAAGCAGGTAAGCTCCGAAAATACCGAACTGTGCTGCTGCTCCTAAAAGGAAGCTGATTGGGTTTGCAATCAAAGGGCCAAAATCTGTCATCGCACCAACTCCAAGGAAAATCAGAGAAGGTAAGATTGACCACTCATCCAGAGTATAGAAATAATAAAGTAAACCACCGACACCATTGCTGGTCTCTTCCGGACTTGCAATAATGTCCGGATAAATGTTAACCAGAAGCATACCAAATGCAATCGGAACCAGAAGAAGAGGTTCATAACCTTTCTTGATTGCCAGATATAAGAATACGCAGGCAATTACAATCATAAGGTAGTTACCCCAGGTCAGGTTAAAGAATGCAGTCTGATGCAGGAGGTTACTCATTGTGTCTCCAACATAACTTAACATAATTTTCCTCCTAGTTGTTCATTGTAGCAAGTAATGCTCCTGCTTCTACGCTGTCACCAACTGCAACTTCGATGCTTGCAACTGTTCCGTCTTCCGGTGCAACAACAGGAGTCTCCATTTTCATAATTTCAAGAATCAGAACTGCATCACCTTTCTTTACTGCTGTTCCAGGCTGAGCCTCAATCTTGAATACTTTTCCGGCTGCTCCGGCTTCAATCTTAATGCTTCCTGCTCCGGCTGCTGCCTTAGGTGCTGCTGCTTTTGCTGCAGGAGCTGCTGCCTTTCTTGGTGCAGCTACAGGTGCAGATGCTCCGTTCTCTTCTACGGTAACATCATAAACATTTCCATTTACTGTAATTGTATAGTTTTTCATCTTTATATCCTCCTAATTATTCTTCAAACTATCTTCTCTTAATGGAACGTACTACAAATCCATCTGTAGAACTTCCTGTTGCTGCCGCAATTGCAGCAGAGATAACTGCAACAAGTTCCAAATCATCCTGAACCAGCTCTTCTTTCTGAGCAATCTGTTCTACTACTTTATCTTCTTTTGCAGCAGTTGCATCAGCCGCATTCTTTTTCTTATTCTGTAAATAAGGAATAATGCGGAATGCATAAATAATAATACTGATTAAAATTAAGATTACAAATACGGTACCCATGCCCATAAGTGTATTCATTCCGGCTTTGCCCATTTTCTCGCCAAGTGAATATACCTTGTCAAATGTCATACTGGTAAGTTCCGGTGTGTCTGTAGTTGTATCAAATACAACAGTAAAACTCAAATCACGGTTGGTATAATTCAATGTCTGTTCCATTACCATTGTCTTATTTGACTCTGTCATGGTAAAGTCACCAAATCCCTGGAAATCTCCTTCGTCAGCAACAGCTTCTTTCCAACTGCTATAGAAGTTGTAGTTTACTGCATCGCTCTTCTCTGAAATGGAAGAAAGAGCATTATCAATATCAGCTTCTGACACAGTAGTTATCTGCTGTACTGTCTGTTGTACTGTATCCTTCCACTGGTCATAGGTGCCTCCATTGAATGTTATTGAAGTCTGATCTGTCTTACCACAGGCCGTAACAGAAAATGCAAGCAGACAAACACATACAAGCATCCACAATTTTTTCTTCATAAGATTCACCTTTCTATTTTGTTCCATGTTTCTTATATGGAGTATCCATACGTTTTGTAAACAGCATTTCAAAAGCTGCTACAAGATATTTTCTGGTATCAGCAGGCTCAATAATCAAGTCTACATATCCTCTCTTAGCTGCAGTTACAACGTTAGACTGTAATGCCTCATATTCTTTTGCTTTCTCAGCAAGCTTGTCCGCATCAGCGTCTGCATACATAATCTCTGCTGCAAGACGTGCATCCATCATACCGGTCTTAACATCCGGCCATGCGTATACAAGGTCAGCACCGATTGCTTTGGAGTTCATCATTACTGCTGCACTTCCGTAAGCATTACCGGTAAGCAGGCTAACCTTAGGAACGGTAGCATTTGCAAATGCATATGTAAGTTTAGCCAGAGCTTTTGCAAGTCTTCTTTCGCTGCATTTTGTTGCTGTAAATCCAGCCACATTGGTAAGAGATAATACAGGAATATCAAATGCATCACAGAACTGGATGAATTCAGAAGCTTTTTCACAGCCTTTTGCACAAAGTGCTGCATCATGCTCTGCGACTTTCTTTCCTTCTTCATCATATTCTTCTGTGCAGTTAGCAACAGCACCGACAGTCAGTCCGTTTAACTGGATGAATCCGGTTACCATGCTCTTTGCATAATCCTTCTTTGTCTCTAAGAAATTGTGATTATCAGAAATCTCGCTTAATACGAAACGAGGATCGCCTTTCATGGTATCTACATTTTCGCATGCACGGTTCAAATCATCTTCACAGTCTTCCATATAACCATTCTCTGTGTTATCTGCCGGAAGCATGCAGACCAGTTCACGAATCTGTGCAAAGATTTCTTCTTCAGAACCTGCCATATCAATGACGCCGGTCTCTGTGCTCTGGAAATCTGCAGAAGAAGTATCACATTTTCCAACGTAATTTCCTTCGATTGCGTTTGGTGCATTTACAAACATTTTGGCTTTATCAGCTTCCATATATGCAAAATCACATAATCCAGGTACTACGGTAAGTCCGCCGCCACAGTTGCCAAATACAGCACAAATCTGTGGAATTACTCCGGATGCCATAACCTGTTTTTCATAAATCATTCCTAATGCATTCAAAGCATCTACTGATTCCTGAAGACGAACTCCGGCACAATCCAAAAGTCCGATTACCGGTGCACCCATCTTCATCGCCCTGTCATAAACAGCTGCAATTTTCTTTGCATGCATCTCGCCAATTGTTCCATTTAATACGGAAGAATCCTGACTGTAGACAAATACCAGATTACCATCAATCAGACCATGTCCGGTAATGACACCATCTGATGGCGTAGCTTCATCTGCCAGATTAAAATCCGTATTTCTTGCGGTTACCAGAGAACCTATTTCCATAAAGCTGTTTTCATCCAGCAAACGGCAAATTCTCTGTTCTGCTAAGTTATTACTTCTGTTGCTCATCTCTTAGTCCTCCATCTATTTTAGAAAAAATAAAATTTTTCGCTAGGGTAATTGTAGTACATTGACCAAAACTTTTCAATAGCAAATTGTTAATTTTTTCACAGATTTTACATATCGCATTTTATGGCTGATTTTCTGACTTTATAAAGAAAAAAGGTCAACCATTCTGAGGCAGCTGTAGCGGTAATCCCATGCCGGAACACTGTCTTTTAAGACAAGTTCTTCCTCTCTCACCACCTGCCCGTTCAGTATATACTTAAGGGTTCCAACAGTAGTTCCTGCTTCCACCGGAGCCTCAAGTCTCTGCTTTCTCTCCAATTTAAATTCAATGGATTCATCCTTACGAAGCAGTATATTTTCTATCTGTTTTTCCTCTGTCCTGTTCTGAACCTCTGTCATCTTAATTCTGCTATAGTCTTCTGTCTTTGCCCCACTTATCTCAAGAGGACATTCTGCTTCCTTGGGGATTTCCAACTCCAGAAGATTTACCTTTTCAAATGAATCAATTCCATACTGCATCAACTGTTTTGTGTCTGACCATTTATAATTCTTATTGTTTGGCCAGCCGCAGCCCAAAAGTGCCACCACATAGGTACGGTCATCCCGCCGCAATGCTCCCACATAACAGTATCCGGCATTGCCCGTAAAACCGGTTTTACCACTGATTGCTCCGTCCATCATCGTAAGGAAACGGTTGTGATTATTGCAGCTGTAGTTTCGTGTTCCTTCTATATTAGAAAAGGAATAGGACGGTGTCTGCGTAATTTCAAGAAAAGTCTCTTTCATGGGAGACTCATTGATGCAATAGCTCATAATCCGGGCAAGGTCGGCTGCTGTCGTTCCATGGAATCCGTTTTCATCTTCCTTATCCAGTCCGTTTGGCGTAATGAAATAGGTATCCATGCAGCCAAGCTCCGCCGCCTTCTCATTCATCAAGCCAGCAAATGCCTCCACACTTCCTGCCACATGTTCCGCAATTGCCACTGCCGAATCATTGTGGGATTCTAACATCAGAGAGAAACAAAGGTCTTTTAATAAAAACCGTTCCCCACTTGCTCCATTCAGCTGCACATCCGGCTGGGAGGCTGCATAATCAGAAAATGTAACCACGTTATTTAAATCTGCATGCTCTAATGTTACAATCAATGTCATAATCTTTGTCGTACTGGCATTTGCCCGGCGCACATCCTCTTCTTTTCCAAACAAAATACGCCCTGAATCCGCATCCATTAAGCATGCAGACAGTGCGTACAAATTCTTTGGTTCTTCAATTTCTATTTCATTTTCTTCCTGCGTTTCATCCGGATTATCCTGTGGCAGCGGTTCTGCCGGAATATGATTGGAACTAAAAAATATAAAAAACAGAGATAATGCTGTCATTTTCTTCCACCGTCTCTTTTTCATGACCGCTCCGAAATACATTTTCTCTGCATTCTATTCATTTCTTTCTATGATTATACTTCGATTATACTTCCGCTTACTACATTCCCTGTTGCTATACTTCAAGCTTCATTTCTGCTTCCTGTTCAGCCTGATGCTTGAATTCTTCCACCTGGTCTTCATTCAGCACCGGGAGTTCATCGATGGAATGCACACCAAAGCTCCGTAAGAATTCCTCTGTTGTGCCAAATAGCATAGGTCTGCCCGGAGCATCCAATCTTCCCACTTCATTGACCAGATTATATTCCACCAGTTTGCTTACTGCATGGTCGCAGGATACGCCACGGATTTTTTCAATCTCCGCCTTAGTGATTGGCTGCTTATAAGCAATGATGGATAAGGTCTCTAACAGTACGTCTGTAAGGACACGCTTCTTCGGCTGTTTTGCAATCCGAATCAGATATTCATACATTTCATTCTTCGTACACATCTGATAAGCACCGTCCAGTTCGATAATCTGGATACCTCTTTCTTCCTGCTCATATTTCTGCTGGAGTGCTTCTATTTTCTTTTTGGTTTCCTGTTTGTCTAATTCAATTGCATTGGCAATTTTATCCAATTCTACCGATTCCCCCATGGTAAATAAAATTGCTTCTATAATTGCTTCATAATTCTTTTCTTCCATTACTACCCTCATATAATAAGAGCCTAGGCTGCAACCTTGGACTCTATTCTGATATCATCAAATATTTTATCCTGATAAATGGTTATCTTGCCCATCTTCATCAGCTCAAGCACTGCAAGGAAGGTCACGATAATCTCCATCTTGCCACACTGTGCTTCTAAAAGACTGCGGAAGCTGAAATGTGGATGTGTCATTGCATACTGCTCTAAATATACCATTTTATCGGACAGTGATACTTCTTCTTTCTCAATCTTGCCAAATTTGGAACGAACCGGGTCAATCTTATCTTCCTGCTTACGCATGATGGATTTGAAAATATCATTCAATTTCTTCAATGTGACATCTGCCATCAGTTCCTCTAAATCCACCGGCTCTTCATAGGCAGCTACCTCGTCCGGAATCGTCGGCTCCTTAAACATCACCTTTTCCGCATCCATCTGACGGTCTTTTAATTCATAGGAAATGCATTTATACATCTTATATTCCAAAAGCTGTTCTACCAGTTCTGCTCTCGGGTCTTCTGCTTCCTCTTCTTCTGTCTCTTTTGCCGGAAGAAGCATCTTTGATTTAATATCAATCAGTGTGGCTGCCATGACTAAGAACTCACTCATAACATTTAAATCCTGCCGCTTCATTTCCCGGATATATTCCATATACTGATTGGTAATCTCCACAATTGGGATATCATAGATATTTACTTTATTCTTATCCAGCAGATGAAGGAGCAAATCTAACGGTCCTTCGAACACCTGCAGCTTTACTGTTAATTCCATTTCAAAACCTCTCCATTCTTTCCTAGCACATCTATTTTAACGGTATCTAAGAAAAAACGCAAGTGTTTTCACAAGATTTAGTGTTTTTCACAACTTTATGTCACAAATCAAGCAATATCTTGTGGTTTTATAACCATAAACACAAGTTCCGCCCGGTTAAAGATTCTGATATGAAAGGTATGGGTTCCAAGCCCCCGGCTTACGATTACTTTCTTTCCCTCAAAATCAAAGGCTCCTGCATCATATTTCGGGAACCACTGAAACTGCGGAGAAATCAGGCTTCCAACGCCCGGAATCCGTATCAGTCCTCCATGATTATGTCCGCAAAAAGTCAAATCCGCTCCCCAGTCTGCATATTCCTTCGCGTATCTTGGATTGTGTGCTAACAGCACCTGAAATGTATCTTCCGTCTGCTCCGGAAGCATTTTCTCAAGATAATCCTGTGGAAGTGGCACATCCACTCCTTTTTTATAACAGGACAATGGAATTTCAAGCCCGGTAACCGCCAGTTCTCCAAAAGCTTCTGTTTCATTATGCAGTACATGGATGCCAAGCTCTTTTACCTTATTTTCAAAAGCGAAAAATTTCTCCTGATACTCACTTTTTCTTATGTGGGCACGGGATTCATGATTTCCGTAAGAATAATAAACCGGTGCAATCCTGCACAGCTCTTCCAATATCTTTAACGCTGTCTCATAGGTGTCACTTTTCCTGCTGACCACCATATCTCCTGGAATCAGAATCAGATCCGGCTGTCCACTTCTAATTGCATCTAAAAGCCGGATGTTGTCTTTTCCATACTGAAAACCATGCAAATCTGCCAGTACTGCTGCCTTATATTCTCTTTGCACTTTACCACTTTTTATCTCATAATCCGTTCTTGCAAATTTTTTTAATTCCTGCCATTGCCAGATTATGTAAACCAAAATCACACATGCTATTACAATAATGATTTTTAATAACATCTTTCACCTCTTTGCATCAACAAAATAAACCATGCTTTATCTGCATATTTCTTTCTCTTCTCTATTAAAATGTAATAGAACATACCGGAGGTATTCTTATGCATACCATTCTTTCCATTTTCATAAGCCTGTCTCTTCTTGGCCCGGCCTTTTTACCAATGGCATCACAATTTTCTGTTCTTGCAGAAAACGAAACTCCTGCAGAATCCAACAATCCATCCCCTGATGCTTCCATGCCAGATGCTTCCAATCCGGATGCTGCTTCCGATGCATCTGCTCCGGTCACATTGTCTGCTCCCAGTGCTCTTTTAATGGAAGCATCTACCGGAACCATCATCTATGAAAAGGATGCTCATTCCATCCTGCATCCTGCCAGCATTACGAAAATCATGACACTGATTCTGATTTTCGATGCTCTGGACGCACAAAAAATTTCCTTAGATGATGTTGTCACAGTTTCGGAACATGCTGCAAGCATGGGCGGTTCCCAGGTCTTCTTAGAGCTGGGTGAAACCCAGACCGTTGATACCATGATAAAGTGTATCAGTGTTGCCAGTGCCAATGACGCCTGCGTTGCCATGGCAGAATTCATTGCCGGTTCGGAAGATGCCTTCGTTGCCCAGATGAATGAGCGGGCTGCCGGTCTTGGTATGAAGGATACCAACTTTGTTAACTGCTGCGGTCTTGACGTTGACAATCATATGACCAGTGCCTATGATGTTGCTCTAATGTCCCGGGAATTAATCACAAAATATCCGCAGATACATAATTATTCTACCATCTGGATGGAAAATATTACCCATGTCACGAAAAAAGGGTCTTCCGAATTTGGTTTAACCAACACCAATAAGCTCATCAAACAATACGCCTATGCCACTGGATTAAAAACCGGTTCCACCGGTCTTGCCAAGTACTGTGTCTCAGCCACTGCTGAAAAAGATAACATTAAACTCATCGCAGTCATTATGGCTGCACCGGATTATAAAGTGCGTTTTGCTGATGCGTCCGCCCTTTTAGACTATGGTTTTTCCGTATGCCGGCTCTATCAGGATACCACACCGCCCGCTCTGCCGGAATTATCAGTACGGGGTGGCACTGATAAAAAGGCCAGTCTTTCCTATGAAGGAACCTTTTCATATCTTGATACTGCAGGAAATGACTTAAATCTTATTGAAAAAAAGCTTTCTCTTCCAGAAGAAATAAAAGCTCCGGTAACACAGGGAAAAGAAGCCGGCACACTTTACTATACATTAAATGAAAAAGAAATCGGCTCCATCCGGGTCTTATATGATACTACGATTCCAAAAGCTACCTATCAGGATTATTTTCGTAAGACGCTTACTTATTTCTTCTCCCTGTAAAACCTTTTCTACAAAAGCGGGGCCAGCAGACGCAGACAGGTCTGTATCATCCGTACTCCTACAAATCTGTGTTTGCAGAATTCCAGATCAATCTGCTGTGACTGTCCGATTACCGCAAGTGCATCTTCTTTTAACTGCAGCACTGCCTCGGTCTTATAGCACCAGACTCCGCATTCAAAATGCAGATACATACTGCGGTAATCCAGATTGATACTGCCTACGGTAGCAATTTTATCATCACAGACAAAACTCTTTGCATGAATAAATCCCGGTGTATACTGATAAATCTTTACACCACTTTCAATAAGAACACCATAATCTGCCTGTGTCAGAAGATAAACAAATTTCTTATCCGGAATTCCAGGTGTTACAATCCGCACATCCACACCACGTTTTGCCGCATTCTGAAGGCTTACCAGCATTTCATGGTCAATAATCAGATACGGGGTGAAAATGTAGACATACTTCTGTGCTGAATTAATAATGTTCATGTATACATTCTCGCCGGTATTTTCGTGATCTAACGGTGTATCACTATACGGCTGCACATATCCAACGGATGGAATCTTTGCCACATAGTCTGCATCCGGCCGGAACTTCTCATAATCCTCCGTGGAATTTATTATATAATTCCACATTTCAAGAAACATACAGGTAAAGCTCCATACCGCTGCACCTTTCATACGGATTCCGGTATCCTTCCAGTATCCAAACCGCTCAATTTCATTGATATATTCATCTGCAATATTGATTCCACCAGTAAATGCAACATTTCCATCAATAACGAGGATTTTTCTGTGGTCACGGTTATTCATAATGACAGCAAGTCTCGCCCGCAACGGATTAAACGCCGCACATTTAATTCCGATTTTCTGCAATTCCTTATAGAAATTATTCGGCAGTGTCGTAATGCAGCCAACATCATCATAAATCAGACGTACTTCTACGCCCTCTTCCACTTTTTCCTTCAAAAGCTGAATCAGCTCCCGGAACATCTTTCCATCATCTAAAATAAAATATTCCAGAAAAACAAACTTTTTCGCTTTCCGGATTTCTTCTAACATAACCGGAAACATTTCTTCTCCGGACGGATAATAATTTGTTGCTGTATGTTCATAAACTGGAAAATGCGCCCAGTCACTGATATATGAAGACTGTCCAGCGGCAACCGGATCTTCTTCTGCCAGCCGTTCTCTGCACGCTCTATCTTCTGTAAGAAGCGGTTCTACTTCCTCATTTACGCGGTTCATTTTCTCTCTTGCCTTTCTAGTGAGTTCCGGTCTTCCAAATACCACGTACAGCAATAATCCGAGCAATGGAAACATCAGAATAATAAATACCCATGCCAGCCGGTATGCCGGATTCATTCTTCGATTTACAACGAATAAAGCTACGATAAATGCAAGTATATTGAGAATCAGGTTGATGTAAGTAGACATTTTACCAACTTCCAGCAGCAGATAAAATAAATATCCAAACTGAAGTAAAATAAGTAAAACTGTGATAAAAAGTCTGCTGATTAAAACTTTAAATATTTTCTTCACCTTATTCCCTCCTCTTTCTTTTCTACCCCTTGTTTTATGCGTATTCTTCATTTTACCGCATTTTCTCCCAGAAATCAAATGTCCGGCGTATTCCTTTCCCTCTGTCTCTGTCTCTTTCTCTTTCTTTCTGCTTTTTATCTCTTCTAGGCTATTTTCTTTTATCGAATCAGCCGCATGACATCCAGCCTCCCCCAGCCCTGTGCATGCTTGGATTTTCCAGTATCTACACTCGTCTCATAAAGCCGCAGTTTTACTTCTGCCGGTTTTAGATTTGGATAACGGCTTAAAAGCACCGCGACCGCCCCGGCCACCACCGGTGTTGCCATAGAGGTTCCACTTTTCATCTCATAACCATTTCCCATCCGCTTACAGCTGACAATCGCTGTTCCAGGAGCCACTACTTCTGGTTTCATAATGCAGGCTTCCGTCGGACCCCTCCCACTATACCCACGCATCAGACCCAGATTTTTTACTTCTCCTTCCTCATCATCACTGCTGCCCACCGTTATAATCTTCCGGCATAGCCCCGGTATCGTAATACTCTTATCCTTTGGCCCGTTATTTCCTGCAGCAGCAACCACTACGATTCCTGCGTCCCAGACTGCTTCAATTGCTGCTAACAATTCCTCCTGTTCTTCCCTTCTGGCCGAAGCAAGCATTCCTACGGAAATATTTAAGATTCTTATATTCATTTTCCCATAATTTGCAATCAGCCATTTTAATGCAGATACCACCAGTCTGGTATTACCTTTTCCCATGCGGTCTAATACTTTTATCGAAAATATCTGTGCTCCCGGAGCCATTCCCCGGTAACGTCCATGGGAAGCGAAACCAGAACCTGCAATAATTCCGGAAACATGGGTTCCATGACCGTTATCATCATAAAGTATCTTCTTATCACCTACATAATCACGAAATCCTCTGATTCTTTGTCCAAAATCAATATGAGTTCCAATTCCTGTATCCATCACGGCTACCGTGACATTATTTCCAATATATCCTAGTTTATGAGCTTCATTCACCCTTGTAATCTGTCTGACCCGTTCCATACTGCACCATTTTATGTTTTCTTATAGTATATGCAGTGCAGCATTTTTGACCACCGGTAGAGCTTTCCGGATACCCGAAAAAGAAGTTTGCTCAGCAAACTCGGCTCTTTTTTTCTGCCAGACTTTTTCTTCGCTACTTACGTAAAAAGGCGTATACCCTTGTGGATTTTCATCCGCAAAAGCATACGCCTTATTTTATTTATGTGAGTATTGAAAAATCACATGCCACGAATCTGCAATTAGTTCTGAGCAGGAACATCCTTGATGGAGAAGCTGATTCTTCCCATTCTGTCTTTGCCCATGCAGATACAGGTTACTGTATCACCAAGAGTCAGAACATCTTCTACATGTTCGATTCTCTCTTTCGCAATCTTGGAAATGTGAACCATTCCCTCTTTGCCCGGTGCAAATTCGATGAATGCACCAAATTCTTTGATGCTTACTACTTTACCAGTGAAAATCTGACCTTCTTCAAAATCAGTTGTAATGATACGGATCATGTCAGCAGCTTTCTCAAGCATTGCTTTATCGGTACCACAGATGCTTACTGCACCTTCATCATTGATGTCAATCTTAACACCAGTGCGGTCGATAATCTCGTTGATTGTCTTACCCTTCTGACCTACTACATCACCAATCTTAGCCGGGTCAATCTGAACCTGAAGAATCTTTGGAGCATACTGTCCAACTTCTTTTCTTGGCTCAGCAATTGCTTTGGACATAACTTCGTCCATGATATAAAGTCTTGCTTCCCTGGTTCTTCTGATTGCTTCTTCTACGATAGGTCTTGTTAATCCGTGAATCTTAATATCCATCTGGATTGCAGTAATACCGTCATGTGTACCAGTTACCTTGAAGTCCATATCTCCGAAGAAGTCCTCAAGTCCCTGAATATCGGTTAATACGATGTAATCATCATCTGTCTCACCAGTTACCAGACCACAGGAAATACCTGCAACCATTTTCTTAATCGGAACACCTGCAGCCATAAGTGCCATACAGGATGCACAGGTAGATGCCATAGAGGTAGAACCATTAGATTCAAAGGTCTCGGATACGGCACGGATTGCATATGGGAATTCTTCTTCAGAAGGAAGAACCGGAACCAATGCTTTCTCAGCCAGTGCTCCATGTCCGATTTCACGACGTCCCGGTCCTCTGGAAGGTTTTGTTTCTCCAACAGAGTAGGATGGGAAATTGTAATGGTGCATATATCTCTTGGTGGTAATATTCTCATCTAATCCATCGATTTTCTGAACTTCAGATAATGGAGCTAATGTTACAACATCACAGATCTGAGTCTGTCCACGGGTAAACATAGCAGAACCATGTACTCTAGGAATAATATCAACCTCAGATGCCAGCGGACGAATCTGGTTGATTGCTCTTCCATCCGGACGTTTGTGGTCTTTTAAAATCATCTTACGAACGGTCTTCTTCTGATACTGATATACAGCCTCACCAACTAATGGAAGCCACTCTTCGTTATCTGCAAATGCCTCTTCCATTTTCTCTGTTACTTTACGGATATTTTCTTCTCTGGTCTGTTTGTCGTCAGAGAATACTGCTACTTCCATCTCATCCGGTGTAACAATCTCACGCATAGCTGCAAACATTTCCTCTGGAACTGCACAGCTTGTATATTCATGTTTTGGTTTACCAACTTCGTTTACCAGTTTCATAATGAAATCATTAATGGTCTGGTTGATGTCGTGTGCCATGTAAATTGCTTCAATCATTTTATCTTCCGGAATCTCATTTGCTCCGGCTTCAATCATGATTACTTTCTCTCTGGTAGAAGCAACCGTCAACTGTAAATCACCATTGTCCCAAACTTCCTGGGATGGGTTGATTACAAATTCACCATCTTTCATTCCGACCTGTGTCATAGCACATGGTCCGTCAAATGGGATGTCCGAAATGCAGGTTGCAATCGCAGAACCAAGCATTGCTACGATTTCCGGACGGCATTCCGGGTCAACGCTCATAACGAGGTTGTTTAATGTTACATCATTACGATAATCCTTTGGGAATAACGGACGCATAGGTCTGTCAATTACACGGGAAGTAAGAATTGCATTCTCAGATGCTTTTCCTTCTCTCTTATTAAATCCGCCAGGGATTTTTCCTACTGCATAAGATTTCTCTTCGAACTCTACGCTAAGAGGGAAAAAGTCGATTCCGTCTCTTGGCTTTTCAGATGCTGTTGCAGTAGATAATACAGTGGTATCACCGTAGTGCATGAATGCACATCCATTTGCCTGTTTACCCACACGGTTAATATCAACCGTAAGAGTTCTTCCGGCAAGTTCCATTGAATAACTCTGGTACATATCATTTCTCCTTTTTTGTATACAGGATATTCCTGCTTATTATGGCAGAAGTTCCGAAATGGTGCTGTTTGCAGCCATCCGGAGGTGTATCGACCGAAACTACTGATTAACACAATCTGTAATTGCACTAATCAGTGGTCTCGGAATCGTCCTTCTGCCGTTCTTACATTGTCATCCATAAGACTCTGTACTTGCAGTTCCTTACGGATATCCGGCAACCTGTGGAAGCCTAGCAACCGAAAAATAGAGCGGACAACTCCGCTCTATTCTATACGGTTTCCTTTTACAAGAAATTACTTTCTTAAACCTAAACGTTCGATTAAAGAACGATATCTTTCAATATCAACTTTCTTTAAGTAAGCCAGTAAACGACGTCTCTGACCAACCATCTTTAAAAGTCCTCTTCTGGAATGATGATCCTTCTGATTTACTTTTAAGTGCTCATTCAGCTCATTGATTCTGGCTGTTAAAAGTGCAACCTGTACCTCTGGTGAACCTGTGTCTGTAGCAGTTTTACCATATTCTGCGATGATTGCTTCTTTTCTTTCTTTTGATAACATTTACGTTTCCTCCTTATATTTTCTTATCGCCTGATAATCAGCAAAAGGTCGGAGTGTCCATCTACCGAATATCGGCTAAATCATACCTAACAAATATAACATACTACTTATTATTTGTAAACAAAATTCTGTTAGTTTCCTTATCTAGTTTCCTAATACACGGACAACACATACTGGTGAACGATAATATGCATTGGAAATCTTGATTCCGGTAGAAGGTGAACTTGCATGAACAATCTGACCATTTCCGATATAGATTGCCACATGGTTGATGCCCTTACCGCTACCATAGAAGAACAAATCTCCCGGCTGTGCTTCGGATGCACTGATTCTGGTTCCGCATCCTGCCTGTGCTCTGGATGAGTGTGGCAGATATACGCCATAATTTGCATATACGGATAATACAAATCCGGAACAGTCCGCTCCTCTGGTAAGGCTGGTTCCGCCCCATACATATGGATTACCGACAAACTGTGTTGCATAAGCCACCAGTGATACTCTTGTATCTGAAACACCCTGACCATATTTTAATTCTGTCATGGTCTGTGCCTTTGGCAGCTGCTGTGAAATCTCTACATAGTCGGTGCTTGCATATCCTACATCACCATCTAAGTCTACTTCCACCCAGCCATCATACTGATTTAAAACCTCTAATTCTTCTCCTTCCGGCATCAATGCCAGTTTGGTACAATCGGTATTCATCTCAGCACGTACATTTAAAGTCTGTGTTGTAACGGTTGCAATGGTCTTCATTACTTCCTGGGCTTTTGCTACAGCTGCCTCTCCGGTAATGATATATTCTGCTTTTACATATCCGGTTACCTGACCAGATTCAATTTTAAGCCACTCGCCATCGTCCTCTAAAATTTCACATCCGGCATCACTCTGCATCTTTCCTACGATATCAGAATTGGTATCCGGCTGTTCCCTTACATTTAAACTGCTGTCAACCTGTGCAATACCAAGATTGGTATATCCACAGATTGTTGTATCTACAGGTACCGCTGTATCGGTTGCTGCTGTATCTGCAGGTACCGTTGTATCAGTTGCTGCAGCATCCTCAGACTGTCCTTCCATCGTTGTAACAGTATTGGTTGCTGAAACAACAATATCTGTATTATAATAGGAATCCATTGTAGCAAATATTCCTGCATTTAAGCCGGAACCTGCTGATGTCTGTGCAGCTGCGCCACCCTCAAGCGCCACTGTAAGTCCACAGGTAAGAATAAATGCTGTTGTCTTCCACTTTCTATTGTTCTTCATAAAAATATGCCTCCTGACATTGTAACGATGCAAAATGCACCCTGCATTTCCGCATCTGTTCGAATCAATATGCTTCTCCATATTTTAAGATTATAGCAACGTGATTTCATAATGTCAACATAAATATGTAACAATTATGTAACAATTGTTCGAAATTTTACGAAATTCATATATTTAATGCTGCTGTACATAAAATCTGCCATAGGCAATATCCTGTTCGAGCTGTTGCTTTAAAGCCTCTAAGGATTCAAACTTCATCTCGCTGCGCTCTCTGCTCCGGAAGCAGACACGCACTTTCTTTCCATAGAGATTCTCATTAAAATCAAAAATATTGGTTTCCACTGCCACCGGATTAACCCCTTCGATAGTCGGCTTACATCCAACATCTGCGATTCCATGATACGTCTTATCCCCTACTACAACATCACAAACATAGACACCAAACGGCGGAAGCAGTTTGTTTTCCGGCGGTATGATATTTATGGTCGGGATTCCAAGTACCTTCGCGCCCATTTCTCTGCCATGTATTACAACACCTTCCACAAAATAATCATAGCCAAGAAGGTATTTTACTTTTTCCATATTGCCCTTTTCTACTTCTTCCCGGATAAAGGTACTGCTGATATCCCGATTCTCATACTGAACCTTATCTATTACCTTAAGTTCATAATGCAGCTTCTTCGCATATATTTCCAGCAGATGGTAATCTCCGCGGCGGTTATGTCCGAAATGAAAATCTGTTCCAACCACAATGCCACGGATTTTCATGGAAGAAGCCAGCATTTCAATAAATGCTTCCGGTTCCATGGTCATGACTTCTTTGGTAAAAGGATATTCAATCAGATAATCAATGCCCTGCTCTTCACAGATTGCAACCTTCTCTTCATTCGTCGTAAGCACCTTCTGGACTTCATTTATCCTGCCCGGTCTCGGCGGAATGGCAAAGGTAAATAGTACCGTTGCACAGCCTTTATTCTTCTGCTCCATCATATGTTCTAATAAAGTCTCATGTCCTCTGTGCAGACCGTCAAATTTGCCAAGGGAAAGCACGCATTCTTCTTCAATATGAAATTCTGTTGTTCCATGTATATACTTCATTTTTTATACCTGCTTAAATGTCTTTTTCCTTCTCATTGCTGTGTAAAGAAAAGTTTTACCGGCTTAAACAGCCTGTCCGCTGTACGGTATTCATATATTCCAACAAAATGATTTGCATTGTCATACACTCTGACTTTTTTGCAGTCATCTTCTTTATAAAAAGAAGCAAGCGTATGCTCTATCGTCTCTGCCTCTGCTATCACAGGCAACGGCAGCTTATTTCCATTATATAAAAGTGCAGTACTATCTTTGCGGCTGTGAATCTGTGGCAGATTTTTAAATACGGTATCAATGGGATATAAAATCTCTTCTATCTTACCACTTTTCATTATTGTCTCAATTTCCTGCAGTGTTTTTGCATCTTCTATTTGAAAATCTGAAACTCTTGTCCGTACCAGGTACTCCATACAGGCTCCACAACCTAATTTTTCTCCGATGTCATGGCACAATGTACGGATATAAGTTCCTTTGGAACAGTGCACCCGCATGGTCACTCGCGGCAAGTCGATTGATAAAATTGCAATATCTAATATCTGAACCTTCCTTGCCTTGCGTTCTACTTCCACACCTTCTCTTGCTAAGTCACATAATTTCTTTCCATTGACCTTCAGTGCAGAATACATCGGCGGAATCTGTGCATATTCTCCCACAAAGCTTTCAATACACTGCTTTACTTCTTCTATGGAAAGATTTACCTCGGATTCCTTTAATATGGTTCCTGTCATATCCTGGGTATCCGTTTCTTTTCCCAAAAGCATGACTGCCTCGTATACCTTGTCCTTATCAGTTAAAAGGTCACAGACTCTGGTTGCTTTTCCTATACATACAGGAAGTACGCCCTCCGCATCCGGATCAAGCGTACCTGTATGTCCAATCTTTTTCATTTTTAAAATTCCACGCAGCTTTGCAACTACGTCAAAGGACGTAAATCCTTTTTCTTTTCTTACATTAATAATTCCGTCCATACGTTATCCTGTCTATTTCAAAAGCTGTTTTTCAACGTCCTTTACGATTCCCTCAAGAATCTCTTTGGCATTGCCTTCTATGGTTGCTCCGGCTGCCCGTATATGACCGCCTCCACCATAGGACATCATAATAACTGCCACATCTACCTTACCACTGGAACGCATGCTTGCTTTAAAGCTTCCATCCTCATTTTCGTAAAGAAAGATTGCAGCTTCCACATCTTTGGTAGCACGAAGCTGCTGTACGATTCCTTCTAAATGTTTCGGAAGAACCTGGTATTTTTCCATTTCTTCTTTGGTTACGATAGATGCAATGCATTTTCCATCTAAAAAGAGCTGGCTGTCCACCAATGCCTGACCTAAAATCCGGTTCTGCTCGTAAGTTTTCTCATAATAAGTCTTATCCACGATACGGCTGAAATCAATTCCCATTTCCATCAGCCTGCCGGCAATGTTCATGGTCTTTGCGGAAGTACAGGAATACTGGAACACACCCGTATCATGCACAATTCCCACATAAATACATTCTGCAATTTCCTTTGTAATCTTCTCTTCATCTATGAGTTCATATACAAGCTCACAGGTTGAACTTGCCTCCGGGAAAATGTAGTTTGCATCTGCAAAGTTCTGATTGCTGATATGATGGTCAACACAGAAGGTACGTTTTGCTGCATGAAAATATTTCACTGCATTTCCCAGTCGTTTCTCATCGCCGCAGTCCAATGCAATAAATAAATCGTATGGCTCTTTTTCTATATAAGAGCTGTCAATTTTATCTGCATTTGCAAGGAATTTGAAAATGTTTGGAATCGGTTCCAGATGGAGTTCCACTTCCATTTCCGAATGATATTTTCTGATATAGTTATATACTGCTAACGTGGAACCTACACAGTCTCCGTCAGGTTTTACATGACCGGCTATTGCTACACGCTTCACATCATAAAGCTGTTCCTCTAATTTCATTGGCAACACCTGCTCTCTTTCTCTTCGGATGAGGCTTAGGACTCTTCCTGTCCAATCACCTCATCAATTTTCTTTGACATGTTTACACCATACTCAATGGACTGATCCAGGATAAACCGAATCTCCGGAGTATTTCTTAAATTGATACTTTTTGCGAGGGCATGACGAATATACCCTTCTGCACTATTAAGACCTTTGATTGTATTATTCTGAGCTTCTTCGTCTCCGAATACACTGATATACGCCTTACAGGTTTTTAAATCCGGTGCCACTTCTACGGCAACCACGCTGGTCATCGGCGCAATACGCGGGTCTTTTACTTCACTCCGGATAATGTTGGAGAGTTCTCTTTGAACTTCTCCATTTATCCGCATATTTTTCATACTATTTTTTTGCATAATTTTCCTGTCCTTCTATCAGATTATCTGGCAACCTCTACCATCTTATATGCCTCTACCTGATCCAGTTCTGCAATATCATTAAATCCTTCGAATACAAGACCACACTCATATCCGGCTTTTACTTCCTTCACATCGTCCTTGAAACGTTTCAGGGAAGCAAGATTTCCTTCAAATATCTGTGTTCCCTCACGGGTAATACGGACTTTACATCCACGCTCAAAGTTACCATCCAATACATAAGAACCTGCAATGTTACCAACACCGGATGCTTTGAAAATCTGACGAACTTCTGCATGGCCGATTACTTTTTCTTCGTATACAGGATCTAACATTCCCTTCATAGCAGCTTCTACGTCTTCAATTGCGTTATAGATAACTTTATAAAGACGGATATCTACACCTTCATTTTCAGCAGTAACCTTTGCTGTAGGGTCCGGTCTTACGTTAAATCCAATGATAATTGCGTTAGATGCAGATGCTAAAGTAACATCAGATTCGTTGATTGCACCAACACCACCATGGATAATCTTAACCACAACTTCGTCGTTGGAAAGTTTTACAAGACTCTGTTTTACGGCTTCTACAGAACCCTGGACGTCTGCTTTAACGATGATATCCAGCTCTTTTACATCTCCGGACTGAATCTGTGAGAACAGGTCATCTAAAGACATTCTGGAACGGGTCTCCTCTAACAGTTTTGCCTTTCCTTCGGAAATATATGTCTCTGCAAAGTTTCTTGCATCTTTTTCACTGTCACATGCTACGAATGTTTCTCCTGCATCCGGTACACTGGAAAGTCCTAAAATCTCTACCGGCATGGATGGTCCGGCTTCTTTTACTCTTCTTCCCTTATCGTCAATCATGGCACGCACTTTACCATATGCACTACCACAGGCAATCGGCTCACCAACTGTAAGGGTTCCCTTCTGTACTAAAACAGTTGCTACAGCTCCTCTTCCTTTATCCAGCTGTGCCTCAATGATAACACCACGGGCTTTACGTTTTGGATTTGCCTTTAATTCGCTGACTTCTGCTGTTAATAATAACATTTCCAATAACTGGTCAATACCTTCGTGGGTATGAGCAGATACCGGTACAAAGATGGTGCTTCCACCCCAGTCTTCCGGAATCAGTTCATATTCGGATAACTCCTGTTTTACTCGGTCGATATTGGCATTTGGCTTATCAATCTTATTGATTGCTACTACGATTTCAATTCCGGCTGCTTTAGCATGGTTAATTGCTTCTACAGTCTGTGGCATGACACCATCATCTGCTGCAACTACAAGAATTGCGATGTCGGTAGATTTTGCTCCACGCAGACGCATTGCGGTAAATGCTTCATGTCCCGGTGTATCTAAGAAGGTAATCTTCTGTCCGTTGATACTTACCACATATGCTCCGATATGCTGTGTGATACCACCAGCCTCACGGTCTGTTACATGTGTATTACGGATTGCATCCAGAAGGGATGTTTTACCATGGTCAACGTGACCCATTACACAGACAACAGGTGGTCTTGGAACTAAATCTTCTTCTCTTTCTTCATCCTCTTTTAAAAGCTCTGCAATTACGTCTACCTTTTCTTCCGGCTCTGCAATACAGTTAAATTCCAGTGCAATTTCTTCTGCACTGTCATAGTCGATTTCCTGATTTACGGTAACCATCTGTCCCTTCATAAAGAGCTTCTTGATGATTTCAGAAGCCTGAACCTTCATCTTATCTGCCAGTTCCTTAATCGTCATACGCTCCGGCAGGGATACGCTGCGGATGGTATCTTCTTCCTTTGGTTTCGGCTGTGCAGGACGTTTCTTCTTACCGCCGTTTTTCTCAAGATTTACATATCTTTCCTGTTTCTTGCTTCCTAACTTATCGTGCTCCTGCACCTGTTTCTTACGGGTATTGTCACGGTCACGGTTTTCACGGCTTTCTTTTCTTAAATCATCCGGACCTGCCTGGATAGCTTCTTTATTGAAACGGTTTAATTCCTGATCGAATCTTCCACCATTTCTTCCGCCTCTTCCATTTCTGTCGCCTTGTGGACGGTTATTATTGTATGGTCTGTCTCCCTGTGGGCGGTTATTGTTGTACGGTCTGTCTCCCTGCGGGCGGTTGTTATTGTACGGTCTGTCTCCCTGCGGGCGGTTGTTATTATACGGTCTGTCTCCCTGCTGACGGTTATTATATGGTCTGTCCCCCTGCGGGCGGTTATTGTTGTACGGTCTGTCTCCCTGCTGACGGTTATTATACGGTCTGTCTCCCTGTGGGCGGTTGTTATTATACGGTCTGTCTCCCTGTGGACGGTTATTGTTGTATGGTCTGTCTCCCTGCTGACGGTTATTGTTAAAGTTTCTTGTCTCCGTCTTCTTCTCTTCTGTTTTCACTACCGGTTTCTCCTGAACAGTTTTTGTTTCCGTAGTCTTTACTTCTGCAGTTTTCGTTTCTGCTGGTTTTACTTCTGCAGCCTTAACTTCTGTTGCTTTTACCTCTGCCGGCTTAACTTCTGCAGTTTTTACTTCTGCAGGCTTTGGTGCTGCCGGTTTTGCAGGCTGAGCTGGTCTTGCAGCCGGTGCCGGTCTTCTTGTTTCTCCGGTCTTGGCATTGGTGTGATAAGCCTGACGTCTGCTTCCCGGATTGGTCTTGCTGTTCTGTGGGTTAAATACAGCAGAAATACTTGCTTTTTTCTTCGGTCGAGCCGGTGCCTCTGTTGATTTTGCCTCGCCTGCAGCTTTTGTTTCACCTGCTGGCTTTGCTTCTGTTGCAGCTTTTGCTTCGCCTGCCGGCTTTGTCTCTGCTGCTGGCTTTACTGCCGGTTTTGCTGCTCCGTTTACTTTAGAACGCACCAGCTTCTGTGCATCTTCATCTATACTATTGCTGGATGTCTTTACTTCATACTGGGTTCCTTTTAAGGAATCCAAAACATCCTGCGGCTTTATATTTAATTCTTTTGCGAGTTCATATACTCTGAGTTTTGACATATATAACTACCTCCGTTATTCAGTTGTTAACAGTTTCAATTGCTTTATGACGGCTTTGGCAAGACCTTCGTTGGTAACTGCCAATGATGCCCGAAATTCTTTTCCAATATGATGTCCGAGACTCTCCTTATCAGCATAAGCATAAAATGGCACTTCATAAAAGCTGCACATATCACGGAAATGTTTCTTCGTATTATCTGAAGCATCTCCTGCGACAATGACCAGATGAGCCTTTCCTTCTTTTACCGCTTTCTCTGTTGAAAATTCTCCGCTTGCAACATTTCCTGCCTTGGCAGAAAGTCCAAGCATGGATAACACCTTATCTTGTTTCAATATTCTGCATCTCCTTTTGCAACTCCTCATATATTTCTTCCGGAATCGCCATTTTCAAAGATCTTTCCAAGCCCTTTGTCTTTTTTGCTGCCAAAAAGCAATCCATATTCGGACAGATATATGCGCCTCTTCCATTCTTCCTTCCAGTGGAGTCCACTACAAGTTCATCTTCCGGCGTATGAATAATCCGAATCAGTTCTTTCTTGCTTTTCATTTCCTGGCATCCTACACATTTCCGCATAGGAATCTTCTTATTCGTTGCCATCTATGAACTCACCATCTCCTGCGTTTTCTTCTTCATAACCTTCCTCATAACCCTCTTCATACTCCTCATCATAGTCCTCGTAATCATTTTCATAATCCATGAATTCACCGGACTCTCTTGCCTGTGTCTCACTCTTGATATCAATCTTGAATCCGGTCAGTCTTGCAGCAAGTCTTGCATTCTGTCCTTCTTTACCGATAGCAAGGGATAACTGATAATCCGGAACAACAACCTTTGCGCTCTTCTCTTCGCCATCTGCGATTACGGAAATAACTTTTGCTGGGCTTAATGCGTTCTCGATTAACATAGCAGGATTCTCATTCCAGTTAATGATATCAATTTTCTCACCGCGTAATTCACTTACGATAGCATTTACCCTGGCTCCGTTCATACCTACACATGCTCCTACCGGATCTACATCAGGGTCATTGGAGTAAACAGCAATCTTTGTTCTGCTTCCTGCTTCACGGGCAATACTCTTAATCTCTACAATACCATCTTTTACTTCAGTAACTTCTGCTTCAAACAGACGTTTTACTAATTCCGGATGAGTTCTTGAAACCATAATCTTAGGTCCCTTTGGTGTAGATTTTACTTCCAGGATATATACCTTGATACGTTCGGTCGGTTTGAATACTTCACCCTTTACCTGCTCATTTTCAGTAAGAATGGCATCTGCTTTACCAAGATTAATGGAAATATTTTTTCCAACATATCTCTGTACAATTCCGGTTACAACGTCTTTTTCCATGCTATAATATTCGCTGTAAATTGCTTTTCTTTCTTCCTCACGAATCTTCTGTAAAATTACGTTCTTTGCATTCTGTGTTGCAATACGTCCAAATTCTTTGGATTTAACTTCTACATTTACCACATCACCAAGATTGTACTTAGAATCAATCATGCGTGCATTTGCAAGGCTGATTTCTGTTACATCATCTTCTACTTTTTCCACTACGGTCTTCTCAGCAAGCACATGGAACTCGCATGTTTCCGGGTCAATATTTACTTTAATATTATCTGCCTTTCCAAAATGGTTTTTGCATGCAGTCAGCAGAGAATTCTCAATTGCCTCAAGTAAAGTCTCTTTGCTGATATTTTTTTCCTGCTCCAGTATTGTCAATGCTTCCAACAACTCGTTATTCATTTCTTTATCCTCCTATATACTTATTTTCTAAGTTGTATGCTATGTTAATGATTAAAAATCGATGGCAAGACGGATTAATGCAATATCCTTCTTATCAAATACCTTCTGTCCATAAGATTCGTCTTCAATTGTTACGGTATTCTCATCATATGCACTTAAGACTCCACAAAATTCCTTTTCATGATCTATGGCACGATACAGACGTATCTCCACTTCTTTTCCCATAGAACGGACATAGTCCTTTTCTTTCTTCAACGGTCTGCCAAGTCCCGGCGAACTCACTTCAAAAATATAAGAGTCTTCCACATAATCTTCCCGATCCAGAATCTCATTCATTTCCCGTGCTACCATTTCACAGTCATTGACGGTAATTCCGCCTTCCTTATCAATGTAAGCCCGTAAGTACCAGTCGGAACCTTCCTTGACATATTCCACATCTACCAGTTCAAAATGATACTTATCAACGATTGGCTGAATGAAGCTTTCTGTCTTCTGTTCATAAATTTCTTTTCTGGACATGTAACCACCTTTCCATCTGTCTAAATTTTGTTCTAAACATGAATTGAGAGTGGACGCAACGCCCACTCTCAAAGCCTAAATCATCATGTACTGTATTATTATAGCACTATTTTCTTAAATTGCAAGATTTTATTTCCAAATTATCTACTTTCTGCCGGCTTTTCCTGCCTTTTTCTGTGACCAGACAGAACATGCTCCAATCACTACGGCAACCAGAATTGTAAATACATATGCCATCCATGCTGGTAATGTTCCTGCAGATACTACTGCTGTGCTGCCGTTTCCATCACCTTTTACTAAAATCAATGCAGAAACCGGAGCTACTTCTGCTGTTCCAGAAATTGTTTCAATCGTATCTGTTCCTGCTAAGGTATCATTAATGCATACATTCCAGTTTCCTTCCGGAAGAGTTACTTCTTTTTTCTCATTATTGGCATTGAAGATCACATACATTCCATCTGCTGTCTCTCCGTCAACATCACCAGTAATTGCAAACGCTACTACATTATCATCTAAATCTTCTACCGGAGTCACATGTGCTTTTACATCCTCTGCATTGTCAAGGCGAAGCACCGGATGTGCCTTACGGAATGCAATCAGTCCTTTATAATACTGGTAAACATTCTGATACTGTTCATCTTCCAGATTGCTCCATTTTAAGCTGTTTACTGAATCTGGTGAGGCATAGCTGTTTTCATCAAGACCACCATCTGCTTTCACTTTGCTTCTTAAGAATTCTTCTCCTGCCTGCATAAACGGAACACCCTCTGCCGTCATATAAATGGCTGCTGCAAGATTGTTCATGCGGATTCGCTCCTCCACGGAAGCTTCCGGAGTAGAACGGATAATACGATCCATCAGGGAAAGATTATCGTGACAGGATGCGTAGTTAATGGACTGGGAAGGTGTAGTACACCATTCAGGCGATAATCCCATAAAGCATTTTTGTAAGGTCTTCTCTTTGCCATTTGCTCCGGATACAAAACCTTTTTCTGTAGTTGAAAATGTATTTCCTTTTAACAAATCTCTTAACGTATCACTGAAAAAAGCCATTTCCGGTACTTCCGTGGAATTGGTCTGTGTTGTCATGGAATATCCTTCTTTGGTAAGGCTTGTCTGCATCGACCATCCTTCTCCGTAGAAAATAACATCCGGGTGGTCTTTGTGCACTTCCTCGATAACCTCGTTCATGGTTTCCGTATCCAAAAGTCCTACCAGGTCAAAACGGAAGCCATCAATATGATATTCATCTGCCCAGTATTTTACTGAGTCCACAATATATTTCTTCACCATGGAACGCTCGGATGCGGTGTCATTTCCACAGCCGGAACCATTAGAATAAGTCCCATTATCATTTACTCTCGAGAAATACTCCGGCACAATTACGTTAAAACAGAATTCTCCTGCATTGTATACATGATTGTAAACCACGTCCATAACGACACTGATATCATTATCATGTAACGTCTTTACCATTTCTTTAGCTTCTTTCACCCGGACTTCTCCATGATATGGATCCGTGGAATAAGAGCCTTCCGGTACGTTGTAGTTGACCGGATCATATCCCCAGTTAAATTGCGGTGTATCCAGCTTTGTTTCATCTACGGAACCATAATCATAAAACGGAAGTAAATGTAAATGTGTGATTCCCAAATCCTTGATATGGTCAAGTCCGGTCGGAACACCATTTTCAGTTGTGGTTCCGGTCTCTGTCAGTCCTAAATATTTTCCAACGTTTTCAATTCCGGAACTGGAATCTGAAGAGACGTCACGGATATGCATTTCATAAATAACAGCATCATTAATACCCTCTCCGGCATGTGGGTTACTGTCACTGTCCCACCCTTCTGGATTGGTGGATTCCAAATCAATTATCATGGCACGTTTTCCGTTGACACCTGTGGTTCTTGCATATGGGTCATTGGCTTCTTTTTCCTCACCATTAATGGTAACGGTATAAGTATAATAGGTACCATTTAAATCTCCATCCTTTGATGCCACCCAGGTTCCGTTTATATCTGCAGTCATTGGAATGGATTCGATTAAATCATCGGTTCCTTCTGTTCCTGATTCATAGAGATTTACAGAAACAGCCTGTGCGGTTGGTGCCCAGAGACGGAACGCTGTGCTGTCTTTTGTCCAGGTTGCACCAAGGTCATCTCCGTCATAAGTATATTCTTCTTCAAATTCTTTGGTGGAATATACGCTCGGCATCACTACTTTATATTCAGTTCCTTCGTATGTAATCTGATAGCTCTTATAAGCATCTAATGGTTCTTCCACAACTACCTGATATACGAAATCATCATCTTGTGTTACTTCTTTGATAGTAACCGCCACACCATCGGCACTCTTAATGGAAAATGCCTGCATCAGATCCCCTTCAACTGCTCCGGTCATCTGAACGGTTACTGCGCCTTCCCCATCATATTTGGCTCCGGATAATTTAGTTCCGGTTACAGCATCATCACCATATTCTTTGGTATATCCTTTCACACCGGACTCCACATAAATATCCACAGTGCCGGATACCATCTCAGAAATATCAATGAACTGGTCTTCATCAACATCCTTGGTCCAGTCTGCTGTACGCACAATAAATCCCACAGAGGTTGTACCCGGTGTTACTTCCATGGTTGCCACATGGTCACCATCTTCCTCTGCCAGTTCATAAGCTGCACCATCCGCACCTTCTCCCCACATCCAGACATCCCATCCATCGTAATTGTCGTCTGCTCTGTGGTAATGCAGCTTAATCAAAAGTTCGTCAGCCTTTACCATTGCCGCATCTGAGACTACTGAAAAAACAGTCATCATGATAAGCAGCAATGCCATCCCCAATGCTTTTCCTCTTCTCTTCATGTCACCCTCCATCATACATTTGTTAGATTTGCTTATTTTTTCCTTGTTTATTACCAGAAACATAGTAAATTATAACATAACAAATGCTGATTTGGAAGAGATATTTTCGTAAATTTTAGTTAATTATTGCAATTCGAATTTTTACGCAAAATAGTATAAACACACTTTGAGAGTTTCTCGAGTTATCGCAGTGCTTGCCAAATATGCATGCAAGCATGCGATTTTTCTCGCTACTCGCGTAAATAAAAAATGCTGTAAAACCATTATCTGGCTTTCAGCATCTTCTATGGGTTGGGCTATTAAATTATTAATAGTGAGCAGTTCATAGGGGAATCGAACCCCTGTTTCCGCCGTGAGAGGGCGGCGTCTTAACCGCTTGACCAATGAACCGGACAAGTGATACTATAACACGACGCCCTCTAAATTGCAAGCACTTTTTTAATTTTTTTGCAATTTTTTTCTTCAGCTTCTTTCTAGTCCTCATATCCATTCGGATTATTCTTCTGCCATCTCCAGGAATCGGCACACATTTCACGAATGCCAAACTCTGCTTTCCAGCCAAGCTCCCGCTCTGCCTTTGAAGGGTCGCAATAACAGGTCGCAATGTCGCCGGCACGACGTGGCTTAATGGAATAAGGAATCTTTACGCCTGTTGCTTCTTCAAAATTCTTTACAATATCAAGTACACTATAACCATGTCCGGTACCAAGATTGTAAATACTTAATCCGGCATTTTCCTCAATCTTCTTTAATGCCTTTACATGTCCCTTTGCCAGGTCTACTACATGAATGTAGTCTCTTACCCCGGTTCCGTCCGGTGTATCATAATCATTTCCAAATACGCCAAGCTCTTTTAACTTTCCAACTGCCACCTGGGTAATATATGGCATCAGATTGTTCGGAATTCCATTCGGGTTTTCTCCCATAGTTCCGCTCTGATGTGCTCCGATTGGGTTAAAATATCTTAATAAGATAACATTCCATTCCGGATCAGCTTTCTGCATATCCATAAGAATCTGCTCTAACATGGATTTCGTCCAGCCATATGGATTGGTACACTGTCCCTTCGGGCATTCCTCTGTGATTGGAATCTGTGCCGGATCACCATATACGGTCGCGGAGGAAGAAAAGATAATATTCTTGCAGCCGTGCTGGCGCATCACATCTACTAAAGTCAATGTTCCTGCAATGTTGTTATTATAATATTCCCATGGCTTTACCACAGATTCTCCAACTGCTTTTAATCCTGCAAAATGAATGCAGCAGTCAATCTTCTCTTTTTCCATGATTTCATTTAAGATATCACGGTCTAATATATCTCCACGGTAAAATGTAACTTCTTTTCCAGTAAGCGCTTTTACACGCTCCAATGATTTTTCGCTGGCATTGGACAAATTATCCAGCACTACTACGTCATAGCCTGCCTGCTGTAATTCCACGCAGGTATGACTTCCGATATAACCTGCTCCACCTGTAACTAAAATAGACATATTCTCCACTCCTTTGTACTAAAATATGTATTTTCGTGTTCCTTACAAATAATAGTATACCTTATATTCCTGTATTTGAACAGTATCTATTGTATAAACAATATGTATTTTTGTTGCATCTGCAAAGGACAGCCTCTATAATATATCTATAATCTATCTGCAAATTCCAGAAGGGAGGCATACGATGGACCCAAAATATAAGAATTCTTATAAAGTAAATAAAAAAGAACTGGTTTCCCTTTCCGTCTATAATGTCGGTTTCCAGAAATGTGAACCTCTTTACCAGTGGGGACCGGGAATCCGTGACCATTATCTGATTCATCACATTCTATCCGGCAAAGGATATTATTCTGTTGGTGGTAAAGTTTATGCCCTTTCCACCGGAGATACCTTCCTTGTCTACCCTCAGACCGAAATCACCTATTATGCAGACGAAAAAGACCCGTGGGAATATGCCTGGGTAGGCTTTAATGGCAGTGACGCTGCCATTATTTTGAATGCCACAGATTTTTCCAGGGAGTTTCCACTGATTCACCAGACGCCGCTTTCCGAATCCATCCGGGAACACCTTCTCGGTATCTATGAAGCCTGCGGAAATGATTTCATGGATTCTGTAGAAATGACCGGACGGCTCTATCAGACGCTGGCTCTTTTTATGAAACATGCCAGCAATAATGAACAGTATAACAGTTCCAGCAACTATGTCCAGAAAGGAATTGCCTATATTTCCGCCAACTATTCCTACCCGATTCACGTAGAAGATATTGCTGATTATGTAGGCGTAAGCCGGAGCCATCTGTACCGCTCTTTTGAAACCATACTGGGTCAGTCGCCGAAAAATTATCTGACCCAGTTTCGTTTAAAACAGGCATGCTATCTCTTAGAACACTCCAGCCTATCCATTACTGCTGTAGCTAATTCCGTAGGCTTTGACAATGGGCTGCATTTTTCCAAGACGTTCCATAAGCTGAAAGGAATATCGCCCCGGGATTACCGGCTTGCATCCTTAAATAATAATACAGACTAATCCGCCATTATTATCATTTACAACTTTCTGCATGGTATCCTGCAGTTTCATCTGGCTTTCATCATCCATCATGCCAATCTTGCTGCGGATACCGTCTTCCATCAGTTCTCCAATGGATTTTCCAAAAATGCTGGTTCCCCAGACTCCATCTTCTGTGCTCTGTCCCTCTTTGATATAATGAATCAGGTCGTTTGCCTGCTCTTCACTTCCTACAATCGGTGCAATCTCCGTTTCAATATTTGCCCGGATCATATGAACAGACGGTGCTACTGCCTTGATTTTTACACCAAACTTATTGCCATGTTTAATCAGCACCGGATCATCCATTTTAATATCTGAAAGCTTCGGACTCACCACTCCATATCCTTTCATTTCTACCGATTGTACCGCATCCGCTACCTTCTCATATTCCTTACGTTTCTCAGAAAGCTCTTTTATCATGGAAATAAGCTGGTATTCCCCAGTCACTTCTGTTCCGGTCAGTTCACTGATATTTTCATAATAATACTGATCTGCAATATCCAGCCGGATATCTGCTGTGCCATTTTCCAGATTCACCGCCTGCATCATCATATTGGAAATGTAATCTCCCTCCGGAGCCATCTTGTAATCCATCAAATCTTTAATCAGAGTTACTTCCGACAGCATTTTTCCAGCATTTGCAACCACATTTTCTTTGATTGGATGACTCATTTCCAACATTTCTACCCATTTCGGAAGAAAGAAATTCATCTTCACCACCGGGAATTCATAGAGGATACCCTTCAGCACTGCATAGACATCTTCTTTTCGAAGCTGCTCACAATTCAGTGGAAATACACTGACTTCATATTTTTCTTCTAATTCTTTTGCCAGTTGTGCCGTTTCCTCGCTGTATGGTTTTACGGAATTCAGTACCATAACAAAGGGTTTTCCGATTCTCTGCAGCTCTTTTATGGTTTCTTCCTCACCTTTCACATAATTCTCCCGCGGGATATCTGTGAAACTGCCATCTGCAGTTACTACAATTCCAATGGTTGCATGGTCATTAATAACCTTTCTGGTCCCGACCTCTGCTGCCTTTGTAAAAGGAATTTCCTCTTCAAACCAAGGCGTCTTTACCATTCGCTCCACACCATTTTCCAGATGTCCGGTGGCACCCTCTACCATATAACCCACACAGTCAATCAGCCTCACTTTTACTTCGGCATCTTCGCCAAGCCGGATTTTTGCAGCATCTTTTGGAATAAACTTCGGCTCTGTTGTCATAATGGTTTTCCCCTGGGCCGCCTGTGGCATTTCATCCACCGCACGCTGGCGGCTGTTTTCATCCTCCATAAACGGAAGTACCATCAGCTCCATGAAACGTTTGATAAAAGATGACTTTCCGGTCCGCACAGCTCCAATCACACCTATGTAAATTTCCCCATTTGTCCTTGCACTGATATCTTTATACATATCATAAGTGCCTGTATTAAAATTTTCCATATAAATTCCTCCTGCCTATACTGTTATATGTATATGCAGGAGGAAGTCACCTTTATAACAAAATATTCAGTTTTCCAGAAAGACATCTAAACTCTGCGTGCGTCACATCCCCACAATATTCTCCGTCAGCATGCAATACCATTGGTTTTTCCAAATCCACGCTGAATTTTCTGCAATTATGGATATCAAAGCACTTAAATCCTGTATGTTTTCCCTTTACCAGAAATGGCAGCAGAAAAAAGGTACGCCACCTTGCCACTCCATAGCCACAGCAGACCGAAAATTCTCCGTCCGTAGCCACTGCATCCGGAGCCATCGGCACTCCGCCGCCTTCACAATACTGATTCATTCCAGCAATAAAAATCATCCGGGAAATCGGCTCTTCCACTTCATCATCAAATACTATCTTCGCCTCTGCTGTCGGCATGGTAAACAGGGATTTTATCGTAAGACAGACGTAGGTTAATGAACCAAGTCCCAGTTTATTTAATGCTTTCTTTAATCCGGAATGCAGTGCCTGTTTACATACATCCGCATCCAGTCCAAGACCGGAACTAATTGCAAAAATCTTCTGTTCCTTCTGTCCTTCTTCCACCCAGCTGACACAACCTAAGTCAATCGGCGTTGTCTCTTCCGCCTGAAGTATCCGCTCTAAATTTTCTGTAGGTGTTCCATTGATTTTCATACCTCTTGCGAAATCATTCCCGGAGCCGGTCGGTATGTAGCCAAACCGGATTTTTTCAAAATCATGCATCCCGTTCAGTACTTCATTTAACGTACCATCACCACCGACCACAATAAGATACACTTTTTCTCTATCAATATCACATACACGGTCTGCAAGCTTCTTCGCATGGCCCTCATACTCTGTAAAATGTGCTTTATACCTTATTTCATGCTCCAGAAGGTAATTCTGCAGTTCCTCCCAGACCCGTTTGGACCTGCCGCCTCCCGAGGTATTGTTTACTATAAAATGATACATTTTATTCTGCTGTTTCTAAAGCTTCCAGCTCTTCTTTTGTTTTTCTCTTTCTACAGTAGATTTCCATATTTTTGCAGACTTTCTTTGCAAGTGCCGAAGTAATCTGTCCATCTACTGCACGCCATTTCCAGTTCATGCCAAGTGTAGATGGTGTATTCATACGTCCTTCACTGCCAATTCCAAGAATATCCTGCATCGGAACAATAGCCATATCACCAACACAGCCCCATACTGCTTTCATGGTGCCCCAGTTATATCCTTCTTCTTTGTTTAATCTTAAATATTCTTTGGCATATTTAACGCTTTCCTTTGGAGCCGTCTTGAACCATCCCATAATGGTATCATTATCATGAGTTCCAGTATAAACAACACAATTCTTTTGATATGTATGTGGAAGGTAATCACTCTCTTCTCTGCTGTCAAAAGCAAACTGGATTAACTTCATTCCAGGGAAACCGGTATCCTTTAACAACTGTTTTACGGACGGTGTTAAATAACCCAGATCTTCTACAATAATATTTAATCTGCCAAGTTTCTTTTCCAGAGCATTGAACAGGTCCATACCAGGACCTTCTCTCCACTCTCCATTTCTTGCTGTCTTATCCTTTGCAGGAATTGCGTAATATGAATCAAAACCTCTGAAGTGGTCAATACGAACAACATCATACAATTCAGACATTGCTTTGATACGTTTTGTCCACCAGGTATAACCATCCTTCTTCATAGCATCCCAACGGAATAACGGGTTACCCCATAACTGTCCATCATCGGAGAATGCATCTGGAGGACATCCGGATACATCAATCGGATCCAGGTTCTCATCTAAATAGAACTGTCCCGGATTTGCCCATACATCTGCGCTGTCACCAGCAACATAAATAGGTACATCACCGATAATCTGAATGCCTTTTTCATTAGCATATGCTTTCAGCTCTGTCCACTGTTTGAAGAACAGATACTGCAGCATTTTCCAGAATTCAACATCATCTGCAAATTCTTCTTTCGCATTTTCAATTGCTGATGGTTTGCGGAGTTTTAAATCTTTCTTCCATTCAAACCATGCAACCCCGCCATTTGCATCCTTCAATGCCATAAACAGTGCATAGTCCTCTAACCAGTCACTGTTTTTCTCACAAAAGTCCGCAAAATCATCCGGTAATGCTTTTTTAAAGCGCTGATATGCTTTTTTCAATAAAGGAAAACGGTTTTCATAAAGTGTTCCATACTCTACAAATTCCGGATTTTCTCCCCATTCATAGCTTAAACATTCCTTTTTTGTCAGTAACTTATCCTTACAAAGATAATCTAAGTCAATAAAATATGGATTCCCCGCAAAGCTTGAAAATGACTGATACGGAGAATCTCCATAACTGGTTGGGCATATCGGTAATATCTGCCAGTAAGTCTGTCCTGCTTTATCCAAAAAGTCTACAAATTTTCTGGCTTCCTTTCCCATTGTACCAATTCCGTATGGTGACGGAAGTGAAGATATATGCATTAATATCCCACTTGTTCTCATAATTAAATTCCTCCTGCAAACTAGATTATTTTCCTATCTCACGAACACTTTCCCCCAGTGCAAGTTCAAAAGGTATTATCTCATGTACTGCCTTGGTTTTCAAGTCAATTGTACGAAATAGTATTTCAAGACTGCGTTGTGCCATCGTCTGGTACCGCTGTCTTATAGTGGTCAGCTTTGGATTATAGTAATCCGCCATTGGTATTCCGTCAAACCCCACAACGGAAATATCATCCGGTACCAACAGACCTCTGTCTCGTATCGCACGAATTGCTCCAATTGCCATGACATCACTCATCGCAAATATAGCAGTCACATCCTTTGCCTTCTCCAAAAGCTTTTCCGTAGCCCGATATGCACTTCCAAAGTCAAATCTTGCTTTCACAAAATATTTATCGTAATCAAATATTCTTCCCTTTTCACCAAAGCATTTCTCGCACCCGATATAACGCTGTTCACTGACATAAGAGGAACTTAAATTTCCTCCAATTACCCCAATATGAACATGCCCCTGATTCACCAGATAATTCATGGCACATTTCGCCGCTTCCACATCATCTGTTGCTACACTGGACAGGTTCGGAAAGCCAAGATCTTTTCCTGCTGTAGACACTAATACCGATGGAACTTTTACTTCATGAAACTTTTCCCTGAAAAATGCAGGATTACCTCCGAGGAATAAAATCCCCAGAGGTTTTCTTTCACGACACTGAATAATTGCCTGTTCTACTTCATTTTCTTCTTCATCCAGATATATCATATTCAATGTATAACTAGTCTTATTTACAATCGTCTGGATTTCTTCTGCTATCCCTGAAAAAACCATATTCGACGTACCTTTTATCAGTACGCAGATGGTTTTAGACGCAATCTGTTTCAAATGCTTCGCATTTCCATTTGGAACAAAATTGTGTTCTGCAACAATCCGCCGAATCTTCTTTTCTGCTTCCGGACTCACATCATCCCTGTTATTCAGAACCCTTGACACAGTACTTACTGAATACCCGGATTCTTTTGCAATATCTTTTATTGTCATGTTTTGTCCTGCCTTTACACTATATCTATAGCGAAATACTTATTATATAAATGCTTAACCTTTTACAGCTCCTGCAACAACGCCTTCGATAATATATTTCTGACAGATTCCATAGAAAATGATAATTGGAAGAATTGCCAGTACCAGCATAGCCATCATTGCGCCCCAGTCGATAGAGCCATATCCACCTTTCAAATACTGAATTGCAATCGGAATCGTTTTCCATTTTCTGATATCAAGTACCAGATATGGAAGAAGGTAGTCATTCCAGATCCACATTACCTGAAGAATTGCAACTGTAATTGCCGTAGGCTTTAAAATCGGGAATACAACCTGGAAATATGTCTGAATCGGGCTGCATCCATCAATCATTGCTGCTTCTTCGATTTCAAGCGGGATACTCTTTACAAAGCCGGTAAACATGAATACCGCAAGTCCTGCTCCAAATCCAAGATATACTAAAATGATTCCAACCGGATTTCCAAGATGTAACATATTGGACAGCTTGGATAATGTAAACATTACCATCTGGAAAGGTACAATCATGGAAAACAGGCAAAGGCAATATAAACCTTTTGAAAACTTATCATTCACGCGGATGATATACCATGCACACATAGATGTGCAGAGAATAATTACTGCAACAGAACATACTGTGATAAATAATGATGTTCCAAACGCATTAAAGAAGTTAATCTTGCGGATACCTTCTGCATAGTTGGTTAATCCAACAAATGCCTTCTGTACTCCGGCAACAAATCTGTCCCATCCGTCAGTCATTTTAAACGGTCCTAACTGGAACGGGAATCGGTTAATATATGCCTTTAATTTAAAGGAGTTCATAAATACGATTACAATTGGAAGTACCCACAGTACACTTAAAATAGTAAATATAATGGTAAAAATCCAGCCATGTTTTGCTTTTCTTACATTACTCATTACTGCTGCACCTCCTTACGTCTGGTCAGATAGTTCTGTCCAAGTGCAATTATTGCTACCAGAATAAAGAATACAACTGCTTTTGCCTGACCAACGCCTTCCCATCCGTTTCTACCATAGAAAGTATCATAGATGTTCAATGCTAAAAGCTGTGATCTCTTTGCAGGTTCACCTGCTGTCAATGCTAAGTTCTGGTCGAATAATTTAAATCCGTTGGTCAGTGTTAAAAATGTACATACGGTAATAGATGGCATTACCATCGGTAAGGTTACATTTTTAAGTACCTGCCAGGAAGTTGCCCCGTCGATTTCTGCAGCTTCAATCAAATCTCCAGGAATATTCTGGATACCTGCGATATAGATAATCATCATATAACCTATCTGCTGCCAGCACATCAGGATAATCATACCCCAGAAACCATATTTTTCATTATATACCAATGTTCTGCTGTAATTTGCGAGAATACCATTGAAAATCAACTGCCAGATATATCCTAATACAATACCACCAATCAGGTTCGGCATGAAGAAAATGGTACGGAACGCATTTGTTCCTCTAATACCCTTTGTTAAAAGCATCGCAATTACGAATGCAAAAAAGTTAATGGCAAGCACAGAAACAATTGTAAAGAGTGCTGTATACCATAATGAGTGAACAAATGTCTCATCTCCAAAGATTTTGGTATAGTTAGATAGTCCTACAAACTTTGCATCCGTAACAGTTGTGAATTTACAAAAAGAAAGATAGATACCCATAGCAAAAGGAATTATAAAACCAATTGTAAATGCAACTAACGTTGGAAGTGCAAAAAGAGGAAAATATTTTTTAATTGATTTGTTCATAATATTTTTCCTTTCCCTTTATAAAGGGCAGGCGATATCCGCCCGCCCTTTTTTCACATATTGTTCTGATTATATGTGATAAGTCTTACTCGTTTGCTGCTGCGTACTCAGAAGCCCAGCCATCAACGAATGCAGTTACAACATCATCCCAGGAACCTGTTCCAGCAGCATAAGCTGTTAATGCAGAACCTACGCCATCTTTCCAAGCCTCAGAAGGCATTGTTGTAAAGCACCAAGCTACAGAAGTCTTACCATCTGCAATGTACTGGTTAGCTGCATCCATGAATGCATTGCTTGCCTGATATCCATCATCAAATGTATCAAATGGTGTTGTGAAGCCCATCTGGTTAGCAACAACGTCACGTCCTGTGTCACTTGTAATAACCCAGCTCAAGAAATCTTCTGTTGCTTTGATGTTTTCTTCAGAAGCATTAGCATTAATACACCAGTAGTTCTCAGATCCTGTACAAAGTCCCTGATTCTCTTCTCCATCAGCTCCGATGTAGATAGGCATCATTCCAAGGTCATCATCTGTTAATACACCAGCATTGATAATATCATTGTATGCCCATGTACCATTCTGATAGAATACAGCTTCGCCTAAGCCAAATTCAGCTGTTGCATCATCACCAGTCTTGCTTGCTAACATAGAGCCTTCGCAAGTAGAATCTGTTGTGTATAAATCCCAGATCTGTTTGTAGTTATCAAGGTAAGTTCCTTTGATAGCATCTGTAGATCCGATTCCATCTGCTTTGTATTCATAGTAGATTGGAAGGTTTGCTAAATGGGTTTTGAATCTCCAGTCAGAAGATGAATCCATACCAGCTGAAGTAAATGCACCCTTAAGGTCATATTCAGGACCAGCTGCTTCACTTACTTCTGCAAGTCTTGACTGAATATCATCTGCTACTTCTTTTAATTTTGCAAAGCTGTTGATTTCATCGATAGAAGTAACTTTAGCTCCGTCCATTCCGCAATATGCGTTTAATACTGTTTTGTTGTAAATAAGACCATAAGTCTCAAGTACATATGCAATACCTTTTACTTCATCTCCATCTTTCAGTACAAAGTCATCACTCTTAACATGTGAATAAACATCTGTTCCTGATAAGTCTGCACAGTAATCTTTCCATGTTGCAAGACCAACCGGTCCGTTTACCTGGAAAAGTGTAGGTGCATCAGATTTAGCCATCTCAGACTTTAAAGTCTCTTCATATGTACCAGATGCTGCTGTAACAACTTCAACTGGAACACCAGTCTCATCTGTGTAAGCTTTTGCAAGATCCTGCCACTGCTGATCCTGTTCTGGTTTGAAGTTCAAGTAGTAAACAGAACCACTTGCTGCTTCTTTGCTGTCATCTGTCTTCTCTGTTCCTGCTGCATTATTGTCAGCTGTTTTCTTGTCGTCGCTTCCACATCCAGCAACCATAGCTGCTGTCATAGATACAACTAACATAAGAGATACTAATTTTCTTTTCATAGTACATCCTCCTAAAATATAATATGCTGTCCTTCCTGAAAACCTCTTCCCCAATCTGTATACCGACTTGTCTGAAAACTGGTTGGTTACGTTCTCGGTAACGTTTTCAGTGGATGTATATAATATAACCCCATTACTCAAAAATAGCAATGGGGTTTTCAACATTTTGTACACTTATATAATTTTGGCATTCCATTTTTGTGCACTTTTACCATTAAATTGTGTTTTTTCTATGAAAACAAGCGCTCTGCAATACGGACTGCATCTTCAATACAGCCATCGCAGCTCCGCAAAACCTTTCCGGTTTCAATTCCTTTCAATTCTTTACAGATATGAGAGCCGTTTTTTTCATCAAATGCTGCTGTCAGTCCCTTTACTGTCTGATATGTTCTGCCTTTGGTCATGCCCTTTTCAATTGCTCCCGAGCTTCCCAGTGCTCCTGCAATCATATACATGCCGGTTACTGCTCCACAGGTTCCCTGCATATCTGCCATTCCTGCGCCGAATCCTTCGGACAGACGGAATAAAGTTTCCTCGTCAATTCCAAGCTTATCACTGTAACTGCATAATACTGCCTGCGCACAGTTATAACCACTGTGATGTTTTTCTTCTGCTAATTTTACTCTTTCTTCTATTGTCATCTTCTAATCTCCTTTTTCTGTTTCCCGCTATTCTCTGTAATAACTTTTTCTTGCTTATAAAATGCTGCCTTCTGCCAAACGTTTTCTTTTCTATCCATCTGGCAAAAGATTTTTCCTGCGGATACACTCACGGCAGCTTTCAAATAATAATTTCTTACTGCCACAGACTGTTTCCGGATTCTTCATTCCTGCCTTTTCCCGCATCAGACACAATTTGTGTACCGTATCTGCATCCAGCTCCCGGTCCATTTCCATCATTTTACTCTGGTAAAGAAGTCTTGCATATAATTCTACCGACTCCATCCGGTAATAAGCTTCCGTCAGGTCCTTTCCATAAGTCAGTGCCCCATGATGCGCTAAGAGCAACGCATCAAAATAGTCAAGATATGGTGCAATGGCATCCGGTATTTCCTGCGTAGACGGCAGCCCATATTCTGCTACCGGCACACAGCCAAGACTTACAATGGATTCTGATATGATTGCACGATTTAATGCCTGACCGCCAATCGCAAAGGTTGTGGCATATGGCGGATGCGCATGTACAACTGCTCTTACATCCGGACGTTTTTCATATACTTTCAAATGCATCTTCATTTCAGAAGACGGGCGGAACCCATCCTGACAGGATAAGACTTCTCCCTGCAGATTTATCTTACATAAACATTCTTCCGTCATATATCCTTTAGATATTCCGGTTGGCGTACACAAAATTTCATTCTCTGATATACGCACAGAAAGATTACCATCATTGGCAGCCACCATTCCACTCTGATAAATTCTTTTTCCAATCTCTATCATCTGCCGGCGTATCCTGATTTCTGATTCCATCTTTCTTCCTCCATTGCCTGTAATTTCCAGATTTTATAGAAAGCCTTCACTTATTATAGTCACCCCGGTTATTTTTTGCAAATAAAATTCTCTTCATTTATCTCTTCATTCATCTTGTAAATTTATTTCCAGAATGCTACTATTTCTTATAGAATATATATTTTTCAAAAAATACAAACAATTTCTGCTTATAATATTTACTTTATATAAAAAAGGAGTTACTACATCATGAACGAACCAGTTACCAAAGAACTTGTGATACATAAAATCAAACACAATCTGCGTCGTCTGCGTACCGCCATAAAATGGATTATTTTTTCTATTCTGTCCGGTCTTCTCATCGGTATGGTGGGAATTGCCTTTTACTTTGGCATGACATGGGTCACCGATACAAGAACTGCTTATCCATGGCTCATCTTCTTTCTTCCGCTGGGTGGAATCGTGATTGTACTGCTCTATCATCTTCTCCATGATGAAAAGGATACTGGAACCAACCTGGTGCTTTCCGCCATCCACTCTGGGGATGAAATTCCACTGCGTATGGCTCCGCTTATTTTTATCTCCACCTTAATCACACACCTCTTTGGTGGTTCTGCCGGCCGGGAAGGTGCAGCACTTCAGCTTGGCGGAAGCATCGGAAATTCTCTCGGAAGACTTTTCCGTTTTGATGAAAAAGATAAACATATTATGATTATGTGCGGCATGAGTGCTGCTTTTTCCGCCTTATTCGGAACACCGATGGCTGCAGCTATTTTTCCGCTGGAAGTAGTCAGTGTCGGCATCATGCACTATTCTGCATTAGTGCCATGCGTTATCTCTGCTTTAGTAGCACATGGTCTGGCATTACACTTTCAGATTGCGCCGCCGTCCTTTGCCATTTTAGACATTCCGGAATTTGGAATTTCTTCTGCAGTTACCGTAACGATTCTTGCCGTTTTATGTGCATTGGTCAGTATCCTGTTCTGTATTTCCTTACATTACAGTGAAGCCATTTACCGTAAATTTATCAAAAATCCTTACCTTCGTGCTGCGGCAGGCGGCTGCATCATTATTCTCCTCACCCTTCTGGCAGGTAATCAGGATTACAATGGAACCGGCGTTAATATTATTTCCAAATGTTTTGACGGCACAGTGGCTCCGGAAGCTTTTCTTTTAAAAATCATTTTTACCGCCCTGACCCTTGGTGCCGGCTTTAAAGGTGGCGAAATTGTTCCTACTTTCTTTATCGGTGCAAGCTTCGGCTGTCTCTTTGGAACGTTGACCGGTTTCTCCCCAACCTTATGTGCCGCCATCGGTATGGCTGCCATTTTCTGTGGTGTCACCAACAGCCCGATTACTTCTTTGCTGATCAGCTTTGAAATGTTCGGTTTCGCTGCAATGCCATTCCTGCTTCTTGCGATTGCATTCAGCTATATGCTCTCCGGCTATTACGGACTGTACCGCAGCCAGAAGATTATGTATTCAAAATTTAAGACAAGCTATATTAATAAACAGACGCACTAACTACGAGAAACACGCTTTGCGAGTTTCTCGAGTTATCGCGGTGCTTGCCAAATCTGCATGCAGGCATGCGATTTTTCTCGCTATTCGCACAAAAAGAACTTCTGCTGATTGTTTTCCAACCGGCAGAAGTTCTTCTTATATCATTCACTATATGCTATTTTTAATCTCTTCTTATAAGTACTTCTGAATCTCTTCAAATACGTTTTCTACCGGAACCTGTTCCTTTAAGGTCTTATCACGGGATGTCACTTCAACGATTCCCTGTTTCATATTTCTAGGGCTTACGATAACACGAAGTGGAATTCCAAGAAGGTCTGCATCTGCAAACATAACGCCGGCACTTACGGTACGGTCATCATAGACAACTTCAATACCAGCATTCTGCATTTTCTCATATAAATCATCAGCAAAAGCCTTTACTTCTTCATTGTCCGGTCTTACTGCACAAAGGTGGACCTGCCATGGAGCAATTTCCTTTGGCCAGATTGGACCATACTCATCATGATGGGCTTCACATACAGCAGCAGCAAGTCTTCCGACACCGATTCCATAGCAGCCCATGATTGGAGTCTGTCTCTCACCATCTTTATCTACATAAGTCATCTTCATGGACTTGGTATATTTGGTTCCGAGCTGGAAGATATTTCCCACTTCAATACCTTTAGAAATACGGACGGTCTTCTTACCACATTTCGGGCAGATTCCACCTTCGTATACCTTAGCAAAATCATGATATTCTGCGTCTTTTACATCACGCTCCATATCAAGTCCTTTGAAGTGGTATTCCTCTTCATTTGCTCCGCAGGATAAGTTATTTCTTCCTTCCAGAGACTTATCATATAAAACCACATGAGGTGCATTGATATGTAAGCCAACCGGTCCGATATAGCCTGCATTTAATCCGCACTCTTCTGTAATAACAGCAGCATGAATCTGGTCACCAAGATAATTAACAAGCTTGGTCTCATTGATTTCCAGATCGCCACGGATAAATACAACCACATAGCTGTCATCTGAATTTTTCTGATAAACAACTGCTTTACAGGAGTTGTTTGTCTTATCGCCAAAGAATTCACAGATATCTTCAATAGTATGGATATTTGGTGTATGAACCTTTTCCAGTTCTGCTGATTCTGCGGCTCTTGGAATATCAGAAATATTTTCTGCAGCTTCCATATTTGCTTTGTATCCACAATCATCACAAAGTACAATGGAATCTTCTCCAATCGGAGTAAGAAGCATGAACTCATGGGAAAGGCTTCCGCCCATCATACCGGAATCAGATGCAACGGATACCACTTCCGGAATACCGGCTCTTTCAAAAATACGCTCATATGCCTTGTGTACTCTCTGATAATACTGCTCCAAATCTTCCTGGCTGGTATGGAAGGAATATGCATCCTTCATGGTAAACTCTCTTACACGGATTAATCCGGCACGAGGTCTTGCTTCATCACGGAATTTGGTCTGAATCTGATAAATCATAAAAGGATATTTGGTATAGCTCTGTGCATACTCACGAACCAGCTGTACGGCTGCTTCTTCGTGGGTCATGCCAAGTACCATCCTGGCACCGTTTCTGTCTGTAAAACGAAGCAGCTCGTCTCCGATGCTTTCATATCTTCCGGATTCTTCCCAGATAGATGCAGGCATAACAACCGGGAACTGTACTTCCTGTCCGTCTACCTTGTCCATCTCTTCACGAAGAATCTGCTCAATCTTACGTGTAATTCTCTTTAATGGCAGGAATGAAGAATAGATACCATTTGCCACATATTTGATGTATCCACCTTTTACCATAAGTGCATGACTGTCAATCACACAATCTGCCGGTCTCTCTTTAAACCGGTCACCAACTAATTTTTCCAGTTTCATTTTCTTATCTCCTTTTTCTATTCTTGCAACTCATCTGCTTAAAGCAATATAAAAGCCCTAAGCTATGATTTAGCTTAGGGCGAATGTTTCATCCGTGGTACCACCTAAATTCAGGACTGCTCCTGCACTCCGGCACATCTTCTTATGCCTTCTCTCTGTAACGGGAGAACCCGACATACCTTCACTTCTGCTTGGATATGCAGCTCCAAGACTGGTTCATCATCTTCCGTCAAAAACTCTCACCTGCCGTTTTCTCTCTGAAGGCTTCCAATGATTACTATTTCTCTTCCACACTTTCTCATATATTTTACCAACGGATATTTTACTTGTCAATCCTTTTATTCTGCAATTTCGGTTGTGCTTTCCGTATCCCCGTCTTGTAGAGTATCAGCTTCTTCTGTCTCTTCCGGCTGTTCAGTCGCCGATTCCTCAGTACTCTCCGTTACTGTAAGATCCGCAATGCCTTTCTGATAAGTGGTATATACTGCACTTCCTGCCAGATAAATACTGTCAGACTGATTCGTCTTTACATAATACTGGCTCAGCATGTCATTTTTATTTCCGATCAGAAGTGTTGTTGTTCCATCCCCTGTCGTCAGTGTAATGGTATTTGACGGCGTTTCAAGTCCATACTCTGATAAGTCCTCATAATCCTTGATTTCCTGCTCTGCCGTAAGTTGTGCTGTGGTGGCAATCAATGTTTCCATAGTATCCTGGTCTAAAGAAATGCTTTTATCTGCCTCATAATACCATGTATCATCTTCTTTTACAAAAGACAGTGTCTCATTATTATATTGATAAGAAAATGCATTTACATCTTCTGTGTTAACATCTGTCACCGTTACTTTTGAAGCTTCTTCCTCTTCCTTTTTTTTCTGTTCCTGGCTCTTATTCCACTTCGTCAGGCCAACCCATGCCACAATGCAGATAAGAAGCAGGATGCATAAAGCAATCAACTGTTTTTTCTGTTTCTTCATTACTTCTTTCTCCTTCTCATCCAGATTACGATACCGATTGCAAGAAGCAATAACGGAATTACTGCAATGCCGATTACAGCTGATGCAATGACAACCGAAGCCGGTACGGTCAGGGTACTGCTGTCATATTCTTTGACCGGAATCACAACTGCTGAACCGCTGTCTTCCGGAATATAGCTTGCAATGGATTTTGAAAATACGGATAAATTATTTCCGGATACCATACTGTCTGCATCATCCGTAAACATACTCATGGAAGAATATACAAGAATATCTGCGCTTGTATCATCCATGGTTTTTTCCGCCTTTAATCCTACCGTAAACGGTCCTGCAATATCATCCTCCGTCTGCTCTAAGGAACTTGTAGCATCTGTCTTACTGTACGCTGCATCCGAAGTGGTAAGTAAAGGTGTATAGGTTACATTTTCGGTATCGGTATTATAGGTAAGACCTACTGCATACGGTGTAAATACATAGCCATCCACACCGGAAGTCAGTGCACCGCTTTCTACATTTGGCAAAAGATAATATGGTGCCTGATAATAAGAACCGGTATTGCTCTCCATCACCATTCCATCTACTGCAGTAATGCCAAACTCATTTAAAACCGAATAGAAATTACTCATATCAGCATCTGTATAAGATAGCGTTACCAAAAGTTTTCCACCTTTATTGATATAATCAATTACTTTTGACGCATCATCGGATGAAAAATCAGAGGTCGGTCCATTGATAATAAGTGCCTGTGCATCTTCCGGAATGCTGTCTGCCTGCATCAGGTTGAGGCTGTTTAAAGTGACATTTGCTTTCTCAATAGCATCTTTAAAATCACCGTTCAATGCTGTCTCACCATGTCCCTGCAGTTCGTACATAACCGGCATTTCATCCGATGTGACATAGGAAATGGCACTGGTAAGCTGTCCCTCTCCATCATAACCTGTAGTCTGGCTGCTATAAGTACTGTAATCTATACTGGTCTCATAAATATTGCTGTAATTAATTACTTTGGAACGTTTGCTGCTTTCTACAATCAGACTCTTTCTGGTGATAGAGGTATCATCCGTATAATCCCGATAAAAATTCGGATAAACGGATGGGTCTTTATATTCTACTGAAATATGGGAAGATTCGCCTTCATAACGCTTTAATGTCGTTGCAAGGGTATCATCCATATTTCCTTCCGCTTCCAGAACATAAATAGTGACATCCTCATCCAGATTATGAAGAATCTCTTTTGTATCATCAGAAATGGAATACATCTTCTGGGCTGTCAAATCAATAGACGTAATGGAAGATGGCAATGCATTTACTACAAGGTTTACTACGACTGTAACCACGATTCCGATCACAACCATGGCAGAACTGAATACGCCAAGCTTTAATTTCTTACTGCTCATACTCCAGCGACGCTTCTGTATGGACTGTACCGTCAGGAACAAAAACAGGATAATCATGGAAATATAATATACAATGCCGGATACATCAAGAATTCCCTGCATCAGCATATCCATGTGTTTTGTCAAATCATAACAGCCTAAAATCTTTGTAATCATATTTCCATTCTGTGAAATCAGATTGGTAATTCCGGTCATCAGATATCCCACAAAGAGAAATACAAAGGTTAATACTGCAGAAATTACAATACTTTCTGTCAGTGAAGATACAAAGGTTCCAATGGCAATACAAGTCATACCATATAACCAGAAGCCCAGTACTCCCACATAGCTCTTTACAAAAGCAACACTTCCATATGCTGACATAATTAACGGTGCCAGACACATAACCGCTGCACTAATGGTAAATACAGTTCCGGTGGCGAGATATTTTGCCAGAACCACTTTTTCTACTGATACCGGCGAAGTTAAAATCAGCTGGTCTGTCTTATTCTTCCGCTCCTCTGCCAGGGTACGCATCGTAAGAATCGGCACAGTAACCAGAAACAGAAACGTTACTGCTGATAAAGTACTGCTGATGTCTGTCGAACCATAATACATATTGTATACATAAAAATAAAGGCCAAACAGTGCCAGTGTTGCTGCAATAAAAAGCCATCCGGTCACTGTCTGAAAATAAGATTTTAATTCTCTTTTCCATATTGCACGCATTATTCTTCCTCCTTTGATGTAAGTTCAAGAAAGATATCTTCCAGTGATTTACCACCATTTATCATTTCCAAAATCGGCATATCACTTTCTGCGCAAATATGAAAAATCTCTTCTCTGACATCTTTATTTTTTTCTGCCGTTACAGTCACCTCAGTAACTCCATCCTCCGGCAGTTCTTTCGTCTCTACTGCAGTAATATGTTCTGCATCTGCAAAAACTTCTTTTACTTTTTCTTCTTCAGCTTTTAATTTAAGCTCGATTACCTGTCCACCGGACATCCGCTCTACCAGTTCTTCTGTTTCTTCCGATGCAACTAATTTTCCATGGGAAATAATAAATATGTAATCACATACTGCCCGGACTTCCGAAAGGATATGGGAACTTAAAATTACAGTATGCTTCTTGCCAAGACTCTGAATCAAATCACGGATTTCAATAATCTGTTTCGGGTCTAAGCCTACTGTAGGCTCATCTAAGATAATAACTTCCGGATAACCTAAAATTGCCTGTGCCAGTCCGACTCTCTGCCGGTATCCTTTGGACAGATTTTTAATCAGTCTGCCTTTCATATCAGTAATCTTTGTGGTTGCCATGGCATCTTCTACATATGGTTTCCGTTTCTCCTTTGGAATCTTCTTAAGTTCTGCTGCAAACAAAAGATATTCTTCCACCGTCATATCCATGTATAAAGGTGGCAGCTCTGGCAAATAGCCAATACATTTCTTTGCTTCCTCCGGCTGTGCCAAAATATCAAATCCATTGATTTTAATGGTTCCCTCTGTTGCCCCCAGATATCCGGTAATCATATTCATTGTAGTTGATTTGCCTGCACCATTTGGTCCTAAGAAGCCATAAATTCTTCCCGGCTCAATAGTAAGATTCAAATCATCTACCGCTACATGCGTCCCGTATTTTTTCGTCAAATGACTAATCTCTATCACGTCTCTTCCTCCTTATAACATCTTACCTCAGAAAGTCTATGAGAAAGTTGTGTTAAAAAGACGATGATTTTGTGATAAAAATGCGGTCAAACTGTGTTTTTTGTGTGACAGAATTAATCTAATAATTCTTCAAAGCTTAGGATATAGCGGTCGGACAGCTGCATGATTTCATTTTTCTCATAGGAGGAATGGATATCTTCCACACCTACCACATAGAAATCATCCATCTTTGCACCTTCCACACCTTTTAAAATATCTTCATATACCACACACTGCTTTGGTTTCAAAGAAAGCTTTTCTGCTGCAAGCTGGTACACATCCGGGAATCCCTTTCCCCGTCTCACTTCCTGCGTCACTGTAAATGCATCAAAATATTTCATGATGCCACAATGGGTAAGACAGGGACGAAACAGCCTCTCATCGGAAGAAGTTGCTGCTGCAATCTTAATTCCTTCTGCCTTCAATTGCTTCAGGTAATCTATAACGCCGGCTTTCAGCTTCACCTCATTGGTATAAGCTTCAATCGCCATATCAAACCATTCTTTTATAATCTCCTCTTCGGACTCCGGCAGATTGAAACGCTCTTTGGTATATTCTGCTGCCGCATCAAAGTTCTTTGAAGTAATTGCTACCAGATAATCATCCGGCACAATAAATCCTCTTTTGCCAAGAAAATCCTCATCAATTTTCCGCCATACTCCCATGGAGTCTAAAAGAGTGCCATCTAAATCAAAGATGGCACCCATTCTATTGTCAATCATATATTTTCCTTTACATTCTGTCTGGTGCAGAGAAACCTAATACATCGATACAAACCTCTAATGTCCGCCTGGTCAGTGTTAATAAACGAACATAGGAAGCCTGCACTGCCTCGTCTTCTTCTGCCATAATCTTTGTCTCATGATAAAAATGATTCAATGCATTTGCCAGGTCATAGATATAAGAACATACCTTATGTGGTGCTGTCTCTTCGTAGGCATTTTCCATCATGGCATTGAAACGGGTCAGCTCTAACATCAATGCCTTCTCGCTTTCGGAATGTGCCGGAAGAATTGCTGCTGTTCCTGCTTCTTTTCCTGCTTCTTTATATTTGTTCAGAATGGATTTGATCCGGACAATCGTATAAAGAATGTATGGGCCTGTATTTCCTTCAAATGAAGTAAAACGGTCGATATCAAAAATATAATCCTTGGAAGCCTGATTGGAAAGGTCTCCGTATTTTACTGCGGAAAGTGCAACTACTTTTGCGGTTGCCTTTGCTTCCGCTTCTTCTACCGTACGGTTCTCTGTAATCTTGCGGTACATCTCATCATTGATGCTGGAAAGCAGTGTCTCTAACCGCATGACACCACCCTCTCTGGTCTTAAATGGTTTTCCGTCTTTTCCATTCATGGTACCAAAGCCTAAAAACTGAAGCTCTGTATCATCATCCACAAGATGTGTCTTTCTGGCACAACGGAACACCTGTGTAAAATACAGCTCCTGACGTTTATCCACTACATAGATAATTTTATCCGGATGATAGTCTTTCATACGCCATACAATCGTCGCAAGGTCTGTTGTGTTATAAAGAGAGGCCCCATCGGATTTTAAAATCATACATGGCGGGATCTCTTTCGTATCAGTCTCTTCTTTGACATCTACTACCAGTGCACCATCACTGATATATGCATAACCGTCATCCTTCATCTTCTGTACCATGTCCGGGATATATGGCTGTGCGTCAGACTCACCCTTCCATAATTCAAAAGATACATTTAAATTAGCATAATTCTTCTTTAAATCCGTTACAGATACATTTAAAATATGGGAAAGTAATGCCTGATAGCCTCTTCTTCCATGCTGCAGTTCATAGGTTGCCTGCATGGCAGCTTCTTTATAAGCTGCATCCTCTTTGGATTTTCCGCTGGCTGTCGGATAAATTTCTTCCAGCTCGGAAATGGTAAATGGAGGCTCAACCGGATATTCTCCCTCATAATTTTCATCAAAATAGCAAAGTTCCGGTTTACGGAGCTTTAACTCAGTAATAATCAGTCCCATCTGAAGACCCCAGTCTCCCAGATGCACATCACCAATCATATTGTGTCCCATGAATTTACCAATACGTTTGATGCTTTCACCGATAATAGCAGAACGTAAATGTCCTACATGAAGTGGTTTTGCAACGTTTGGTCCGCCATAGTCAATCATGATGGTCTTTGGATTTTCCACCTTATCACAGCCTAAACGCTCTGTATCCTCCTGCATCTTACTGATATAGGAAGCCACAAATTCATTATTCAGCTTTAAGTTAAGGAAGCCAGGTTTTACAGCTTCTACGGATTCAAACATTGCGTTATCCTTAAGCTGTGCTACTACTTCCTCCGCAATCATAATCGGTGCTTTCTTATATTCTTTTGCAGCAGCCATAGCGCCGTTGCACTGATATTCACATAAGTCCGGTCTGTTTGAAACAGTTACTTTTGCATATTTTGCATCAAGTCCGGCTGCTTCAAATGCTTTCACCATCTCATCTGTTATTAAATCCAGTATCTTTCTCATTCTTTCTCATGTTCCTTTCTGAGCATTCTATTTTTCCATTTTATACTCAAAGGCAAGCAGTTGTCAACTACGCCAGAAAGTGTTCTGCCATCAGAATTGTTCCGATTTTCTGCACCTCTCCAGTAAGGAACACGCTGCCATCCTCTCCGATTTCTATCAGTAACTGCCCACCCGGCATCGTGACTTCAATTCTGTCATCCACCAGTCCCAGCTTATGGGATGCTACCGCTGCTGCACAGGCTCCGGTTCCGGAAGCTAAGGTATATCCGGCTCCCCGCTCATAGATTTCCACCCGGATATGACCTCTATCCATTACTTTACAAAGCTGCATATTAATCCGGTTTGGAAAATAAGATGCATTTTCCACATAAGGTCCTAATTCCATTGCCTTTTCTTTACTGATTTCATCTAAATGAATCACGCAGTTCGGATTTCCCATGGAAACACAGGTTGCCCGGTAAGGATGGTCATGAAAAACCAGAGGCCTGTTTATAATTTCCGGAGGCGTACCTACATAAGCAAGTACCCCTCCGGTAAATTGTGGTATTCCCATATTTACTTTCATAAGACTTCCGTCTTCATTTAAAAAATCAATCCTTACTTCGCCTGCCTTGGTATAAAGGCTAAACGGTCTGTGTCTGATATATCCGGCATCTAATAAATATTTTGCAAAAATCCGAACACCATTTCCGCTGCGCTCTGCTTCACTTCCATCCGGGTTAAATATCTTTACATAAAGCTTCTCATCCTGCCATATCGGTCCATATAAAATGCCATCAGCTCCTGCGCCAATATTTCTTCTGCATAGCTTTACAATATGACGTTCCAATAAATGTATCTTATTCTTATTCGGGTCGAGTACAAGATAATCATTTCCTAATCCATGATACTTCTGTAACAACAAGGCATCATCCATACTTATGCTCCAGTTTTACTTCTTATTACAATATATGAATGAAATATTGTCCGTTAGAACCCGACTTATTCCTGTTCTGTTTCAACGGTCGCTTCTATGACCTCAGGCACTTGTTCTCCACTGTCTGTCTGTTTCTCCACCACCTGCGGTGTTTCCACCTCCTGTGACACTTCCGCTGCCTGCGGTGTTTCTTTTCGTTCAGGACTCTTTTCTCCTAAAATAGCAGATAACTTATCATCTGAAATCGTTCCATCTGCTTCTTCTTTCTGTAAACGTGCTCTTTCTTCCTCAATCTGCTGCCTTACTGCCGCATCAATCTCACGCTGCTTTTTTTCTTCTTCCTCTGCAGCCACTCTTGCAAGACGATCAAGAATCTCCTGTGCCCGCTGTTCATCCTGCTGTTTCTTGCGTGCGGCTAAAATCTCTTCTTCCGACATGTAATGAACATTCCAGCGTTTCACAATACTATGAGCAATTCGATCTCTTTCATTTCTCTTATCTATTGCATCCTGCATATTATTCCACTTCCATTTTTTCTCTTTATGTATATCATAGCTTTCACTCATTCGTTTTTCAAGATGAAAAATTATTAAATTTTTATTGTTTTCGGCATATTTTTATGTAAATAAGGACATCCTTTCTGTATCAGCCAATGGCTGCAAAAACATTTTAACCCGGAGGTACGCATCATGTCCGTCTACAAAGTTGAAATCTGCGGTGTAAATACCGCAAAGCTTCCAATCCTAAAGGAAGAAGAAAAGGCTGCTCTATTTGCCAGAATCAAACAGGGGGATATGACTGCAAGGGAAACATATATCAAAGGGAATCTTCGTCTGGTCTTAAGTGTGATTAAACGTTTTTCCGGAAATCAGGAAAATATTGATGACCTCTTTCAGATTGGATGTATCGGACTGATTAAGTCCATTGACAATTTTGATGATACACTGGGGGTAAAATTTTCCACCTATGCCGTCCCTATGATTATTGGCGAAATCCGCCGCTATCTGCGGGATAACAACAGCATCCGTGTCAGCCGTTCCCTGCGGGATACTGCCTATAAAGCCATTCATGCCAAAGAAATCCTGATGAAGAATTCCATGCAGGAGCCTACTTTACAGGAAATTGCAAAAGAAGCCGGACTTACCAAAGAGGAAATCGTCTATGCCCTAGATGCCATTCAAAGTCCGGTCAGTCTTTATGACCCGGTCTATACGGATGGTGGTGATACACTCTATGTGATGGATCAGATTAGTGATAAAAAGAATAAAGAAGATAACTGGGTGGAAGGGCTTGCCCTCTCCGATGCAATGAACCGGCTCAACGACAGAGAAAATCATATCGTTAAGCTACGGTTCTTTGAAGGCAAAACCCAGATGGAGATTGCTGATGAGATTCATATTTCCCAGGCTCAGGTCAGCCGTCTGGAAAAAACTGCTCTAAAGACTATGAAAAATTATCTTGCCCTGCATACCTGAGTTCTGATTTTTGGTGCAATTAAAATTGCCAGTGCCATTTTCACCAGGTCACCAGGAATAAAAGGAATTACACCAGCCCATAATGCTGCCATCATGTCCATCTTCGCTTCATAAGCAAGCCATGCTGTTCCTAATGCATAGCAGACAATCGTTCCAACAATCATTGCCAGCAGACATAAGAGCCATTTCTCAGTATATTTATCAATTACAATACCGGCAATGATTGCCATTGGAATAAATCCGATTAAATATCCACCGGTTGGGCCAAAAAGTTTCGCCGGTCCTGCGGTAAATCCTGAAAATACCGGTACACCAACCAGTCCAATCAGAAGGTAAATGACGTAGCTTAACGTTCCAAGCTTCCAACCCAGTAAATACAATGAGAAGTAAATAACCAGATTGGTAAGGGAAATTGGTACCGGACCAATCGGCAATGAAAATGGTGCCAGGATACAGGTCAGCGCTGTCATGATTGCTACCAGTGCCATCTGCTGTGTTGTTATTTTTCTTTTTTCCATAATAATGCTCCTATCATTGTGTTTTTTTCAGGCGATTATGAAAGGAAATACCCTATCATTCACTAAAATTTCAGCTATTCAAAGGACATATCTTTTAAGCCACCAGATGCCGCAATTCTAAACAGCATGTTTTCCTTTTTGCTATGAAAACAGTCTTTCCAATGTTTGACAAGATAGCGGTGCTGTCCGTTGAAGGTACGGATGCATTAGAATGACTGTTAGGGGCACTTGGAATTTCGTCTGTCACCCGGCAACGCTGGCACAGGGATGTGCCAGCGAGGCGCATCTGAACATGGATGTAAATATGCGCCGGTTGCCAGACGAATCCATATATGTTCCGAAATTCTTAGTGCCCCTTGCAGACGTTCGGCTGCATCCGTATTCAACGGACAGTGCCGCTATCTAAGTCAAAGCAACGGAAAGACAGTCTGCATTCAAGGAAAACATGCCGCTAAGAATTGCTGACATCTGGTGCCGGATAAAATATAGTCCTTTGAATATCTGAATATTTTATTGGTAATATTGGTATTTCTTTTCACAATCGCCTAAAAATACCCTATAGATTTTATCCATAGGGTATTATAGGGTATTCTGGCTTATATTGTCAACCTATATTTGCAAAAGGTTAACATTCCGTTTTTACGGTGCAGATTTATTTCTGTTTTTACGCTTCGTTTGATACCTTCACCAGCTCCGCTAACTTCCCTGCTGCTTTTCCACTGTCGATTGCTTCTTTTGCAAGGGTGATTCCATCTTCAATGGTGGATGCTGCTCCACCAACATACAGGGTTGCACCGGCATTCAGTAATACGATGTCACGTTTTGCGCCTTTTTCTTCTCCGGAGAGAATTTTCTTTGTGATAACGGCGTTTTCTGTTCCATCACCACCACACAGTTCTTCTAAGGAAGCACGTTTTAAACCAAACTGCTCCGGTGTTATGGTAAATGTATTTACTTTCCCGTCCTTGATTTCAGATATTACGGTCTCGGTTGTGGTTGTGATTTCATCCATATTGTCTTTGCCGCTTACTACAAAGGCACGTTCAACGCCAAGCCTGCTCATGGCAAGGGCAATTATTTCTGTCAGGGCTGCATCATAGACACCTACCACCATATTTTTTGCTCTGGAAGGATTGGCAAGAGGTCCTAAAATATTGAACACAGTACGCACACCCATTTCCTTTCTTGCCTGGCCTACATATTTCATGGATTTGTTAAAGAGCTGTGCAAACATAAATCCGATTCCGGCTTTCTCCACGCAGGCTTCTACTTTTGCAGGCTCTGCCATAATATTTACGCCCAGTGCCTCTAATACATCACCGGCTCCGCTCTTTGAAGAAATGGAACGATTGCCATGCTTTGCTACCGGGAGTCCGGCTGCTGCAACGACAAATGCAGAAGTGGTAGACACATTAAAAGTATAAGTACAGTCTCCACCGGTTCCAACCAGATCCACATAATTAGAAACCTTCGGTGAAATAGTATCTGCCTTATCCCGGAGTACTCCTGCAAACCCGGTTAATTCATCTAAGGTCTCACCTTTCATACGAAGTCCCATTAAAAAAGCACCAATCTGAGCCTGGGATGCTTCCCCGCTTAATAAGATTTCCATTGCTGCTTTTGCCTGTTCTTCTGTTAAATCTTTTCCTTCTGCAACCAGTTCAATATATTCTTTCATCGCAAATTCCTCCTTTACTGATTCAGTTCTTTTTTAAATGTGCCACAATAAGTTTCGATTGCCTGTAAATCATAATTATTTTCTTCCATCAGCTTGATGAAATGTGAGCCTACAATTGCTCCGTCGATAATATTTTTCATCGGTGCAACATCCTCTGCAGTGCGGATACCAAATCCCATCATGACAGGAATTTTTGATACCGCTTTCACACTGCCAAGATAATCTATTACACTCTTATGGAAGGTTGCTTTCTGTCCGGTTACACCCATGGAAGATACGCAGTAAACAAATCCTCTTGCATCCTTTAAAATCTCAGGGATTCTGTCTTTCGAAACCGGAGATACCAGTTGGATAAGAATCGGTGCATTTTCCTTCTGTAAAAATTCCTTTATCTCATCCTGTTCCTCTAATGGCAGATCCGGAATAATCAGTCCGTCTACTCCACTTTCGATACATGCATCCACAAAGGCTTCCACACCATAGTGAAGTATGGTATTGTAATACATCATAAATACGATTGGAATCTCAATTTTTGCACTGCGAAGCTTTTTCATGGCTTCTAATACTTTCTTTAAATTCACACCTTTTAAGATGGCATGATAGGAAGCATCCTGAATAACCGGACCGTCTGCTACCGGGTCTGAAAATGGAATTCCAAGCTCGATGATGTCTGTCCCCGCCTGCTCCTGTGTGCGGATAATCTCCTGCATTTTATCAAAGTCCGGCATTCCTGCTGTCATATATGTAATAAATGCTTTTTTGTTCTGTTCTTTTAACTGTGCTAATTTTTCTTCGATTCTGTTCATGCTGCACCTCCTAGTTTAAATAACCCTTTCCTGCAAGATAATCTGCAATTGTATTTACATCCTTGTCGCCTCTTCCGGAAAGGCAAACCACCATAATATCATCCGGCTTCATTTTCTTCGCCTGCTTCTTTGCATATGCCACTGCATGGGCACTTTCGATTGCCGGTATGATACCCTCTAATTTACAAAGCTCCATTAATGCATCCATAGCTTCATCATCCTTGATTGCAACATATTCTGCTCTGCCGCTGTCCTTAAGATAGGCATGCTCCGGTCCAACCCCCGGATAATCCAGTCCTGCGGAAATGGAATGGGCAAGCTGCACATTTCCATCCTCATCCTGTAATAAATAGGAACGCATACCATGTAATACGCCAGGCTCGCCCAATGCCATGGCACTGGCATGCTCCCCTGTCTCAATTCCCTTTCCGGCAGCTTCTACACCAATCAGTTTTACATCCTTTTCTTCAATAAAATCTGCAAACATTCCGATAGAATTAGAACCTCCGCCAACACATGCCATAACCACATCCGGCAGTCTTCCTTCCTGCTCTAAAATCTGTTTCTTTGCTTCTTTGCTGATGACGCTCTGGAAATATTTTACCATCTTCGGATAAGGATACGGTCCAACAGCGGAACCGATTACATAAAAGGTATCCTCTGCGGTTTTTGCCCAGGTACGAATTGCCTCATTGGTAGCATCCTTTAAGGTATTACTTCCGGATGTAACCGGCACTACTTTAGCTCCCAGCATTTCCATACGCATTACATTCAGCGACTGACGTTTCATATCCTCCGCTCCCATATATACGGTACATTCCATATTAAAAAGAGCTGCTCCGGTTGCAGTTGCCACACCATGCTGACCGGCTCCGGTTTCTGCGATTACCTTGGTTTTTCCCATTCTCTTTGCCAGAAGAATCTGACCGATTACGTTGTTAATCTTATGGGCTCCGGTATGGTTTAAATCCTCTCTTTTTAAATAAATCTTTGTTCCATATGCCTCACTCAGACGGCTGGCAAAATAAAGTGGTGTCTCTCTTCCTACATATTGTTTCAGATAATAGTCCACTTCCTTTAAAAATTCTTCATCCTTTGTATACTTTTCAAAAGCATCATCCAACTCTTTTAAAGTATTCATCAATGATTCTGCTACATACTGTCCACCAAATGCTCCATAATAACTCTTCTTATTCATGTTCTCTCACCTTTCTTACAAATGCTTCTACTTTTTTATAATCTTTTCCATGTTCTCCTTCTACCGAAGAACTGACATCTACTACATCAGGTTCAAATAACCGGATACCTTCTTCTACATTTTCACTGCTTAAGCCGCCGGCTAAAATAAATGGTATCCTTCTTTCCTGCCATTCCCTTCTTTTTTTCATCGGAAAATCCTGCCAGGAAAAAGTCTTTCCACTGCCATATTCCGGTGCGTCTAATAAAATGCCTGAAGTACCATCCAGAACATTTATTTCTTCTGCTTCTTTCCTGCTTCGCACCTGATATGCTACCCAGACCGGAATTTTAAGATTTTCAGGGAATTCCTGCATCTTATGAATCTGCAGAATATCAAAACCTGCTTCTATGATTTCATCTATCAAATCCAGTGCCGGATTTACAGTAACTGCCACAGTTTTAATCGAAGGCTTCAAATGTTTCTTAATTTCTTTTGCCTGCTCTATCGAAACGTTTCGTTTGCTTTTTTCAAAGAATACAAAGCCTGCATAATCTACCTGCATCCGGTTCAGCACTTCTGTCTCAGATTCTCTTGTGATGCCACAAATCTTAATCTTTGTCATGCCATTTCTCCTTACTTTGCGGCTTCCTTATAAACCTGTTTCCAGTGGGCTGCCAGTGCCTTGGGATTTTCATGTTCCATAAATGCTCTTCCGATTAAGAATCCGCTGACACCGCAATCTGCAAGATATGCCACATCATCATCTCTTACAATTCCGCTTTCTGCGATTAAGAGTTTATCCTTTGGCACCATCTTAGAAAGTGTTTTGGTTCGTTCCAGCGAAATGGTAAAATCTTTAAGATTACGGTTGTTGATTCCAATGATGTCTGCATCCAGCTTCAATGCCCGTTCCATTTCCCATTCATCATGGGTTTCCACCAGTACATCTAACTTTAATTCCTTTGCAAGCTGATAAAAGTCATACATTTCCTTGTCATCTAAGATTGCTGCTATCAGTAATACCGCATCTGCATCAATGGCTTTTGCTTCATAAAACTGATATTCCTCAATCATAAAATCCTTCCGTAACATTGGAAGCGGAGTCAGATTTCTTACTTTCCGGAAATAATCAGTATTTCCAAGAAAATGCTTCTCTTCTGTCAGGCAGGATACCGCATCCACAGAAGCGGTATAATCTTCCATCCGCTCTTCCAATGTAATCCTGCTTTCTATCTTTCCAAGGCTTGGGGATGCATTTTTAAATTCTCCGATAATGGAAAGTCCATCTTTGGCAAGATTCTGATAAAAGCTTCTTATCTTTTCTTTCTTTGCCGCCTCTTCTCTTAACTTCTCTTCCGCTAATGTCCGCATCACGGTCAGATCTGTTTTCTGCTTATCACGAAATAGCTGCTCTCTTTTATCTGCAACAATTTCATCTAATATCATGTTCTATATCCTCCCATTCAAGAAATTCTCTATCATACGCTTTCCATGCTGTGTATAAATGGATTCCGGATGGAACTGTAATCCAGCTACCGGATAATCTTTATGGCGCATTGCCATGATTTCTCCATCCTCTGTCTCCGCCGTTACCACAAAGCACTCCGGAAGACTATCTTTCTGAACAGCCAGGGAATGATATCTTGCCACCTGAATCGGGCTTTCAATTCCCTGAAAGATTCCTGTGCCGTCATGGGCAATCAGGGACTGTTTTCCATGATATAATTCCTTTGCATAGCTCACTACGCCGCCAAAGGCTTCCCCGATACACTGATGTCCTAAGCAGATGCCAAGGATTGGAATTGTCTTATAAAATTCCTTTACCACATCCATACAGATGCCGGCATCCTTCGGTGCTTTTGGTCCCGGAGAAAGAATGATGCGTTCCGGGTTTATGGTGCGGATTTCTTCTATTGTAATCTTGTCATTCCGTTTTACGATAATGTCCTTCGTAAAAGTTCCTATATACTGATACAGGTTATAGGTAAATGAATCGTAGTTATCAATCAGCAGTATCATAAGTTCTCCTCCTCAACCAAAGTCTTTGCCAATGCCATTACTTTATTGCAGCATTCATAATATTCATTTTCCTGTACGGAATCTGCTACGATTCCGGCTCCTGCCTGAAGGTATACCTCATTTCCTTTCTTTACCATGGTCCGGATTGTAATACAGAAATCCATGTCTCCACCGAAATCAATATATCCGGTTGCTCCACCATATAAGCCTCTTCGTACACTTTCTAATTCATCAATGATTTCCATGGCTCGAATCTTTGGTGCTCCGCTTAAGGTTCCTGCCGGAAGGAAGGATGCCACCAAATCTAATGGATGGGATTCTCCTTTCTTGCGTCCCTCTACCTGGGAAACAATATGCATTACATGGGAATAATTCTGTACTTCCATAAACTGTGTTACCTTTACGGTTCCAAATTCACTGATTCTTCCCATATCATTTCTTGCAAGGTCTACTAACATAACATGTTCTGCCCGCTCTTTTTCATCGGAAAGTAGTTCATCCCGTAGCCGTTTGTCTTCTGCTTCATCTTTTCCTCTCTTCCGGGTTCCTGCAATCGGACAGGTGAACACTTTATTTCCCTGCTTCTTTACAATCATCTCAGGTGAACTTCCGATTACTTCAAAGGTTCCGTAATTAAAATAATAAAGATATGGAGAAGGATTTAATTCTCTTAATTCCTTATATAATTCAAAACCGGTCTGTCTGGTTTCAATCGTCCAGCGCTGTGACAATACGGTCTGGAACACATGGCCTTCTCTGATATAATGTTTGATTTTCTCTACCTTTTCGCCATATTCTTCGATACTGTCTGACTTCTTAATAATTTTTCCATCGTGGTAGAAGTTCCGTTTGCATTCCTTCTTCTCCATGGCTTTCTTTATCATCTGTCCTGCCTTTTCCATTGCCTGCTCTCTTCCTTCTTCCGAAGGCTCTTCTAATACTACAGCAGTCAGTGTTTCTGCTACATGGTCTACCATAAGGAAAGAAGTCATCAACATCATCTGTATGGTTTCGATTCCGATTTCATCCGGGTTATTGTCCGGAAGCACTTCAGAATATCTTACGAAATCATATCCAAGATTTCCAACCAGTCCACCGGAGAAGGACAGCTCTTCATCCTCTTTTTCGATATGAAATTCACTGTAATATTCTTTCAGACGCTCCAGCGGATTTCCTTCTCTTACTTTCTCTGTGCCATCTGCTTTTGTAATCACCAGTGCATTTCCTCTTGATGTTACAATTTCTTCCGGCTCCATGCCAAAGAAAGTATAGCGGTCATAATTCTTATCGTAACTTTCTAACAGGAAGCCTTTTTTATCTCCTACCAGACTTTCGTACATGTCTGTTGATTTTTCATTGACAATGCTCACTGTTTTTTTGAATACTTTTCTGTTTCTTACCATAATCATCCTCCTATAAACCGGCTTTATAAATGCTGCTCGTGCAAAGAAAAAGTCCCTGACCGGAAAATGTTCTTTTCCAGTCAGGGACGCTTATCGCGTGGTGCCACCCATCTTCGCTATGTCTGCTTTTTACCTGTAAGTAACTAAAAAAGCGGATATTTTCAATCAGAAAATATCCGCCACTAATTCAAACATAACCTCTTGGATACAGAAGTCTCCTTCGATATCCTCGTCCCTGTAACGTGGGAAAACGGCATCCGCTACTATTGTTCACTTTGCATCTGACAAATCCATTCCGAATAAACTATCTTACCGGCTTCCACCAACGCCGGCTCTCTGTAAAGAAATCATTTACCGTACTACTTTTGCTCACTGATTTTATTTATTCAGTTCATTAATTGAGCATAGTTTATCACTGTAAAGTGATGATGTCAATGTATTTTTATAAATTTTTGATTTTTTTCTGTAAAAAAACGCAAAAAAAAGAAAAACATTGTCAAGCTGACTTTAATATGATACCTTAGTAGAGTGTAACCATTCACATAATATATGAAAAGGAGAAAGTTATGTATAATTTAAATGGAGAAAATGTAAACGACAACCCAAATGGTTTTTCCGGAAATGAACCTGCCGGAACTCCCAGCCCAGACAACAATGCTCAGATGAACTATGGTCAGCCGGCTCCTGAGCAGCAGATTTACAACCAGCCGGACAATGGTCCTCAGACCTATGATGCACCAAATGCAAATCAGCAGCAGGCATTCAACCAGAACGATTATAGTCCAAACAGCTTTAATCAGAACGACTATAATCAGTCTGCTTACAATCAGCCAAATTACGGACAGCAGGCATTTAACAATGGAAACACCTATAATGGAAACAGCTACAATGCAGCACCTTCCTACAATATCAACGGTGATGCGCCGAAAAAATCCTGTGTTTTTGGTGTCCTTGGTCTGATTCTTGGTATCGCTGCTTTACCTTTCGGATGGTTTGTTCCAATTATCGGAATCATTCTTGGTATCGCTGCTATCATTCTTTCCATTCTTGGAATGGGTAAGAACCGTGACCTTCGTGGTGCAGCAATTGCCGGATTAATCATTTCCATTCTGGCAACCATCTTTTCTATCGGTGTTATTGTATATGCAGTTATCAATGTTTCTAAAACCTTAAGCAATGCTGGAAAAGAACTTTTTGACAACAGTGGTATCACATCTGATCTTGATGACTTTGATTTTGATTCCGATTCAGATGATAGTGATGACTATGATGACAGTGATTACAGCTATGGCGATGACAAAGAAGTTCCTTTAGATAATGTTGTATTATACTCAGCTAATGATGTTACCATTACAGCTACCAGTATTGTATACAGCTACTATGATGATTCTGTAATTCCGGAAATTAAAGTTACTGTTGAAAACAATACTTCTAACGACCTTGGAATCAATGTTGATTATTGTGCAATCAATGGTGTAACCATGTATGGTTATATTTCAGGTGACGTCGCTGCCGGCAAAAAAAGCAACGAAGAACTTAGCATTTCTTCTGATGATTTCACTTTAACCGGTTTTGACAGCATCGATAATATTAAACTTCAGGTAAGCTTCTATGATTCTGATACTTATGATACTTTGATTGATGATGGTGTTGTACAGGATATCAATCTTTCCGATTCCTATACCCCATTCTCTATTTCCTCTGTTCCGGGTGCAGTTGCATTAGATTCCTCTAATGGCATCAATGCATATTATGTCGGCACAACAACCGGTTGGGATGATACACTTGTATTTGTATTCTATATTGAGAACACTACAGATAAAACCTGTGTTGCTGAATCCGATGATTTCTCAATCAATGACTTTATGCAGGATGATTACGGATATGGATATCTTCTTCCTGGAACCGGTACCTTTATGTCAATTGAAGCAAATGATGATATTACATCTATTGATGATGTAACCAATGCTTCTATTAAATTTGAAGTACGTGATTATGATTCTTATGAGACATTCTATTCCTCTGATGAATTAACATTTATCTCAAATAACTAAGGAATTTTAAAACAATACAAATCATCATAAAAGGACCTGCCACTTATCATAAGTGACAGGTCCCTTTTCATCGCTGTGAACACCTTTTCCGAAATGCACTTCAGCTTAAATATTCTTCCTGGCTTTACAGATTCTCCTGTAAGAATGCACTTAATTTTTCAATTGCTGCATCTTCATCTTCACCTTCAGCACGAAGTGTGATTTCTGCACCTTTCTTAGCACCCAGCCCCATAACGCCAAGGATTCTCTTTGCATCTACTTTCTTACCATCCTTTTCAATGGTAATTGCACTTGCAAATCCTGCAGCTTCCTTTACCAGTAATCCTGCCGGTCTTGCATGGATTCCCTGCTCATCTGTGATTGTGTAAGTAAATTCCTTCATGTTCTTCCTCCTAAAAAGTTATATTTTTTCCCGTTTTTTATACCATAGTTTTAATTTGCAAGTATTTTGACTCGCTTATGCTCACTATTCGTGAGTACATCATTTATTATATCATACAATCTTCTTTTTTAACAATCCCAAAAGCAGACAAGATACTGCTGAACCTACAATCAATGATAAAAGATACCAGATTGCATTACCCATTACTAAGAATACGAAGATTCCACCATGTGGTGCCATCAGTGTACAGTTAAATGCCATAGACATTGCTCCTGCAATTGCAGAACCTACCACACAGGCTGGAATCACGCGCAGCGGATCCGCTGCTGCAAACGGTATTGCACCTTCTGTAATAAAGGATAATCCCATAATAAAGTTTGTCGGTCCGGCTTTTCTTTCTTCTGCTGTAAATTTATTTTTGAAAAATAAGGTTCCAAGTGCAATGGCAATTGGTGGTACCATACCTCCAATCATAACGGCTGCCATAATATTATAGTTTCCAGCGGCAATGGATGCAGTTCCAAATACATATGCTGCCTTATTTAAAGGACCACCCATATCCACAGCCATCATTCCAGCTACCAATGCTCCCAGTAATACCGAGCTTACACCATTCATATGTGCCAGTCCTGTATTAATTGCAATATTCAAAGCTCCGACCGGTGGTTCGATGATAAAGGTCATCAATGCACCTATTAACAATACACCAAGCAGCGGATACAGTAGAACCGGTTTCAATCCATCCAGGCCTTTTGGCAGTTTGTCAAAGATTTTCTTTAATAACTGGATGATAAGACCTGCGGCAAATCCGGCTACTAAGGCTCCAAGGAAACCTGATTTTCCATTTGCTGCAATTGCTCCTCCAACGAAACCTACTACCAGTCCCGGACGGTCTGCAATACTCATGGCAATATAGCCAGCCAGTACAGGAAGCATAAAGCCAAATGCCAGTCCTCCAATGGACTTAAAGAATGCTGCTGCCGGAAGAATTGTACCAAAATTAGCACGCTCATCCGTAGGAAGTGATGCAAGGTCTACACCAAAGCTGTCGATTAAGAATGCAATGGCAATCATAATACCACCACCGACAACAAACGGAAGCATATGGGAAACACCGTTCATCAGATGCTTGTAAACTTTGTGTCCAAAACTTTCTCCGCCCATGCTTTCACTTTCTGATGCTTCGCCGCTGCCTTTATAAATTGGTGCATCCTTTGCCATAGCGCGCTGTATTAATTTATCTGCTTTACTGATTCCATCGGAAACCTGACAGATGATAACCGGTTTTCCGGCAAAACGATCCATCGGGACTTTGGTATCGGCTGCTACAATAATACAGTCTGCCTCTTCAATTTCTTTTGCAGTAAGCACATTTTTTGCTCCGCCGGAGCCTCTTGTTTCCACCTTAATAAAGCAACCTAATTCTGCTGCCTTCTTTTCCAGACTTTCTGCTGCCATGTATGTATGGGCAATTCCAGTCGGACATCCGGTTACTGCAAGAATCTTTTTCTGATTTTCTTCCGGTTCCTTTATTTCTGCTTCCTTCTGTTCTTCCTTTTCTTCCTTCTCAGACTCTGCTTCATCAATGACTTTTAAGAATTCCTCTACCGAAGCTGCCTGTTTTAATCCGTTGGTGAAATTCTCATCCATCAGAAGAACAGACAGACGGCTTAATACATCAAGATGTACATTATCTTCTGTATCCGGTGCTGCAATTAAGAATATTAAATGAACTTTCTCTCCATCTAAGGCATCAAAATCTACCCCATCCTTTAATACCATTGCACTTAATCCCGGTTTCTTTACGGCTGCTGATTTGCAATGAGGAATTGCAATGCCCTCTCCAATTCCTGTGGTACTCTCTTCCTCTCTTGCAAAGACTCCTTTCCGGTAAGTCTCTTCATCTGTAATTTTTCCACTCTTTACCATCAGGGAAACCATCTGGTTTAATACATCTTCCTTTCCGGTTGCTGAACCATTCAACTGAATGCTTTCCGGTGCCAGCAAATCTCTGATTCTCATATACCTTCCTCCTTTTTCTTAAAATGGAAATGCATGATTCTTTAATAATTGTTCTACTTCTTCTTTCGTTGCAAGTTCTTCTGAAAATGCACTGGCGCTTCCGGTACAGACTCCCATCTTAAACGCCTGCGCATAATCCTTATTCTTTAAATATCCTGCCAGGAAACCTGCCACCATGGAGTCTCCTGCTCCTACGGAATTCTTTACTTTACCCTTCGGAGCTTCGCTCTCAAAAGCTTTTCCCTCTTCTGTCAAAAGCACAGCCCCGTCACCTGCCATGGAAACAAGTACATTTCTTGCACCCTGCTCCTGCAGCTTCGCTGCGTATTTCTTTACATCCTCTTTGCTGCTGATTGTCACACCAAATAACTGTCCTAATTCATGATTATTCGGTTTAATCAGGAATGGATGAAGCGGAAGTACATTTGCCAGAAGTTCTCTGGTTGCATCTACAGCAATCATGACATCCTTTCCTTCCAGGTATTTCATGATATCCATATATATGGACTGCGGCATAACATCTGGTATACTTCCTGCCAATACCAGCACATCACCGGCTTTTAAAGCATCTAATTTAGCATAAAGTTTCTCGATATCTGTGCTGCGAATCATCGGTCCCTGGCCATTGATTTCTGTTTCTTCAGTGGACCGAAGCTTCACATTAATTCTTGATATTCCTTCCTCTACCTGAATGAAATCGGTATTTACACCCTCTTCATCCAGACGCTTACTGATTTCTTCTCCGGTAAAGCCAGCTAAAAAGCCCCAGGCGGTACTCTTTAATCCCAGATGATTCAGTACGATGGATACGTTGATTCCCTTTCCTCCCGGGAACATTTTCTCCTGTTCCGTCCGATTTACCTGACCGGTTTTGAAGTTTTTTACATCCACCACATAATCCAGTGACGGATTAAACGTTACGGTATAAATCATTCTTCCACCTCCTTTATATTTTTATACTTCCGATAAGATTCTAACGTAAGACCTGTTGTAATCACATCTGCTGAAGCAAATGATGCAAATGTCACACTGGATATCTGTGCAAATTTGCTCTTATCTCCCAGAATATAACACTGTCTGCAATTTGCCATTGCTTTCTTCTTTACCATGGCTTCTTTGACATCCGGTGTGGTATATCCTTTTTCTACATTAATTCCATTGGTTCCGAAGAAGCCTTTTGTAAAGTTATATTTATCCAAGGACTCCACTGCCTCAGCACCTACCACAGCTTCTGTGGATGCCTTGAACTCTCCGCCAATGATATAAACCTCACACCCCAGTTCAGAGAGCCGTTTTGCATGGGCTACTGCGTTGGTTACCACACAGGATGGCTTCACATCCATAAAATCAATCATACAGTCTGTTGTGGTTCCCGCATCAAGATAAATAAAATCATCTGCTGTAATTAACGATGCTGCATACTTCGCTATGACTGCCTTCTCATCACGATGCATGTTTCTTCGAAGTGGCACATCATCATCCTGTGTATGAAAAACTGTTCCTCTTAAAATTGCACCGCCATGAACCTTCAAAAGCTTTCCATTTTCGTCTAAAGCATTCAAATCTCTTCGTACCGTTGACTCGGAAGCATCGAAAAGCTGCATCAGCTCAGTTACTTTAACACTGCCCTGTTCTTCCAGCAGGGAAAGGATTTTTCCATATCTTTCCTCTGTCAGCATATCATCCCTCCCATTCCTTTTTTCTATTTTCTGCTTTCTATGGTTTTATTATACGTTCAAAAACCGTCATAGTCAATCATATTCCGTCATTTTCATTCACAAAAATCCATTTCACAATTTGTGCAAAATATACAAAACAGGATACACCTTGGTACATCCTCGCAGAGCGTTTTTTACGTTACAGGAAAGCAATTTCCTGTAACGTAAAAAAAGAAGCCTGCAAAAGCATCACCTTTTACAGACCTCTTCTCGCCTTTTTAAACCGTTTTCCAGTTCTTATTCTTATTCTTATTATCTTTTAGAAGCTTCGGATTTTCTCGTTCTCTTCTCCGGTATTTTCAATTTTACGGATTATAACATCATAACTGTAATCGTCATTTACCTTCACACTGACACGGTCTCCTACCTTATGACCAAGCACTGCTTTCCCCATAGGAGATTCAATACTGATTAATCCTTTCAGCGAATTTCCACGCATGGTAGTCACCAATTTGAAGGATTCTTCCATATCATCTTCTTCAATATAAACCGTCACCGTATTATTGATACCTGCCTCGTCTTCCTTAGAATCATCTGATACAACGACTGCAGTACGAATCATGCGCTCTAAATAACGAATTCTGCTTTCGTTTTTATTCTTATCTTTCTTGGCGGCATAATACTCGAAGTTTTCACTTAAGTCACCCTGTTCTCTTGCTTCCTGTACAGCACGGATTGCATTCTTTCGTACCACTAATTTCCGATATTCAATTTCTTCTTCCATCTTCTTGATATCACTTTGTGTTAATTCGTTATGCATACCGTCACCTTTTCATTCTAACAGCTTACGCTAATGCAGCTGTAATAATTGCCATGGAATATACTTCTGATGCATTACATCCACGGGATAAGTCATTGATTGGTGCATTTAATCCAAGAAGAATCGGACCATATGCATCAAAGTTACCAAGACGCTGCGCAATCTTATATCCAATATTTCCTGCATTGATATCCGGGAAAATAAATGTATTTGCATGTCCTGCCACTTTGGATTCCGGACATTTGGTACGTGCAACTCTTGGAGATACGGCTGCATCAAACTGAAGCTCTCCCTCGATTGGAAGCTCCGGATATTTTTCTCTTGTCTTGTTTGCAGCATTACGCATCTTATCTACATCCTCGCCCTTTCCGGAGCCTAATGTAGAATAGCTTAAGAATGCCACCTTTGGATCTACACCGAATATCTTTGCACACTCTGCTGCTTCTCCGGCAATTTCAACCAGTTCATCTTCTGTCGGATGAATGTTGATTGCACAGTCAGCCATTGCCAGTACTTCATTCTCGCCGGTTGCAGAAGGACGTACCAGAATAAAGCAGGATGATACAATGCTGTTACCCGGTTTTGTCTTAATTAACTGTAATGCTGGACGAACAGTATCTGCTGTAGAATAGGTTGCTCCACCTAACAGTGCATCAGCATATCCCATTTTTACTAACATGGTTCCGAAATAATTAGCCTGTGAAAGAATTCCTTTTGCCTGCTCCGGTGTTACGCCTTTGCTCTTTCTTAAATCACAGAACATGGTAACCATTTCATCAAATTTTTCAAAATGTAATGGATCGATAATCTTGGCTCCACGAATATTAAATCCGCTCTCCTCTGCTGCTTTCTGAATCTCAGCCTCATTTCCAACCAGAATCGGGCTTAAGAAATTACTTGCCAGCAGGCGGGATGCTGCCTCTAAAATTCTTGGGTCATTTCCCTCTGTAAACACAATTTTCTTTGGGCTTTTCTTCAAAATATCAATCAGTTGACCAAAACCAAACATATCTTTCTCTCCTCTTTTTCTATGTATTATTTTAACTGCATATTATTGTACCCTCTTTTAAATAAAAATCAAGTTTTGAATTCAGTACAATTTCTCAAGAGTGCATTTTCTTCTATTACAAATATGCATCTCTGTTCAGGCAAAAATGATTCTTCCGGAAAGAAAGCCGTCCCTCATCTCTTAATTTTCCAAGCTCCGTTGACATCGCACTCCGTTCCACAGAAAGATAATCTGCTAACTGCTGTCTGGAAAATGGAATATCAAACTCTGATGTTCCATGCTTCTGTGCCTCTGCTGACAGATAGGACAATAACTTTTCCCTGGTATTGCGTTTTCCCATATGGGTTAATTTTTCATTAAAGCGAAGATTCTTTTCTGCCATATTCTCTAATAAATTCCGAAGCAGAACCAGCTTCCAGCCTTCCGTTTCTCCATCTGCATCCAATATATTCCGAACGTTCAGCCACAGCACATTTGCTGCCTCTTCTGCAATCACACTTACATTAATATTCCGCCTCTGCATACAGGCAAAAGTCTCTGCAAAAACATCCCCCGGTTCTATTTTTGCAACCAGATTCCGGTTTCCCCAGAAATCCTCCTGCACAATCAAAAGTCCGCCAGAAACCAGCAGCCCCATTTCTTTTACCTGCTCTCCGCAGTGCAGAATATAATTTTCTTTATCATAAGTCATCTCATGGGCATCTAATCCCTTTAAAACTTTCTCCTCTTCTGTTTCCTCAATTCCTTCAAAAAAAGGTGAATTTTTCATTTCTACAGGAAATTTTTTCATTTTATAACCTCCGTTGTTTTTCCAACCGATTATTTATTGCTATTATAGTATACTGACTATACAAAATCAACGAGGAGGAATCTAAAATGATTCGTAAAATAATTCATATTGATAAAGAAAAATGTAATGGATGCGGTTTATGTGCATCCGCCTGCCACGAAGGTGCCATCGGCATGGTCGATGGAAAAGCCCAGCTTTTAAGAGAGGATTACTGCGATGGGTTAGGTGACTGTCTTCCGGCATGTCCTGCCGGTGCTATTACCTTTGTACAGAGAGAAGCCGCTGCCTATGACGAAGCCGCTGTAAAAGAGCACTTAAAGAACCGTGAAGCGGCTTCGGTAAAACCTGCAGTTTCAGCCAATCACGCAGCTCCGGTTTTCAGCGGATGTCCGGGCAGCCGGATGCGCTCCATGCAGCGTAAAAACACGGAAAATACTTCTGCTGGCTCTAATACCGCATCCGGTACTGCATCCAATGCAATCACAGCAGGAAACGCACCGGAAAGCCAGCTTACCCAGTGGCCGGTTCAGATTAAATTAGCACCTACAAATGCTCCGTATTTTGACAATGCAAGACTGCTGATTGCTGCAGACTGTACAGCTTTTGCCTATGGCAATTTCCATGAAAAATTCATAAAAAACCACATCACCCTGATTGGATGTCCCAAACTGGATGATGTGGATTACAGTGAAAAGCTTACTGAAATTATCCGCAATAACAATATCAGAGATATCAGTATTGTGCGCATGGAGGTTCCGTGCTGCGGCGGCATTGTAATGGCTGTCCAGAATGCCTTAAAGCAAAGCGGGAAAATGATTCCATGGCAGGTTGTTACCATCTCTGTTGATGGCAAGATTATGGAATAAATTTCCAGATTAAATTGCTTCCACAAATCTTACTTTTCTAATTCTAAGACAACGGTTTCACAGCTGTCTAATGTAATTGTTCCATTTAAGGCTGCCTCAGCATTGATTGCTTCCTGGCGGCCTTCATTGGTTAACAATACCTTGGCAATTCTTTGCTCTAATGTGATGGTATGCTCTTCTATTCCAAAGTTTGCAAGTATCAAAAGCTTCTGACCGCTTTCTTCATTTCCCCGTTCAAAAGCAAATATGTCATCTACATTTTCATACTTTGGTTTAAAAATACCATAAGTGAAAGTATCTTTGTATTCTTTTGCCTTACGCAGTGCAATTAATTTCCTATAATAAGCCAATACAGAATCTGCCTTATGCTCCTGGGCTGCTACATTGATTTCCATGTAATTCGGATTCATGGCAAGCCATGGAGTTCCATCGGTAAATCCGCCATTTTTTCCATCGGACCACTGCATTGGTGTTCTGGCATTATCACGGCTGTTCTCATAGCAGCATTTCAAGGCTTCTTCTTCACTGAGTCCTGCACGCAACGCCTCCTGATACTGGTCGATGGTGCTGATGTCATCATATTCTGAAATATCATTTCGTTTGCAGTTGGTCATCCCGATTTCCTGTCCCTGATAGATAAATGGAATTCCACGCAAAAGAACGGATACAGTTCCAAGCATCTTCTTTCCTGCATCATTTCTGGCATGCTCCGGCAGATAATGAGTTGCTCCTCTTGGTTCATCATGATTTTCAATAATGTTTGCCTTAAAGCATTTTCCCTGTAATTCCTGCTGGGAATCGAAAATTACTTTCCGCCATTCCTCAAAACGTAATGGTTTCTGGTCGTACCAGCCATGCTCACCAAAAGTAAGCACATGGGCACTGAAATCAAACATCGTAGAGAAATGTCCATCCTCTCCGATGAATTCCAAGAGCTCATCTTCTTTCATATTAAAGACTTCTCCTACCGTAAAGGCATCATACTTTTCAAAAGTCTCATGTTTTAATTCTTCGAGAAAATCTCCTACTCCATTTACCTCTTCTACCATCCTGATGCAGGTTACAAGTCCGTCCGGTCCATCCGGCTCAAAGGACGGGAAATTAATATCTTTCTTAATATTGATAATTGCATCAATACGGAATCCTGCCACGCCTTTGTCTAACCACCAGTTCACCATTTCATAGATTTTCTGACGCACTACCGGATTCTCCCAGTTTAAATCCGGCTGCTCTTTGGCGAACATATGAAGATAGTATTTATCACTGTTTGGCACCTTCTCCCAGGTACTTCCGCCAAAATAGGAACGGTAATTACTTGGAGCCTTGCCGTCTTTTCCTTTCACAAAATAGAAATAATCTGCATACTCTCCATCCGGGTCTGCCAGTGCTTTCCGAAACCACTCATGCTGGTCGGAGCAATGATTTACCACCAGATCCATTACGATATACATATCACGTTTCTTTGCTTCCGCAAGCAGCTCATCAAACTCTTCCATGGTTCCGAATTCTTCAGCAATATTATAATAATCTGAAATATCATATCCCTGGTCTACAAATGGGGATTTATAAATCGGTGAAAGCCATACGATATCGATACCCAGTTCCTTTAAATAATCCAGTCTGGATATGATTCCTCTCAAATCACCGATTCCATCTCCGTTGCTGTCCTGAAAGCTCTTTGGATAAATCTGATATGCCACCTTGTCATGCCACCATTTTTTCTTCATGTTCTCATCCTCCATATTTCCATTATTCCTGTATTTACACTTCGTTCTTTGTATGATACTGTTATTATATACGAAGTTTTAGGAAGTTTCTTCCGTGATATTTGCGTTTTTATTGCACAATCCTGCTCTTTTATGTAAAACAAAATAAACGATATGATTATGGATTTCAGATGCAGACGGTGGAAGGTAGGTTATAGGATACAAAATAGCAGCATTTCTTAGATACATTTTTTCTTGATTATAAACTGTCTTTCCGCTTGCTTTGACGAGGATATCTGCACCGTCCGTCGAGTGTGGATGCCGCATAAAGATAGTAAGGCGCACTAAGAATTTCAGTATTAATATTATTTTATCTGCCAACCGGCGCAAATTCACATCCATGTTCATATGCGCCTCGCCGGCACGTCCCTGTGCCAGCGTTGGCTATTGCTGTATGAAATTCTAAGTGCGCCTAACAATCCTTATCATGCATCCATACTTCGGCGAACGGTACAGATATCTTGTCAAACATTGGAAAGACTGTTTTTATCATAGAAAGAAAAAATGTATTTTAGAAATGCACTGTTTTGCATCAGACCTACCTTCCATCGTCTGCATCCAAAATTCCATTTCTTTCATTTTGTTTGTATAAAAAATCAGGATAAATGCTGTTTAAATAAGCAACATTAAAAGGAGATTCCCATGAAAGATAAAAAACAACTCCCTCTGGAACAAAAAGAAAAGGCCGTTCATGGCGAACGAATTTTTCCATTAAAGAAATATCTTACTACGTTGCAGGAACGGTATCCCATTGTTACGCCACACTGGCATGAAGAGGCTGAATTTACCCTGATTACCAGCGGTGTCTGTACGTATCAGGTTGACCTTGAAAGCTTTCAGGCTATGCCTGGAGATTTCGTTTTCATTCCTCCACTGGCTCTGCATTCCATTGCCATATTACCTGCCGGGCATATGCATTCGGAAACATATGTCTTTCACCTTGATTTCCTTGGTGCATCCTCTGCAGATATCTGTGCCATGCGATATCTGATGCCCCTTGCCAAGCAGCAGCTGATTCCCCCTTTTCATATAGTAAAAGAGCACCCGGTCTACCCGGATGCCCTCGCATTGTTCTATGAAATCAGCAGCTGTTATTCCGCTGCCCAGCCGGGATATGAACTGATGTTAAAATCCCTGCTGTTAAAGCTTCTTACCCTTCTACTTCCGTACTGCAGCAAAAGTTCTGAGCAGCCACAGCTTCAAAGCGAACATACCCAGAAGATTAAGGGTGTCTTAGAATATATCGGATTACATTATACCGAAAATATTTCTATTGAAAGCCTGGCATCCTCCTGCTATTTCAGCGAATATCATTTCATGCGCTTTTTTAAGAAATATGTCGGAATGTCATGCTTAGATTATATCAAGAGCCTGCGCCTGCAAAAGGCTGCCGACCTCTTAGAACAGCAGGAGCTATCCATTACAGATGCCGCCATGACTGCCGGTTTCAGCAGCCTTTCCTACTTCTACCGGGAATTTAAAAAACGCTATGGCATGACACCACGCCAGTTTATCCATTCCCTTCCGGAACGTCAGCATACGAATCGTACCTCTACTCCAGGCAGTCCTTTTTCTCCACTTTGATTTCCCAGTGGATTAAGAAAGTCAGGGCTGCCCGGAGTGCAATATATAGGGGTTCTTTTCCATATTGTATCCTGCCTTTTATTAATTATCTACGAAAATCTACATTCCAGCCAACCTGTTTTTCCTGTGGTGTAAATACATAATCGCTCATGCTGTCATATAACATATCCTGGATTTTCTTTTCCAGTTCTTCCAACGAACCAGCAGTAACCGTTACAAGCTCTTCACTCTTACCAGTTTTATCCGTGCTGTCAGTCCTGTCCGATTTCTTAACGGAAGATGTATCTTCATCCTCCTTATTCATTCGTTTCTCATAAGCTTCCTTCTGAGCTTTCTTACGTTCTGCACGGTTTTCTTCCTGTTTCTTTTCGATACGTTTCTTCTGAAGAGATAAAGACTTATCTACAACTGCAAAAAATGATGCATTGCCGCCATCATTTACCTGAATGCCATATGCCTTCACACCACTCTGTCCATTCGCAAACCGACTCTGCATGGTTGCAAGCTGACTGGATGCATTGGCTATAATTCCCTCGTACTGTTTCCGGTAAGACTCATCTTCTGCCATCCGCTCAATCTTCTCTTCATCAATTAGAACCACCATTTTGTTGGCATTGGCATACTGTCCTGCATTGGCTTTTGCTGTCTCTTTCATATCCTTGGATACCAGAATGAAATCCATCGTGCTAAATTTCTTTTTCAGCTTCTCATAATACTCTTTCGCCTTATCCGAAAGCTTTGGCTCTCCAATGGTTTTTCCGGAGACTTTGCTGCTCTTTTCCGATTCCGTATAACCAGAAACGTTTTCTGCCACCTGATTTACTGCGTTTGTGTTCATAAAAATTCCTCCTTGAAAATATCTATAAGCAAATCCTTTTGCTTAAAACAATCTGTTCCATTCTTTATATCGGAAGAATCTCTCATTTTCTTAAGCGGTTCCTATAGTGCAAAATAGCCTAAAACAATGGCTCCAAGAATAATCCGGTACCAGCCAAATACTTTAAAATCGTGTTTTTTGATATAGCCCATCAGAAAACGAATGACTACTACAGATACCGCAAATGCTACCACGCAACCTAAGCCTAAGACACAAAGTTCCTGAGCAGAAAACGCAAAGCCGAACTTAATAAGTTTGATCAGGCTCCAGCCAAACATAACCGGCACAGCCAGGAAAAATGTAAACTCTGCTGCAGCCACACGGGATACTCCGATTAAAAGTGCTCCGATAATGGTTGCACCGGAACGGGAGGTTCCCGGAATAATTGCAAGTACCTGAAAAAGTCCGATAAAAAATGCTGTCTGATAAGTAATATCATTTAAGCTTTCCACCCTTACTTTCCGCTTTTTATTCCAGTTTTCAATCAGAATAAACGCAAAACCATAGAAAATCAATGCAGCAGCAATCACAAGCGGTGTATGAAAATGTGCATCCACATAATCATCAAACAAAAGCGTTACCACAGCTCCCGGTATGCAGGCAGCTACAACCTTAAACCATAAAGAAAAAATATCTTTCCGGATGACCGGCTGTGTCTTGTCTTTAAACTGGAACGGAAACATTTTCTTCCAGAACAAAAGCACTACCGCAAGAATAGCTCCCAACTGTATCACCACGAAAAACATCTCTTTGAATGAATCTGTCATATCAAGCCTGATAAATTCATCCACTAAAAGCATATGTCCTGTGCTGCTGATTGGAAGCCATTCTGTAATTCCTTCTACAATTCCAAGAAAAATAACCTTCAGCATTTCTACAAAATCCAATAACATTACGTTGTCCTCTTTTCCTATTATTTCCGATTTCTCATTTTAACATACTATGCCGATAATATATATATTATTTTTCTTAAGATATTCTGTTTATTTGCGGAATGCTGAAAATAATCCCTTCTTCACATATGGTTCTTTTGTTACTTCTAACGCATCATATCCACTGTTTTTAATCACTTCTTTGATTTTTTCCTCCGGAATATCGGTATCGGTAATAATTACGGTCTCTTTTTTACTGTGGGATGAAGTTACTTTCTTTACCGGAAATGCTGCCCGCACTGCATCATTTACATGTGCCTCACACATTCCACACTGCATACCATCTACTTTTACTGTTATTTTCTGCATAAATCCTTCCTCCTTCTTTTCATTCCATCACATTATAATCTCTTTTTTTCTAAAAAAATATAGGATTAACGATATTTTTTCTCACCACTTTGCCACTATTTTCGCTCTTCCTTTTCTGAAAAAATTATTGTAAAATATTTCTTTGGGATTAAATTTTAAAAAGAAAGGATTTTATATATGAAGAAACCATTCCGTCTTCTTCTATGTCTTGCACTGCTTTTTGTGAGTGGATGCAGTGGTTATCAGAAAACCATCCGCTTTGGTGCCGCTGACATAGGTGGAATCTACTATACCTTTGCCAATACCTTTACCGGACTTGCCTCCTCGGAGGATGATACCTATCAGTTTGAAGTTAAGACAACCGCAGGCTCTGCTGCCAATCTAAGGCTGCTCTCCGGTGGATATATCGAACTTGGATTAGCCCAGTCTGACCTGATTGCCTCCGCCTATGAAGGCAGTGGAATTTTTGAGGGAGATCCTTGTCAGGGATATTCCGCTATTGCCGGGCTATATACGGAAGCCTGTCAGATTGTCATCCGTGCAGACTCCAATATTCAGACGCTGGATGATTTACAGGGCAAAACCGTCAGCATCGGTGCGGAGGATTCCGGTACTGAACAGAACGCTAACCAGATTCTGACCATGAGCGGACTTACCACTGAGCTGGTGAAAACAGTAAACCTCGATTATACCGATGCTGCTGACCAGCTTATCAATGGAAAAATCGATGCATTTTTCTGTACTGCCGGTATCCAGACAACTGTAATCGAAGAATTAGCCAAAGAATGTGATATCCGTCTTTTGGATATTGATGAGAAATGCAGGAATAAATTGCTGTCTGCTTATCCATCCTATAGTGAATATACCATTCCTGCCAATACTTACACCGGACAGACGGAAGATATCCATACCCTTGGTGTCAAAGCGGTTCTCCTTGCTTCCGACAAGCTCTCTTCCGATACGGTAGAGCACTTGACGGAATGGCTTTTTTCCCATGCGAAGGATTTACAGTATGCAACCTCTTTAAACCTGCAATTAGATGAAACTTATGCTACTGATGGCATGCCGATTCCATTCCATCCGGGAGCTGTTGCCTATTATGAGAAACAGGGCATTACACTTTCTTCCGAAAACGATACACAAAACCAGAAAGGAATACTATGAATATACATTTAGATATGTACCAGACCTTAGCTGTCGCTGTACTGGTACTCATGCTGGGGAGTTTTTTACGAAAGAAAATACATTTTCTGGAAAAATTCTGTATTCCGGCACCCGTTATCGGCGGTCTGCTCTTTGCGATTTTCACCTGTATCTGTTACAGTACCGGAGTTGCAGAATTTTCCTTTGATGATACCCTGCGGGAAGTATGTATGGTATTCTTCTTTACTTCCGTAGGATTTCAGGCTAACTTAAAAGTCTTAAAAAGTGGTGGGAAATCCATGGCAGTATTTTTAGGACTGGTCATTGCCCTTATTATTACCCAGAACTTTCTTGCCGTTGGATTATCCAAACTATTAGGATTAAATCCATTAATCGGTATGTGTACCGGTTCCATTCCAATGGTGGGCGGACATGGTACAGCAGGTGCTTTTGGACCGGTACTGGAGGATTTCAATATCCATGGTGCCACTACCATCTGTACGGCTGCTGCTACCTTCGGTCTGATTACAGGAAGTCTGATTGGCGGTCCTTTAGGAAAACGTCTTGTAGAAAAGAAAAATCTTCTCTCTACTGTTGCTTCCGAAGATGACAGCCTCTTAGTGGAAGATGAGAAAAAACACGAACGCCATACCAACATGTATGCTTCCGCTGTTTTCCAGCTTATCCTTGCCATTGGACTTGGTACTATTTTTTCCTATTTTCTAACAAAAACAGGACTGACTTTTCCAATTTATATTGGTGCCATGTTAGCAGCCGCACTGATTCGTAATATTGTGGAATACTCCCATGGCAATGCCACGATCCATATGGGAGAAATTAATGACCTGGGTGGTATTTCCCTGTCATTATTTCTTGGTATGGCTATGATTACTTTAAAATTATGGGAACTGGCTTCTCTGGCACTTCCGCTTATCATTTTATTAAGCTCACAGGTCATTCTGATTGCTGTATTTACTTACTTTATTGAGTTCAATATTATGGGGCGGGATTACGATGCAGCAGTCCTTGTTGCAGGTACCTGCGGATTCGGTATGGGTGCCACACCAAATGCCATGGCAAATATGCAGGCACTCTGTGACCGCTATGTTCCATCCGTCAAAGCATACCTTCTGATTCCACTGGTGGGAAGTCTGTTTGCCGATTTCATCAACAGCCTTGTAATTACATTTTTTATTAATATTTTGTAAATAAAGGAGCACCTTATGTTTCATTTTAAAAATAAAATCAAGAATGCAAGAAAAGAACGTGAAAAGAAAAATTATGATCTGACTTATGATAATGTTGCCATTCCGGAAGTACACAAAGCTGCTTCTGATGCCACTACTCATACAGCTGAGGAACAGAACTCCTCCAAGGATGAACATGCTTCCAGCGTCAGTTTTGATAATGTCGCTATTCCGGAAGTACATATCCGAAGAAAAAAATAAGCTTCTGGCAAAACAGCCTGCCCTATCCGGCACTTCTGATAATTCAGAGTGCCCGGTAAGGCAGGCTGTTTTTGTTTTTCTAATATATATATGTCCTTCCATCATTCATAACTTAATCCAGATATGTAGTTTGCAATGCCCGCTTGATGTCTTCTGGTTTTGTTCCACGAATTTTTAAATTCTTCAATTCACTTTCCGTAACATCAAACTGCTCTATAAATTTCTCCATATCCTTTCGCACTTCGTCCGGAAGGATACACTTCTGTATAAACATGTCAGATATAATTCGGATGATATCATTTCGATGTTTTTTAATATCCGATGAATCCACATCTTTTTTCTCTCTTAGGTCCAGCCATGCTTTTGCCTTAAATGGGATAATCCATTCCGGCTTTAACACAGAGATTCCTCTCATAATTTCTCTTCCATCCATTAATGCCTGGTAGTAAGCATCATTTAAGAGTATAGCAGAAAGACTTGAGACCGAATCGTCAATATGAATTGGGGTCAGTCCATTCTCCTCCTGTAACAGATAATTAGTTCTTGAAAATAATTCTATCATCTTAGGAAATCGTTCATCTTCTGGCTTATCAAATCTATAGAACTGTGGTTCCCCATTACTTTTTGCCCTGATTCTATATTTTCCGTCTTTGATAAATTTCCAGAAACGTTCTCCAAATTCTTTTGTTTGTGCCTCCACAATCAGAACAATATCAAGATCTTTTGTTGTTCGTCCAAAATTGATATCCTGTTCTTCAAAAGACACACTGCATGCTGCCCCACCAATAAGCACATACTGATCTGTATATTCGTTAAAATACTCTTGAAAAATGTCTATTCCTTTTACCATACAAATTCCTCCAACATTTCATTTACCGAACTTTCTACACGAGGATCTTTCATTTCCTCTTCGGACAGTATCAGTGTCAACGAAAGTGGATCTATCACATTGCCCTTCTCGAAGGGCAAAATATATCCCATTTCCTGCACTATACAGACTGGTTCTTCATTCTTTGGGATTTCCCGAATAGATTTTAACCCCAACGCTCCAACCTGAGCTTTACTTATAGCATATGTGACATAGTTATCCTCTCCCAACATGGAGTACTCTGCCAAGGCAGATATGCCACTTAAAACCATATCTGCATCAGGTTTTCTTTCTGGTCTGAATTCATGTATAATAGGATTTCGCAAAAACGGACGTATCTCCTCCCACATTACTATCTTATCATTTCTGGCAAAGAAACGTCTTGATCTTCCATTTATTTTTAAAAAAGGCATTCCCAAAGCATCAATTTCATCATAGCATCTGGTTATTGACATTCTGGACACTTCCAATTTCTCCGCTGCCCGTACCGCAGATACATCCTGCCAATTTTCATATAAGGCTTTCAGTAACATTTTCTGCGTCAAAAATGAAATAACAGAACAGTTCTTTGGTGTTCTCTGCTCATTATTTTTCAAAAGCATTCCCATAAACGGTAGATAAATCTGATGATTTTCCCATATAAAAGGAATTCCCTCTTCCACCATTTTAGGAATTGAATACCAATTTGCTTTTTTTAAATAGAACACACATCGATACCCTGTATACCGCTCCAGTTGAATTCGCATTTTTCGAAGTTCTGTCAAATTCATCGTATCTACCGGTGTTGCTAAAAGAATTTCCTGGTTTTGAATTTCTATGATTGTTAATTCAAATGCATTTCTGCATCCCAATGGTAATTTCTCCACAGAGTCATAAGGACGTTCCGTGATACTTTGATGCATTATTTGTTCTAAATACTCTCTCAAAGTTCCATCTCCTTTATATATTTGAATTGTAACTCTTTTTATGTTACAAGTCAAATATTTTCATTTGCACAAGTAGATTGCAAAGCGTGTTTCCTGTAGTTTTATCCAATCACCCTATTTTTGATTCATGATTTCCTGATAAATCTCTTCTGTCTCGGTATCGTCAATACCACTCATATAGTAGTTTTTTCCATTTGCAGTAAAATACAGGAACTTTTTATTCTGTGGATTTAAGAATACCTGGCATTCCCCTTCACCACTGATTTTAAAGGTTCCTTTTTCCAAGGTTTCCATGCCGGTTCCATTTACCCTTGACCAGTTTGGCAGCTCTGTCAGCATTTCCACATCATCTAATGCATCCAATGATATCTCATAATCTGTACGGATATGTTCTGCACAAAGGGACTGATTTTCAATTTCCAAATGAATCGGTGTAAATTCTTCTGCAATCACCCATACACAGACAAGTGGAAGCATCAGTAATGCTATTATAATAAACAATATCGTGCCTTTTCCTGCTTTAGTTGCCATATTGACCGTGGTTCCGATTCCAACCCTTTTATCCACGATGGTATGTGAATCCCTCGGATTATAGTAAAGCATGCCGCCAATCCAGTTTCTATCGTCTTCGATTCCTCCATTTAAATCATGTTTATCTTCATATGCCTTTTCTACTCTTCCTAATATCACAATGGCCGGAATGCACATAGCCGCCAGAAGAATTATAAATACAATCATGCCTGCAAGGTAAATCATTCCCACCTGCTTTTGCATAAAAGATACCAGAATCAAAAACAGGATTAATGCGGTATTCAGCCAGATTGCACACAGCCACATGTTCTTCCAGATTCTTTTCTTGGCTCTGGTATAATTAATGTTGATATCGCTGTTGCTGCTTATTACCTGTACCGGCTGCCGGTCCGTCCAGATTGCCACCAGCAGAAAAATATATCCACTTGTGGCACCAATGAGACAGAAGATTCCCATCACCTTAGCAAAAGGAATAACAGCAATTGCGGCGACTGTTCCCAGGGCAAGCGGTAAAAAAAACGGCAGAAAATGCATACAATGGACAGTTCCTGCATTTTTTAATTCCACATATCGTTCTGCTGACTGCTCTTCATAGTAGCCCATTTTCCGTTTCCATTGTTTCAGACGATTATTGGCAAATACAGTTGGAAGCATCAATAGAATAATCGCTACAATCAACCACACCATCCAGATTGTCATCTGTATGGAAAAGTATGGAATAAAAAGACAGCTAAACGGAATAATTGCAAGAATAAGACTATACCATATCATTTCTTTTTTAAAGCGCTTCTGGATTGCTTTTACATTCTCATCCTCTACCCATTCACGTTTCATATTTACAGCAAAAAGCATGCCATCTTTATAGGAATTCTGTAATGCAAATACAATGCATATGATAAATAAAACAGGATACAATGTTGCAAAAAATATAATATTAAGAAACATTTTTCTCACCCCTTATACATATTCTCACATATCTTTAAGAATTCTTCCTGTGTCATACCACAGATTTTGGCTTCGGAAATAATCTGCTGCAATAGTTCTTGGGATTTCTCCGATAATTCCTTTGCTTCGGAAAATTCCTTCCGCACATGGGCTCCATTCCGCCGGTCTGTATAAATATAACCTTCCTGCTTTAAAAGTGCATAGGCTTTATTCACCGTCATGGAATTGATTCCGATTTCTCCGGCCAATGCCCGTACAGTGGGAAGCTGCTCTCCCGGCTTTAATCTTCCATTGGATATTCCAAGTACAATCTGATTTCGAATCTGCTGATAAATTGGCACTTCCGACGTTTCATTTATGGATATAACCACCCAAGGTCCCTCCTTTCCGGTATTTTCGATATTCCCTTTTGGAATTTTCTTTTCTTCTCTTTGATATGTCAGTTTTCTTTTTGTATTATGCATTATAATACAAATAATACAAATTTACAAGGGAAATCTCTTTTGTTTTTTACTTTACAGGAAAGCAATTTCCTGTAAAGTAAAATAAACCCCTCCAACCGGAGGGGCTTATCTTTAACTATATAGCATCCAGGCAATGCCAGGAATACTACATATTATATTTTGTTCCATTCTTATTTGTTAGCGATTGCTGCCTGTGCTGCTGCTAATCTAGCGATTGGTACACGGAATGGTGAACATGATACATAGTCAAGACCAATCTTGTGGCAGAATTCAACAGATGAAGGATCTCCACCGTGCTCTCCACAGATACCAACGTGAAGGTTCGGATTAACTGGCTTACCAAGTTTCAGTGCCATATCCATAAGTTTACCAACACCAGTCTGGTCTAACTTAGCAAATGGATCGTTCTCGAAGATCTTCTTGTCATAGTAAGCATCTAAGAACTTACCAGCATCGTCACGGGAGAATCCAAATGTCATCTGAGTTAAGTCGTTAGTACCGAAGCAGAAGAAGTCAGCTTCTTTAGCGATTTCATCAGCTGTAAGAGCAGCTCTAGGAATCTCAATCATAGTACCAACTTCGTACTCTAATTTAACGCCTGCAGCTGCGATCTCAGCGTCTGCTGTCTCAACAACTACTTTCTTAACGTATTTAAGCTCTTCAACTTCACATACTAATGGAATCATGATTTCAGGTTTCACATTCCAATCTGCATGCTCTTTCTGAACTTCGATTGCTGCACGGATAACAGCTTTTGTCTGCATCTTAGCAATTTCAGGATATGTTACAGCAAGACGGCATCCTCTGTGACCCATCATTGGGTTGAACTCATGAAGTCCATCGATGATTGTCTTAATCTGCTCAACAGTTTTGCCCTGAGCATCTGCTAATTTCTTAATGTCAGCTTCCTCTGTAGGAACGAACTCATGAAGAGGTGGATCCAGGAAACGAATAGTAACCGGGCATCCTTCCAGTGCTTCATAAAGAGCTTTGAAGTCTCCCTGCTGATATGGAAGAATCTTCTCAAGAGCTGCTTCTCTTTCTTCTACAGTGTCAGAACAGATCATCTCACGGAATGCTGCAATTCTGTCTTCTTCGAAGAACATATGCTCTGTACGGCAAAGTCCGATACCTTCTGCTCCAAGCTCACGAGCTTTCTTAGCATCTGCAGGAGTATCTGCATTAGTACGAACTTTAAGTTTTCTATATTTGTCAGCCCAAGCCATAACACGGCCGAACTCACCAGCGATGGTAGCGTCAACTGTCTTGATTTCGCCATCGTAGATGTTACCTGTTGTACCATCGATAGAGATGAAATCTCCCTCATGGAATTCTTTTCCAGCAAGAGTGAATTTCTTATTCTCTTCGTCCATAGCGATATCGCCACATCCGGATACACAGCATGTACCCATACCACGGGCAACTACAGCTGCGTGAGATGTCATACCACCACGAACAGTTAAGATACCCTGGGAAGCTTTCATACCTGTGATGTCTTCTGGAGATGTCTCAAGACGAACAAGTACAACTTTCTCTCCGCGAGCGTTCCAAGCTTCTGCATCTTCTGCTGTAAATACGATCTTACCACAAGCTGCTCCAGGAGAAGCTCCTAAACCTTTTCCGATTGGTGTAGCTGCTTTTAATGCTGCTGCATCAAACTGTGGATGAAGAAGTGTATCTAAGTTACGAGGATCGATCATAGCTACTGCTTCTTCTTCTGTCTTATGTCCTTCATCAACAAGGTCACATGCAATCTTAAGAGCTGCTGGAGCAGTTCTCTTACCATTACGGCACTGAAGCATGTATAACTTCTTGTTCTCTACTGTAAACTCCATATCCTGCATGTCATGGTAGTGATTCTCAAGAGTCTCACAAACCTTGATGAACTCAGCATATGCTTCTGGGAATTCCTGCTCCATCTGAGCGATTGGCATAGGTGTACGAACACCAGCAACTACATCCTCACCCTGAGCATTGATTAAGAACTCACCCATTAATTTCTTCTCGCCTGTAGCAGGATCACGGGTAAATGCAACACCTGTACCAGACTCATCATTTAAGTTACCGAATACCATAGGCATTACGTTAACAGCGGTTCCCCAGGAATATGGGATATCGTTATCACGACGATATACGTTTGCACGTGGGTTATCCCATGAACGGAATACAGCTTCGATAGCTAATTTTAACTGCTCTACAGGATCAGATGGGAAATCGGTTCCTAACTGGTTCTTGTACTCAGCTTTGAACTGCTCTGCTAATTCTTTTAAGTCAGCGGCTGTAAGTTCAACGTCGAACTTAACTCCTCTGTCTGCTTTCATCTTATCGATGAGCTGCTCGAAATATTTCTTACCAACTTCCATAACAACGTCAGAGAACATCTGGATAAAACGTCTGTAAGAGTCATATACGAAACGCTCGAATTTAGGATCTGGGTTTCCAGCGATCATTGCTGCAACTACTTCGTCATTCAGTCCAAGGTTTAAGATGGTGTCCATCATACCTGGCATAGATGCTCTGGCACCGGAACGAACAGAAACAAGTAATGGATTCTTGAGGTCTCCGAATTTCTTTCCGTTGATCTCTTCCATTTTCTTAACGCCTTCCATAGCCTGTGCCATGATTTCGTCGTTAATCTTGCGGCCATCCTCATAATACTGAGTACAAGCCTCTGTTGTGATTGTGAATCCCTGTGGTACTGGAAGACCGATATCAGTCATCTCGGCAAGGTTAGCACCTTTTCCACCAAGGAGATTACGCATGGACATGTTTCCTTCACTGAACATGTAAACCCATTTGTTTGCCATTTTGAATTCCTCCTAATAAATTTACTTTGGTTTATTGATATGCGAACATCGTCTGTTATCAACAACAATTGATATCCACAATGTCACCCATTATGCGTGCCACTTGTCCACAAGCGCACATATTCATTTTATCATAATTTTATAGTTTCGCAACCATTTTTTCGAAATCAGACCATTCAGTCATGTAAAAAATAAAGTGTTTGATTTAGAAAGTGAATTTTTCTGCAAAATATGTATCCAAATCTTCGATTTTGATACGCTCCTGCTCCATGGTATCACGGTCACGTACCGTAACTGCTCCGTCTGTCTCGGATTCAAAATCGTAAGTTACACAGAATGGAGTTCCGATTTCATCCTGACGACGATAGCGCTTACCGATATTTCCTCTGTCATCAAATTCGCAGTTGTATTTCTTGGAAAGCTGTGTAAATACTTTTTCTGCGCCCTCATTTAATTTCTTGGAAAGTGGAAGCACACCAATCTTAACCGGTGCAAGTGCCGGATGGAAATGAAGAACGGTTCTCATATCCGGTTTCTCTTCTGTTCCGATGTTCTCTTCGTCATATGCCGCACAAAGGAATGCAAGTACCACACGGTCTGCTCCAAGAGATGGCTCAATAACGTATGGAATGTATTTTTCATTCTTGGTATCATCAAAGTAAGACATATCCTGACCGGATGTATTCTGATGCTGTGTCAGGTCATAGTCGGTACGGTCTGCAATTCCCCACAGTTCGCCCCATCCGAACGGGAATAAGAATTCAAAGTCGGTAGTCGCTTTACTGTAAAATGCAAGTTCTGCAGGATCATGGTCACGAAGACGTAATTCTTCATCTTTCATGCCAAGGCTTAACAGCCAGTTATGGCAGAAGGTTCTCCAGTACTGGAACCACTCAAGGTCGGTACCCGGCTCACAGAAGAACTCCAGCTCCATCTGTTCAAACTCTCTGGTACGGAAAGTAAAGTTACCAGGAGTAATCTCGTTACGGAAAGATTTTCCAATCTGTGCGATGCCGAAAGGCACTTTCTTACGGGATGTTCTCTGCACGTTTTTGAAGTTAACAAAAATACCCTGTGCTGTTTCCGGTCTTAAGTATACCGTATTCTTTGCATCTTCAGTTACACCCTGGAAAGTCTTGAACATCAGGTTGAACTGACGGATATCTGTAAAGTTATGTTTTCCGCAGGATGGACATGGAACACTGTTATCTTTGATGAAGTTCATCATTTCTTCCTGACTCCAGCCATCTACAGAAGTCTCTAATGTAATGCCATGCTCTTCTGCATAATCTTCAATAATCTTATCTGCACGGAAACGTTCATGACACTCTTTACAGTCCATAAGAGGGTCTGAAAATCCGCCTAAATGTCCGGAAGCTACCCATGTCTGCGGGTTCATAAGAATGGCACAGTCTACACCAACGTTGTATGGATTTTCCTGTACGAATTTCTGCCACCAGGCACGTTTCACATTATTCTTTAATTCTACACCAAGGTTACCGTAATCCCATGTATTTGCCAGTCCACCATAAATCTCGGAACCCGGATATACAAAACCTCTTGCCTTTGCTAAAGCTACAATTTTTTCCATTGATTTTTCCATAAAATTCTTCCTCGCATTCTATTTATAAATAATATATCTTGCTTCTGCTGTCTCACCAGCAGGAATTTCATCCACGGTTGCAGTGTTCTTATCCTTGACGGTTACCCCGGATGAAACATACTGCAGTGTTCCATCAACCGTAACATCTACACCCTTGCTTAATACGATAACATGATAGTCATCATTTTTCATGACATCTTTGCTGTCCGCTGCATCTCCGGCAGCTCCATCTGTTACCGCTACGAAATCTGTATTAAAATCATATCCGGCAGCAATTGCCTGTACCACCGTTCCGGTAAATACGGTATCTCCCACAAATGCAGAATATGCTGTGCTGTCACTGTAATGCATACCAAGCTTTGCGACTCCGTCTTTTACGGAAAGATTTTTTAATTTTACTGTCCCGGCGCCATCATTGTCTTCATATTCTTTGATGGAATCCTTTACATACTGTTCTAACTCATTCTCATCATAATTGTCTTTGTCAAAGTCGCCTACTGCAACTTCTGTGATTCCACCCTTTTTCTCCGGAAAGAGCGTTGTGGTATCTGCATCTTTTGTAGCACCGCAGCCGCCAAATATTCCACAGGCTAACAGCATTACAAGGAGTGCACTTATCTTCTTCTTCATACGAACCTCCAAATCCCTATATCTCATAATCTCAACAATTATACTATTTTCGGTTTGGTATTTCAAGCGTTACCTCAGGCAAAATGCCCGGCTTCTCCCATAAATCAGAAAAGCCCTTCTAAAAATTGCTCTGATTTAAATGTATGGGGTGCATATTTTTCCCGAAATTCCTTCACCGTCCGAATCAGTTCAAACAACACTTTTTCTGATACTGCAAAATGAAAAAGCTTTGCTGATTCCGTGGTAATAATATACTGCATCGTATAAATGGTAGATGTATCTAACCGTCTGCCATGCTCGGTTTCGCTGCAGAAATCACAAAGAAGCCCGGCGCGCTGCACACTGAAAAACTGCATCGGTTCCTTTTTTCCACATTTCTGGCAGGAAAAAAGATTCGGATATACTCCGTTTAACACCATCATTTTCAATTCATAAATCACGCGGACCAGCCGGTTATCAAAATTCTTCTTTCCAAGTGCTTTTAAGGACTGGTAAAGCAACTTTAGCATTTCCCGGTCATCACTGTTTTCCTGGGCATAATATTCTGCCATCTCAAGAAAATAAAATCCATAGTATGTATCATTCAAGTCTGTGGTGAGTTCGGTAAAATAATTTTTAATTTCTGCCCGCACCACATTGTAGGAGGTACGGCCTTCATAGACTTCAAACTGTCCGAAGGAAAAGGGATTGCAGGCTGCCAGCAGTGTACTGTTCGGTCTTCTTGCACCTCTGGCAAACGCCGTAATCTTTCCCCTCTCCAGGGTCAGTATCGTAATTCGTTTGTCATATTCACTGATTGGCATTGCGGTAAGCACCATACCCGTAACCATCACGTTTGTGCCCACGGTCCTGTTCACCTCTTACTTTCTCTTTCAGGCTGCCCAATCCATCCTGTTCTTCTTTTTCCTGTTCCTTAAACTTAAGATAATCATCTACACTTCCGGTCAAAGTAAAATGATTCCAGCTTGCTCTTACCATATGCTTCCTTCCTGCCCTTTCTTCATACTTGTATGAAATTAGGTTTTCCAGAAGCACTTAAGATAATACTGTCAATATTTAGAATTCCTCTTCCCGGTATCCGAAGTTCTTAATCATATAATCGCTGTCACGCCAGTCTTTTTTCACTTTTACCCAAAGTTTCAAATTAACCTTGGCATCTAAGAGGTGTTCAATTTCATATCTGGCATTGGTACCAATCTTCTTTAACATTGCTCCCTGCTTGCCGATAATAATTCCCTTGTGGGAATCCCGCTCACAGATAATCGTGGCATCGATGTCAAACATTTTCCTGCCTTTGCGTTTCTTCATCTGGTCAATGGAAACGGCAATTCCATGAGGAATTTCTTCATTTAAAGCATGTAAGGCTTTTTCACGAATCAGCTCTGCCACAATCTGACGCTCCGGCTGGTCGGTAATGGTATCCTCATCATAGAACATCGGACCATACGGCAGATATTTAAAAATCAAATCAATAATAACATCCGTATTTTCTCCACGCAGTGCAGATGCCGGTACGATTTCCGCAAAGTCATAAACTTTACGATAAGTGTCAATGTACTCAAGCATTTTATCCTTGTTATCCAAGGTATCTAATTTATTGATAACCAGAATAACCGGTGTCTTTACAGTTTTTAACTTTTCAATAATATGCTGCTCTCCTGCGCCGATAAAATCACTCGGTTCCACCAGCCATAAAATGACATCCACTTCATTCAATGTGTGTTCTGCCACATTTACCATAAATTCGCCCAGCTTATTCTTTGCCTTATGGATACCAGGTGTATCCACAAAAATAATCTGTCCTCTGTTTTCATCCGTATAAATAGTCTGGATACGGTTTCTGGTAGTCTGCGGTTTATTGGATGTAATTGCAATCTTCTGTCCAATCAGATGATTCATCAAGGTGGACTTTCCTACATTCGGCCGTCCAATCAGTGTTACAAAGCCTGATTTAAAATTTTCCGTCATACTTACTCCTTCTTATGTATGCTGCGGGACTATTACCCACAGCTTTTAATAAAGATTCTTTACTTCTAAGAACATATCTTTTTCTGCTTCTACATTTTCCTCTGCACCGATGACACACAAGGCATCCTGTGCGAGTACTGCTTCAATAAGCACTGCGAGATTTTTGATATTTTCCGGCTGTGCATCTAAAACTTCATTTCTCTCACGCTGTAATTCCTCATAAGAAATATTGGTAAGATAAGCACTTACGGAACGCATGCCCTTGGCAGCCGGATTCAACGGGGTATCCATATCACTTACTGTTCCGATGATATATTTTGTCATATCACGTTCATCTGCATCAAAAGCTCTTAAATATGCCGGGATACCTTCGTAAATCTCATTGGTGCTCTTAAGGTTCGGGTCACGGTAAGAAGTAAAATATGCATCTCCGTTCCGCATAAATCCGCTCATGCAGCCATATGCACCACCCTTTACCCGGACATTAATCCAAAGGTAATCATAGCTTAAAATTACTTTTAAGATACGAAGTGCTCCGGTATAGGAATATCCTTTCGATAAATAATTTCCGGCTCTGGATACATACTGTACTTTGGATGCATCTAAGAAGCCTTCATTCTTTTTCTCACAATGGAAGGTAACTGCTTCTCCCTCTTTCTCTCCATCCGGTAAAACAGTTAAGAACTGCGGGAATTTTTCTTCTAACAGCTGATATCCTTCTGCGTCTGCCGTCAGGGAAATCAACAGTCTGTTCTTTACAAAGATTTTCTCTGTAAGGCTTCTTAATTTATCCATTAAGAACTGCTTCTTCTCGTCAAAGTGTTCTTCTAATTCTGCAATGGTCCGGTACAGTGCAATTCCGCCAACCAGGTCATTGAATCGGGCTACCGGTGAGAAATAAGACATTGCCCGCATGGCAGATACGGAATGTCCGGCAGAGCTTAAGGACATCTGCAGTCTCGATTTGATACGCGCTAAAATCTCATAGAGACGTTTTTCATCTGTAATCTGTGTGCCCATCAGAATCTCAGAAAGAAGTCTAAGCCCCTCTTCTAAATTCTGATAAAGAATCTTGGAACGTACTTCGTATTTTGCATGGAAACTGTCTTTTTTCTTGGTATCCGCATAAATATTAATCTGGGATGAGATACCGCCGGTCTTAAGATCAATCTCATTTGCTAAGTCTGCATAGTTATAATGCTCCGTATCCATATAACCCAGTACAGCTTTTAACACCCCAAGGTATGGCAGTTCTTCTTCTGTAATATCACTGATATCAAACATCAGATTCAGATAATGAATGCCATTGGAATAAATGTTGGTATGAATGGTTTCGATGCCATTGCAGCTTACCTTTTCATATACCAGCGGCTGCGCTTCACGCTTCATGTCCTGCCGTTTTAACATCGGAATCTTCATCAGGTCTTCCTTTGGTGACGGCTCTTCCTGATACTGTTTTAAATGCTTTGTATCCTCTACTAACTTATCAATCTCTTCTTCTGATAAGTCTCTCTTATAAGCAGCCAGTTTCTCTTCTAATTCTTTTTCCAGCCTGGCATTTAAGCCTTTTTCCGGTTCAATGGATACATAGGATTTATGGCTGTTATCCAAAAGATATTTCTGAATCAGTTCTTCAAAATATCCTGTTTCAATCTTTTCCTTTAATGCTGCAAATACGTCTAATATTTTAAGATATAAGAATGGTTCGTCATCATCATAAAGCCAGCTGTCCATACAGGATAATCCATAAATTAATCCCTTCGGGAAATTACCGTAATCTGCTTCACGGAATTTGAATTCTTCACTGTTGATTCCTGCTAACAGGGATTTTCTATTGAGACCGTCTTTGACGATTTTCTTTAAAGTATCTTCGATAATTCCTACAAACTTCTCTTCGTCTTCTTTATTGGCATTCTTTGCCACCACTGAAAAGATTGGCTGTAAGGTGCTGTTATCAAATCCACCCATGATATCTTTTCCGATTCCTGCATCAATAAGTGCCTGCTTCAACGGTGCTCCCGGTGCACTTAACAGTGCATAATCCAAGACATCAAATGCCAGAGTCAGTTCACTCTCAAGATTCGTTCCGATTGCCACATTATAGGAAAGATATGCATTATCCTCTAAGCTTTCGGAAGATGCAATGGAATATGGCTTGCTGATGGTTACCGGCTTTTCAAAAGGAGCCTGCAGCTGAATTGCGGAATCTACTTCGATTTTATCATAATGGCTTAAATATTCTTTATCGAGAAATTCCAGTTTTTCGTCCATATCCATATTTCCATAAAGGTAAATATAAGAATTACATGGATGATAGAATTTCCGGTGGAAATCAAGGTACTGCTCATAAGTAAGCTCCGGAATTACTTCCGGGTCACCGCCGGACTCATTACTGTATGTGGTATCCGGGAACAGGGAATTTAATACTACACGGTCTAAGACACCTTCCGGAGAAGAAAATGCGCCCTTCATCTCATTGTATACCACTCCATTGATGGTAACCGGTGCATCTTTATCCTCTAATTCATAATGCCAGCCTTCCTGTTTGAAGATTTCTTCTTTCTTATAGATATTCGGATGGAACACAGCGTCTAAGTATACATCCATCAGATTAGCAAAATCTTTATCATTGCAGCTTGCCACCGGATAAACGGTCTTGTCCGGGTAAGTCATGGCATTTAAGAATGTATTTAAAGAACCCTTCACCAGTTCCACAAACGGGTCCTTCACCGGGAACTTGTCTGAACCGCACAATACCGTATGCTCAATGATATGTGGTACGCCGGTGCTGTCCTCTACCGGAGTACGGAATCCAATATAAAAGACCTTATTTTCATCATCATTGGAAATAAGGCTGATTTTAGCTCCACTCTTTTTATGTCGAAGCAGATATCCCTTTGCATGGATGTCTGTCAGATTTTCTTCTTTGATTAATTCATATGCTGTTAACGCTGCTAAATTCAAATGTTTTATCCTCCATGTTCTCATAATCTGACTCACAGTCTTTATCAGTATAACACATTTTTTTTACATTTACACCTGATAAACCTAAAAACAGGAAGACGGATATCCATCTTCCTGCTCTGCGCTTATTTCATATTCAACTCTATACGAATTAACCTAAGCGAACTACGTTAGCTGCCTGAGGTCCTTTTTCTCCTTCTACTACCTCAAATTCAACTGCTTCTCCATCTTTAAGCTCTTTGAATCCATCCATATTTAATGCGGAGAAATGAACGAATACATCATTTCCTTCTGCATCTGAGATAAATCCATAACCCTTCTTTGCGTTAAACCATTTTACAGTTCCCTGCATTTCTTTTTCCTCCTAATACACAATAAATCTAAAAAGTTGCACAAAATTGTGCACGACTACATGGCTAACAGTAGCATATTTTCCAATATTTGTCAAACTTTTTCACTTTTTTGCCCGATTTTATACCGGATTCTTTACGTTGACATCAAGCTGCGGGAACGGAATTTCGATTCCATTTTCATCCAGAGCATTTTTCATCTCCTCAGTCAGTGCCCAGCGGATATCCCAGTATAAATCAGTCGGCACCCACACTCTTGCACCAATGGTAACACTGCTGTCTCCCAATTCCGATACAAAGACCTGCACCGCCTCATCCTTAAGCCGGCGTTCTTCGGAAAGAAGCAACTGCTCTATCACAGCCTTCGTCTTCTTTAAATCCGCCGAATAGGACACCCCTACTTCCAGGTCAATCCTGCGTTTCTCACTGTAGGTTACATTGGTAAGGCTGCTGTTAGCTAAGATTCCATTTGGAATTACGATAATCTTATTGTCAACACTCTTTAACTTGGTGTAGAAAATCGAAATCTCTGTTACCGTTCCTTCGTTGCCATGGCTGTCTTCTACAATATAATCCCCCACTTTAAACGGTTTTAACATCAGTATTAATACGCCGCCGGCAAAGTTGGATAAGCTTCCCTGCAGTGCCAGGCCTACCGTCAGTCCTGCAGAACCTGCAATTGCCATTACAGATGTGGTTGCAATTCCAAAGAGCGAAAGAATGATTACAATCAAGAAGAAATATCCAATGCACTTGACCAGTGCATCCATAAACTGTTTTACACCCTTGTCAGCATCCTTTTTATCCAGCCATTTCCGGACGAGTTTCCGGAAAAGTTTGATTAACTTTACGCCAATGGCATATACCACGCAGGCAATCACCACCTGAAAGAGAAACGCCAGTAAATCCGGCACCAGCCCCTCCAGGTAAGTACGTATCACGCCCGGTTTCTTCATCTGTTCAATAGCATCGCTGACTTCTTCCGCTGTAATGCCCTCTGTGCTGGCCTCTAATGCGGTCAGATAAAATCCCATTTTAATATCCTCCAGTTATTTATGAAAGTTATTATGAAAGTGCATGAATAAATAATCCACTGCGAAGTTTTGGCTCAAACCAGGTGGATTTCGGCGGCATCAGTCTTCCGGCATCTGCTACTGCAAACAACTCTCCGATGCTGGTCGGATACATGGCAAATGCCACTTTACAGTCACTATGTACTCTGCGCTCCAATTCCTCCAGTCCACGAATTCCACCTACGAAATCAATCCGCTTATCGGTCTTCGGGTCTTCAATGCCAAGTACCGGATGCAGTAACACATTCTGTAAAATTGATACGTCCAGCCCATCTACCGGGTCACTGCTTAAATCCGCCTCTTTCATCCGGCAGGCATACCAGTTATCCCCAAGGTACATGCTGAAACTTCCTTTTTCAGCCGGATGAACCGCTTTCTTCTGTGGTGCTCCCACTTCAAACAGGTCGTTCATCTTTCCAAGGAATTCCTCTTCTGTCATTCCATTTAAGTCTTTTACCACACGGTTATAATCCATAATCATAAGCTGGTCATCCGGGAATAATACGGATAAAAAATAGTTAAATTCCTCAGTTCCGTCATAATCCGGATGCTCTGCTCTCCGCATCAGTCCTACCTTTACTGCGGATGCTGCACGGTGATGACCGTCTGCGATATAAATTTCTTTTATCTTTGCAAATGCTTCCTCGATAGCCGCAATATCTTCTGCCTCTGCAATTCTGTATACACGATGTCCGATTCCATCCTCTGCCACAAAATCATAAAGAGGTGCTGTCTTCTTTACCTTCTCTACCACTGCATTGATGACATCATTGGAACGGTATGCTAAGAAAATCGGTCCGGTCTGTGCATCACAGATATTTACATGGTTGATTCTGTCCTGCTCTTTATCTGCTCTGGTATTCTCATGTTTTTTAATGACCTGATTCTGATAATCATCAATCGAAGCACAGGCTGTAATACCGGTCTGCACCCTTCCGTCCATGGTCAGTTCGTAAATATAATAGCACGGTTTCTCTTCTTTTACGAAATCACCTTCTGCTACCATATCCCAGAGCATGTCATGGGCTTTCTTATATACCTCCGGTGCATAAGTGTCTACGGAATCATCAAACTGTGTCTCGGCACGGTCAATGCGAAGAAAGCTTTTGTCATGTCCTTCTACCACTTTCTTTGCTTCTTCTCTGTTATATACATCATACGGAAGTGCTGCAATCTCTGCCGCCTCATCCTCTCTTGGTCTGATACATAAAAATGGTCTGATATCTGCCATTGTTTTCTCCTTCCTGCGTAATTGCGAAAAACACGCTTTGTGAGTTTCCTGCGTAAGAGAAATGGACTGTCGCGGCGTAACCGGGCAGTCCATATATTATCTTTTTCTCACCTGCATTTATTATTTTACAATACGAACCTTTAATACACCATCTAAGGTCTGAAGTTTCTCTTCTACTTCTTTGGTAACAGGTGCATCTACATCAAGCAGTGTACATGCATAATCGCCACGGCTCTTATTGGTCATATCAGAAATGTTGATATTTGCATCTCCTAAAATAGAAGTATAGCTGCTGATCATTCCCTTTACGTTACGGTGTAACAGTAACAGTCTTCCTGCACTCTTGCACTCGCCCATATTGCAGTCCGGATAGTTTACAGAATGTGTAATATTTCCATTCTCTAAGAAATCACGAATCTCTTTTACTGCCATTACTGCACAGTTATCTTCGGATTCTTCGGTAGAAGCTCCAATATGAGGAGTTACGATACAGCCTTTCTTTCCAACTGTGGTTGGATTTGGGAAGTCGCTGACATATTTTGCAATCTTTCCTTCCTCTAATGCTGCTACCATTGCCTCTTCATCAACCAGTAAGTCTCTTGCAAAGTTCAATACTACAGTGGTAGGTTTCATCATTGCAATCGCTTCTGCATTAATCATTTTCTTGGTAGAATCTAAAAGCGGAACATGAATTGTGATATAATCACAGTTCTTGTAAATTTCTTCTACAGCATTTACATGATTTACATTGCGTGATAAGCTCCATGCAGCATTTACAGAAATGTATGGGTCATATCCGTATACTTCCATACCAAGATGTGTCGCAGCATTTGCTACTTTAACACCGATGGCACCAAGTCCGATAACGCCAAGCTTCTTTCCTGCAATTTCGCTTCCGGCAAAGTTCTTCTTCTGTTTCTCAGCAAGTTTTGCAACATCTGCATTGCCTTCCTCGCCTTTTACCCATTCGATTCCACCGACTACGTCCCGGGCTGCCAATAACATTCCTGCAAATACCAGTTCCTTTACACCATTGGCGTTTGCACCCGGTGTATTGAATACTACGATACCTGCTTCTGCACATTTATCCAATGGGATATTATTTACACCTGCACCGGCTCTTGCAACAACTTCCAAAGTCTTTGGAAGTTCCATATCATGCATTGCTGCACTTCTTACTAAGACTGCCTGTGCATCTTTGATATCATCTACTTTGTTATATTCATCTGACAAAAGGTCTAAGCCTACACCAGCGATTGGATTTAAACATGTATAGTTAAACATTATGCGTTCTCCTCCTCAAACTTCTTCATAAATGCCACCAGCTTCTCAACACCCTCTTTTGGCATTGCATTATAAATGCTGGCACGCATACCGCCAACGGTTCTGTGTCCTTTTAAGTTTACAAAACCAGCTTCGGTTGCTTCTTTGACGAATTTTGCATCTAAGTCAGCATCACCGGTAACGAATGGTACGTTCATAAGAGAACGGTCTTTTGGAACTACAGTTCCCTTGAATAACTTGCTCTGATCTAAGAAATCATAAAGAATCTTAGCTTTCTCTTCGTTACGCTGTTTCATAACTTCAAGTCCGCCCATCTTCTTTAACCATTTGAATACTTTACCACAGATATATATGCCGTAGCATGGTGGTGTATTGTAAAGAGAATCTGCGTCTGCCTGAGTCTTGTATTTTAACATGGTAGGTGTTCCCGGAAGAACATCATCTGTAATTAAGTCTTCACGAATGATTACGATTACAACACCTGCAGGTCCAACGTTCTTCTGAACGCCGCCGTAGATTACTCCGTATTTGGTTACATCAACCGGTTCTGATAAGAAGCAGGAAGATACGTCCGCAACAAGTGTATGTCCTTTGGTATTTGGAAGTTCTTTGAACTTGGTTCCATAAATCGTATTGTTTTCACAGATATATACATAATCTGCATCTTCCGGAATATCAAGATCTGAACAATCCGGAATATAAGAGAAGGTCTTATCTGCTGAAGATGCTACTTCTACTGCATCCCCATACATTTTTGCTTCCTGGTAAGCTTTCTTAGCCCACTGTCCAGTTACAATGTATGCAGCTTTCTTATTTTTCATCAGGTTCATTGGAATTGCAGCAAACTGCTGGGAAGCTCCACCCTGTAAGAATAATACCTTGTAATTATCCGGGATATTCATTAAGTCTCTTAAATCAGCTTCTGCCTCTTTGATGATGTTGTCATATACTTTGGAACGATGACTCATCTCCATTACGGACATTCCACATCCTCTGTAGTCTAACATCTCATCTGCTGCTTCCTGTAAAACTTCTTCCGGTAATACTGCCGGACCTGCAGAAAAATTATATACTCTGCTCATTTTCTAATTCCTCCTCACTTCTTACACATATCTTTCTATATGTAATGGCTTATTATTTTAAATCTTCCTCGGTAAACACCTCAGATATAGCTGCCCCCGGTGCTACCATTGGCCACACCTTATCATCACTATCAATTATACAGTCTATAACAACTGGTGTACTACTTGCAAGTGCTTTTTTCAAAATATCGACAAATTCTGCCTGACTGGCTGCACGATATCCCGTTGCTCCCATGGCTTCTGCCAGTTTTACAAAATCTACTCCATCGTCTAAAACAGTTGCAGAATAATGCTTCTCATAGAAAAGTGTCTGCCACTGTCTTACCATTCCAAGCACATGGTTATTAATGATAACTTCGATTAACGGAAGCTTCTGACGGACTGCTGTTGCAATCTCATTCATATTCATACGGAAACATCCGTCACCGGCAATATTGATAACCTGTTTATCCGGATTTGCTATCTGCGCACCGATTGCTGCCCCCAGTCCATAACCCATGGTTCCAAGTCCGCCGGATGTCAGAAGTGTTCTCGGCTGTTTGTATTTATAATACTGTGCTGCCCACATCTGATGCTGTCCGACCTCCGTTACCATGATAGCATCTCCGTTGGTCTGACGATAGATTTCTTCGATTACGAACGGACCGCTTAATCCTTCCGGATGATAGCTCAATGGATATTCTTTCTTGTATTCCATGATGTGCTCCATCCACTCTTTATGCTCCATCGGAGATAACATCGGATTGATTCTTGCAAGAATCTTCTTTAAATCACCAATCACGCTGTTTGTTACCATGATATTTTTATTAATCTCTGCCGCATCCACATCAAACTGTAAGATTTTTGCATGATGGGCAAATTTCTTAGCATTTCCAAGCACACGGTCTGAGAAACGGACACCTACTGCAATCAGAAGATCGCACTCGCTGACTCCAAGATTGGAAGTCTTGGTTCCATGCATTCCAAGCATTCCGGTATAACGTTCATCCGTTCCGTTAAATGCACCTTTTCCCATCAGGGTATCACAAACCGGTGCATCCACCTTATCCACAAATTCTCTCAATTCATCCGAACAGTCGGAAATCACGGCACCGCCGCCCACAAAGATATATGGTTTTTTCGCTTTCTGAATCAAAGCTGCTGCTTCTTCTAAATCTTCCTCCCGGATGGTTTCTGTCACACGCAGTACCGGTTCAATACGCTGTGCGTTATATTCTGCCCTGTTAGCAGTGACATCCTTTGGAATATCCACAAGAACAGGACCCGGTCTTCCTTTTTTTGCAATGCGGAATGCCCGGCGGATGGTATCTGCCAGATCATTGACATCTTTTACAATAAAGTTGTGCTTGGTAATCGGCATGGTAATTCCTGCAATATCAATTTCCTGGAAACTGTCTTTGCCAAGAAGCGGCACATTGACATTACAGGTAATTGCTACCATTGGAACAGAATCCATATATGCGGTTGCAATTCCGGTTACCAGATTAGTTGCACCCGGTCCGCTGGTGGCAAAGCACACACCAACTTTTCCGGTACTTCTTGCATATCCGTCTGCCGCATGGGAAGCTCCCTGCTCATGGGAAGTTAAAATATGTTTTATTTCATTACTATGTTTATATAACTCATCATATACATTTAAAATTGCACCGCCCGGATAACCAAATACCGTATCCACGCCCTGCTCTTTCAAACATTCTATTACGATTTCAGCACCTGTTAAGAGCATTGAAATTTCCTCTCTTTCCAACTTATCTTTCTGCTGTATATTTACAGATTACCGGTTCTTATTTTTCTTCCCCGGTACCTGGAATCTGTAAAATTGCACCGCGGTTTCCTGAAGTAACCATGGAAGCATAACGTGCCAGATATCCGGTTGTTACCTTCGGTTCTCTTGGCTGCCATTTTGCTTTACGGGCTGCCAGTTCTTCATCGGATACTGCAAGTTCTAACTTCATTTCCGGAATGTTAATCTTAATGATGTCGCCTTCTTCTACCAATGCGATTGGTCCGCCTACGGCTGCTTCCGGTGAAACATGACCGATGGATGCTCCACGGCTTGCGCCGGAGAAACGTCCGTCTGTAATCAATGCTACGGAAGAACCAAGTCCCATTCCTGCGATTGCAGAAGTCGGATTTAACATCTCACGCATACCAGGGCCACCTTTTGGTCCTTCGTAACGGATCACGACTACATCACCGGCAACAATTCTGCCACCCTTGATTGCTGCAATGGCATCTTCCTCACAGTCAAATACTCTTGCCGGTCCTTCATGAACCATCATCTCTTCTACGACTGCGGAACGTTTTACAACACCACCGTCCGGAGCAAGATTTCCCTTTAATACGGCAAGACCACCGGTCTTACTGTATGGATTATCCAGTGGACGGATAACTTCCGGATTCTTATTGACTGCATCTTTGATATTCTCGCCTACGGTCTTACCGGTTACGGTCATACAGTCTGTATGTAAAAGTCCTGCATCTGCTAATTCTTTCATGACAGCATAGACACCGCCGGCTTCATTTAAGTCTTCCATATAGGTCGGGCCTGCCGGTGCCAGGTGGCAGAGGTTCGGAGTCTTCTCACTGATTGGATTTGCAAAGGAAATATCAAAGTCAAATCCTACTTCATGTGCGATTGCAGGCAGGTGAAGCATACTGTTGGTAGAGCAGCCTAACGCCATATCTACGGTCAGTGCATTTAAAATAGCATCCTTTGTCATAATATCTCTTGGACGGATATCTTTCCGATACATATCCATAACTGCCATTCCGGCATGTTTTGCTAATTTGATACGCTCGGAATATACGGCAGGAATGGTTCCGTTTCCACGTAAGCCCATACCAAGTGCCTCGGTCAGACAGTTCATGGAGTTTGCGGTATACATACCGGAACAGGAACCACAGGTCGGACATACTTTCTCTTCGTATTCTCTTACTTCTTCCTCTGTCATTGTACCTGCTGCATAGGAGCCTACTGCCTCAAACATGGAAGATAAACTTCTCTTACGTCCCTTTACATGACCTGCTAACATCGGACCACCGGAAACAAATACGGTAGGGACATTAATTCTTGCTGCTGCCATCAGAAGTCCCGGTACGTTCTTATCACAGTTTGGTACCATAACCAGTGCGTCAAACTGATGGGCTAATGCCATACACTCTGTGGAATCTGCAATCAAGTCTCTTGTTACCAGGGAATATTTCATTCCGATATGTCCCATGGCAATTCCATCACAAACTGCAATTGCAGGGAATACAACCGGTACTCCACCTGCTTCTGCAACACCTAATTTTACAGCGTTTACAATTTTATCCAGATTCATATGGCCCGGTACGATTTCATTATAAGAACTTACGATACCAACCATTGGTTTCTTCATTTCTTCTTCGGTAAATCCCAAAGCGTTAAAAAGACTTCTGTGCGGAGCCTGCTGCATTCCGGCTTTTACATTATCACTCTTCATCTTCGTTCTTCCTCTCTTTTTTATTGTTCTGTCTGAAAATTTCTTATCTCTTACAGATTCTCTACGATTAAGTCACCCATTCTGGCTGTTCCTACCTGGGTTACGGTTGCTTTCTTTGCTTCTTCCTGTGGCATAATGTCAATGGTACGATAGCCTGCCTTTAATACCTTCTTTACGGCATTTTCAATGGCATCTGCTTCTTTATCGAGATCAAAGGAATATCTTAACATCATCGCTGCACTTAAAATGGTTGCAATCGGGTTTGCAATTCCTTTTCCTGCGATATCCGGTGCAGAACCGCCGCTTGGCTCATACAGACCGAATTTCGTATCATTTAAGCTTGCAGAGGATAACATTCCGATGGAACCGGTTACCATACTTGCTTCATCCGATAAAATATCTCCAAACATATTCTCAGTTAAAATTACATCGAACTGCTTCGGGTCTTTTACCAACTGCATGGCACAGTTATCTACCAGCATATGCTCATATGTTACTTCCGGATAATCCTTTGCTACTTCTTCTACAATCTTTCTCCAGAGTCTGGAGGAATCCAGTACGTTTGCCTTATCCACGCTGGTTACTTTCCTGCGGCGTTTCATGGCAATGTCAAATCCACGTTTTGCAATTCTGCGGATTTCATTTTCGTTATATGTCAAAGTATCGGTTGCTGTCATCACACCGTCCACTTCTTCTGTCTTTCTCTCGCCAAAATAAAGTCCGCCGGTCAGCTCACGCATAATCATCATGTCAAATCCGTCTCCGATAATATCATCACGCAGTGGACATGCTTCCTTTAATTCTTCATAAAGGTATGCCGGTCTTAAGTTAGCAAAAAGGTTCAATGCTTTTCTTAATTTCAAAAGACCTGCCTCCGGGCGAAGGGATGGCTCTAATTTGTACCAAGGGGATGTTGCTGTATTTCCTCCGATGGAACCCATCAGAACTGCATCTGCCGCTTTTGCATGCGCAATGGCATCATCGGTCAGCGGTACACCGGTTGCATCGATAGAACAACCGCCCATCAGTATCTCGTCATATGTAAAGGTGTGTCCGAATTTTGCTCCAATGGCATCTAACACCTTTCTTGCTTCGCTTACAATCTCCGGTCCGATTCCGTCACCGGCAATTACTCCAACATTATAATTCATGGGTAAATCCTTCTTTCTTTTCCTATTGCATGCATCCCAATTTCATAACTACTGATTATGGTAATGCTCATTATCCTATATCATAGCTTATTTATCCGAAGAATTCAATAAATTTTACCATTATAGTTTCTCATAGTTTTTATAAACTGTGGTTATATTCTGTTCTTTTGATATGATTTGTTGTTATTATACAAATCTTTTTCTTGTCAGATGGGGACTGGTACAGTAGACTTGAGGTAGGTATTTAATGAACCAATTAACTTATCAATTTGCAAGGAGGATTTTCAAATGCCATTTATTAACATGAAAACTACTGCGACTTTAGATATTGCAAAAAAAGATGCCCTGTCCAAGGAGCTCTGCATCATCACCAGAGACTGTCTCGGCAAAGGTGAAAACTGGGTGATGACCGGGTTCGAGGGGAATGCTTCTCTTTGCTTTCTAGGAAGCACCAAAGACATTGCTTATGTAGAAGTGAAATGCTACGGCTATCCGACCAAGCCACAGATGAATCTTATGACAAGGAAGGTCTGCACGCTCTTAGAAAATGAGCTTGGTATTCCGAAGAAGCGAATCTATGTTGCTTACTTCCCGACCGAGGACTGGGGATGGAATGACAGTAATTTCTAGGGGACTAGAAAAGGCATATCACACTAATAGCTATACGTTGTGTGATATGCCTGTCTTTTTGTGTTTTATTCTATGGCAACCCTATCTTATGATTTCCAGTTCCAGTCCTCTAAAAAGCTCATCAATTCATACCAGTTATCTACCGGTTCCCAGATTACAGGATCCTGATTATCAGGGTCTATACAACCCAAGCAAAACTCTTTTACTGGCTTTTCTTTCACTTTATAAAATTTCCATATGAGTCCATTTGTATAAATTACTTTTCCATAAGAATTAGGGTGTCCTTCTATCTGCTCTGTTATCTCCATATTATCATACGGTCGTTTTGCTTCTATGCACCCATATTTAGCTGCATCTCGACTTTTCTTCCTTTCCAGCACAACAAAATCAGGAAAACCTGCTTCCACTTCTAAATTCTTTGATAATTTGCTGTCTGCTAATTTGTGGAATACTATGAAGTCCAAAAAGATATCCCAATACCAGCTTCTAAAGATGGGCATTGATAATAAAACTCTGGATGGATTAAAACACAACAAAATATTACTGTACTCACCTTGGAAAAGCTCTGCACCATTATAGGCTGTACTCCAAATGATATTATTGAATTTAAATAGAGCGATACACCTTTGTCGATGTACCGCTCTATTTATGATATGAAACTATCTCATTTTCCTATATTCCATTTTACCACAAATCATATTTTTCCATGGTTTCCGCATTTCTGAATTCGTGCTTCTCATAGTAGCCAATCAGCTTTTCCTCGGCATCCCTTAAAGCAACCATATACACATCTTTATTCTGCTTCTCATTATGGGAGGTATAGATGAGATTGTGGCTTTCATCTGCAGAGAACCAGTCGATTACCTGCTGGATGCGTTTTTGCGATTCTTCATTATGGCAGTTTAAAAGGCTTCTTCCAACAAGGCTTTCACCGCCCCATTTCTCATAGCTTTTTACTGCAGTTGGATTCATATAAATGATTTCGTGCTTTAAATTGCATATCACAACGGAACAACGATCCTGGTCAATGATGCTTTTAAAATATGCTGCGTTAATATCTGTCTGCATGGTTATGCTCCTTTTCTTTCTGTCTTGAATTTCTATTATGCTTTGCTTAATATTCCTTTTCTATTTTTCCCTCAATTCCATACATTTTTCGGAACGTATCAAGGTCTGCCTCATTTCTTATCAGCATTACTTCTTCTATCTTTCCTGTATGGATATCTTTAAAGCCTGCCACCTGTTCTCCATTGCAGATGCTGGCTTTAACGATAGGCTTCTTGTTCATTTTATCATAAGGCAATGGTGTGGATTTTTTCTTGAATATTCTCATACTGTATATCCTCATAATTAAGATTCATTCTTATATTCCAATATATACTTTTCCACCAGTTTACCAAAACATTCCGCTGTTGCATGCACTGCATTGATAGCACGAAAAATAGCATAATATGCCCTGTTATTTGCTGCCTTATATTCCCCTGCATCTAATAATATTTTTGCTGCACGTAAGTCATCTTTTGCTGTTTCCATCCTATATTGGGCGAGTTCTTTTTTCATATCATCATTATTATGCTGCTCCATATAACCTTACTCCCTCTTTCCTTACATTCTCATAAAACGGATATGCTTCACTCCATTTGCGGAAATGTTCATCATTCTTTGTTATCGGCTTAATATCCAGGTCATTATCCATATTAAAATCGAATGTCGCATAAGATAACTGATGCTGATATTGCTTCATTTCCATATCTGTTATGTCAAGCAATATCATGATATCAATATCTGAATCTTCTTTAAAATCCCCTCTGGCGTATGAGCCATACAAAATCACTTCCTGCAAATGTGTTCCATATATTTTTTTAATTTCTGCTATATATTTATCTAACAATTCTTTCATGCTGTATGACATCATTCTCACCTCATTTTCTATGAATTTATAACAATTTCTATTTGTTGCAATTTTATTCTATTATAACATACCTGCATTTTTTCAGGCAACTGTCTGTTCCTTGTATACAAAAAATCCGTGGTTTGTACATCTCGCACACTCCACGGATTTTCTAAGGTCTTATCTTATTTCTTCTCTTTGGTTTCTTTTGCTTCTACTGCTTCTTCCGGTTTTTCGATTGCTGCAATTGCGGCTTTCTGCATTGGGATACGGCAGTTTCTGTTGCTGCCAAACTCAACGATAACAGTATCATCTTCAGATACGTCAATTACGATTCCGTAGAAACCGCTGGTTGTCAGTACGGTATCACCTACTGCCAACTCTGACATCATCTGCTCTTTCTTCTTTGCTTCTTTCTTCTGTGGACGAATCATGAAGAAGTATACAAATACAACCATAATTACTACCCACATAATAATGCTTCCCCAGGCCTGTGCCTGCTGTGATGCTAAAATAGACATTTCTTTTCCTCCTGAATTACAAACTTAAGTTCATGAAAAACATTGTACACAAAAAGACTGCGTTTCACAAGTATTTTCCCGATATTTCATTCTTTTTTTAGATTTGTGCCTCTTTTTCCCTGTTTATCTGGTTCATACCATAGAGTTTTTCCTCTTTGTATGACTTGTAGCTGCCGGCATCGATGGCGTCTCTGATTTCTTCCATCATGGTATTGTAGAAATACAGATTGTGCAATACGCAAAGGCGCATGCCAAGCATTTCCTTTGCCTTTAACAAATGGCGGACATAGGCTCTGCTGTAACGGCGGCAGGTCGGACACTGACAGCCCTCTTCGATTGGACGCATATCCTTTTCATATTTCTTATTAAAAAGATTAATCTTTCCCTGATTGGTATAAAGATGTCCATGGCGGCCATTACGGGTCGGATATACACAGTCAAAGAAATCCACACCACGGTCTACTGCCTCTAAAATATTTGCCGGAGTTCCGACACCCATAAGATAGGTTGGTTTCTCAAGTGGCAGATATGGAACGGTCTGGTCTAAGATATCATACATCTCTTCGTGGGTCTCGCCTACTGCAAGTCCACCTACTGCATAGCCATCTAAATCCAATTCACTGATTCGCTTTGCATGGTCAACCCGGATATCCGGATAAATGGCTCCCTGGTTAATTCCAAACAGCATCTGATTTTTATTAATGGTATCTTCCAACCCATTCAGTCTTGTCATTTCCGCCTTACAGCGTGCCAGCCAGCGGGTTGTTCTGGCTACGGATGCCTCTACATATCCACGGTCAGCCAGTGCCGGTGCACATTCATCAAATGCCATGGCAATGGTGGATGCCAGATTAGACTGTATCTGCATACTTTCTTCCGGTCCCATGAAAATTTTTGCTCCATCAATGTGGGAATGGAAATAGACTCCCTCTTCTTTGATTTTACGGAGTCCTGCCAGTGAAAATACCTGAAATCCACCGGAATCGGTAAGGATTGGTTTGTCCCACACCATGAACTTGTGCAGTCCGCCCAGCTCTTTGATTAATTTATCTCCCGGACGTACATGCAGATGATAGGTATTGGATAATTCCACCTGTGTCTTAATCTGCTCTAAGTCTTCGGTAGAAACAGCTCCCTTTATGGCAGCGACCGTTCCTACATTCATAAACACCGGGGTCTGTATATCACCATGTACGGTATGAAAAATGCCCCTCTTTGCTCTTCCATCCTGTTTTAATAATTCGTACATATAATCTCCTGTTTCTGTTCTTTTTACAAATACTATCCTAGCATACCTTGTTTTCGCACTTTTTGCAACTGTGGGATTGCCAGTATCTGAAAAATCTTCTATAATAGAGTCTGACTTTTTTACGAAAACAAATCAGGAGGATGCTATGGCAGGCTCAACTATTGGAACTAACTTTAAAATTACAACCTGGGGAGAATCACACGGATCAGGAATCGGTGTCGTAATTGACGGCTGTCCTGCCGGACTTTCCCTTTGTGAAGAAGATATACAGACCTATTTAAACCGGCGTAAACCGGGACAATCTGCTTTCTCTACCCCGCGAAAAGAGGATGATGCAGTACATATTCTTTCCGGTGTCTTTGAAGGCAGAACCACCGGAACTCCAATCTCACTGATTGTGGTAAATGAAAACCAGCATTCCAAAGACTACCGTGAGATTGCTTCCTACTATCGTCCGGGACATGCTGACTTTACCTTTGATGCCAAATACGGTTTCCGGGATTACCGTGGTGGCGGACGTTCTTCCGGCCGTGAGACTATCGGACGTGTGGCTGCCGGTGCGGTTGCCGCAAAGATTTTAAAGGAACTTGGCATTGAGATTCTCACCTACAGTAAGAGCATCGGTCCCATCACCATTGACGAAACCAGATTTGATGCTGCAGAAATTACGAAGAATCCGCTCTATATGCCGGATGCAGATGCTGCTGCAAAAGCTGCTTCCTATCTGGAAGAATGCAAAGCCATGCAGAACTCTGCCGGCGGTATTATCGAATGTGTTATTACCGGTGTTCCTGCCGGAATCGGTGACCCGGTATTCGAAAAAATCGATGCAAATTTAGCCAAAGCAATTTTCTCCATTGGTGCTGTAAAAGGCTTTGAAATCGGTGATGGATTTGCTGTTGCTGCTGCTACCGGACTTACCAACAACGATGCCTTTGTAACGGATGAAAACGGTTCTGTCACAAAAGAAACCAACCACGCCGGCGGTATCTTAGGCGGCATGAGTGATGGCTCGCCGATTGTATTCCGTGCTGCCATCAAGCCGACTCCTTCCGTTGCCTCCACCCAGAAGACCATAAATAAAAACGGCGAGGAAATCGAAATCAATATCAAGGGACGTCACGATCCGATTATCGTTCCAAGAGCTGTTGTGGTTGTCGAATCCATGGCTGCCATTACTATTTTCGATGCCATGCTTTCTAACATGAGTGCCCGGATGGATGGAATCAAAGATTTCTACAAGAAATAAAGGCTTCTATCAGAAATAGCAAAATCCCTGTCTGCTACAAGTCACAAACTCAGGTGACCTTCCGCTGACAGGGATTATTATTATTTTCTACGCCTGCATTTTGCTTAGAATCTCATCAAAGATAGCTGAAGCCACTTCATCCTTCGACATAATCGGAAGCTCTTTTTCTTCTGATTCTGTAATCAAAGTTACCACATTGGTATCGGTACCAAATCCGGCTCCCGCTGTCTTAAGATTATTGGCAACAATCATATCAAGCTTCTTCTTTTCTAACTTGGCTTTGGAATTTTCTTTCAGATGCTGTGTCTCCATGGAAAATCCACACAGGAACTGGTTTTCCTTCCGGGCAGAAACTGTTCCTAAAATATCTTTCGTGCGTTCCATTTCCAACGCCAGTCCGCCATCGGCCTTTTTGATTTTTTCATCCGCAACGGTCTTTGGACGGTAGTCTGCTACTGCTGCAGCCATGACTACAATATCCTGTTCTGCAAATGCATCTGTAACAGCCTGATACATCTCTTCTGCCGTAACCACCGGAATTGTATTTACAAAAAAAGGCTTTTCAAGGCTGGTCGGTCCGGTGACCAGTGTTACCTCTGCCCCTCTTCTTGCCGCATTCTTTGCCAGTGCATAACCCATTTTTCCAGTGGAATGGTTGGTCACATAACGTACCGGGTCAATTGCCTCCTGGGTGGCTCCTGCTGTGATGAGAACCTTCTTTCCTGTCAGGTCTTTCTCACAGGCAGCTTCCTGCAGAATATATTCTAACAGTTCTTCCGGTTCCGGAAGTTTTCCCCTTCCGGTATCGCCACAGGCAAGATAGCCTGAGGATGGCTCAATGATGTGATAACCATATTCTCTTAGTATCTTAAGATTATCCTGTGTTACCGGATTGTCAAACATATGTGTATTCATTGCCGGGGCAAGATATATCGGAGCCTCACAGGCTAACATGGTAGAAGTGAGCATATCATCTGCAATTCCATGTGCCAGCTTTGCAATGACATTGGCAGATGCCGGAGCAATCATCACCACATCTGCCTCCTGTGCCATGGCAATATGTGCCACATGATATCCGCTGTTACGGTCAAAGGTATCGTCAATCACCTTATTTCCGGTCAGTGTCTCAAAGGTAACCGATGATATAAACTGCTCTGCATTTTTCGTCATAATTACATGTACATCTGCGTGCTTCTTTACCAGCATACTGGCAAGCGAAGCCGCTTTATATGCTGCAATACTGCCTGTCACTGCCAGTAATATATTCCTGCCCTTTAACATATGAATTACCTCCTGTGTACTTTATTCAATACCATTCCAATAGCGGCTACCAGAACGGCTGCTACAATCGCTTCTATAATTCCATTAAAGCTGATAACGCCAAGGATTACACCCATAACTGCGCCCGGTTCAATGCTCAATGCATTGGCATATGCCTCTTTATAGAAAATATAAATCATCGGCATTACAAGCAGTGTATTGGTCAATGCACCGGTCACGCCGGCATAGACATAGCCCAGGAATCTGCCATCCTTCTTTCTTCCGGTCAATTCCACTGCAATAAAATAAATAACTGCTGCAGCTGCACCTGATATCCAGCCAATCATTTCCTTCGAATCTGTTGTCAGCATTTTAGCAAAGAACGCATGGATACCAACCAGTAAAAGTACACTGATTACAAGATTACTGATTACCTTTGCAGCCTTTGCATGGCTGGATGTGGTTAATTTTACAATTCCACGATATACGAAATATGGGATGATACCTACTAAAATTCGTGGTACAAAACAGATAATGGTACTCTTTACCACTCCTGCTGCGCCATCGATGCTGCTTGCCAGTATCGGTGAAAATACAAATGCTGACATAGAAGTTGGCATCAATGTATTTTTAATAAAACTGGTTAATCCAAATACAAATCCCAAAAAGGCACCTTTTTTCGGTCCGCAGAAAATTGCACCTAAAATAACCGGTATATGGATAATCGTTGCATTAATAACTACTAAAGGAATAAATCCTAACGGGGTAAATGCCATTACGACAATAATGGCGGTAAATAAAGCTGTCAGAACCAGCTCATAAGATTTTGGGATACTTCTGTCCCTGGTAAAAGCTACGTTTTTTTCACTCATAGTCTCTTCCTCTTTTCTTAAATTTTCTTTTTCTATTTTCTTTTTTCTCCGCATTTTAAGGCTTTGCGGCCAAGCACTTCCATTGATAGCCTCCGGACCGGTAGGCTTCAACTGTGTTATTCTATCATAGTTTTTCCCAAAAAGAAAGATGTCATCTGTTATTTTTTTAACAAACGACATCTTTTTACCCTTTTTACATGAATACCGAAAAATGCCTGGCTAAAGCATGTTTCCTGCAGTTCGCTTTTAACTTAGTTTATGGATATAAATACAATTCGGCTTGTCTACCGGAATCGGCTTCTCTTCCATCAGAATGTATTTCTTCTCATAATCTACCTTAAACATGGTAATCTCATTGGTCTCATTATTAAGGCTCATGAAATGCATTCTGTCCGGACAGATACCAATCATTTTCGGATAATCACCACTGATTTTCGAATTACACATCATGGTAAGACATCCACTCTCTTTATCAATTTCATAAATCGATACGGAGTTTGCACCTGCATTACTGCAGAATAAATATTCACCATCCATTGTCACTTCCAGACCGGATGCAGCACAGACATCAGCTTCCTTCGGTGTGGTCGTTGTAATGGTCTGAACCTTCTCGAAATGCGGCTGGTCATTTTCTAACGTATAGGAAAATACCTCTATCTGATTCAACAGCTCATAGAGAATATAAGCAAATCTTCCATCACGGCTGAAGCGAATCATATGCGGTGCAGATTCCAACGGACAACGGATGATATCTGCAAGCTTCATCCTGCCATTCTCATAGTCAATCCGGTAAATCTTTACATGATCTAATCCATTATCCACTGCACACAAGAACTTCTCGTCCGGTGTCAGCTTCACGCAGTCTACATGTGGCTTGGAACTTCGCTCTGCAATGGTCCGTCCTATTCCCTTATGAAAAATACCGTCTGCGATTTCTCCGATGCTGCCGTCTTCTTCCAACTTCATCATGGTCACTCTGCCATCATGATGACCGCCTACGAAAAGATAACGGTTCTTACTGTCCACTTCCACATAACAGCCACGCATACCGCCAATCCACTGCTTGTTCATTGGCTCAAGGTCTCCATCCGGCAGAATGTGAAATGCTTCCACGCCTTCATCTGCAATGGAATATAAGAATCTGCCATCCTTCGATACCAGCAAATCGGAAGGATTATTGATGGGAACCACTTTCCGTTCCTTCATTTCTCCGCTTTTTGCATCCAAATCATATAAATGGATTCCGATACTGTTCTCATGGGTATACGTTCCGACATAAACAACATACTTTTCTTCCATAGGTCATTCCTCCTGTCTGCGTAAAATATCATACATCTCCAGTTCCTGTCCTAAATCAATGTAAAGCACCTGTTTTGGATGTGGTGCTGATTCCATTTCATTTCCATCTTCGTCCACAATCCGTTTTACGGTAACCGGAATATTTCTTCCATCCGGTTTCATGACTTCAATCTGTTCCCCTACGGAGAATTTATTTCTCTGTTCAATCTGATATAATCCCTCTTCGTTGCGTTCTCCTACAATTCCAAGGTAGGTATACTCTTTGATATAAGTGTTATTATCGTAAATCTGGCTCTCTTCCGAAGGCTTTCCAAAGAAAAAGCCGGTGGTAAACTGGCGATAAGTACAGTTAGAAATCTGTTCTAAATACCAGTCCATATTTTCTTTATATTTCTCCGGTGAGGTAAGATAATCATCAATGGCTTTCCGGTAAGTACGTGCTACAGTAGCAACATAAAGTGCTGTCTTCATACGTCCTTCTATCTTAAAGGAATCAATACCTGCCTCAATCAGTTCCGGGATGTGCTCAATCATGCACAAATCCTTGGAGTTAAAAATATAGGTACCACGTTCATTTTCATAAACCGGCAGATACTCTCCCGGACGTTTTTCCTCTACCACTGCATATTTCCAGCGGCACGGATGAGTGCAGGCTCCCTGGTTGGCATCTCTTCCGGTAAAATAATTACTTAAAAGACATCTTCCGGAATAGGAAATACACATTGCTCCATGCACAAATGTCTCGATTTCCATTTCATCCGGAATATTTTTGCGAATCTCAGCAATCTCATTTAAAGAAAGCTCTCTTGCTGTTACCACACGCTTTGCGCCCTGGTTCCACCAGAACTGATACGTTCCATAGTTGGTATTATTGGCCTGGGTACTGATATGACGCTCGATTTCCGGGCAGATTTCTTTTGCAATGGTATAAATACCCGGGTCAGAAATAATCAGGGCATCCGGCTTGATTTCCTTTAACTGGGTAAAGTACTCTCTTACACCTTCCAAATCCCCATTGTGAGCCAGTATATTTGCTGTTACATAAACTTTTACACCATGCTCATGGGCAAACTGGATGCCCTCTGCCATATCCTCCATGGAAAAGTTTTTTGCCTTCGCACGAAGTCCAAATACTTCTCCGCCGATATATACGGCATCCGCTCCATAAATGACTGCAATTTTTAATACTTCCAGACTGCTGGCTGGAATCAGTAATTCTACCGGTCTCATTGATTTATTTCTCCTAATATTTCAATCTGTATCATCTATTTCTTAATGCTAATGGTAACACCGTCTCCAATCGGAAGCACCGATGTGGTAAGACTGTCATTGTGTGTCAGTTCATAAAGATATTCCCGCATTCTCTTATGAATGGTCCGGTTTCTTCTGGTTACTGCATAATGGGATTCGATAATATCTCCCTCCTGCAGCACATTGTCAGATACCAGTAATGCACCAGGCTTCATCAGCCGAAGAATATCCGGCAGGAAATTGATATACTGTCCCTTTGCCGCATCCATAAAAAGAAAATCATAAGAATCTTCTAACGTCTTTAACACCTCTGTGGCATCTCCCGGAATCAGTGTGATTTCTTTCTCTTTTCCGGCACGTTTGAAATTTGCCTGTGCAATAGGAATTCTTTTCTCGTAATTTTCTATGGTTGTAATCCGGCATGGCACCGGATTATATTCTTCCATCAGAAGTGCAGAAAATCCTACTGCAGTTCCCACTTCCAAAATCCGCTCCGGCCGCTTTAATGCCAGCATGGATTTTAAAAAGCTCTGCATTTCCTTACGGATAACCGGCACATAATTCTTCTTTGCCTCTGCCTCAATTTCCTCTAAAAGCGGTGTATTTCCACTGTCTAAGGAATTGATATACGTTACTAATCGTTCCTCTACTATCACGTTGTACCCTCTGTATCTTTTTCCGAAACCGGTGACATGGCTTCCATCATTTCTTTCGCTGTCATGGAAGTATTCAGCGTATATATTCCCGGTTTGATTTTTTTAGAATACGCAGAAAGCTTTAACTGCACTGCAAAAAGCCTGGCATCACGGATAAGTCCTTTCTCCTCTAACATACTTCCAATATCACTACCGGACATTCCAGCCTCTATCTGAACCACAATATCCTTGCCATCACCGGATGACACCGGCTGCTCTGTATACACGCGATATCCGAAATCATATGCATAGCTTCCTGCCTTAAAAAGTACAAAAATCACCAGTACAACAACAAGAACAGAAAAACTGATTCGGACAATTTTCATCACAATCTTACTGGCACTCATCGCACAACCTCTCCATTATCTTTCGTTTACAAAACCTACTTCAAAATTCAGGCCGCCAACCAGTCTGAAATTAATTTTCTGCAGCAGACGGCAGAATGCAAGCTCTGCTGTCATAAATTCTTCTGCAACCGGATTCTTGCGGATATCTATATTTTCCCGCTCCAGCTGGTCTACTTCCCAGAACAGATCCACATTTTTACTGTTCTGGATCTGGTAATTCTTCTGGCGGAATGCAAATACAATCTGCTCTAATTCCGGATTCGCATGCAGCTTATTCTTTGCTTCCTGATAACGCTTATATTCATTGGTATCCTGAATTGCATTTACAAGTTCTGTTACCTTATCTTCTACTACGCTCATGTTCATCCACCCACATTAAACTTCCATAATAATTGGAATAATCATCGGTCTGCGCTTTGTCTCTTTCCAGACAAAATCACCTAAAGCATCTTTGATTTCTGTCTTAATCTTGCTCCAGTCTGTAATATTCTTATCCATGCAGTGTTCCATGGTTCCCTCTAATACATGACGAGCTTCCTCCATCAGGCTTTCTGCCCCACGTACATAGACAAATCCTCTGGATACGATGTCCGGTCCTGCCAGCACCATTCCGGAGCCACTTTCCAATGTCATTACAACAATAATGATTCCTTCTTCTGCCAGATGCTGTCTGTCACGCAATACAATATTTCCTACGTCACCAACACCAAGTCCGTCTACCATGACATCGCCTACCTGTACATGTCCGGTAACTGCTGCGCTTTCCTCATCCAGTTCTAATACATCACCGGAAGACAAGAGGAAAATATTTTCTTTATCAATGCCAAGTTCTTCTGCAATCTTAGCCTGGGCAACCAGATGACGGTATTCTCCATGAACCGGAATTGCATATTTCGGTTTTACCAGTGAGTAAATAAGTTTGATATCCTCCTGACAGGCATGACCGGAAACATGAACATCCTGGAAAATAACCTCTGCACCTTTCATGGTCAGTTCATTAATGACACCGGACACTGCTTTTTCATTACCCGGAATCGGGTTGGAACTAAAAATAATGGTATCCTTTGGTTTAATTGTTATCTTACGATGCATGCCGGATGCCATACGGGATAATGCCGCCATGGATTCTCCCTGACTTCCTGTTGTAATGATAACCGTCTGCTCATCCGGATAATTCTTCAGCTGTTCAATATCAATCAGGGTCTGCTCCGGGATGGTAAGGTATCCCAGCTCAGACGCAATCGTAATGATATTTACCATGCTTCGTCCTTCAATCACTACTTTTCTGCCATACTTATTGGCAGAGTTCATAATCTGCTGTACACGGTCTACATTGGATGCAAAAGTTGCAATAATGATTCGTGTGTTCTTATGGTCAGCAAAAATATTATCAAAGGTCTTTCCTACGGTACGCTCCGACATGGTAAAGCCAGGACGCTCTGCATTGGTGGAGTCACACATCAATGCCAGTACACCCTTCTTACCAATCTCACCAAAACGCTGTAAATCGATAGCATCACCATATACCGGTGTATAATCCACTTTAAAGTCTCCGGTGTGGACAACTGTTCCTGCCGGTGAATAAATGGCAAGAGCTGCCGCATCCTGAATACTATGGTTGGTACGGATAAATTCCACGCGGAAGCAGCCTAGGTTAATATGCTGTCCGTATTTTACTACCTTACGTTTTACTTTCTTGAGCATATTATGCTCTTCTAACTTGTGCTCGATAATTGCAATCGTAAGCTTGGTTGCATAAATCGGCACATTGACTTCTTTTAAAATATAAGGGATTGCTCCGATATGGTCTTCGTGACCATGGGTAATAAAAAATCCCTTTACTTTGTCAATATTATCTTTTAAATAAGTCACATCCGGGATAACAAGGTCTACACCAAACATGTCATCCTCCGGGAATGACAGACCGCAGTCCACAACAATAATACTGTCTTCGTATTCAAAGGCAGTTATGTTCATTCCAATCTGCTCTAATCCGCCTAATGGAATGATTTTCAATTTTGAGTTTGCTTCTTTTTTCAAAATATTACCTCCATAAATTCTTTCTTTTCGCGCTCATTGCATTTGTCCGCAATTACATAAGTTCTCCTAGAATTCAATGTCTACATCTTCCATTAATTCTGCGAAAATTTTTGCAAGTGCTTCTAACTCTTTATCATCTTCCACCATTTCATAGATGGTATTGTGATCATCTTCATTCTGTGTTTCTTTTAAAATAAATGCATCCGAATCACCCTCTTCGTCTACTGTGACAAGAAGGTAATTGATTCCCCGTATGGTTGTCTGCTCTAATACATAAAATTCTGCTGACTCATTGGTATCCGGGTCTGTAAAATTTACTTTTTCCATATTTACTCCTGATTCTTTTCATTCTGCAGATAGTCAAGGTATCCCTGTAAAATAAAGGATGCCGCTATCTGATCCACATATTCTTTGCGATTCTCTCTTCGGATTCCGGCTTCCATCATAAGATTATCCGCCGCAACAGTAGTAAGGCGTTCGTCCCACAGCTCTACTGTAAGTCCGGTACGCCTTTCTAACATTTCTTTAAATTCTAAGGTTTTTTCACAACGCTCGCCTTCACTATTATTCATATTTTTCGGAAAGCCGAGAACAATTTTCTCCACGTTATATTCTTTGATTAATTCTTCAATACGTGCCAATGTCTGACGCAGCTTATTTTCTGATTTTCTGCGCACAATCTCAATTCCCTGTGCAGTAATAAGCAGTTCATCGCTAACGGCAACTCCAACGGTTTTAGAACCGAAGTCAAGACCGATTATCCGCATCAACTGCCTCCTACTTCCATGAATTTGTATGGATATATTCCTTTAATATCTCTTCTACAAGTTCGTCACGTTCTACTTTCATAATCAGACTTCTTGCATTATTGTGACTGGTAATATAAGTCGGATCACCAGACATAATATATCCAACAATCTGATTGACCGGATTGTACCCTTTCTCGGATAATGCCTCGTATACAATCTTAAGTACATCATGTACCCTGATTTCCGGTTCTTTTTCAACTCTAAAATATTGTGTGTTATTCATGTTCTGCATTTTTTCACGCCCTTATTTTGCTCTTTTGTTCTTCCTAATGAAAAAGCATCGCTAAATCTATTCTAATATAAAGTACTGCAAAATTCAACCATTATTCAAAATACACTTCTCATACACTTATCTTTTCCCGATAATTCTACTCTGCTTTTTCAATATTTTCCATCCGGTATACATCCGCTGAAATCCGTCCGGTCACTACACCTTTCACCAAAATATTTTCTTCCCCTTCTGCCTCCGGCACTGCTATCTTTACATATTCTTTGGTATATCCGGTAAAATATACATTTCCTGCGATTTCATCGGTTTCTTCTAATAATATTTCTTCCGGTCTGCCAACATAATACTCCCGGAATTCTTCTGACATTTCCTGTGCCAGTGCCAAAAGCACCTTACTGCGTTCTGTCTTCACCTGTTCTGGCACCTGATCCGGCATCACTGCTGCCTTCGTACCTTTGCGCTTGGAATACTTGAAAATATGCATCTCATAAAAATGAATCCGCTCTAAGAATTCCTTCGTTGCCTCAAATTCTTCCTCTGTTTCTCCCGGGAATCCTACGATAACATCTGTGGTAATTGCCGGATGGGTAAAATATTTCCGAATCAGCTTACAGCCTGCTTCATAAGTGGCTGTATCATATTTCCGGTTCATCCGCTTTAAGGTTGCATCACATCCGCTCTGCAGGGACAGGTGAAAATGCGGACAGATTTTTTCTAATTTTGCCAGCTCTTTCACAAAATTCTCATCGATGATTCCAGGCTCCAAGGAACCCAGACGAATCCGGCGGATACCTTCTACTTTATGCACTTCCTGAATCAGATGTAAAAGATTATCTCCATGGTCTAATCCATAGGAACTTAAATGGATTCCGGTCAGTACCACTTCCTTACAGCCATTTGTTGCAAGTGTCTCCACTTCACGCACGACCTCTTCTGCCTTACGGCTTCTGATTCTACCTCTCGCATATGGAATAATACAATATGTGCAGAACTGGTTGCAGCCATCCTGCACCTTTAAGAAAGCTCTGGTATGTTCTTCTGTCCGGCTGATAGACAGCGCTTCATATGCTCTGCCTTTCTCATTAATATCGCAGATATTTTCCTTCCAGTCATCCACTCCTTCAGTTTCTTCGTTTGCATTTTTCTTCTGGTTCATACAGTTTTCAATAAGCTCCACCAGTTCATGTTTCTTGTCATTTCCGATAATGATATCCACGGATAAATCCCTTGCTGCTTCTTCCGATGAAGTCTGGACATAACAGCCGGCAGCGACAACGATACTGTCCGGATTTTCTTTTTTTGCTTTATGAAGCATCTGGCGGGATTTCCGGTCTGCCATGTTGGTTACCGAACAGGTGTTAATCACATAGACATCCGCCTGTTCCGTAAAAGGAACAATCTCATAACCTGCCTGTTCTAATAACTGCTGCATAGCCTCCGTCTCATATGCGTTCACCTTGCATCCCAAATTGTGCAATGCTGCTTTTTTCATTCGATTTTTTCCTCACTTCTAGTTGACTTTTACCTCCAAAGAAGTTACTATTAAGAAAAAGTATTTATAGCAACCAAGGAGGTCTTACTATGAAAACAGTTCAAATTTCATTAAACTCAATCGATAAGGTGAAATCCTTCGTAAACGCAATCACACAGTTCGAATTTGATTTCGACTTAATCTCTGGAAGATACGTTATCGATGCTAAATCTATCATGGGTATCTTCAGCTTAGATTTATCCAAACCAATCGACTTAGCAATTCATGCAGAGTCTAATCTGGATGAGATTATGGAAGCATTAAAACCTTATCTTGTATAATTGAATTGATGTAAATGAATTGGGGGGATTGCGAAAGCAATCCCTTTTTTTATTTGTGCAGGAACCCGCTACGCTGTGCGGGTCCCTTATTTAATTCCGTTTCTATATATTGCTCTGCTTTTATATATTATCTGTTTCTACGTAATATTCTGCTTCTAAACAGCATTCTATTTCTATTCACACTACTCTGCTTCTACGTGAATCACTTCTACCGTATCAATTGCAGTCTGCATCAGTTCATCAATCTTCTCTTCTAACTTTGTTTCAGATTTCTTGATGTATTCAATGTTCGGTTTGGTAACCGGATGCTTTGCCACAAAAATGGTACAGCAGTCTTCAAACGGCTGGATAGATGTCTCATAGGTATCAATTTTTTCTGACACTTCTACGATTTCCTGCTTGTCAAATCCAATCAATGGGCGATATACCGGCATGGTACATACTTCGTTGGTTGCCGCTAATGACTGCATGGTCTGGCTTGCAACCTGTCCGATACTCTCTCCGGTAATCAGTCCTAAACAGCGGTTTTCTTTAGCAAAATGCTCTGCCAGTTTCATCATATAGCGGCGCATGATAATGGTAAGCTCCTCATGTGGACATTTCTCATAAATATAAAGCTGGATATCGGTAAAATTCACTACATGAAGATTGATAGGTCCGCTGTATCTTGCTACCAGTTTTGCCAGATCCACTACCTTCTGTTTTGCACGTTCTGAAGTATATGGCGGTGCATGAAAATAAGTTGCGTCCAACGCTACTCCACGTTTTGCAATCATATAACCTGCTACCGGACTGTCGATTCCGCCGGATAATAATAACATGGCTTTTCCGTTAGAACCTACCGGCATTCCACCCGGTCCCGGAATTTCCTTGGAATAAATATTGATAAGGCTTCTGATTTCAATGCAGACCATAACCTCCGGGTTATGCACATCTACCTTGCTCTCCGGGAACGCATCTAAGATTTTTCCACCCAGTTCAGCATTGATTTCCATGGAATCAAGAGGATAATTCTTTCTTGCTCTCCTTGCATTTACTTTAAAGGTAAAGTTCTTTTCCGGATATTCTTTACCTAGATAATCTACCACTGTCTCCGCTAATTTATCGAAGCCTTCATCCTCTACCTGAAGTAATGGACAGAATCCTACAATACCAAATACACGGCTTAATGCTTCTACGGTCTCGTCATAATCATAGTCATCGGATACTACATTGATATAGATTCTTCCCTGCTTTTTGGTTACTTCAAACTCGCCCTCTGCTGTCTTTAACGCATGGCGGATCTGCTCCATTAACATATTTTCAAAAATGTAGCGGTTCTTTCCCTTTACTCCGATTTCTCCATATTTTACCAGAAATGATTTATACATATGATTTCCTTTCTCTTTTAATGTCTTGTATATTTCTTCAATACCGGAAGCAGCTCTCCCAGTACTTCTAATGCGTAATCAATCTCTTCTTCCGTTGTATGCACACTGAAGGAAAAACGCAGTGTGGAATCCAGAAGGTTTTCCTTTAAATGAATGTTTCTAAGGGTCTTGCTTCCCTTCTGTTTGCCTGCATGATTATTGGAAGAACAGGCAGAACCGGAAGATACATAAATCCCCCTGTCTTCCAGTGAATGTAATAATACTTCACTTCGGATTCCTTCAAAGCTGACGCTGACGATATGTGGTGCAGAATCCTCTCCGGTCTTTCCATTTACATGGGTTCCTTCCAGCTTTTCGATTCCGTCGATAAAACGCTGCTTTAATTCGTAAAGATGCGCTCTCTTTTCATCGAGATTCTCATAGATTTCTTCTGCTGCTTCTCCAAGACCTGCAATTGCCGGTACATTTTCCGTTCCGGAACGCATTCCCTTCTGCTGCCCACCGCCTAATATCAGCGGCTTTAATTTCGTCTTTTCCTTCACCCAGAGGAATCCGCTTCCCTTTGGACCGTGAATCTTATGTCCGCTGACGGAAAGCATGTCTATGCCAAGCTTCTTTGGATAGATATACATTTTTCCATAAGACTGGATTGCATCTACATGAATCAGTGTATCCGGATTCTTTTTCTTAATAAGCTCTGCAGCTTCTGCAACCGGCTCAATGGCTCCGATTTCATTATTTACCTGCATCATGGAAACAAGAATGGTCTGTTCCGTCACTGCTTCTTCTAACTCTTCCAGTGAAATAATTCCATTCTCATCCACAGAAAGATAAGTAATGTCAAAGCCCTGCTCCTTTAAGAATTCCATTGGATTCTCTACGGATGCATGTTCAATGGATGTGGTTATAATATGATTTCCCGCTCTGCGGTTTGCCATTGCAGCACCGATAATCGCAAGGTTATTTGACTCCGTTCCACCGGATGTAAAGATAATTTCTTTTTCTAATACTCTTAATGTTTTTGCTATTTTCTTCTTTGCAGTCTCAACAAATCGTTCTGCCTCAATTCCTTTCATATGAAGGGAAGATGGATTGCCATAATCCTTCGTCAGAAGGTCTACCATTAACTGACACGCCCGGTCACTGCAGCGGGTGGTCGCAGAATTATCCAGATATGCTTCCATACTTTTCTACACTTTCTTACTGTTTTTTCGTTATATACGGCTCTCTAATTGCAGCATCAACATGGACATCATGCAGATACCTGCTGTATCTGTCCGAAGTATTCTTCTTCCTAAGGAAATGGACTGCATGGTCTCTCTTGCTTTTGCAATCTCTTCCTCTGCAAATCCGCCTTCCGGTCCTATCATAATGCTGATACTCTTCCCCGGTTCGATTTGCTCTAATACTGTCCTGGTTCCTTCCATGCCATTTTCATTTTCATAAGGCACTAAGCGGATATCACAGTTTTCTGCCAGCTTTAAGGCTTCCTTGAAAGATACTACTTCATGAATCTTTGGAATGATACTGCGCTTTGACTGTTTTGCTGCAGTCTCTGCCTGCGCCTGCCATTTTTGTACCCGTTGTGCTGCCTTTTTTCCTTCCAGTTTTACCACACAGTATTTCATGGCTACCGGAATGATTTCATAGACACCAAGTTCTACTGCCTTTTCAATCACCGTTTCCATCCGATCTCCCTTCGGCAGTGCCTGAAATAAATAGATTTTAGACGGAAGCTCGGTTCCTTCTTCGTCCACAGATACTATGTCTGCCTGCACGAAATTTTCTCCGGTTTCTGCAATCTTACAAAAATAATTGCCACCTTCCCGGTCACTGATGCGAATCGTCTCTCCGATTTTCATACGCAGTACATTCCGGATATGATTTACATCGCTTCCGGTTATGGTAACATATTCTTTGCCCACCTGGCTTTTTTCAACAAAAAACTGATGCATCTATTTTACCTCTGATTTTTCCGTGCAGTTACATTGACCCATTCGCCCTGATGGTTGACTTCTAAGATTTCAAAGCCTGCCTGCTCTAAAGCTTCTTTTACTTCGTTTTCTTTAAAATCAATAATTCCGGAAGTAATAAGCACTCCCTGCTCTTTCGCACACTGATAAAGTGCCGGTGCCATCGGAATAATAATATCCGCTAAAATATTCGCTACGACCAGATCATAACCTGTGCCAATCTTTTCCTGAAATGCTTTATCGTCAATCAGGTTTCCAACATAAAATTCACCTGAATTTTCTGCCAGATGATTGACTGTCATATTTTCATGAGTTGATGTGATACAATCTCCATCCACATCCGTACCCACTACGCTGCCTGCACCAAGCTTTAATGCTGCAATGGATAAGATTCCGCTGCCGCATCCTACATCCAGAACACGCTCGCCCTCTTTTAAATATTTACGAATCTGGCGGATACAAAGCTGTGTTGTCTCATGCTTTCCAGTTCCAAAGGAAATACCCGGGTCAATCTCGATTAAGAATTTATTTTTATCCTCTTCCTTTAATGGTTCCCAGGTTGGTTTGATTAAAATATCATCGATATAAAAAGACTGAAAAAACTGTTTCCAGTTATTAATCCAGTCAATATCCTCGGTCTGGCTGGAGGTAATATCTCCGCTTCCGATTTCTACCATGCTTCTTAACTGCTCTAAACCAATGCGGACTGCCTTTAAAGTCTCGGTATGGTCTTCGCCTGCCTCTAAATAAAAGCTGACTTTGCTTTTTCCTTCGTCTGGTGGAAGCTCCGGCGGAAAATCAATAAACATTTCTCCTGTTTCTTCTTTCGTCAATGGTACATTATCTTCGATTTCAATTCCTTCAATGCCATTTTCTGATAACATCATGCTGATAAAATCCTCAGCTTCTGTTGTTGTATCTATTGTATATTTATCCCATTTCATAGTTTCTGCTCCTGTTCTTATCTTAACCTTCTATTATAAAAAGCAAACATTTTAATCTTAACATAGCTTTTTATTTTTCGCAACTGTAAGGGAATCAACGGCAACCAGCAGACAGCTTCTTTAGATACATAGCGACGCCTATGCATGTCTGGTAACACAAAAACAGCGGAACATATTTCTTCTGCCCGCTGATTTTCCTGTTTATTGCTATGTCATTGCTGTGCTATTATTGCAATCTTATTACTGATATTTTACTTCCAGTTTCTGCATCAGCACCTGATATTCCCGGTTAATTTCCTGAATGGTACCGGTGTCTCCATTGAGATTATCCGGATGATATATTTTAATCAAATCCTTATAACGCTTCCGCAATGATTTTTCATTGCCCACGCCCATAAAGAACATTTCTCCCTTCACCACATTGGATGATTGGTTTCTATTCTCCTGTTCAAATTCATGTACTCTGCTGTAAAAGTCTCTCTGACGCTCCATTTTCTGCTTTTCGGCAGCAAGTTTCTGAAGTTCACTTTCTAATATTTTCCACTTCATGTCAAAAAGATGCTGTTCCCGCTTCATCCGCTCCTGTTCAAGATTCTTCTCCATCTCGAATTTCCGCTTCTGACGTTCTAACTCCCTCTGATGGTGTTCCATCTCGCGTTTGGAATTTTCCAGTTCTCTCCTTGTATGTTCCAGTTCCACAGTCTGCTGAAAACACCATTTATCAAACTGTGCTGCATCCTTCTTAATCACAGCGCTGTTATGCTGCTTCATAAATCTCTCTCCTTGTCTCATAAACGGTTGCCTAAATCAACATATGGTTACAAAAAACTTATGAATCAGAAACAGTATACAATATGTTGTCACAAAATGCAACAACGAGAAACTCACTTTTGCAGTTTTCCCGAGTTATCACAATACTCAACTACGAGAAACACGCTTTGCGAGTTTCTCGAGTTATCGCGGTGCTCGCCAAATCTGCATGCAAGCATGCGATTTTTCTCGCTACTCGCGTAAAAAAAGCTGCCTCCATTTTTCAGGAAACAGCTTTATCATTTTTATAAATCATCGAAGGACTCTTTAATTTTTCCCATAAATCCCTTTTTCTTTTTCGTGCCTGCCGCACCATTCTGTGTCTTTAATGAATTACCGGTCTCTGCATCAAACTGGCGCAGCGCCTCTTTTGCAGCTTCATTTAATCCGGTCGGGACCTGAACCACAAGTGTAACATACTGGTCACCACGGACTGCCTTGTTACGCAGGGATGGGATTCCTTTTCCTTTCAGACGGATTCTGGTGTCGGTCTGTGTACCAGGTTTTACTTCGTAGACCACATCGCCGTCGATGGTTGTAATTCTTACTTCTCCGCCCAATGCTGCCTGTGCAAAACTGATTGGTGCTGTTGAATATACATCCATGCCCTGTCTCTGAAGGATTGGATGGCGGGATACTACTACTTCTACCAGAAGATCTCCTCTTGGTCCGCCATTTACCCCCGGCTCACCTTTTTCACGGATTCTTACACTCTGACCGTTATCAATTCCGGCAGGAATGCTGACCTTAATCTTCTTCTTGCTGGCAATGTAGCCGGTTCCACGACAGTCCGGACATTTGTCACGAACAATTTTACCGCTTCCGTTACATTCCGGACAGGTCTGTACATTCTGTACCATACCAAATAAGGACTGCTGGGTATATACCACTTTTCCTTTTCCCTGACATTTGCTACAGGTCTCCGGACTGGTTCCCGGCTTCGCTCCTGTACCATGACAGGTCTTACATTCATCCTTTAATACTAAATCAATTTCTTTCTCACAGCCAAATGCTGCCTCTTCAAATGTAATTCTGACACTGGCACGTACATTGGCTCCCTTCATCGGTCCGTTGCTGCTGCTGCGTCTTCCGCCGCCAAAGAAATCTCCGAAAATGTCTCCAAAGCTTCCAAAAATGTCTCCCATATCCATACCTGAGAAATCAAATCCGCCTGCTCCGCCGGCACCTCCATCAAAGGCTGCATGGCCAAACTGGTCATACTGTTTTCTCTTCTCCGGGTCGCTCAGTACTGCATATGCTTCAGATGCTTCCTTGAATTTCTTTTCTGCTTCTTTATCCCCCGGGTTCATATCCGGATGATATTTCTTGGCAAGGACACGATATGCTTTTTTTATTGCTGCGTCATCTGCGTTTTTATCAACGCCTAAGACCTCGTAATAGTCTCTTTTCTGTTCTGCCATAATCTATTCCCTCTTTACCGTTTGTAAGGGTTGACAGTAAAACTGCCAACCCTTTCTACTGCTTTTTATCTGTAGAATTATACTTCTTTGTAATCAGCATCTACCACATCATCATCTGCGGAACCTGCAGCTGCTCCACCGGCTGCACCTGCTCCCATATCAGGGCCTGCACCAGCGGCTCCCTGAGCTGCCTGAGCATTCTCATACATCTTAGCAAATACTTTCTGTGCACTTTCCATCAGTTTCTCTTTTGCTGCTTTCATCTCAGCAACCTGATCCTCTGTCATGTTTTCAGCCTGTGGATTTGCATCTACTAAAGCTTTCAGTGCATTTAAGTCAGCCTCTACTGCAGATTTATCTGCCGCATCAAGGTTATTTCCAACCTGGTCTAATGCCTGCTGTGTCTGGAATACGAAAGCATCTGCATCATTTCTGGTGTCAATTGCTTCTTTTCTCTTCTTGTCCTGTGCTTCAAATTCAGCTGCTTCTTTTACTGCTTTATCGATATCTGCATCAGACATGTTAGATCCGGCAGTAATTGTAATATGCTGTTCTTTTCCGGTTCCTAAGTCTTTTGCAGATACATTTACAATACCGTTTGCATCGATATCGAAAGTAACTTCAATCTGAGGAACTCCACGACGTGCTGGTGGGATACCATCCAGACGGAACTGTCCAAGAGATTTGTTATCTCTCGCGAACTGACGCTCACCCTGCACTACGTTGATATCTACTGCTGTCTGATTATCTGCTGCTGTTGAGAAAATCTGGCTCTTTCTTGTAGGAATTGTTGTATTTCTCTCAATCAGTCTTGTTGCAACTCCACCCATGGTCTCGATAGACAGTGACAATGGAGTAACATCCAGAAGAAGGATATCACCTGCGCCGGCATCTCCTGCTAATTTACCACCCTGGATACAAGCACCAAGTGCTACACACTCATCCGGGTTTAAGGATTTACTTGGCTCTTTGCCTGTTAACTGTCTTACTTTATCCTGAACAGCCGGGATACGTGTAGAACCACCAACCAATAATACCTGGCCTAAGTCTGCATTGGTTACGCCTGCATCCTTCATAGCGTTCTGTACCGGGATTGCTGTTCTTTCTACTAAGTCATGTGTCAACTCATCGAATTTTGCTCTTGTCAAGTTCATATCAAAGTGCTTTGGTCCTTCTGCTGTTGCAGTAATGAATGGCAGGTTGATATTGGTTGTTGTTGCTGAAGACAACTCTTTCTTAGCTTTCTCTGCAGCTTCTTTTAATCTCTGAAGAGCCATCTTATCAGTAGATAAGTCAACGCCTTCTGCTTTCTTGAATTCGTCAATCATCCACTGTGTAATCTTGTTATCGAAATCATCTCCACCTAATCTGGTATCACCATTTGTAGATAATACTTCGATGACTCCGTCACCGATTTCGATGATAGATACATCAAATGTACCACCACCTAAGTCGTATACCATAATTTTCTGTTCTTTTTCGTTGTCCAGTCCATAAGCAAGTGCTGCTGCTGTCGGCTCGTTGATGATACGTTTTACATCAAGTCCTGCAATCTTACCTGCATCCTTGGTTGCCTGACGCTGTGCATCATTGAAGTATGCCGGTACAGTAATAACTGCTTCTGATACTTTTTCTCCTAAATATCCTTCTGCATCAGCTTTTAATTTCTGTAAAATCATTGCAGAAATCTGCTGCGGAGAATACTGTTTGTCATCAATGCTTACTTTGTAATCGGTTCCCATATGTCTCTTAATGGAAGAGATTGTTTTCTCTGCGTTGGTTACTGCCTGACGTTTTGCAGGTTCACCAATCAGACGCTCACCTGTTTTTGTAAATGCTACGATAGATGGTGTTGTTCTTGCACCTTCCTGGTTTGCTATAACGGTAGGTTTTCCACCTTCCATAACTGCCACACAACTGTTTGTTGTTCCTAAGTCAATACCAATAATTTTACTCATGTTCTTATCCTCCTATGCTTAATTCGCTACTTTTACCATGCTATGTCTGATTACATTTTCTTTGTACTTGTAACCTTTCTGTAACTCCTCGGCTACTACATTCTCACCGAGTTCTTCATCTTCCACATGCATTACTGCATTATGGAGATTCGGGTCAAACTCCTGACCGGCTGCTTCAATCGGTGTTACACCAACCTCTGTCAGCACTGTCATCATCTGCTTATAAATCTTATCCATACCTTCTACGAAGCCATTGTTTTTGTCTTCTTCCGGTACAGCTGCAAGCCCTCTTTCAAAATTGTCGATAACTGGAAGGATTTTCTCTAAGATTGCGCTGGCTCCCATGTCATACATCTGGCTCTTTTCCTTTTCCGTTCTCTTACGGAAGTTTTCAAATTCTGCCATCTGACGTTTCAGCCGGTCGGTTAAATCTTCAATCTGTTCGTCCTTCTTATCTTTCTTGTCTTTCTTTTTAAAGATACCTTTCTTTTTCTCCTCATCTTCTTTCTCTATTTCTTCCGGTTCAGATTCGGTATCTTCCGTTTTTTCTTCTGCCTCAACTTCTTTTTCTTCTGAGGCGGTATTCTGTGCTTCTTCCTGCTTTTTTGCATCCTCTGCTTCTAAGTCTTCTAATACTTCCTCAAGCACTTCTTCTTTCTTTTCTTCTGCCACTTCCTTACCACCTTTCTATGCTATTCTTTCTTCGGCTTATCAAATATGCCTTCTAGTTGTGATTTCAAATTTTTCAGATTATCCATGACGTTCTCATAATCCATACGCTTCGGTCCGATAATTCCTATCGTTCCCTTCACGCCTTTACCAAGTTCATAGGTAGCTGTTACCACACTGCAGTCCTTCATGGTCTGAATTGGAGATTCATCTCCTATATAAACCTGTATGCCGTTCTCCTCATTGCTGAGGTTATCCGTCACCAGACTTACTAACTGTTTCTTCTCTTCTAACGCATCTAAAAGCTCTCCTGCTTTCTGCGAATCCGATAACTCCGGATATTTTAAGATATTCGTTGCACCACTGGTATATATCTCCAAATCCTCATCTTCGCTGATTGCTTCTGCTACTGCATCCAATACATCACTGATGACTTTGGAATGGATACCGGCTTTCTCTTTCAACACTGCTATGGTGCCCAGATTAATCTGATCTAATGACAATCCATTTAAATGTGTATTCAAAAGCATGTTAAGTTTTAACATATGCTCATTATCTATCGGCTCTTCTATCGGAATCATCTTATTTTTCACAAGATTGCCTTCCAATACGACAACTGCCAGAATATGTTCATCATCCACATTGGATAACTGGATGAACTTCAGGCTGTTGTGGTGATACTGCGGTGCTGTTATCATGGTGGTGTAATTCGTGTTGTTTGCCAACAGCTTTGCCACCTGCTGCAATACCTGTTCCATCTTCTCCGTATGTTCAATTACGAACTCTTTCATATCGGATACTTCTTTGTCCTTCTCTGCAATCAGATTATCTACATAGAAGCGATATCCCTTATCGGATGGAATTCTTCCTGCCGATGTATGTGGCTGCAAAATATATCCCATCTCTTCCAAGTCCGACATCTCATTCCGGATTGTTGCGGAACTTAAGTTCAAATCCGTATACTTGGAAATGGTTCTTGAACCAACCGGCTCACCTGTTTCCAGATAGTTGCGAATGATTGCATTTAAGATTTTTGTTTTTCTTTCATCTAATTCGTTCTCGTTCATTCACGTTCTCCTGAAAATGAAACTTTTATAGGTATTTGAAAAAGCTTTTTATACTGCTTTTTCTTTGTTGTTAGCACTCAACTTGAAAGAGTGCTAATTTCTATGTACTTAAGATAGCACCATTCGTTTTTTTTGTCAACAGCATTTTATAATTTTATATTTTCTTTAGATTTGTTCTGATTCAATGCGGTTCAACACCGCACTACTTAATCCAGTAAAAACTGGGCGAGTACATAGTTGCTGATGTCCATGCCATGGTCGCTGAGCTTTATTACACCGGCTTTTTTCTCGATTAAGTCCTCTTCCTGAAGCTGGTTTAAGACTTCGCCATATACTGCTTCTATTTCCACGCCAAAAGTCTCTTTGAATTCTGTTCTTGTAACTCCCTTTAACATACGCAGGCCTAAAAACATGAATTCTTCCATCTGGGCATGGCGGCTGATTGCATCTGCACTCTCATGGAGATTCAATGCCGGTACTCCATCTATTTCCTTCGCCGAAATATTACCGCATGCTTTGATATACGCTTCAATCTCTCTTATATTACTGTAGCGTACTTCTCCAATCAGGGAAGCCGCCCCAAGTCCTACCCCAAGATACGGTACCCGCTTCCAGTATCCGATATTATGCCTTGCCTCTTTCCCCTGCTTAGCATAATTGGATACTTCATAATGCTCATAACCTGCCTCTGAAAGAATCTCCTGAGTCTTTTTATAAATTTCATACTCCGTCTCTTCAGATGGCAGATGCTCTGTCGGCTTTCCGGCTTCCCGGAGCACTGCCTCGAATTTGTATTTTTCATAAAATGGTGTTCCCTTTTCGATAATCAGGGAATAGGCTGAAATATGCTCCGGTTTTAATGCTATGACACGCTTTAAGCTGGTGACAAATTTCTCCGTACTCTGATAAGGCAGGGCACTCATCAAATCAACGTTGATATTTTCAAAGCCACATCTTCTGGCACATTCATAATTCTCCAAGAACTGCCGGTAAGTATGGATTCTTCCTAATATCTTTAATTCATCATCAAAGGCAGACTGTAACCCTATGCTGAGACGGTTAATGCCTGCTTCTTTATAGGTAAGAAGTTTTTCCTCATTTAAAGTTCCGGGATTACATTCTATGGTAATCTCTGCATCTGCTTCCACCTCAAAGCTTACCTGAATCTGTTTTAAAAGAAGTGCGATATATTCCGGTGCTAAAAGAGACGGTGTTCCGCCCCCTATATATATAGTAGAAAGAGCCGGACGTCCCATTGTCTGTCCGTAATATCTGATTTCATGCAAAAGAGCACCCACGTAGCGGTTTTGTAACCGCTCGTCCGCAGGTGCTGATAAGAAATCACAATATTCACATTTTCTTACACAAAAAGGAATATGCACATAAAGTTCCATCTATGTTCTCCTGTCATCTATTTCTCATCTAACTTCAGTACACTCATAAATGCTTCCTGTGGAATCTCTACATTTCCCACCTGACGCATACGTTTCTTACCTTCCTTCTGTTTCTCTAACAGTTTACGCTTACGACTGATGTCACCGCCGTAACATTTTGCCAGCACATCTTTTCGCATTGCTTTTACTGTCTCACGGGCAATTACCTTGCTTCCAACGGCTGCCTGAATCGGGATTTCAAATAAATGTCTCGGAATCTCTTCCTTTAACTTCTCACACATCTTTCTTCCACGCTCATAGGCGGTATCCTTAAATACAATAAAGGAAAGAGCATCCACTTCTTCTTTATTAATAAGAATATCCAGCTTCACAAGCTCTGACTGCTCATAACCCTTCATCTCATAATCAAAGGACGCATATCCTTTGGAACGTGATTTCAATGCATCAAAGAAATCATAAATAATTTCATTTAACGGAAGGTCATATTTAATAACTGCACGGGTCTGCTCAATATATTCCATACTCTTATAGATACCACGGCGTTCCTGGCACAAATCCATAATGGCACCTACATATTCGGATGTCACCATAATTTCTGCTGCAACCATCGGCTCTTCCATATATTCGATTTCGGATGGATCCGGAAGATTGGATGGGTTTGTCAATTCTATCATGGTACCATCAGTCTTATGTACCCGGTATACAACGCCTGGTGCTGTCGTCACTAAATCAAGATTAAATTCTCTCTCTAACCGCTCCTGAATTACCTCCAAGTGAAGCAGGCCTAAGAAACCACAGCGGAAACCAAAGCCCAATGCAATGGAAGTCTCCGGTTCAAACTGTAAGGCTGCATCATTTAACTGTAATTTTTCCAAAGCGTCACGAAGATCCGGATATTTGGCTCCATCTGTTGGATATAATCCACAGTATACCATCGGATTAACTTTCTTATATCCCGGCAATGGTGCATCACAAGGACGCTTTGCTTCTGTTATGGTATCACCCACACGGGTTTCTTTCACATTCTTAAGGCTGGCAGTAATATAACCTACCATTCCGGCTTCTAACTCATCACATGGAATGAACTGTCCGGCTCCGAAATATCCTACTTCTACTACATCTGCTTCTGCTCCGGTTGCCATCATGCGGATGGTTGTCCCCGGTTTTACGGAACCTTCCCGGATTCTGCAGAATACAATAACACCTTTATAAGCATCATACACAGAATCAAAAATCAACGCCTGAAGAGGCGCTTTGGCATCCCCTTTTGGTGCCGGTAATTTATGCACAATCTGCTCTAATACTTCTTCCACATTCAACCCTGTTTTGGCAGAAATCCGTGGTGCATCCTGTGCCTCAATTCCAATCACATCTTCAATTTCTTCTACTACTTCTTCCGGCCTTGCACTCGGCAGATCAATTTTATTAATGACTGGAATCACTTCCAGATCATGGTCTAATGCCAGATATACATTGGCAAGGGTCTGTGCCTCAATCCCCTGTGCCGCATCTACTACCAGCACTGCACCGTCACAGGCAGCAAGACTTCTTGATACTTCATAGGTAAAGTCCACATGTCCAGGTGTATCAATCAGATTGAAAATATATTCTTCTCCATCTTTGGCATGATATATAATACGGACTGCCTGGGACTTAATGGTAATTCCACGTTCCCGCTCCAAATCCATATTATCTAAAACCTGCGCCTGCATTTCGCGGCTGGTCAGAAGCCCTGTCATTTCGATAATACGGTCTGCAAGGGTTGATTTACCGTGGTCAATATGGGCAATGATACAAAAATTACGAATCTTACTCTGGTCGATTGACATATATTTACTCCTTCTTTATTCCATGTTTCAAAAGGAAATCCGTCCACAGGGAATAATATTTTCCCAGCAGGTGAATCTCATCATAAGTATATTCCGGATTCAGATTTCCTGTTTCGTCAGTCACTACTTCATTTACATCAATATAAAATATATCGTGATTATTTGCAAGCATTGCAATTCTGTCATTCCGTTCTTTGATTGCCGGATTGTTAAAAATCGGGTCAGTCTCTGACTTTTCCTGTTTTACATACATAATGCCCTGTAAGAAAATCAGTGCATCCGGCTGTAATTCCCGGATATGATTGACAGCTTCTTCATATTTTTTCATAAAGCTGTCTACTGTACCGGTTCCCATTTCGTTGATTCCAATCATCAGATAGACTTTACCAAACTGATGCTCGCTTAATGCTTCTTCAACGGTAATCTTCGCGCCGTTTTCCTCGACAATCGGCGTATCAAACATATCATAGACCGTAAGTCCGATACTGGCATAATAAGTTGCATTATCCCAGCCGCCATAATCCCTTAATCCAACGGTTCTGGAATCTCCGATAAATACCGCATCATCAAAATAATCCTGGGTTACATCGGTAAAAGTATAAGTCTTATCCTCTTCTGCCTCCGTATCTGCAACTGCTTCTGTTGCTTCTTCCGTTGCCGGCTCCTCTTTGTCAGCATATACGCCTTCCAAATCCTCCTCCGGTTCTGCCTTATCCCATGGCAGAATGCCCTCTTTGGATGCCTGCATCATGCCAGCCACCGCCGGAACCTTCGGCCAGTCCTTATTATATTCTTTATATGCGCCCTTTGTTCCGGCTAATGCGACACCGCTTACCAGCAGCATACTGATTGCCGTAACAATAAGAAGCGGACATTTCTTCCATTTCTTCATGACAGCCTCCCATTAAAAACTAAAATACATAAACGGATTGTTCAGTCCATTTGCAATCTGATAAATACAAATCCATAATACAACAAACAAAATTGCTTTCATCCACCACTTCTTCCAGCATTTTTTTAATATCTTATCCATAAAAGGAAGTGATACCACAAATGCCAATAGGAAAAACACTCCATAGGTTCTGCCGTATTTCAGATAATCGCCTGCATTGACTGCGATTCCGGTTCCAAAGAACGGGAACAGTCTTGCAAAATATACTTTCAAATCAGATAACTTCGTAATTGCAAACACGACCCAGGTCAGAGGGATTACAAACCAGATGTAAAGGTGTGCCAGCCATCCATGTTTCTCCAAAAAATTTCTGATTACAAATCGTTCCAACGCAATAAATACAAATAAAATCAAGCCCCATAATGGAAAATTAATGGTAGAACCATGCCACATTCCGGTTACAACCCAGACAATCAGCAGATTGAAAAATGTCCACGCATTTCCCTTCCGGTTGCCTCCCAACGGAATATATAAATAATCACGGAACCATCTTCCCAGTGTAATGTGCCACCGGCGGTAAAACTCAGACACTGTCCTGGAACGATACGGATGGTCAAAGTTCTTCGGCAAATCAAATCCAAGCATCTCTCCGATTCCGATTGCCATCAGGGAATATCCCTGGAAATCAAAGAATAACTGTGCAGAATAACCGAATGCTCCCATCCACGCTAACGGTGTGGAAATACTCTCAAAGCCAATGCCCTGAATATCACGCCAGAGAATTGCCAGATGATTTGCAATAATTACTTTATATCCCAATCCTATTATAAAAAGAGTCAGACCATGTTCGATTTTCTCCAGACGGATTGGATGTTTCTTTAACTGCCCTGCCATATCGGCAAACTGGGCAATCGGTCCGGATATCAGCTTTGGGAACAAAAGGATATAAGTTCCATACTCCAGATAATCCCTCAACGCTGCTGTTTTCTTCTTATAGACATCCAGCACATAGGAAAGCATGGTAAAAGTATAAAAGCTGATTCCAAGCGGAAGCGACAATCTTGTATACTTAAATATACACAATAATCCGATATTATAGCAAAGCAAAATCACAAGCATGGTATTTCTGCTGCTCTTCCTACTTATATGATCCATCAGTAATACCAGAATGTAGTTCAGGCTCATGGAAAACAGTAAAAGAAGTGCATCCTTCCAGCTTCCCATGGCATAAAATACCAGACTGCCAAAGAAAAGTACCGGATTTTTATACTTTACCGGTACCAGATAATATATAATAAGAAAAATCGGCAAAAACCGAAATAAAAATTCTAAGCTTGAAAATTCCATGCTAACTCCATATCTTTCGTTTTATTTTACGCATCTCTTTTATTATATAAGAAATGCAAGTGATTTCAATGTGTTTTTCCGAAAAAGTTATTACATTTTCATTACGAAATATTTTTCTAATTTTCTCCATGCAGCACTCTGTTCAAAAGGTCTGCCAGTGGAACCATGGCATTGCGTGCCTCCTCCTGCGTGTTGGTATAGGAACCCATTTCGATCAAAAGATATTTCTCTTTAAAATGCATATTATACCGGTATCCTTTTAAATAAATCGGGCGGGTAAGATTCGGATAATACTCTGCCGCTGCAATCTGCATCTGCAGGGAAAAAGCAAGATTCCCGGTAAGGTTTGGATTATTGAGATAAGAAATATCTCCTAACGCTTTTGTCCGGCTCAGTCCGTTAAAGAACATAATCGGTGCCATCTGCACCCCGTTTACCTCCCGCACCATATGCTTATCCACTGCATCACGATGTAAATCTATTACCACTTCTATGCTTGGATTCTCTGCTAACAGCTGCTCAATGGGCCCCTCCGCATTGGCATAGGCGTGATCTCTGTCTCCCACATCATACTGTCCCATATGATGCATGACCTGAAATCCATATTTTTCCTGTAACAGGCTGGTAAGATATTCCCCTGTTCCCATAACGCCCGTCATTACATCATTTGGGTCGGAATCTGCAAACATTTCCTGGGAATGGGTATGGTAAATCAGAATCTGCGGCTGGTCTGCCGGCGTTTTTATGGTTAAATCCATACTTAACAATTCTTCTGCATTTAACTGACTGCTATTGATGGTTGTTGTATTGTCCACCTGATAAAAATTCTGAATCAGATAATCAAAATCATTTAATTTTTCTCTTGGAATCTCCACCAACGGCTGAGAGCTGACTGCTGTATTATCCAGGGCTGCCGGCTGCTCTGCCGCTTCTGCTGCCGCATCTGCTCCTGCCTGCGCATTTTCCTGCTCCATTTCTGCCACTATGCAGTCCTGATTCTCTCTGCTGGCTGCCTCCGCCATCTGCTTAGCCTCTACTTCCGCTTCATCCTTTCCTTCCAGTGCAACAATCTCTTCTTCTGAAAGGCTGCTCTCAATTGTCGTATCATAAGTCCTTATGGTATCTGCATATCCGATAAGTGGTATCTGGTCTGTCACTTTTTCCAGCAAAAAATCACTCAGTGTCTGTTCCTGCCTGCCCTCTGCCATATAGGCAACAGTCGGAATATACTGTCTGGTCATGGACATGGATATCTCATTTTGTATATAAGAAAAAAAACGTTTTGCCAGTGTTTCCCTTCCGGTTCCCGCTTTCACCATAAGAAAAAATGCATACAACAGAAAAAGTGCAATAGCAGACTGCCTGTACCATTTTTTTCGTTTCCTGACCAGTTCCGTTTTTCCCTGATATCTTTGCCCATAGACTCTCATGCTGCCAGCACCTCCTGTTCTGCCATAGCAAACACTATATTCTATGCAGCTTCTGTCCCTTTAGAACCGGGAGAATGCCAGATTCAGTCCCTCTGATATGGTATAGCTCAGCCTTTTTACCGCTTCATCAATATCTTTCGGGGTTACAAACATTGCATTCAAATGTGGAGATAAAAGTTCTCTTGCCAGCTCATGCTTTTCAATTTCATCCAGACCTGCCAGCCCATTTCCCACGCTTTTTAGCTGCGCTGACTCCCGCATGGCTCCGATTAAGTCACTCATGGTATCCGAAACTATCGTTGCGGCATCTACTACGGTAGGAATTCCTATGGCAATTACCGGAATTCCCATGCTTTCTTTATTAATGGCGTGCCTGTGATTGCCCACACCGGAACCGGGATTGATTCCGGTATCCGTAATCTGGATGGTACGGTTCAGACGCTTCACGCTGCGGGCCGCCAGTGCATCCACCACAATTACAATATCCGGTTTCGTCTCTTCAATGACTCCCCGGACAATCTCTCCTGATTCCATGCCGGTCTGTGCCATTACGCCCGGCACAATTCCGCTTATCTGGCTCCTCACCTTATTTCCAAAGGCATATTGTCCATATTCCTTGATAATGTGCCTGGTAATCATCATATTATCTACTACATAAGGTCCTAATGCATCCGGTGTCACTTCCCGGTTACCAAGACCTACTACCAATATTTTGAGTTCATCTTTTTTCCCCGGCAGCATGGTTTCAATCACTTTTGCCAGCTGCCCGGACACTTCTCTGTGATAATCCTCATCTTCTTCCATCATGTCCGAAGCCTCAATGGTAATATAGGTTCCCTTCGGTTTTTTCATTGCCTTTGCTCCGTTTTCTGTGTCAATGAACACTCTTGTAATCATGATTTCCGGTGAAATTCTCTCCTCATCTACCCGTACTCCCTTTACTTCAATATGATCTTCATCAAATTTTTCTCTCGTCTCTAATGCGAGGTCTGTTCTTATCTGAAACATAGCTTCACTTCCTGTAAACAATTTTTCCAAATAAATTTTCTTTATTATTTTTTACATTTTTTCTCCAAATATGTATTGACAGATGCAAATATGTGGGATAAACTAACATGGTATGTTTACATTAGAACGTCCGTGTCCGGCTTTAATGAAACAACCAAAAACAATAAAACAATCATATTGGAGGTGTACAGGTTGGCTAACATTAAATCTGCTAAGAAAAGAATTCTTGTAAATCAGACCAAAGCTGATAGAAACAAAGCTATTAGATCAAAAGTTAAAACATCTATTAAGAAAGTAGACGCTGCAATCGCTGCAAACGATAAAGAGGCTGCTGCTGCTGCATTAGTTGCTGCAACATCTGAAATCAACAAAGCTGCTACTAAGGGTGTTTATCACAAGAACACTTCTTCCAGAAAGATTTCACGCTTAAACAAAGCTGTGAACAAAATGGCATAATTGCCGGAAGAGCATAGATTATAAACGATTATAAAAAAGAACGTTTCGTACCGTCATTCGAAACGTTCTTTTTTTATGCACTGTATTTTACAATCAGAAGCTCTACGGCTAACTGGTCTGCCATTCTTCCCGTCTTGACATCCTCTTCTGCCTGTCCGCAGTCTTCAATTGCTTCCTTTAACTGATTTATTTTAAAAGCTCCTGCCTGCCGAAGATTCTTCTGCACTGCAAAGCTTGGCATCCCTGCAGTCTTTGCAATACTGACAGCAGGATATCCTTTTGCTGACATACTTTTTATCAAAAGCAGATTCTGGAACTGTCTTGCAATCAGGAATAAAATCCGCATGGGTGCTTCCTTTAATGCCAGTAAATCGTAATATAAGTCCAAAGCCTTCTTCTGATTCCTGGCAGAGATGGCATCAATCATTTCAAAGATTTTATTTTCCGTCTGTCCGGTACAGATTGCCTCTACATCTGCCGCAGAAATCTCTGTCTTATCCAATGTATAACAGATAAGCTTTTCTAATTCCTTATCAATATTTTCCATATCGGAACCGGTCTTTGACAGGAAAAGCTGCATCACGGACTGGGTAATTTTCTTCCCTTCCCGCTGGATTCTGCCCAGTATCCAGCGAATCAGCATATCTTCCTTCGGGGTCTCAAATTCTACGGCACTTCCAGCCCTGGATGCTGCTTTAAATAATTTGGAACGCTTATCCACTTCTTCTTCCACAAAAACAAAGCAGGTGGATTCCGGCACCTGGCTCATATATTCTGCCAGATCATCACAGCTGTTTTTAAAGAAGCCACTGTTTTCCACCAGAATCATACGCTTTTCTTTAAAGAATGGCAGTGTCTCCGATAAATCAATCAGTTCCTTTGGATTAATATCCTTTCCCTCATATGCTGAAAAATTCATCGTATCATCCGGCTCTACCAGTGCATGTTTTAGCTTATCACGATACTGCCGTTTCAGATAGTCTTCCGTTCCATATAAAAGATATACGTTTTTTAATTGTCCCATTTTAATGTCATTATCTATTGTTTTCATAAAGGATATTATACTATATTTTTACTTCTTTATCAAAGCATACTTACCGAAAGCTTTGAATTGTGATCCTTCCCTTTTCCTCTTCCAGCGAAATCTGACCGCCTTCCATCGTATCAAAAATTTCTGCCGAAGCTTCTTTTAATCGATTTATGGTCTCCTGATGAGGGTGTCCATATCGGTTGTTTTCCCCACAGGAAATCAATGCCAGTTCCGGCGAAAGTGCTTTTAAAAATTTTTCTGTCGAGGAATACTTTGAGCCATGATGTCCTACTTTAAGAAAATCTACTTTCCACAACCGCTGCTTTTCTAAGAGCCAATTTTCTTCTGCTTCTCCGGCATCTCCGGTAAATATCCCGGAAATATATTTCGTCTGATAGAGCAATATCATGGATTTTCCATTCTCATCCTCTGCCTGATACTCTCCGTCCGGAAGGAGGCAGCTTATGGTATCCTCGCCACTTCTTATGCAATCTCCTTCTTTCATATATAAGATGGGAATGTTTCTCCGCTCTGCCAGTGCACATATGCTCTGATAATTCTTTACATCCGGCTGTTTTCCAGGCAATATAATATTTTCAACAGAATACTCCGTCTCAAGAACTTCTAACAATCCGTTCACATGGTCTTCGTCATAATGGCTTATAAACCAATAATCTATCTTCGTGATTCCATTGCTTTTTAGAAATGGCAAAATCCGATACGTTCCCACCTTAGACACATCAGTGCTTCCGCCATCCAGAAAAAGATTGGTATCTTCCCCCAGTCGTACATAGATGCCATCTCCCTGCCCCACATCAAGAACTGCCATAAGATGATTACTCTTTACCGGACGAAGAACCAGAAGTAACACCACGCTTCCAATCAAAACAATCGTAAACTTTCTAAGGAGTATATTTGTATTTGTATTTCTATTCCCATCTCTGTTTCCTCTTTTCTTTGTCCGGTTTTTTATCAGCAAGCAGATGGCTGCAAGCATCAGATAATAGAATATGATGCGCTGTATCGGCCACTGTCCTACTATCTTCGTAGCTCCCGGGAGCCGGCTGCACCAGCTGACTCCAACATAAATTCCGTCCAGCAATAATTCCAACATCATGATTACCGGTCCCGCAAACAGCCTTCCTACAACAATTTTTTCCATACACATGAGCAATGTTGCAACTATCCCGTTTATTAAAACTGCGCTTAACAAAGAAACTATCAACAGATTCAGAATCAAAGCATAGACCGGCACTTCATAATAATAGTATGCCACCAGTGGAAGTGTTGTAAGTTGAACGGAAAGCGAAACTAAAAAGTTCTGCCGGATTTGCCGTTTCCATTTTTCCCGTATTTTATTTGCCGCCTTATCGCCTGTTTTCCGTTCCTGTGTTTGCTGTTTTTGCTCCCTCAGAAACAACTGTCCAATACATTTTGCCACTACTACCACACCAAGAATTGCAGCTACCGAAAACTGGAGTCCTGCATTTTCAACCAGATACGGGTTTTTCCATAAAAGCACCAGCACTGCCACAGAAAGAGCGGTTCTGCTATCATAGCTTCGCCCGGACAACTTGGCTGCCATAAGAAGTGCAAACATAATCCATGCCCGGATAGCAGATATTCCCATCCCGGTCATTTTCACATAACAGAACAAAAATACAACCGCTGCCGTACAGGCACAAAGAGAATTTCCTTTTTTTCTAAGAAGTCCATAACAGAACAGTCCAATGCAGGAAATATGCATTCCACTGATTACCAGCACATGGCTGGCTCCTGCCTGTTGAAAGACTGTTGAAACCTCCTTTTCCAAAAGTTCTTTATCTCCTAAAAGCATTGTTCCAAGAATCCCAGCATTTCTTTCTGATAAATTATTTATATAATCTTCTTTTAACTTTTCTTCTATCATAAATAATTTCTCTGCCAGTACATCTTCTCTTCCATATTCCCCACAAATCCTTTCGGCATCAAAATGATAATCCATATTCAGACTGTGATAATATTGAAATTCATCATAATTACCATCATTGGCAGCGCGATTCAGTTGTCGGATATTTCCTTCTAATACAATGGTTGTTCCAATACGACACGATTGGTCAGATGGTTCTTGCTTCAGTCGAACCAGGACAGAATTGGTTTTATAGGTTTTATCTCCAATCCGTAAGAAAACATGATTAAGATATAATCTTGTCTGATTGCTTTTTCGTTCTTTTTTCTCTATCTTCCCCTGTAAAATTGTCTTTTCATTTTCCGTCTGCCAGCCTCTGGAAGCATCTGTTTCTACAGAAAGGCTGGTCTCCTGCTCTTTTAAGATCGTCTCAATGGTATAGCTTTGCTGCTGCACATACCAGATTCTTGCAATTCCCAGCAGAAAAAATCCTATTCCAAGTACTGCTGTAAACCGGTATACCCTCCGTTTTCTTTGCCGCAGGGCATACAGCAGATACATCTGACACCCTGCTACAAAGCTGATAAGGATAACTTTTATGACCGTCGGAACAGACAGGCAGACAATAATACCACACAGGAACAATATCGTTCCATAGCATAAGGGGCGTTTTATAATTTCGATATAACCCCTCCTAAATATTTTTCTAAGATGTTTCTTCTTAATATGTTACTTATAAGATACTTCTTCTTAAGACCTTCTCCTAAGGTGTCTCTTCTGTTTGTGCTTCTGTAGATACCGTCTCGTTCTCATCTGCACTTACCACATAGTCAAGGTTCCGTTCATAAAGCTGGTCTAATGCAAAACTATCCCGGTAAACACCGCTGGTCTTTCCATTTACAGAAATCTGCACCTTACTGATGGTTGAAATCTCCGATAAAGAGTCTACAATAGAATAAATGACAATTGGCTCCTGTATTTCATAATTCTGATTCAGGAACGCCTCATCTAATGTAACATAGCAGGTTCCATTGGTTGTCGTAACATTGACAAGATTTGTTCCTTCCGGAAGTGGTGCTTTCAAATTCTTATCATCCGGTCCCTTTAAAAGATTCTCCATAATCAGTTTTTCCAAGGAAATGTTACTGCTATACTGTACTTCTTTTTCGCATTCTACCAGTCCGTTTCCATCAGCATTTGCATAATATAAATGTAATGTTGTTGTCTGAATGGAATTAATCTGTTTTCCCGGATTCTCAACAAAGCTTTCTTCTGTCATCAGTCCGATTACATTATCCCGGCTGTCTGCCAACGGTGCATCTCCCACATAAAAAGATACATATTTTACATCCGGAAGCTGTACCAGTGTCTTTACCACTGCTGCCCGGCACAACACCTCATCCGTAGACTGCATTTTGGAATAATTACCATTAAAGTAAAGGAACAGCTGATTGCTTTCCAGTGACCAGTCTGTAATTGTAACATCACCAGGAACCGGTTTCTGATACTCCACGCTATCCGTATTGGTGCACAACGCATCTAAAAGAGTGGCTATCATGTCCTCTGTCTTGCCCTCTTTTAAATCATATGGCTGCTCTACCACTTTTGTTTTTTCTTTATTCAGATAATAAATATGATACGCCGGGTCATCCGTCTCCTGTCTGCCACACCCTGTGAACAGCGATACCAGAAGGATAAAACCCAGCCATCCTGCAATTTTCTTCATGCCAGACCTCCTAGGCAATGTAATTCAGCGGAATCCGCACAGTAAAGAGCGTTCCCTCACCCTCTGTACTAAATACCTTAATTGCACCACGGTGCATTAATATTGCATTTCTTGTAATGGCAAGTCCAAGTCCGGTTCCACCTATTTCTCTGGAATGGGACTTGTCTACGCGGTAGAATCTTTCATAAATATGCTCTAAGGAATCCTCCGGAATACCGATGCCGGAATCCTCTACCTTAAGATAGAAATACTGATAATCTGCATTCAGGGACACATGTACCCAACCGTCTTCCTTATTGTATTTGATTGCATTTTCCACCAGATTGGTAATGGCAAGCGTCAGCTTTACCTCATCAATTTCCGCTGTAACAGGCCGGAAGCTTTCCAACACCAGATCTACATGCTGTTTTTCCGCAATCGGTTTTAATCTCTTTAAAATCAAATCCAGCATCTCATTGATGTTAACTGACGTGATATTCAAATCTGATGCAGACTTGTCCATCTTAACCAGCGAGAGCAAATCATTGATAATTTTATTTTCACGTTCAATTTCATTTCCAATGTCTAACATAAATTCACGATACAGTTCTACCGGAACATCTTCCTGTCCATTCAGTGAGTCTGCCAGTACCTTCATAGAAGTAAGCGGTGTTTTCAGCTCATGGGACACATTGGACACAAATTCCTGTCTGGAGTCATCCAGCATCTTCATTCTGCTATAAAGTTTATTAAATTTTTCCGAAATCTGAACTGTTTCAGAATAATCCTTAATCATCAGCTCCCCATCACTGGTTCCATATCCATTCTGAATCTCAGCAATAGAGGATGCCATATTCTTCAACGGGTTTGTCAGACGAACGGATAAAAATACGCTGACTGCAAACAGTAAAACTGCCCCGAAAATCTGAAGCACTAATGCAGCATTTCTCATATATTCCAGATTGGCAAGAATACTATCTGTCGAAACACTGATAAGAAGCACTCCGATAATACTCTTCTCCCCTGACTCTACGTTATCTGTAGTCAGCGGAATAGTCATTTCCACATAATGATTATCCACATCATAATTCATAGAATCCTCACCGCGGAATGACTTTATGACTTCTTCTGAAATAATTGTTTTATCGGTATCCAGATCATAAGTATCTTTTATAATATGAAAAGAAGAATCTATCAGAAGAATTCTTCCATCATAAATACGTGACATCTGCTGCAACTGTGAAGTGATGCTTTCCGACTCCGCTCCATTGATATAATCTGTGGATACCATCTGGTTTGCAAGAATCTTTGCCTGACCAATTACATCTACACTCCGGTTAGAAACCGCATGTTTCTCATACGCAGTTAAAATTCCGGTCCGGATTAAAATTCCGGTCAAAATACCAATCAGCATAAAAAGACAAATCAGCCGGAATTTCATGCTTTTCAAAAAATTACGAATACCTTTTTTTCTATTCATAAGTCTGTACCTTCATCCTCTGCTTATCGCTGTTATTTCTGATAGAAATAACCTACACCCCATTTCGTATGCACATATTTTGGCTCACTCGGATTCGGTTCAATCTTCTCACGCAGTCTACGCACATGAACATCCACCGTTCTGACATCGCCCGGATATTCATAACCCCATACCAGATTCAACAGATTCTCACGGCTGTATACCTTATTCGGATTCATAACAAGAAGTTCTAACAAGTCAAATTCCTTGGCTGTCAGATTAATCTCTCTTCCCTGGACAAACAGTCTGCGGCTCTCACAGTCTAATTTTAAATCGCCGCTCTCTATCACTTTGGAATTTTCTTCCTTCGGTTCACTGGCAGCAGTTCTTCGCATAATTGCTTTGATTCTGGCTTTCACCTCAAGAATATTAAACGGCTTGGTAATATAATCATCTGCACCATATTCCAGTCCTAAGATTTTATCCATATCATCGCCTTTTGCTGTCAGCATGACAATTGGCATATTAGAAAACTCCCGGATTGCCTGACACACTTCAAATCCATCCATCTTCGGAAGCATGATATCCAGTAAAATCATATCAAACTTATTCTCCTGTGCCAGATGCAGTGCCTCTTCACCATCATACGCACAGGTTACTTCCATTCCATCCTGTTCCAATGAAAAACGGATTCCTTTCACTATTAATTTTTCGTCGTCCACAACCAGAACTTTTTTTGCCATTTTACACCTCAGTTAACCCTTATATTATCTTTTATTTTTTCAAAAACGCCATTTTTAATTCCGGGAATATTCATTAAATCTTCAATAGTCTGAAATGCGCCATTTTTTTCCCGGTAAGAAATAATTGTCTCAGCTTTTGATTCTCCAATTCCGGAAAGTGTCATAAGCTGTTCCTTTGATGCAGTATTCAGATTGATTCTGCCATCCTCCGGCTCTGCTGCCGAATCAGCACTCCCTGTCTGCTGTAAAAGGTAAGTTTCCTGATCCGGCACCTTTATCATCTGTCCGTCAACAACCGGTTCTGCCTGATTGAGTGCCTCTTTTGCTGCAGCCTCGTTAAAACCTCCTGCCAGCTCCAATACATCGCAGATTCTGGCTCCATCTTCCACTTCATATACTCCCGGGTGCACTACCTCACCACAGACATATACATAACAAGAAGCCGGCGGGCATAAGACAGCTTCTGTAACCTCTTCACTCTCCATTTGCGTATCCGGCTCAAAATATACGGTATCTTCTTTTCCACATGCCGTATATATAATCCCACAATATAAAGCCAGAGCTAATAACCCGACTTTTTTCATCTGTATCACTCCCTTACATAAATTCTGTTATGCAAGAAAGTCCCCTAATGCTTACTGTTTTCTATTTTAACGAAAATTTGCCCTTTATACAAGTAGTATTTTCAAATTATTCCTGTGGCAGGCTTCCACCATTCCACAATGCCTTCATCTGCCTTGTAAATTCTGACCAGAACTCACCTGCATTTGCAGCATCCGGTACCAGCTGGCTGTTCTGATACTGCATAAAAGCTGCCTGTTCTGCTTCATCCCGGCTGGCACCTTCATCTGTAGAAATATGACCAGTCATTGCATGCAGGGTATCCACTTCTTCTTTTTCTATAAAAGCAGCAAAATCAGACGCCATATCTTTTTCCCCCGAAAATTCATTTACCAAAAGAATCCCCGCTCTGGCAACCCCCTGCATCGGTGTGGTATCGTCTAACATCGGCAGCCCGCAAACGCCATAATTTTCTGCTGTCATCTTATTTAAATCATCAGAATCAATGATTGCACACAAAGATGCTCCCTGATTAAAATTCTCCACCACCTGAGTTCTGCTAATTTCATCCGTATCAATTCCCACAGTTTCCGAAAGGTTTTTAAAGAAAGTTAATTCATCATTATATTTTTCTCCATATGTCGTCAAAAGGGTATAGTCCGTCTCATTCCATTCCACTTCAGTCCCCACAAATGGATAATCATAAAATCCATCTGCCACATTCCATTCCAGCAGATTTCCTACACCTTCTCCTAAAAGGTTATTCTGTCCATAGCCTAAAATTTCCGAAATACTCTCCGGTGCTTCCGGGAAATTCTCTTTCTGATATACCATCACCAGTGTATCAAAAAACAATGGGTATTCTTCTTCCGTTGCAACACCATATAAATACGCCTTGTCTTTTGCATCATTCCAGGCAAGATACAAATCCGGATAGTCTTCTTCCGTCATTGTTGCATCATAAATCTGTTCAAGATAAGATTCCTCATCTACATAACGGATTCCCACTGCGATACCGGTTTTGGCATAATAATCCACTGCACACTGTTCAAAATAATTCCTGCAGTCTGCATCGCTGTACCAAAAGGATAGCTCCTTTTGTGCTGCTTCATATGCTTCTTTTGTTTCCTGCTCAGATGTTATCTGCTCTTTTCTGTCTGTTTTTAACTCTGTTTTCCCTGTTTCTTTGCTGCTGTAAAAAGCAGCCGCTGACAGCAGGATAACTCCCACTGCCAGCGTTGTTGTTTCTATGATTTCCTTTGTTTTCTTTTTCATATACCCTGCCTACATACGATCCAGTACGTTTTTCAGTTTCGTTATCATTTCATCCACATGCTCTTTTTCAATCACAAGTGGCGGCACCATACGGATTACATCTGCGCCGGCTGTTATAATAATTAAACCTTCTTTTAATGCTTCTGCCGCGATGGTTCCAACCGGTTTTGTGCTTACAAGCCCCTGCATCAGTCCCATACCACGGCGGGCTGTAATAAAATCATATTCTTCTACCAGCTTATCCAGTTCGCTTTCCAGATAAACTGCGATTTCTTTTACATGGTCTGTAAGCTTTAATTCTTCAAATAAGTCCATTACCTTACTGACCGCTGCTCCGACAAACGGATTACCTCCATATGTGGTTCCATGGTCACCCGGTGCCAAGGATTTCTCTGCCACACGTTCTGTCATGGCAAAAGCTCCTACCGGCACTCCACAGCCCAATGCCTTGGCACTGGTCATAATATCCGGTTTGATTCCATAATGCTGCCATGCAAACATTTCTCCGGTTCTTCCCATTCCACACTGGATTTCATCTAAAATAAGAAGAATATCTTTCTCTTTGCAGAGTGCTGAAATCTCTTTCATAAAGGATTCCTCTGCCGGATAAATTCCACCCTCTCCCTGCACGGTTTCAAAGATAATGGCACATGTTTTTTCTGTTACCTGAGCTTTTACACTTTCAATATCATTAAAATCAGCAAATTTCACACCACCGCAGAGTGGCTCAAACGGTTCTCTGTAATGGGCATTTCCGGTTACAGATAATGCACCCAGGGTTCTTCCATGGAAGGAATGGTTCATGGCTATAATCTCATGGTCTGCATGACCATCTCTGGTATAGGCATATTTTTTTGCTGCCTTAATTGCTCCCTCAATGGCTTCTGCTCCACTGTTGGTGAAGAAAACCCTGTCCATTTTGGAAACTTTTAAGAATTTCTCTGCAGCTTCCATAATCGGGACATTATAATAAAGATTTGAAGTATGTGTAATTTTATCAATCTGATCCTTCAATGCCTGCTTATATGCTTCATTGCTGTATCCTAACGCTTCTACCGCAATACCTGCCGCAAAATCAAGATACTTCTTTCCATCGGTATCATAAAGATATACGCCCTCACCATGATCTAATACCAGAGGGAAACGATTATAAGTATGTAATAATGCTTTATCTTCACAATCCATATATTCCTGTTTATTCATGATAAAACTTTTCCTCCGCATCTCCTAAAATTGCTGTTCCGATTCCTCGGTTTGTAAAGATTTCCAGTAACAGACAATGTGCAATTCTACCATCTAAGATATGTACTCTGGACACACCATTTTCAATGGCATCGATACAGTTATTTAATTTTGGAAGCATTCCGCCGCCAATATAACCATCTTCAATCAGCTTGTGTGCATCTGAAATCTTAAGTTCGGAAATCAGTGTAGATTTATCATCCGGGTCTTTGTATACACCTTCAATATCTGTAAGGAATGCAAGTTTTTCCGCCTGTACGGCACGGGCAATTGCACACGCTGCATCGTCCGCATTGATATTGTAAGTATCATAATTATCATCAAGACCTACCGGGCAGATAATCGGCAGGAAATCTTTTTCGAGAAGATCATATAAAATCTTTGGATTTACTTCCTTAACTTCACCCACATACCCGATATCCTGTCCATTGGATAATTTCTTATTTACCTTCAGCAGTCCACCATCTTTACCGCTGATACCTACTGCGTTCACGCCAAGCTTTTCTACCATCTGAACCAGTGATTTATTGACTTTTCCAAGAACCATTTCTGCAATTTCCATGGTAGGTGCATCGGTTTTACGAAGTCCATTGATAAATTCCGGCTCCATTCCGGCTTTTGCAACCCATTTGCTGATTTCCTTACCGCCACCATGAACGATAATCGGTTTGAAACCAACCAGTTTTAAAAGAGTTACATCCTGGATAACGCTCTGCTTTAACTCTTCATCTACCATTGCACTTCCGCCGTATTTTACTACGATAATTTTGCGGTTGAAACGCTGGATATATGGCAATGCCTCAATTAATACCTCAGCTTTTTTCAATATTTCCTGCATACTGTTTTCTTCCATCTGTCCAATCCTCTTTCCTTTTCTTAAAAAGTCTTTTTTCGTATATTTTTTCAATCAAATCTTTTTTAAGAACGATAATCCGCATTTATTTTAATATAATCATAGGTCAAATCACAGCCCCATGCTGTTGCACAGGCTTCACCCATCTTCATATCTGCAATGGCAGTTACTTCTTTTTCAGATAAAATCTTAGTTGCCTCTTCCTCGGAATAATCTACGGCAACACCATCTTTGATAATCATCAGCTTGCCGGCTGCACTTTCAAAGTAAAGGTCAACCTGCTCCGGATCAAATTCCACGCCGGAATAGCCCAATGCACATAGGATTCTTCCCCAGTTAGCATCATGTCCAAAGATTGCAGCCTTGGTAAGGCTTGATGTTACTACGGATTTGCTTAAGATAACCGCATCTTCTTTGGATGCCGCATGCACTACTTTTACTTCAAATAAAGCAGTTGCGCCTTCGCCATCTCCTGCCATCATCTTAGCCAGTGCTTCATTGACATAATAAAGTGCTTCACAGAATGTTTCGTAATCTTCATTCTTCTCTTTGATTTTTTCATTGCCTGCAAGACCATTTGCCAGTACCAGGCAGGTGTCGTTGGTGGAAGTATCTCCATCTACGGAAATCATGTTATAAGTATCTGTTACGGTACTGCTCAGTGCTTCCTGCAACATTTCTTTTGAAATTGCCGCATCTGTTGTGATAAAGCTTAACATGGTACACATATTCGGATGAATCATGCCAGAGCCTTTACACATTCCACCGATGGTAACCTTCTTACCGGAAAGCTCTACCTCCACTGCAGCCTCTTTCTCATGGGTATCTGTTGTCATAATAGCAAGTGCTGCATTATGTCCACTAGTTAAATCACCACTTAATTTTTTACTCATCTGTTCCACACCGGCACAGATACGGTCAATCGGAAGCTGTTTTCCAATTACTCCTGTGGATGCCACAAGAACTGCATCCTCCGGAATATCCATTAACTCTGAAGTTTTCTTTGCGGTATCTTTGCAATATCCTAATCCTTCTGTTCCGGTACATGCATTGGCAATTCCGGCATTTACTACAACTGCCTGTGCAAATGCACTGTTCTTTACAATGTCCTTATCCCATTTTACCGGTGCTGCCTTTACGACATTCGTGGTAAATGTTCCGGCAACTGCACATGGCTCTGTGGAATAAATCATTGCCATATCTGTTCTGTCTTTATACTTAATACCTGCTGCTGTGGATGCTGCCTGAAAACCTTCTGCTGCGGTAACGCCGCCTTCTACTTTTTTCATAATATGCCTCCTGTCCTGCTTTCCTCTGTCTTTTATCTTAAGCTGTCTGCTTTCCAAATTTATTTATGGATTAAATACAGTTACATTTTCCGGATTCAAATCAAATTCATAATAATTCATATCCTTCCGGAATGTCCAGCCCATATTCTTCCAGAATCCATTGCCCAGCTCATTACTGGTAAATGCCACCAGATTTACTTTGTTGATGCCCTCTTTTTTCAATGCTTCCATTGCCATCATTGCCATTGCTTTTCCAATACCATGTTTCCGGTAATCCTCATGGACGCATACATGATAAAAGCATCCTCTTCTTCCATCCTGTCCGCAAAGAATAGCTCCTACGATTTTTCCATCCATACATGCCACAATACTGGTGTCCGGATTTCTTCGGATAAAACGTTTCACATTTTCTTCCGAATCATCAATGCTCCGGATGCCAAATCCGTGAATGCTCATCCAGAGTGCATGGACTTCATTAAAATCGTCTTCTTTCATTGTTCTTAATATATATGTAGCTTCTGCCATATTCTCTCCTGCTTACGGGAACATCGGTACCAGTTCGAGACCTTCCGATTCCTTTAATCCAAATAATAAATTCATATTCTGAACCGCCTGACCGGCTGCTCCTTTTACCAGATTATCCAGCGCACCCATCATAATCACTCTTCCGGTACGCTCATCTACTACAAAGTTCACATCTACATAGTTGCTTCCTTCTACCCATTTGGTTTCCGGGCACACACCATCCTCTAATACCCTGACGAATTTCTCGTTCTTATAATATTTTTCATAAGCTGCACGAATCTCTTCTTTGGTTGGATAACTTCCGTCTGCTTTCTTTACCAGTGATGCGTACTCTGTTGCTAAGATACCACGGTTCATTGGAACAAGATGTGGTGTAAAGCTGATGGTAATCTCTTTTCCGGCTGCATAACCTAACTGTTCTTCAATTTCCGGTGTGTGTCTGTGGGTTGCCACGCCATATGCCTTCATATTTTCATTTACTTCACAGAACAGATTATTGACCTTTGCTCCACGTCCTGCACCGGAAGTACCGCTCTTTGCATCCACAATCAATGTATTGGCATCAATCAGTCCCTCTTTTACCAACGGATATGCGGTTAAAATAGAACAGGTGGTATAGCATCCCGGGTTGGCTACCAGTCTTGCATTTTTCACCTTTTCACGATTGATTTCGCAAAGTCCGTAAACGGCTTCTTCAATAAACTGTGGACTCTTATGCTCAATTTTATACCATTTTTCATAAGTAGTCACATCTTTAATACGGTAATCTGCGCTCAAATCAATTACCTTTGTCTCGGATAAAATCTTCTCATTCAATACAGAACCAAGGAATCCCTGCGGTGTTGCTGTAAAGATAACGTCCACCTGCTTTGCCAGCTCTTCTATATTATCATCAAGGCAGGTATCCTCTACGATTTCAAACATATTACGGTAAACATCTGCGTACTTCTTATCTATATAACTTCTGGAGCCATACCACTTAATCTCTACGGAAGGATGTCCCATAAGAATTCTTACCAGTTCTGCTCCTGCGTATCCGGTTGCTCCGATAATTCCTGCTTTAATCATTTTTACATCTTCTTTCTTCTTAAGATTATGGCACACATGGAATTTACATGCCATTTACAGTGCATAATTATACATTCGTTTTATTCATTATGCAAGTACTATTTTCTGTTTTCACGCTTTTTCAGTTAATTTATGATTCTATAAGTCTTCTTTTATTAATATATTATCCGTTTTTTATACATAAATATGTACCCTTTGTATATAATTATGCATTTTTATAAGCAGATTATGTATATTTTTTCGCTTGCGTATTTATTTTTTTTGTTGTATATTAATCCTAGTTAAAAAACATCTGAAGAAAGGATACCTATTATTATGAAAGAAAAAGTTGTTTTAGCGTACTCTGGTGGACTTGATACAACCGCTATCATCCCATGGTTAAAAGAAAATTATGATTATGAAGTAATCTGCTGCTGCGTTGACTGCGGACAGGGTGAAGAGCTGGATGGTCTTGATGAAAGAGCAAAATTATCCGGTGCAACCAAATTATATATTGAAGATATTACAGATGAATTCTGTGATGACTATATTGTTCCATGTGTTCAGGCAGATGCCGTATATGAGAACAAATATCTCTTAGGAACTTCTATGGCTCGTCCTGGTATTGCCAAGAAATTAGTTGAAATTGCACGAAAAGAAAATGCTGTTGCTATCTGCCACGGTGCAACCGGTAAGGGAAATGACCAGATTCGTTTCGAGCTTTCTATCAAAGCACTTGCTCCTGATATTAAAATTATTGCTCCTTGGCGTGATGACAAATGGAAAATGGATTCCCGTGAATCCGAAATTGAATACTGCAAAGCACATGGCATTCATCTTCCATTCTCTACTGACCAGAGCTACAGCCGTGACCGTAACTTATGGCACATCAGCCACGAAGGTCTTGAGTTAGAGGATCCTGCAAATGAGCCAAACTATGACCACCTTTTAGTTCTTGGTGTTTCTCCGGAAAAAGCTCCGGATGAGGGCGAATACGTAACCATGACCTTTGAAAAAGGTGTTCCTACTGCTGTTAATGGAAAGAAAATGAAAGTTTCCGATATCATCCGTGAATTAAACCGTTTAGGCGGCAAACATGGAATTGGTATCATCGATATCGTAGAAAACCGTGTTGTTGGTATGAAATCCCGTGGTGTATATGAAACTCCTGGCGGAACTATCCTGATGGAAGCACATCGTCAGTTAGAGGAACTCGTATTAGACCGTGCTACTATGGATGTTAAAAAAGATATGGGCAATCGTATGGCTCAGATTGTTTACGAAGGAAAATGGTTCACACCTTTACGTGAAGCAGTTCAGGCATTCGTTGAGTCTACCCAGGAATATGTAACCGGTGAAGTGAAATTCAAGCTCTACAAAGGAAACATCATCAAAGCCGGAACAACTTCTCCATACTCTCTCTACAGTGAGTCACTGGCAAGCTTTACAACCGGAGACCTTTATGATCACCATGATGCAGATGGATTCATCACACTGTTTGGTCTTCCATTAAAAGTTCGTGCTATGAAAATGCAGGAATTAGAAAAAAATAACCAGAAATAGAATTTTCTAACGCAATATAGAATGTAAAAAAGGCATTACATTCGACAGCCGCCGATATGTAATGTCTTTTTTATTTATCCAGAATCTCTCTTAATACAGCAAGACCCTGTTCCATTTCATCTTCTGTCAGATTACCATATCCAAGCACCAGTGTCGGAACTTTCTTTTCCTTTGGCTTTTGAATCACATATTCACCCAGTCCATGAATTTCAATATGCTGCTCTCTCGCCTGCTCTACCACTTCTTCTTCCTTCCACTTCACATCCAGTTCTACCAATACATGCAGGCCGGCATTATCACCGTAAATGCGGCAGACCCAGTCTTCCTGCTTTAAAAGACGCATAAAAGTATCATGCTTATTCTTATAGTTATTACGCATACGGTTCAGATGCCGTTCAAAATGCCCTTCTTCCATAAAATGGCACAATACTTCCTGACTGTTCCGCGGCACCGTACAGGCATAGAAACCACAGGAACTGTGGTACCGCTCCATCAGGGAATGGGGCAATACCATAAAACTGATTCGAAGAGAAGGTGCAATACTTTTTGAAAAAGTTCCTATATAAATCACATGCTCTCCGGTATCATTTCCCCACAAAGCCGGAATCGGCTTTCCTTTATAACGGAACTCACTATCGTGGTCATCTTCTATGATATAACGTTCTTCTCCTTCAGACGCCCACTGTAAAAGTTCCAGCCTTCTTCGCAGCGGCATGACATTTCCCAACGGGAACTGATGGGATGGCATGACATAAACCATATCCGGATTTTCTTTCCGGATAGCCTCCATACAAATTCCATCTTCATCAATTTCTTCTGCCAGCACCCGATATCCCATATTACAGAAAGTATAATATGCCTGCAAATAAGTATAATTCTCCATTGCCACTTTCTTATCCCGCCCCATAATCTGAGCTAACAATAACAGAAGATACTCATTACCGGCACCAATAAGAATCTGTTTTTCATCGCAGACTACCCCTCTCGCCTGATAGAGATAGCGGCTGATTGCCATTCTAAGATTCAGTTCTCCCTTTGGATTTCCCGAAAGCAATAAATCCGGGTTATCCTCCGGCACTACACTCTTATGCATCCGATACCATATTCCATAGGGAAAATGCTTCCGGTCAATCTCATAAGGAGAAAAACTGATTTCATACTGCTTTTTCTGCCGCTCCATGAGTCTTCCCTCTTCTGGCTTTTCCTGTCCACGGCTTAGCTGATACAGCATGCTGATATCGCATACAAAATAGCCTGCACAGGGTTTTGGTTCAATATAACCCTCTGCTGTAAGCTGTTCATATGCCAGTTCCACGGTACTCCTGCTGATTTGCAGATTTTTGGCCATAAAACGAGTAGACGGTAATTTTTCCCCCGGGGAAATCTTACCGTCTGCTATATCCTTACGAATATATTCGTAAATCTGCTCATAAAGTGCGTGTGGAGAATCCGGCTGTAAATCAATCCATAATTCCTTCATCCCGTTATCCACCTATCGGTTTTTCTTAAGCTCTTTTAAAATAATTTCTTTTAATTCCAAGGATTTATCCTTAATCTTACGATTTGCACTTGCGGAACTCAAAACACGGCTTAAGCATTTTGATGTTATATCATACTGCTTATAATGGAATGCCATATTTGCAAGAAGATAATCCATAGTACTCTGATCCATTCCACAAATCGGGAACATCTCTGTACTTACTGCCTTCATCATGCCATCATAGGCCTCTTTATAGAAAGATTCCTCTTCCTGTCTGCAGGCTGCTGCCTCTTCTTTTTTACCGGCAGTCTCTAATTCCTCTGCTTTGGTGCGAAGCAACCATGCAAGAATCAGACAGTTATATGCTTTTTCACTGGTTCTCGCTTTCTTTACCATCGAATTAAACAGGGATAACTTATGCATTTCAATTGCCTTATCATAATCCCATGTTGCATCGTCAGATGGTGCCTGCGGATGAAAATTCCGGCTAATCTGTTCCTTAATCAATTTAATCTGACCCATGGTAATATGTTCAAAATAACGATTCAGTGAAGTATATCCGCAATTCGGGCAGGATGCCACATCATATTTCAAAGAATCCACATACTGCTGTCTCGGTCTCAAATCTGCATCCGGCTCCAATCGCTTCACCTTACCGGCTTTTACCATTTTCGTCTTAAATTCTTTATCACATACCGGGCAGCGCACGGTCTTATCTAAAAGGAAATCCTCTTCCTTTGGCTGTACTACGGCTGTTTCTACTTTTTCTTTTGTTTTCTTTTCTGCTACTTTCTCATCGGCATAAAGGTCTGTACTGTCAGTTGCCTTTATTCCGAATTTTTCCAATCCAGAAAATAAATTCATATCTATTCCTCCGCTCTACTGCTGAGCTGGCAGTTTATAAGAACTCTTTAGTGAAACGATGCGGTTAAATACCAGTGCATCTTCTTTTGAATCTTTCGCGTCTACGCAGAAATATCCCTGTCGTACAAACTGGAAGCTGTCATATCCTTTTGCATCTGCAAGACCTGGCTCTACATAGCACTCTTTTAATATGGTAAGAGAATTCGGATTTAAGTTCAGGCTTCCGTCTTCGTTATATACGCCCAACTCTTCGTCCACAATATTTTCGTATAATCTTACCTCTGCTTTCACTGCGGTTGGTGCTGCTACCCAGTGAATGGTTCCTTTTACCTTTCTTCCATCCGGGCTGTTTCCGCCTCTGGATTCCGGGTCATAGGTACAGTGAATCTCTGTCACTTTTCCGTTCTCGTCTTTTACAAAGCTGTTGCATTTCACAAAATATGCATGCATCAGACGCACTTCGTTACCCGGGAACATACGGAAATATTTTCTCGGCGGTTCTTCCATGAAATCTTCTCTGTCAATGTAAAGTTCTCTTGCAAACGGAACCTTACGGCTGCCTAGAGTTTCATTTTCCATATTATTGACCACATCAAAGTATTCTATCTGATCTTCCGGATAATTGTCAATAATAACCTTAATTGGATCTAATACTGCCATCACGCGGGAACGTTTTAATTTCAAATCCTCACGGATACAATATTCTAACATTGCATAATCTACCGAACTGTTTGCCTTGGAAACGCCGCACAGCTCTACGAACATTTTAATAGACTCCGGTGTAAAGCCTCTTCTTCTCAAAGCGGCAATGGATACCAGACGCGGGTCATCCCATCCATCTACAATATGTTCCTCTACCAGCTTCTTAATGTAACGCTTACCGGTTACCACATTGGTAAGATATAATTTTGCAAACTCAATCTGCTTTGGTGGATTCTCATACTCTAACTCACGGACAACCCAGTCATATAAAGGTCTATGGTCTTCGAATTCCAGCGTACAGATAGAATGTGTGATTCCTTCAATGGCATCCTCGATTGGATGTGCAAAATCATACATCGGATAAATGCACCATTTATCCCCTGTATTCTGATGAGTCATATGTGCCACACGGTAAATAACCGGGTCACGCATATTCATATTTGGAGAAGCCATATCAATTCTGGCACGCAATACCTTTTCACCGTCTGCATACCTGCCATCTTTCATTGCTTCAAACAGTTCTAAGTTCTCTTCTACACTTCTACCGGCTGACGGATCTTCTTTTCCCGGCTCCTTTAAGGTTCCGCGGTACTCGCGCATCTCTTCTGCGCTTAAGTCAGAAACATATGCTTTCCCTTTCTTAATCAGTTTTACAGCTGCTTCATACATCTGATCAAAATAATTGGATGCAAAAAACAATCTGTCGCCCCAATCCGCACCCAGCCATTTAATATCCTCTTTGATTGACTCTACGAATTCGCTTCGCTCTTTGGTCGGATTGGTATCGTCAAAACGCATATTAAATAAGCCGTTATATTCCTGTGCAAGTCCATAATTTAAAAGAATAGATTTGGCATGTCCGATATGCAAATAGCCATTTGGCTCCGGTGGAAATCTGGTATGCACCGTTTTGCAATGTCCTTCTGCTAAATCTTTGTCGATAATCTGCTCAATAAAATTCTTGGAGACAGCTTCGTTTTCCATTTTGTCTTCCTCCTGGGTTCGTTTCTTCGCTAATATATCTATTATAAAGTCAAACGTCCGCTAAATCAATAACGATTTTTGGAGTTCCGTCAAAATGTTCCGTCAAAATGTTGTCCGGTCGCATTTTCCTTTTCTAGCTGTGCTTAATATGCTGATGGGTAAACAGATGATCCTGACAATATTCGTAATTGCCATCGCACTTGGAGCAGAAACGGAATTCCAGGTTTGGATCATCCAGCTCGGTTCTTCCGCAGACTGCACATTTATGCTTTGTCACCATGCCGCCTCTCCTCGGCTCCCGCATCTGAGCCTTAAATACCTGCTTCCGGTGAATTTCCTTCGGGGATACCCTTCTGTAATTTCTGGTAGACAGGAAGAAAATCAGGAAATTTAAAATAGACATAATGATAGCAATTCTTCCGCCCCAGCTGGTTAAAATCAGATTAATCGCAATCAGTACTGCATATACCACTGCCATCCACTTCATTTTTACCGGAATAATAAAGAACAGTAAAATCTGCATTTCCGGATACATGACCGCAAAGGCAAGGAATATGGTCAGATTGATATAATTCGTAGTGAAAGTAAGGCTTGAAATCAATGAAATTGTTTCTAAGCTTCCTGTTCCAGCTGCTGCATATATTCCATATAAAATAAACGCTCCGATTACGGTAAATAACATTCCGCCGAAAATATAAACATTAAAACGGAACGTGCCCCAGCTCCGTTCCAGTGCAGAACCAAGCTGATAATAAAGAAGCGCCATAATCAGCAGTGAGAATACTCTGGTGTCTGTCGGCATCAGAATCCAGGTAATCAGTCTCCATACCTGTCCATGCAGAATGTGATAAGGGCTTAAGGTCAGCATCAACATAAAGTTCGGATTTACCGTATAAATCACAAATCCGATGCAATATGCTGCAATCAGATAAATCATCAGATTCGGGATGGCGTATTTTCCAATTTTGCGCTCCATTTTATTCAAAAAATTCATATTACACCTCATATTTCATAAATTAGTTTATTGCAATCTGTCTACTATTATAGAAGTATCCCCAAAGATTTGTCAACGACACTGGGATTTCTTCATAAAAATTTCAGATTCCCCACTATTTCTAAACAATCCATAAATTCTTTTATTAGGAATTGTTTTTTGAAAAATACTGTCGTATAATGGATTTTGTTTTGGAATTTATGAAACACATTATTAATATGAAGTAACAGACTAATACAGGGTGATTATTATGGAAAACAAAAATCTTAACAAACTGGGAATAGACATCGGTTCCACAACCGTTAAAATTGCTGTTCTTGGAAAAAATAACGAGCTGCTGTTTGCAGACTATGAAAGACATTTTGCCAATATCCGTGAAACCTTAACGGATTTATTAAAAAAGGCATTTGATAAGCTTGGGAATTTAAAGCTGGCACCGATGATTACCGGTTCCGGCGGACTTACCCTTGCCAAGCATCTTGGCATTCCGTTTGTGCAGGAGGTTATTTCCGTATCTACTGCCTTACAGGACTATGCGCCACAGACTGACGTTGCCATTGAGCTTGGTGGTGAGGATGCCAAAATTATTTATTTTGAAGGTGGTAATGTTGAGCAGCGTATGAATGGTATCTGTGCCGGTGGTACCGGTTCCTTTATTGACCAGATGGCATCTTTGATCCAGACAGATGCATCCGGTCTGAATGAGTATGCCAAAAATTATGATGCCATCTATCCGATTGCTGCACGATGCGGTGTATTTGCAAAAACCGATATCCAGCCATTGATTAATGAAGGTGCTACCAGAGAGGACTTATCTGCTTCTATTTTCCAGGCAGTCGTAAACCAGACCATCAGTGGTCTTGCCTGTGGAAAACCAATCCGTGGTCACGTTGCTTTCTTAGGTGGACCACTGCACTTCCTTTCTGAATTAAAGGAAGCTTTCATCCGTACCTTAAAACTGGATGATGAACACATTATTGCACCGGAAAATTCCCATCTGTTTGCAGCCATTGGTTCTGCATTAAATTATAAAGAAGATGTCACTTACGATTTATCCGATATTTTAGACAAATTGTCTTCTGATATTAAAATGGAATTTGAAGTAGCCCGTATGGAGCCTCTTTTTGCAACCCAGGCTGACTATGACGCCTTTACTGCCCGTCATAACGGACACAATGTAAAGACAGCGGACCTTTCTACTTACAAAGGAAACTGCTATCTTGGAATTGATGCCGGTTCCACCACAACCAAAATTGCACTGGCAGGAGAAGACGGTTCTCTTCTCTATTCTTTCTATAGCAGCAACAACGGAAGTCCTCTGGCTACTGCAATCAAATCCATCAAGGAAATCTATTCCTTATTACCGGCGGATGCACATATTGTACACTCCTGCTCCACCGGTTATGGAGAGGCTTTATTAAAAGCTGCCCTTATGCTGGATGACGGTGAGGTAGAAACCGTTGCCCACTACTATGCAGCGGCATTCTTTGACCCGGATGTAGACTGTATCTTAGACATCGGTGGTCAGGATATGAAATGCATCAAGATTAAGAACCAGACCGTTGACAGTGTTCAGTTAAATGAAGCCTGCTCTTCCGGATGCGGTTCCTTTATCGAGACTTTTGCAAAATCATTAAATTACAGTGTGCAGGATTTTGCCAAAGAAGCTTTATTTGCTGAAAACCCAATTGACCTTGGAACCCGTTGTACCGTATTTATGAATTCCAAGGTAAAACAGGCTCAGAAGGAAGGTGCAAGTGTTGCTGATATTTCCGCCGGTCTTGCTTATTCCGTTATCAAGAATGCTCTTTTCAAGGTTATCAAGCTTTCCGATGCAAAGGATTTAGGTGAGCATATCGTAGTTCAGGGTGGAACCTTCTACAATGATGCGGTACTCCGGAGCTTTGAAAAAATTTCCGGCTGTGAAGCAGTAAGACCTGATATTGCAGGAATCATGGGTGCTTTTGGTGCTGCTTTAATTGCAAGGGAGCGTCATGAGGAAGGTTACCAGACTTCCATGCTTTCCATTGATGAAATCAATGCACTGACCTTTGATACCAAGCTGACCCGCTGTCAGGGATGTACCAACCACTGTCTTTTAACCATCAACCGTTTCTCCGGCAACCGTTCCTACATTACCGGTAATCGTTGTGAACGTGGACTTGGCAAAGAAAAGAATAAAGAAAATATTCCAAACCTTTTTGAATATAAGAATGAACGGCTTTTTGCTTATCCTCCACTGAAGAAAGAAGAAGCCACCCGCGGAACCGTAGGACTTCCGAGAGTATTAAATATGTATGAGAATTACCCATTCTGGGCAACCTTCTTTGCAGCTTTAAAATTTGAAGTAGTACTCTCTCCACAGTCAACCAGAAAGATTTACGAGCTGGGTATTGATTCCATTCCAAGCGAGTCCGAATGTTATCCGGCCAAACTTGCCCACGGTCATGTATCCTGGCTGATTCAGCATCAGGTAGATTTCATTTTCTACCCATGTATTCCTTATGAAAGAAATGAATTCCCGGATTCTAACAATCACTACAACTGCCCGATTGTTACATCCTATGCCGAAAATATCAAGAATAATGTAGATGAAATTACTTCAGGTCAGGTTCGTTTCTTAAATCCGTTTATGGCATTTACCAACCTTGACGTTCTGACCGAGCAGTTAGTACATACCTTTACCGAAGAGTTCTCCATTCCGGCAGAAGAAATCAAAGCTGCCGCGAGAACTGCATGGCAGGAGCTTTCCAATGCCAGAGAGGATATCAAACGCAAGGGCGAAGAAACTTTAGCATATTTAAAAGAGACTGGGAAACGTGGTATTGTACTTGCCGGCCGTCCATATCATGTGGATCCGGAAATCAACCATGGTATTCCGGAACTGATTAATTCCTATGGTCTAGCTGTACTTACAGAGGATTCCGTAGCACATCTCCATGAAGTAGAGCGTCCGCTTATCGTTATGGATCAATGGATGTATCACTCCAGACTGTATGCTGCAGCAAACTTTGTAAAGACACAGGATAACCTTGATTTAATCCAGTTGAATTCCTTCGGTTGTGGATTAGATGCCGTTACAACAGACTGCGTCAATGACATTCTAAGCAAATCCGGCAAGATTTATACCTGCCTGAAAATCGATGAGGTAAATAACTTAGGGGCTGCAAGAATCCGTATCCGTTCTCTTCTTGCTGCTATCCGTGTCAAAGAAAAACGTCATGAAAAACGTACCATCGTTCCTGCTAACTTTAACCGTGTGGTATTTACCGAAGAAATGCGTGACAGTTACACAATTCTCTGTCCGCAGATGTCACCGATTCATTTCGAACTCTTAGAGCCTGCTTTCCAGGCTGCCGGATATCATCTGGTTGTACTTGATAATGATAACCGCGACTCTGTGGATGTGGGATTAAAATATGTAAATAACGACGCCTGCTACCCTTCCCTTATGGTTGTCGGTCAGATTATGAGTGCTGTTATGTCCGGAAAATATGACATGACAAAGACTGCAATTTTAATCTCACAGACCGGTGGTGGATGTCGTGCCAGCAACTATATCGGTTTCATCCGCCGTGCCTTGGAAAAAGCCGGTTATAAAGACGTTCCGGTTATTTCCATCAACTTAAGCGGCTTAGAGAAGAACCCTGGCTTTAAATTTACACCACAGCTTATCCAGCACGGTCTTTATGCCTTAGAGTTTGGCGATATTTTCATGCGCTGTCTCTACCGCACCAGACCTTATGAGGAAGTACCTGGTTCTGCCAATGCACTTCATGAGAAATGGAAGGAACGTGTCATTGCATTTATTTCCAGAAAGGGCTTTGTCTCCCACCGGAAATACAAGAAGATGTGCCGTGAAATCATCCGTGACTTCGACCGTCTTCCGATGAAAGACATTAAGAAACCTAAGGTTGGTGTCGTTGGTGAGATTCTGGTTAAATTTCTTCCAGCCGCAAATAATTATCTGGTAGACTTACTGGAGTCCGAAGGTGCTGAGGCTGTTGTTCCTGACCTTACCGACTTCCTGCTCTACTGCTTCTATAACCAGAACTTTAAAGCAGAACACCTTGGCATGAGCAGGAAATCCGCAAGAGTCTCAAACCTCGGTATCAGATTTTTCGAATGGCTCCGTTCCGCTGCCCGTGACGAATTTGAAAAGAGTGAACACTTTGATCCACCTGCCCACATTGAAACACTGGCAAAATATGCTTCTGAGATTGTATCACAGGGTAACCAGACCGGTGAAGGCTGGTTCTTAACCGGCGAAATGTTAGAGCTGATTCATACCGGAACCAATAATATCGTATGTACACAACCATTTGCCTGTCTGCCAAACCATGTGGTTGGTAAAGGTGTTATCAAGAAACTGCGTCACCAGTACCCTCTTTCTAACATCGTGGCTATCGACTATGACCCGGGTGCCAGTGAAGTAAACCAGTTGAACCGTATCAAACTGATGCTCTCTACTGCCAACAAGAACCTTGCAAAGGATTGATTCTTTTATGCAAACAATGACGATTATTGTACCCTGCTATAACGAAGAAGAAGCACTTCCGTATTTTTACGAAGAGATCTCAAAAATCAGACAACAGCTTACAGAGATTTCTCTTAAGCTGCTGTTTATCAATGATGGCTCAACGGACAATACCCTTGCCACCCTAAAGAAGCTTGCTTCTTCCGATAACAGTGTATATTATATTTCCTTTTCCCGTAATTTTGGAAAAGAAGCGGCTATTTATGCCGGTCTGAGAAATTCAACCAGTGATTATACTGCCATTATGGATGCAGATTTACAGGATCCGCCTTCCCTGCTTCCTTCGATGCTTCATGCCATCCGGGAAGAAGGCTATGATTCGGTTGCCACACGACGGGTAAACCGCAAAGGAGAACCGCCTGTCCGCTCTTTCTTTGCCCGGATGTTCTATAAGCTTATCCGCAAAATGTCCGATACAGATATCGTAGATGGTGCCAGAGATTTCCGGTTGATGAACCGTCCTTTTGTGGATGCGTTGTTAGAATTAAATGAATACAACCGCTTTTCCAAGGGGTTATTTGGCTGGGTCGGTTTCCGTACCAAATGGATTGAATTTGAAAATACAGAGCGGATTGCCGGAGAAACCAAATGGTCTTTCTTCCAGCTGGTCCGCTACTCCTTAGACGGAATGATATCCTTCTCTACAGCTCCGTTGAAGCTTGCATCCTTTACCGGAATGTTTATGTGTATCATTTCCTTCCTTGCCATTATCTTTATTATTGTAAGGCAGCTTTTATTCGGTGGCTCCGCTTTCGGCTGGCCGTCCATGGCATGTATCGTTATCTTTATCGGAGGTATCCAGCTTCTGTGCATCGGAATCTTAGGTTCCTACCTTTCCCGCACTTATATGGAGGTCAAAAAACGGCCTATTTATATCTGCCAGGAAAGCAATTTAAGCCCAGATAAAGCTGTTAAATCTGAATGAAAAAATGATTAAAAAGAAAGTTTATAAACTTTTAAGAAATCCGCAACGTCCAATAAATACTGGTGTTGCAGATTTTTGTTAGCACTCTTTTTTAAAGAGTGCTAATTTTCTATTGACTTTTAAATTTGCAAAGTATAATATTTCTATTAGGATTTGTAGTCTGACACTGCAAAATAAAGTAAGAAATTATATAGAGAAAGAAAAGGAGTGTTTTAAATGAGTAATAAACATGGAAATTTATCAATTAGCAGCGATAACATTTTTCCAATTATAAAGAAATGGATGTATTCCGATCACGATATTTTCTATCGTGAACTGATTTCCAATGGCTGTGATGCCATTACCAAATTAAAGAAGCTGGAAATGATGGGAGAATATACCCTTCCAGCCGATTATAAGCCTGAAATCCACGTTATTGTCAACCCGGACGATAAAACCCTTACCTTCATTGATAACGGTCTTGGAATGACTGCTGACGAGGTAGAAGAATATATCAACCAGATTGCCTTCTCCGGTGCTACTGATTTTCTGGAGAAATACAAAGATAAAGCCAATGAAGACCAGATTATCGGTCATTTCGGACTGGGCTTCTATTCCGCTTTCATGGTTGCAGATGAGGTTCACATTGATACCCTTTCTTATAAAGATGGTGCTGCTGCTGTTCACTGGGAATGCGATGGCGGCACAGAATTTGATATGAAAGACAGTGACCGTACCGAAGTCGGCACCAAAATTACTCTTTTCTTAAATGAAGATGCTTTGGAATTTGCCAACGAATATCGTGCAAGAGAAGTCATTGAGAAGTACTGCTCTTTCATGCCGGTACCAATCTATCTGACCAAAGCAAATGATGAGCCACAGTATGAGACCATCAAACCGGAAGATAAATTAGATACCGATACTGTCATTGAAACAATCGTGGAAGAAGCAAAAACTGAAGAAAAAGAAAATGAAAATGGCGAAAAAGAAGTCGTAGAAGTATCTCCAAGGACCGAAAAACTTAAGATTTTAAAACGTCCGGTTCCATTAAATGATACAAACCCACTTTGGACCAAGACCCCAAGCGAGTGTACTGACGAAGAATACAAAGCTTTCTACCGGAAAGTATTTATGGATTATAAAGAGCCTTTATTCTGGATTCACCTGAATATGGACTATCCATTTAACTTAAAAGGTATTCTGTACTTCCCGAAGATTAATACGGAATACGATTCCATCGAAGGAACTATTAAATTATATAATAACCAGGTATTTATCGCAGATAACATTAAGGAAGTGATTCCGGAATTCTTAATGCTCTTAAAGGGCGTGATTGACTGTCCTGACCTTCCGCTTAATGTTTCCCGTAGTGCCCTGCAGAACGATGGCTTTGTAAAGAAGATTTCCGATTACATCAGTAAAAAAGTTGCAGATAAATTAATCGGTATGTGCAAGACCGAAAAGGAAAGCTACGAAAAATACTGGGATGACATTAGCCCATTTATCAAATTCGGCTGCTTAAAAGATACCAAGTTCTGTGACAAGATGAATGATTACATTCTCTTTAAGAACTTAGACGATAAGTACCTTACTCTTCCGGAGCTTCTGAAAGAAGACGAAAAAGCAGAAGAAAATACGGAAGGAAATACCGAAGATACAAAGGCTGAAGATACCGCTTCAGACAATGTGTCTGATGCTGATAAGACCGCTGATACTGCTTCTGACTCAGACGAAAAGGATGAAAGAAAACCGATTTACTATGTTACCGATCCGGTTCAGCAGGGACAGTATATCAAGATGTTCAAGGAACAGGGCATGGATGCAGTTATCTTAAATCACAATATCGATACCTCCTTCATCAGCCAGTTAGAGCAGCGTAATGAGAAATTCAAATTCATGCGAATCGATGCAGACCTTACCGATTCCCTGAAAGAAGAAAATGCTGAAGAGACTAAAGAGACTGAAGAAACACTGTCCAAAGTATTCAAAGATACTTTAAAGAATGATAAGCTTACGATTAAAGCTGCCAAACTGAAAAATCCCGACATTGCTTCTGTTATTACTCTCTCCGAGGAAGGCAGACGTATGCAGGATATGATGAAAATGTATGCCATGAATGGCATGGGCGGTATGGATACTTCCATGTTTGCGGCAGACCAGACACTGACCTTAAATACCAGTCATCCTCTGGTCCAGTACATCTTAAATCACAAAGATTCCGAGCATGTACCAATGTTCTGTCAGCAGCTTTACGATTTAGCTGTTTTAAGCAACCAGCCATTATCCGTAGATGCTATGACAAAATTCATCCAGCGTAGCAACGATATCATGATGCTGCTGGCAAAGTAAAAGTTCAAGAAGAACTACTAAAAGGGAATCTGATTTTCTGATGTGACCCCAAAAAGTTAGACTTTTAAGCGTAGCAGTTTTATTGGCTGCTACGCTG